>CALLWB010000024.1 GCA_938016265.1 uncultured Saprospiraceae bacterium
AGGGGCCCTATGAATGTATTTCCAACATCTCCTATAAGAATAGATGTAATTGCATATTCGAGCATTTCATCAGATAAATTTTCTAAATCATCAATATATTTTACAGACTTCTTATCCTCTTCAAAACAAGAAAATAGAACATGTGTCTCAGAAACCGTAGGAAAAACATTTACAAACACCTGTTCATAAACATCATTAGGGTCAGACGACAAATTCAACATGGTATTATCATAACTATACGGTGGAGTAATTACTGATGAACATGCTATGGGAACCACATAATTTAAAGAATAAGAAAAGTGTATCAAGCTGGTGTACTTCTTACTTAACAATATGCTGTTCAACCGATCTTTGTCTTTTTCAGAGTCCTTTATACCAATATTAAGCCCATTTAACATTTCTTTCTGAAATGATTTCCTAGATTCTGTTTCGAAATATTTGTCCCTATTATAACTTTTCGAAGCTTCATATTTGTTATGGATTTCTTTTGCAAACCCTCGATAAGCCAATAAAAAGCAATGTTCATCGTTTTCAATATTAATTTTGTTCAATTCTATTGGTGTAAATATTTTAGTATCATGAAAATTACAAAATCCACTAAAAATTGATGCCTCCTTTTTACCAATTAGCTTGAAACCATTTGAAAATTTATCCTCAATTAAGTGTGAAAATCCATAAATCCTATTGTTGCCTTTAACTTTTTGTTCTAATAGACTCAAAACTCCGTTTGCTTGAATAGAGTGAGCCTCTATTTTTCCTCCTTTACATTCACTTTTTGTAGGATGAAAACAACTTCTTATTTTTCCTGATTTTTTAAACTTCTTCTTTAAAACTTTGTCTGGTATTTTCATAATTCAATTACTTTATACATTAGCTAACAAAGGTTTCAGCGTAGAAGTTTCATTCTTAATTTCCCAAATAAATAAACTAAAAGCCAATCCAAGATCAACTTCCAGCCTATTTTTACTCAGATCCAGCACACCAAAAACCAACCTATTAATATCATATATATCTTTACTTTCGATTCAACCACCAGATCAACCATCCCCAAACTTCCTAGACAACCGATCCATCTCCTCCCCCACCTTCTTCTGCACAATAGCCCCATAATGCTTCTGAGTAATACTAATACTAGCATGCCCCAACAAACTACTAACAATCTCAATAGGAACATCATTATACAGTAACACAGTAGTAGCAAAAGTCTTCCTCCCAACATGAGAAGACAACACCTTAGAAATCCCCAATACCACAGCAATCTCCTTCAAATAAGAATTAAACTTCTGATTAGAAATAACTGGAAACAAGCTACTCCTATCTGCATTCTGATATACCTTAATAAGCTCCCTAGCAATAGGCAACAAAGGAATATTCAAAGGCTTACCAGTCTTCTGTCTAATGATCTTAATCCAGCTCTTCCCATCAAATCCCTTGACAATATTATCACCAGTAAGATTCTCCAGCTCCTTAAAGCCCAATCCAGTATAACAGCAGAACACAAAACAGTCCTTCACCTGCTGTAATCTATTTTGACTAAACTGATGATCCACCATCTGCTGCAATTCTTCTGCACTTAGATAGATAATTTCCTTCCTGTAAGGTTTAGGCTTGTACATAATAAAAGGATCTCTATCCATCATTTCTTCAGATAGTGCAAATTTCAGCATTTTCCTCAGTCTCTGGATAGTTTTATTAACAGTACTTTGCTTGAATGATCTGGTAGTCTTCAAATAGTAAGAAAAATCATCCAAGAACTTCATCTTCAGTTCTCCTAGTGGAAAATCAGATTTTTTGTAGACAGTTGCTACAAATCCCTTAATATGATTACCTGTCTGCCCATACTTTTCCCAAGAAGTCCTGGCAATATCAATTCCTATTAGCTTCTCATACATCCGTTGATGTTTATTGATAGCTTCTAGAATGGTGTATTCAGCTTCCTTCTCTCCTTTGTAGGATTTCAGAAGAATATCCAGATCAACAGATCCTTTACTATTTACAGTTAGGAATAGATAGTTCTGCTCCAATTCCTGTTTAATAAGTAAAAGCTGATTATTGATATAGGAAGAATTATCTGCAGTAGAAATAACTACTTGATTATCTTTATCCCAATCTTCAGGTCTACAGAACAGACCAGTACTAAAATCCTTTCTTTTGTAATTCTTATAAAGCTTACATCTAATTGGATTTAGTCCTTTCTTGTTCGTTTTATCAGACCTTATATGAAATGAAATATTTAGATTTTCTACCATTATTACATAATTGATAGAAATACAGTGTTTATAGGCTTAATAAAGGGGCACAACTAGACTTTTGGGGCACAAAAACAACCACTTTCTCCCTTATTTCTAGCTATTTTTCTAGTAAACCTATCCATTCCAACAAAATTCAATTCCCAAGCAAAAACCTCCAAACTCCCCTCTCCTATTGACTTCAGACCCTCCCACAACAAAAAAAGAGATTACCTATTGCTAGATAATCTCTTTAGAGTGGCGGAGAAAGAGGGATTCGAACCCCCGGTCCGCGTGAACGGACGCTAGTTTTCAAGACTAGTGCATTCGACCACTCTGCCATTTCTCCGCTGCAAAGATAGTTTGAGTTTTCAAATTCCGAAGCACTTCCTCATTTTTTTTTTTAAAAAAAATTTATCCCCCTCTAAACACCCATTTTTAGGCACTTTTTGCTACACCATATATAAAGGTGATTCCTTTCACGATCTCGTAGTGTTTTGAATGTAGTCCGACTTTCAAACATTAAAAAGGGATGGAACCGCGACCGCAGAATACATCCAGTACGCCCCATCCTCAAAGGACAATTCAAAAAGCAAAGAAACCAGCGAATATCCAGTCGATCCATGCTGCATGCTAAAATTCAGCAACTTAGCACCTCCACGTTCAAAAAAAATCGTCCTTCCATAAACACCATTCGCCGTTCCAACCATTCACCAACTAACATTTCCATCATTACCCAGTAACCAATTCACCATGAACGAATTAAAAACAGTCACAAATTTCAAAAAAACTGGCATTTAATGAAAAATGTTATTATATTTGCACCATACGTCCAACATCATGTAATAAGAACAATTAAGTAGAATTTAAAAACAATCTTAATATTACAATTTTTTAAACAAGACGTATGAAATACTTATTTCTGATTTGTTGCTTCGCGCTTAATACTCTTAGCAATAACATCTTAGCCAACTCGACTGCAGCGCAGTCCGACGATGCTATTTACGCTATTCAGGTAGCAGCATCCAATCAACCAGACCTTACCAGATTCAAAACAATCAAACGGTATGGGTATCTTTACACAGCTTACGGCAATACTAGTGCACAAAAAATCCTTCTAGGGTCTTTTACCACTAAAACAGCCGCCAAAACTGTTCTTTCAAAAGTAAAAGCAAAAGGATACAAAGACGCTTTCGTCACCACTATCCCGATGGAAAGTCAAACAATGATTTACAGCGTTCAGTTCATGAGCTACGCTTATTCCACACAAATCGACTGGGAAAAATTCAACTACCTAGGTGATGTCAGAATCGACGCAACTGGAGGAAAAGTGAAATTAATGACTGGTAGCTTTTACGACAAGGAATCCGCTAGAGCACATGCAGACATGCTTTCTAAAGAAGGCTACCCAGGTGCATTTATCCGCCACATCAACGAAGGCGTATTATTGTATCCTGACAACAACTTCATTTCTACTCCATCTTTGGCAAGTAGCTCTGAAATCTCTACTTCTTCTAGTGTTAGTACAGCAAGCACAGGCGGTTATTCCGATCCTTACAATTCAAAAGTGTACACTTCCTTGTCTGAATTTGAAAAAGACTTAGTGGTTTACCTTGACGGTGTTTTGAGTATCAAGCACAATGGCTCTATCATTCCATTGACACAGTACACACCGATCAACGAAGGATCATCTTACATCGAGTCTGCGCCTACAAGCACTGCAACAACAACTCAACCAGTATATTCTGAGCCAGTTGTTCAAGCAGCAGCACCAGCAGCAACAATCGCTCAACCAGGAGTTGTTTATTATGGAGAAGGCCTTACTGCAAAAGGAGTACCTGCAGCAGTACACACTGCGTCTCCACCAGCAACAACACAGCCAGAAGTAATATACTACGGAGAAGACATGACTCCTAAAGCTGCTCCAACTACCCGCGTAGATTACAAAGTGCAAATTACAGCAGTAAAAATCTACGATCCATTAAAATTTTCTAGCCTGAACCACATGGGAACAGTCGATTTAGAAAATGGAGACAACGGCGTAAACAGAGTAATGCTAGGAACTTACATGACAGAGAAAGATGCTAAAGCAGCATTAAACGAAGTCAAAGTAGGCGGTTTCAACCAAGCATACATCGTACAGTATGTCAATGGTTCAAGAGGCGCAAGAATCAACTAAGCCACTTACCAACAAAATATAAAAAGCAGGTATCCACATTGGGTACCTGCTTTTTTTGTTTCTAGCAATACGGTAAATATTTTGTTGTGCGTTTATTTTTTTGGGGCTTCCCACTCCTATTCAATCCTCACCCGCAAAAAGCCAACCCCACGCCTACCCGCGGTCGTACCCTTCCATGCGCGCTGTTCGCTTGGTGCTGCGCACTTCGCCTGTCGGCTCACATTCCAGGCTACTAAGCCACGTGTTTTCTTTAGTTATTGGTTCTTGGGTGATTGAGTTATTAGGGAAAAACTGCTTTCCCAAGCAGGCCAGCCTGCTGGACGTAAGAAGGCAGGCCACGAAATTAATCCTAGTATTTGAGTATTGATAGATAGTCCAAGAGCGCATTTGTCCCACTACTTTCTACCATCCGTTTGCGATAGCAAAACAAGTCCCTCTACTCAATCAACCTCAAATTCCTTCCGCAAAGACGCCAACAACTCCCCAGGCACAGGCCTTCTTTTCTTCGTCGCCGCCTCCAAAAAACCAAGCTTCACCATCCCACCACAAACCAATTTCCCCTGGGCATTGCGCAACTCATGATGAAAAACAGCATAATTTTCCGGCAGCTCCCTAATCTCCGTATGCAATGTAATCTCATCATCATACTGAGTAGGCCGAACATAGCGAATCTGAAGCGACATAATCGGACTAATGATCCCATTCTTCTCCATCTCCGCATAGGGATGCCCCAGATCACGGAGCAATTCAGAACGTGCATGCTCAAAATAAATAATATAGGTCGAATGATGCGTAAATCCCATTTGGTCTGTCTCGCAATACCGCACTCGAACCTTACAAGTATGTTTGTACATAAAATTTTCAGTTAATTTATTCCTAACAAAGAAACTAAAAATTCAGGACACTTCTCTAGGTTTGAAGACAAGAATCTTTTGGAATTAAGAATGCCAAAATGAGCGTTTTCCTGAAGGTAAAGCTACCTTCCGTCACACAGCAGGCAGGCGACAACATATTATAAGAATGGCTAGGTGAGATTGCTTCATATTTTTGGGCGTTGAAAATTAAAAGGAGGAATTGCCTTCAAATTTTTCACTATTAAATTATTCAATGTTTATTGTTCTAAATAAATTATATTTTTCAAATACCACAGTAGCAAGCAAACAAAGCAGCTCCCTCTAAAACATGCACAATATTCTTACATCAAGCATTCTTACATTACTTTCCTCGAAACCACCACACAGATTGAATGATCCACCGCACCACCATAAACAAACACATAGACAGCCATAATCCATGATTGCCATAATTCGGAGTCAGCCAAAAATAACACCCCATAAACACTAAAACGGATGCCAGCATACTGTCCCGCATCGCCTTAGAAGCAGTCAATCCAATAAAAATACCATCCCAGATAAAACTGGGCGTTGCAAGGATGGGCATCAATATCAGCCAAATCAAATAGGGTTTTGCCCCCTCGATCACAGCCGTCTGCTTGGTAAATACCCCCAACAGAAACACTCCTCCCAGCCAATAGACGACCATAAAACTGAATGCGAGCCCCATTCCCCAAACAAAACAAAGTCGGATTCCTCGTTTCAATTGTTGGAGATCATTTGCGCCCTTATACTTACCAATCAAACTCTCCGCAGCAAAAGCAAACCCATCCACCCCATACGACAACCAATAAAAATACTGCAGCAAAATCGCGTTAATCGCCAATATCAAATCCCCTTGTGTCGCCGACCGATCCGTAAAAAACGAAAAAACAAACACCAACAACGCCGTCCGTATAAAAATATCCCGATTGATCAGAAAAAACCGCTTCAACCCTTCTATCTCCATCAATGCCTTCATCGACAATCCTTTCAAATACGAGCGATATTTTACTAGAAAAAGCAGTAAAGCTCCTACAAATCCAACATATTGTGCGACCACCGTCCCAAGCGCAACGCCCTCCGCTTTCATACCGAAATGATGCACAAACAAAAAACTAAAGCCAATATTCACCACATTGATCAAAATCGTCAGCATCATCGGATAAATGGCATTCTGCATTCCAAAAAACCATCCCATCAAAACCAACAAACCAATAGCTGCCGGGGCAGCCCATATTCGAATCAAAAAATATTCCCTGGCCAATACTTCCACCTCAGCACTAGCATGCAAGACTTCAAAACTCAAATCCGCAATCACAAATTGCAAAGCAACTAGCAACAAACTCACCCCCAAAGCCACCACCATCGCACGCCCAAAAACCTGACTTATAGCCGTCTGATCTTTACGACCAAATGCCTGCGCAGTCATTCCTGTCGTCCCCATCCTCAAAAAGCCCATACTCCAGTAGATTACATTAAAGATGATTCCTCCTAAAGCTATCGCTCCCAAATACTCAGGAGACTCTTGCCTCCCCATCAGCAACGTATCCACCGTCCCCAGTAGAGGCACAGACAGATTGCTGATGATATTAGGAATGGCGAGCCGGAGAATTTCTTTATTCATAACTGAATTATACTTGCTTGCATGATAACCAAAAATTACGATAACACAGAGGTGATTAAACATAAAAAAGCCACCCAAGTTCGGTTTAACTTGATGGGCCAACGTAAAATTTTTGTTCAATACATTGTCAAAACCATCAACGTAAGTTTGAATTTATCCTAGGAAATTCAATTATCAATAGGTTTTATTGAGCTGGACATTAAACCAATATTTCTCTGGTAAAGGGTTAAGGTCGGAAAACTCTTTTTGAAGTGTTCTCTTTGCTGCTTTATCGTATGGATTGACTGCGGCAAGTTTCTTTAAACAATTAATGAAATTTTGGTAATTCTGCCGATGATAACTGATAACGGATTTTCTTCTAATGAATGTTTGAAAGTTAGACAATAAGGCCTCAAAAGCATCTAGATCTCCTAGCTCAAAATAAACTTTAGCTAAGATGATTTTTGTATCTAAATTGATATATACATCATCACTTAATGCAGTAATCGACAGCAGTTTCAAAGCTTTATCGTACTCCTTTTTGTAATAATGAAGCTTCGCTAGATTGTAACTGTACGTCTCTTCTCTGTAGGAAGGATCCAAAGCTTCCATATAGGTTTTGATAAATTTTTCAGTCCAATCGAATTGATTAAGCTGAAGTGCGATCGCCGCTGCATTCTTGTATGTGAAACGACTTAATCGGCCATTGGAAAATAGAATCCGTTGTTCCACACCCGCTTTATACAATTCAAGCGTTTCTTCCATTTGTTCGTGTTTATCTTGGTTGATAAACCGAATACCAATGTTAATCGCCAATAAATACATATCACGCATTTCTTTTTGTTCAAACAAATAAGCATGCGTGATAAGTTCCTGTTGTAATTTCTTAAAATGCGATAGATTTTCATGTTCTGTTAAGGCCAGATAGCCATAATAGTAAATACTTATGGCGGGTATGTCTAAGAACTGTTTTCGTTCTACTTCTTTTAATATCACATCAATAATGCCCATATCGTAGTCTGCTACATAAACATTTTTATGGGCTAACATAGAGCAAGCTTGCCGAAGTCGGTTAGCAAAATAACTGATATCTAGTCGATCGGTGATCTCTTGTAGATTGATCTCCGTGACTCTTTTCTTTTCGGTAAGCGCAATACCAATTTCCTGCGCCAATTGATAATTTTGATAATGATGATCGACATCTTTTTTTAGCTCCCTGCTTATAGCCAATGATGCCCGCTTTGTAGCGGAATCCAACGATTTCCAAAGGTTTCGTTTTCGATAAGATTTTGATAAAGCAATTAGCTCGGTGCTGTCTTGTCGATGAAGTTCTTTATAAATTAGAAATTTCTCCAAAACCTTTAATAAATAGGACATTACATGACGCAACATCTTATCATTGTATGGAATATCCGGGAAAGATTTTTGGAAAACAATCGTTTTGTCTAGTTTAAACGTTTCTTTCTTTAGTTGGACATTTATATAGCCGAAAAGCGCAAGAACATGTTTATGCTTGTTGAATACTTTTGATTCTAAAAATCGTTTGAACAACCTTATTTCATCGTTGTCTAATGATTTTAAAACATTGACTAGCTTAGTGTTCTTCATTTTTCCGATAATTATTTCATTCAAATCTACTAAAAATAGTAGTTTAATTGATCTATGACAAACTTTTTTTCCGATAAATAGCAAATTTTGTCTTTTCAATCCTCTCTAATTTGAGCCATTTTTGAATTGAAATTATTCGCAAACGGATATTGACCATAAAACCCAATATCAAAAAACTATACCTGATGAACATTATTAACTACAATACAAAACAGAAATTCACCACCATTTCATTTATCATTCTGTTGTTTTTAGTTAATCAGATCTACGGACAAGGCTGGCAAACCACATTTCCCGATGAAAATGGAGCATGCAATTCCTCTTCTGCGGTAGCATCATCTATTGATGGAGGGTATGTGATATTCTATGATTACATAAATGATACGACTGCAAATCGTGAAGTAAAAGTTCGTAAAATTGATGCAGATGGTAATATGGTATGGAGTAAGAGGTATAGGGGGTTAAATGCAGACTATTTTGCAGCAGATATCAAAGCGTGTTCTGATGGTGGATTCATTCTCGCTGGCCGATCAGATTTATTAACATCTGTGGACCGCAGCTTTTCTAGTAAAATTGATGCCGCTGGTAATCATGTATGGTGGATTAATTCTGTTACTACAAATCAAAATTTGTCTTATGAGAGGGTTGAGGAAACGCTGGACAATGGTTATTTATTTACTTCACAAAATAGGTTAACAAAACAAAATAATCAAGGTGGTTGGGAATGGACTAAAACATTTACATCACAGTTGCTACAACTTAATGACTTAACAATAAATCCCGATAGCTCAACTATGGTAATTGCTAATGCATTCACAGGCCATAATGAGTTGATGAAACTTGATCAATTTGGTAATTTAATATGGAGTAAAACCATTCCAGTCTTTGGTCCCTCTTATATTAATAATAAATTATTAGTTGCCATTGATAAAACTAATAATGGATATATTATGGGAGGTTTTATACAATCCGACAATGTGTTTTTGCTGGTTGAAACAGATTGGGATGGCAACAAAATATGGGAGGATACTATCTCATCTGGAAGCACTGTTGATTTACACGACATAAGGACTACTCCAGATCAAGGATTTATTATTGCTGGAAGTGATCTCAATGGAAGTTCTATTGCTATTAAAACCAATGCTCTTGGGCAAGTAGAATGGAGAAAAGAGATCCCCAATAATAGAAGTGCATTCCATCGAGTTGATTTGACTCAAGACGGTGGTTTTGTCTTTTCCAGAATTAAGGAAACATCCACGTTCATCACTCCAATCCAAAAAACCTATTCCGACTCAACCGTAACTGTAGATTTTGAAATTACACATCTTCCCGATTGGTGTACACCGAATTCAGAAACGGATGGCTCCGTAACGGCAACACCACTCAACATTCCGCTCCCTCATTCATTTGAATGGTCTTACGGATCCTCCTTGGGGCCAACGGCAGCCGTTGAGCCAGGTTGGAATTACGTTACGATAACTGATGGAAATAGTATGGCATATGCGGCAGAAGTTTACATACCAATGCCTATCAAGGCAGAACTGGTCAAAATGGATAGTGCGGGCAATATCCATTCTAATTATATCTACGGCAATATTTTGAATGACCAGAACGATGATTGTCTAATTGATCTAGGAGACACCCCACTAAACAACTGGATGGTTCACCTTACAGGGGATTATGAAAACTATACCTTTTCCGATACACTAGGAAATTATTCCTTCGAATTGGATAGCGGATCCTATAACATTTCGACAATTCTGCCAAATGCATTATTCGCCCCCTGTGTCCCCTTCTACCCTATCAATTTTGATAATTATGATAGCCTCCATCTAGATATCCCTATAAAATCAATAGTTGATTGCCCAATAATGACAGTGGACATTGGCCTTTATGGCTTGAAAAAATGCTTGGATGAAACAGTCAATGTATATTTTTGTAATGAAGGAACAGTAGACGCAACAGATGTCTACATTGAGGTTACTTTAGATACCGCGTTTACCTTCGTTTCTTGCCCAGTACCCTGGACTAATCTTGGTGGGAATACCTATTCTTTTGACATTGGTGATGTTCCTTACAATAGTTGTGATTATTTCTCGATAAACACGACCCTTACTTGCTATACCCAAGTTGGCCAAACTCATTGTATAGAAGCTCATATCTTTCCTGACTCTTTGTGTGTTCCTCCCAGTCCAATTTGGGATGGATCCATTACAGATTTAGAGGTTACCTGCGCTCCAGATTCAATTACCTTTACTATTACTAATGTAGGGCAAGGAGGCATGAGCAATAATGAAGGCTACATAATTGTAGAAGATAATGTGATCCTAAAAACAGATCAGTTTCAATTGACTCCTAGTGATGATTTAATGCTGAAGGTACCTTCAAATGGTTCTACTTACAGAATGTACGCAGGACAAGCAGCCGGTTATTTCCCTATTGATTACGTTCCCACCATTGCCATTGAAGGATGTGGAACCAATGCCTCTAGTACCTTTAGTCTAGGTTTTGTTAATGCTTTCGAGAATACAAGCAACCTAGACTATTTGACGATCAAATGTTTTGAAGTAAAAGGGCCCTTTGACCCTAATGACAAAAGCGCAGTACCTACAGGATTTGGATCCGAGCATTTCATCGAACAAAACACTGACTTGGATTACCACATCCGCTTCCAAAACATAGGAAATGATACGGCGTTCCACGTAGTCATAAGAGATACACTATCCGAACACCTTAATATGGCAACGATAAAGCCTGGTGCTTCAAGCCACCCCTATCAATTAGACATCATTGGCAACAATATTTTGAAGTTTTCTTTTCCTAACATCGAATTAGTAGACTCAACAACAAACGAACCCGATTCTCATGGATTTATTCAATTCAACATTGAGCAACACGAAAACCTCCCAATTGGGACGATGATCTACAACTCCGCTGCCATCTATTTTGACTTTGAATTACCGGTGATCACCAATCAAACCTATCACGAGATTGGTGAGCAATTCATCGAGTTTCTAACAATTATCAATGCCCCAATAGAATACCCTGATTTAAATGTAAAAATTTATCCAAACCCATTTTCAACGTATACCGATATTGTAGTAGAGCATGCCTCCTACCAAACCAAAACATTTTCTGTAATAGATCTAATGGGAAGAACACTATCAACCACCTCTTTTGATGGCAACCATTTACGCTTACAGCGAAAAGATTTGCCATCAGGCGCTTACTTTTTTACGATAAAAGAAAATCAGAATATTCTAAGCACTGGTAGATTCATAGTACATTGATAAAACAATAGGTTAATAAATAAAGGCTGCCAAAACTGGCAGTATTTTTTAGATAGCAATCTTGCTTTACAAACGGAATACCATAAATACCTTATCATTTTTTAAAGCGAAATATTTTCAAAAAGTGGACATTTCGTATATTCTAAACGTTTCTTACTTAAATTGCCTGCTAATAAAGGTTGTAAAGAGCAAGTTTTTTATGTTCAGTGCACACTAACTGATTCTGAACGGTTCGGAACAACTTTATCCTATCTTTTTCAAATGATTATAGAACTATAATCATTCTAATGTTTTTATTTTTTTCGAGTTTGGTAAAAGCTAGTTAAATCAATAGTTTTAGAAACACTCCACTTATATTCTTCGAGAATTAGACAAATTCAACCTCTTTAACTTTCTCTAATTTGAACCATTTCCAAATTGAAAAATTTGCAGATGGCAATAGACAATTAATCCAAATTCCCACCCTAAAAACTAAACTCCATGAAAATTATCAACTATAAATCAAGTCAAAAATACATTCCTATATTTTTTTTAATTCTGTTGTTCTTGCTTAGTTATTTATTCAAATTTGATAGTCTAAATCCAAACATTCCAATAAAAACAATAGACAATTGCCAGAAAATGACAGTGAATGTTGGAGGATGGATAAGGGAAGATATAGAAAATGAAATTTATATAAAATACTGCAACGGAGGCGCAATTGATGCAAAAAATGTCTATATCGAAGTTACTTTTGATACGGCATTTATGTTCGTTTCTTGCCCATTGCCTTGGACTAATCTTGGAGAAAACACTTATTCGTTTGAAATTGGTGATGTACCATACAATAGTTGTGATTATTTTAGAATAAAAACCAACTTGACCTGCAATACGACAATTGGCCAAACCCACTGTATAGAGGCTCATATCTTTCCTGATTCTTTGTGTGCCCCTCCACACCCAAATGAGGTTGGGTCGATTGCAGATTTAGAGATTACCTACAATCCAGATTCAATTACGATTACTATGGTTGGACAAGGGGAAATGCATAATAGTCAAGCCTACTTAGTTATACAAGAAAACAATATTCAAAAAACAGAGCAATATCTATTAGCTCCAGGTAATAGTTTCAAGTTAAAAGTTCCCTCAAATGGATCTCCCTATAGAATATACGCCAAACAAACGGCTGGTTATTTTTACGAGGAGAACCAACCCTCCATTGCAATTGAAGGACACTTAACCAATACCAACTCTGCTTTTAGCGAAGGTTTCATTACTGCTTTCGCGAATACAAACAATTTAGATGATTGGATTGTCCAATGTCTTGAAGTATTGGTCCCTGATTCAAAAGATAAAAAAAGAGCACAACCATTAGAATTCGTCCATTCCGTAATAAACGTGGACAAGGTCTCTAATTAACAAAAAGATTCCATCACGATCTCGAAGAGTTTTGGAGGTGGTCCGACTTTCGGCAATTCAAAAAATATTGGAACCGCGCATCCTTCGCAAAAACAATATCTTCAGTTATTCCAAGCGCAGGATTCATACCATTGTAGTATCAAGAATTAGATAAAATCCCAAAATTTCATTTTGGTAAGAAGTATCCCAATTACAAGTTGTTGGCATCTAAGCATAAGTATTCCCCGAAATCAATGCCAGAAGCATTAACAGTAGCAAGCGTTTCATGAAAATTGTTTTATTTTTAATATAAAATTAAAACATCGCCAACAGAGAACATATTGAATAATAGTAAATTTCAGCTATAAGTTCAAAGGATCAATAATATTTATTAACTTTATGAGTTTTGCAAGCTGAACTTGCATATAGAATTAAATTATTCCTTAGAAAAAATATACATTAGTTATGACCTTAGATTCTAACACACTTTCAGAAGTTAAAAACTACGTAGGAGGACAATTCGTTCGCAACGGACAAAAGTCAATGGACGTAATTTCCCCAATTACTGGAACAACCATTTCCAGCCTTCCACTTTCCAATAGAGCAGATCTGGATAAAGCAGTAGCATCTGCTGAACAAGCCTTCATCGGCTGGTCCGCACTTACTCTAAAAGAAAGAGTACAAGTATTCTTCCGTTTTCGCAATTTGCTTGAAAAACACGAAGATGAATTAGCCGAATTAGTCAAACTAGAAAACGGCAAAACACTAGGAGAAGCCAAAGCAGAAGTTGCAAAAGGCATCGAACTATGCGAATTTGCCTGCTCTCTTCCTCAAATCGTCCACGACGAAATCCAGGAAGTAAGCCGCGGTGTAGAATGCAGAACCTCCCACCGTCCACTAGGAGTAGTTGCCAGCATTACCCCATTTAACTTCCCTCACATGGTCCCATTATGGACAGTACCCAACGCACTAGCCTTAGGAAACACCATGATCCTAAAACCTTCTGAAGTAGTACCATTAAGTGCTGTTAGAATCGTAGAATTACTAAAAGAAGCTGGTCTGCCGGACGGTGTTATAAATATCGTCAACGGAGACAAAGAAATCGTAGAGGCAATTTGCGATCACCCTTCTATCAAAGCTGTTTCATTTGTCGGATCCACGCGAGTAGCTAAAATCGTTTACCAACGGGCAACGCACAATCTCAAAAGATGTACCGCACTTGGAGGAGCTAAAAACCACTTGATCGTTTTACCTGACGCTCATTTGCAGATGGCCGCTTCCAATATCGCTGCCTCTATGTCAGGTTGTGCTGGTCAGCGTTGTATGGCTGCATCTGCAATGGTTGCAGTTGGTAAAGTAGACCATATCATCGCAGAACTTTGCGAAGAAGCAAAGAAAATTGTACCAGGAGAAAATCTAGGAGCAGTGATCACCCTCGAAGCCAAAAACAGAATTGAAGGATACATTACAGCTGCAGAGGAAGCAGGTGCTAAAGTGTTATTAGATGGTAGAAATACAGTCGTAGAAGGTCATGAACACGGATATTATGTTGGACCAACAGTTATCGATCACGTTACTCCAGATATGGCCATCGCTCAGGAAGAGGTATTCGGCCCTGTTCTAGCAATTATTAGAGCAAAAGATGTAGACGAAGCAATTACTATCGAAAATAACTCTCCTTACGGGAATGCTGCCGCTGTTTTCACACAAAACGGAGGAATGGCAAAATACGTAACCGACCGCGCAAGTGCTGGAATGGTAGGAGTAAATATCGGTGTACCTGTACCAAGAGAACCGTTTTCTTTTGGTGGTTGGAATGACTCAAAATTTGGAGTAAATGACATTACTGGAAAAAGCTCCGTCGAGTTCTTCACCCAACTCAAAAAAACCACCACCAAATGGAATCCTGAAGCAAGAACCAACTGGATGAGCTAAATAAACAAATTGACAATTGCTGGGGTAATGACGCATTTTGCATACGTTTTCACCTCAGCAATTGCAACTAAACAAACATACAATAACAAAATAACACCTTACAAAATGCCATTGGACACTGCAACTGACAATCAGCAAATTGTCGACGATAGCTTAAAGCATACCTTCTTCTCCTGGTCTATACAAGGAGGACTAAATCCACTAAACGTAGAACGAACAGAAGGCGTCTACCTCTATACTAGAGACGGAAAACGATACCTCGACTTTTCTTCTCAACTAATGAATGTCAATATTGGCCATGGAAACCTTAAAGTACGGGACGCCGTCTACAAACAGATGTCGGAAGTTTGCTTCGTTGCGCCTAGCGCAGTCACAGAAGTTCGATCCATCCTCGGGAAAAGAATGGCAGCAATTGCTCCGCCAGATATCAATAAAACTCTTTTCACACTTGGAGGAGCAGAAGCAAATGAAAATGCAATAAAATTAGCCAGGTTATACACGGGCAGGCATAAAATTCTTGCACAATACCGTTCTTATCATGGGGCCACATCTGCTGCAATAGCAGCAAGTGGAGACCCTAGAAAGTTGCATTTCCGCGACCAAGCCCCAAATTTCCGACACTTCGAAAACCCTTACTCCTATCGTTGTCCATGGGGTACAAACACTCCAGAAGAATGTGCCATCAAATGTATAGAACATTTAGAGCGTATTATTAACTATGAAGGCCATGACAATATTGCCGCCGTCATATTAGAAGGAGAATCCGGAACATCTGGCTGTATCAAATATCCGCCTAATTATTGGCGATTAATGCGTGATCTAACGAACAAATACGGCATCCTTCTTATTGACGATGAAGTGATGAGTGGTTTCGGTAGAACTGGCAACTGGTTCGCTGTTCAAAACGCAGGAGTTCAACCTGATATTATTACCATGGCAAAAGGATTGACTGCTGGATATGTACCACTTGGTGCAATGATGGTCCATGATAAAATTGCTAAACACTTTGACGAAAATGTGCTTCCTCTTGGATTAACTTATTCTGCACACCCCGTTTCTTGTGCTGCGGCGATTGCTGTTTTGGATATTTACGAGGAAGAAAATCTAATAGAACGGGCTAAAGAAATGGGCAAGTACATAGATCAAAAAATGGAGGAGCTAAAAGCAAAACATCCTTCTATTGGAGACTGCAGAAACACCGGTATGCTAGGCTGCATCGAACTAGTAAAAAACAAAGCCACCAAAGAACCAATGGCCCCATGGAACGCTACAGCTGAACAAATGGAAGTTATGCTAAAAGTAAAAGCCAAAATTTTCGAGCTCGGAATGTTCACTTTTGTAAAATGGAATAACATTTACGTCGTTCCACCACTAATTTCTACAAAGGAACAAATTGATGCTGGAATGGCGATTATTTCAGAAGCCATCGCCATCGCAGACAAAGAATGCCACTAGTACACACACTAAACCACTGAGAACACTATGAGTAATGAAATTGTTGCCCTGACAGAAGATATAAGTGATTCCCCACTCTATAGTGAGGATCTTGCGCCCGTACCTGAACACAAACGTACCTGGGGTATGTGGAGTTTGGCCGCCCTATGGGTTGGAATGGCCGTTTGTATCCCTACCTATATGCTCGCATCAAGTATTATTCTTAGCGGGATCAATTGGTGGGAAGCACTCATAATTATTGGATTAGCAAACATCATTATCACCATCCCAATGGTTTTAAGCGGACATGCGGGAGTCAAATACGGCATTCCTTTTCCAGTACTTGGACGCTCATCTTTCGGCCACAACGGAGTCCATATCCCAGCCATTATCAGGGGATTGATTGCGGCTGTATGGTTTGGTATTCAAACTTGGATTGGAGGTATTGCCATTTATTCACTTTGGTGTGCTATTTCTGGTACTGATCAGGTGACGACAGGCCTTTCAACTGGTCAATTTGTCGGATTTTTTATTTTTTGGTTAGTGAATGTCTATTTTATTTGGAAAGGGACGGAAAGTATAAAGTGGTTGGAGATTTTTGCCGCTCCCATCCTCATATTAATGGGAATTGGTCTTATTGTCTGGGGAAGCACGCAGGTCGGTTCTTTTAGCCAGGTCCTAAAACAAGGCCAACAACTGGAAGCACCAAATGCAAACATTTTTGCAGGAGCAAACATGCTCAACTTAACGATCAGTCCAATAAAAGACAAAAACGACAAAGTCAAAGCGAGTGAATACAGAATAACACTCCCCGGACTTCAAAAAGACATCAACCAAAATTGGCAACCACTCACCAACGCCAACACCACCATACCTTTAATGAATATCCCTGGTATTGACCGTGCTTCAATTTCAAGTGGCGCAAAACCAATTCAACTTGAACTAAGAGCAAAATCAGGAGGTAGTTATCTGACTTCCAGTAAAATAAATGTAGTACCGACCGCTCCCAAAAAGAAAGGATTTGCTAGTAACATTTGGTCTTATCTAGTCATGCTAACAGCTATGGTTGGATTCTGGGCGACGATGTCAATTAGTATTGCAGACATCACCCGATACACCAAATCGCAGAGCGATCAAATCAAAGGCCAGTTTATTGGCCTTCCGGGCACTATGATTTTGTATTCATTTGTTGGAATATTTGTTACGTGTGCCTCTGTCCTTATTTTTGATGATGTATTGATTAGGGATGATGCGCCTTGGGATCCGGCCGCTCTATTGTCAAAGTTTTCTTCCCCTGGAGTTGTTATAGTCTCCCAAATCTTTCTAATTATTGCGACATTAAGTACCAATATTGCTGCAAATGTTATTGCACCTGCAAATGCATTTGCGAATGCACTTCCTGAGAAAATTTCATTTCGAACAGGTGGATTGATTACAGCAGTTTTAGGTATTATTATCTGTCCATGGTATATAATAAATCATATCGTCCCATTTTTGCTTTTTGTTAGTAGTTTGCTTGGGCCAGCTGTAGCAATTATGATCTGTGACTATTATCTGATCAGAAAAACCAACCTCAACCTTCCTGACTTGTTCAAAGTGAATGGAGAATATAGTTTCGGAGGTTCTGGATTTAATTCTTCAGCAATGATCGCTTTCTTTGTCGGGGTTTTCTTTGCAGGGGTTGGCTATAAGGTAGAATCACTTTCCTTCCTTTACGACATCTCCTGGTTTGTTGGATTTTTTGTTTCCTTTATTATTTACTATATTTTAATGAAAAATAAATCCATTCCCCAAACTGCGAGTTAATGCTAACAAAATACCTCATTTTAGGCCTCTACTTTTTAATCTTGTTCATGATTGGGCTTTACGCCTCCAAAAAAGTCAACGGACTGGAAGATTTTTATGTAGGAGGCAAAAAAATGGGTTATTGGGTAGTTGCATTTTCGGCGCGAGCCACTGGTGAATCTGCTTGGTTGCTGCTAGGCCTTACCGGGATGGGAGCGATATCTGGCTTTAGTGCATTCTGGGTAGTTGTGGGAGAATTGATCGGAGTGATGGTTGCCTGGTTTGTGATGGCCAAACGGTTTAAATTTCTTTCTGATAAATACAACTCAGTTACGATCCCCGATTATTTGGTTAGCCGTTTTAAATCTAAAACCAATACCCTTCGGATCATTGCTGCCACCTGCCTTTCTATATTTGTGGTCATCTATGTTAGTGCCCAAATTGATGCTACGGGCAAAGCATTTCATTCTTTTCTTGATTGGAATTATTATGTCGGCGCCCTAGCTGGTTTTTTCATTGTACTCGCATACATTTTTACCGGGGGATTTGTTGCGGTGGCGTGGTCTGATCTTTTTCAAGGATTATTGATGCTACTGGGACTTGTTATGCTGCCTGTTGTATGCTATTTTACACTAAAAGGAGGCCCAGGTATTGTAGAAGGACTGAATACAATTGATCCAAACCTGGTTACCGTGTTTGGGTCTACGGATCCTGGATGGCTTTCTTATCTAGGAATATTGGGTTTTATGATGATCGGTTTGGGTTTTATGGGATCACCACAGATTTTTGTCCGTTTTATGTCTATCAAGGATGAAAATGAAATAAACAAAGGACGGTGGGTCGCCATTTTGTTTACCCTGCTTACTGATTCAGCGGCTGTTTTGATTGGAATTTTAGGACGTTACATTTTCACCAAACAAGGACAAGATCCGATTGCTATATTGGATACCGGTGGAGAGGACGTTTTGATAATGCTAGCGGAGCATGTGTTTCCTGCTATTATTGTAGGGCTTTACATTGCCGTAGTATTGTCTGCAATTATGTCAACGATCGATTCTCTATTGGTTGTGGCCTCTAGTGCAATAACACGCGATTTTTACCAACAGATCTACAAACCGGAGACTAAGAGTAAAAACATGACCAATCTCTCTAGAATGGTCACTGTGGTAATGGCTTTATTGGCGCTCGGTATCGCATTTATGGTCGCTTATTTTAATGAACAGCGCACTGTCTTCTGGTTTGTCATTTTTGGCTGGTCGGGTATAGCAGCCACCTTCTGCCCTATGATGATCCTTTCTCTTTTCTGGAAAGGATATACCGAAAAAGGGGCAATAGCATCTATGATTACTGGATTTTTGTGTGTTCCCTTCTTTAAATTCGGGTTTACCCAAATTGAAGGAATGCAGGAGGTTATAGATAAACTGGATGTACTTATGCCGTCTTTTATACTATCCATGCTTGTTGGCTATCTAGTCAGCAAGGCAAGCCCAGATCCTGAATTAAAAAAATCAATGGTATTAGATGATTATCAGAATAATAGTACCGAATAACCCAATTTTGAAAAATCTTATAAAAGTGAATCCACTATTTTTCGATATTAATATTTAAAATTTTACATTTACAGAAACAAGCACTATGTCGATACTAATTAAAAATGGAAGAATTATTACTGCTTCAGCAGATTATGTAGCAGATTTATATATTGAAGGAGAGACAATTACTGCAATTGGCGAAAACCTAAACAAGGAAGCAGATGAAGTAATTGATGCGTCTGGCAAACTTGTTTTTCCTGGGGGAATAGATCCGCATGTTCACCTCGAGATGCCCTTCATGGGCACCTTCTCAAGTGATAGCTACGAAACAGGCACATTAGCAGCCCTTCATGGTGGTACAACCATGGTCATTGACTTCATACTCCAAACACAAGGTAAATCACTCCGCAACGCCCTCGAAAGCTGGCAAGGACGATCCAATGGCAATTGCTACGGAGACTATTCCTTCCACATGGCTGTCACCGACTTCAACGATGAAACGAAGAAGGAGGTTAAAGAAATGATCGAGAAAGAAGGAATTACTTCTTTCAAAACTTTCATGGCCTACAAGGGCGCACTTATGATAGACGACGGTCAAATGATCGGTCTGATGAAAGAAGTCAAAGAACAAGGAGGAATGGTCACCGTCCACGCAACAAACGGAGACATGATCGACACCTTGATCGCAAAACACAAAGCAGAAGGAAAACTGTCTCCTCTTTACCACTACCTATCCCAACCAGAAATAACAGAAGCCGAAGCCTCTGGACGATTTGCCGATATGGCCAATTACTCAGGAGTGCCAGCATATATCGTTCACATGACTTGTGAAGGCGCATTAAATGCCATCCGAAGAGCAGGAAGCCGAAATCAAAAAGTATATGCAGAAACCTGCATTCAATACCTAATCTTAGATGCTTCCCTATATGAAAAAGACTTTGAGGGCGCAAAATGGGTCATGAGTCCCCCACTCCGCGAAAAAAAGGATCAAGCAGCACTCTGGGCTGGGATAAACCAAGGACTCGTGCAAGTAGTCGCTACGGACCATTGTCCGTTTGAATGGGAGAAAAAACTAATGGGCAAAGACGATTTTTCTAAAATTCCAAATGGCCACCCAGCCGTCGAAAACCGAATGGAATTGCTATTCTCCGAAGGAGTCAATAAAGGAAAAATCAGCCTTAACAAATATGTGGAAGTCACCTCTACTAATGCCGCTAAAATCTTCGGCATGTTTCCTAGAAAAGGATGCATCGGTATAGGTTCAGACGCCGATATCGTGATATTCGATCCAAATGAAAAACATACAATTTCAGCAAAAACCCATCATATGAATGTAGATTATTCAGGGTATGAAGGCTGGGAACTAAAAGGAAAATGCAAAACAATCATTCTCCGAGGACAAGTAGCAGTAGAAAATGGAAACGTCAGAATTGACAAAGGCTATGGCCAATTCATCAAGCGGTCGAAAGTCCCACAAAACGTATAGACAAAACCCAATTAAAAGATAATTCGTTAAAATTAAAAAAATAACAATATGCCACGAATGGTAAAATCAGGGCTTATTCAGCTAAGCCTTCCAATGACAGAAGGAGAAGGAACTATCCAGGAAATTATGGATGCCATGCTACAAAAGCATATTCCCTACATAGAAAAAGCTGGAGAACAAGGAGTTCAGATACTTTGCTTGCAAGAAATATTTAATACCCCGTACTTCTGTCCGGGCCAGGATAAAGCTTGGTATGCTAGTGCAGAACCAGTTCCTGGACCAACCACAAGTATCATGCAAGAGTTGGCGAAGAAATATCAAATGGTTATCGTCGTGCCAGTTTATGAAAAGGCCGCTCCTGGAATATTCTACAATACTGCAGCAGTCATTGATGCAGATGGTTCTTATCTTGGAAAATATCGAAAAAATCATATTCCACATACTACCGGATTTTGGGAGAAATTTTTCTTCAAACCTGGCAATCTTGGATATCCCGTTTTCCAAACAAAATATGCGAAAGTAGGAGTCTATATCTGCTATGACCGCCATTTCCCGGATGGAGCAAGATGCCTTGGTTTGAATGGTGCCGAAATTGTCTACAACCCTTCAGCAACTGTAGCTGGACTGTCTCAATACTTATGGCAATTAGAACAACCAGCCCACGCAGCTGCTAATGGTTATTTCATGGGATGTATTAACCGGGTAGGTACGGAGAAACCATGGAATTTAGGAAGATTCTACGGAACATCGTATCATGTTGATCCTAGAGGACAAATGATTGATGTCGCTTCTGAAACAGAAGATGAGCTACTAATTTCTGAGTTTGATCTCGACATGATCGACGAAGTAAGAGCCACTTGGCAGTTCTACAGAGACAGAAGACCAGAAACTTACGGTAAACTAACAGAATTGTAGAAAAAAGAATAGAGATTACCTCTACTTTCTACCTGACATCAACTACTAATTACCCTTTTACTAACAAAATAAGACTATGGCTGAATACGTAAAACCGTCTTCCGAAAAAGAATTTGAGGAGAACTTTGAGCAGATTAATCCAGTGATGAATCCGACAGAAGCCTACTATGAAAGTTCGCGCTGTTTGTATTGCTTTGATGCACCTTGTGTAACGGCTTGCCCGACAGGCATCGATATCCCGCAATTCATTCGACAGATAAATACGAATAATATTACTGGAGCTGCAAAAACAATTTATGATTCTAATTATTTTGGGAATGCTTGTGGTAAGGTTTGTCCTACGGAAGTATTGTGCGAAGGTGCTTGTGTTTACAATCATCAAAAGGTGCCCCCGATTGATATTGGTAGACTCCAAAACTTTGCGACAAATCAGATCATTGACAAGAATATTCAGCTATATTCTATGCCAGAGACCAACGGCAAAAAAGTGGCAATTATCGGAGCTGGTCCAGCAGGAATCTCTTGTGCTTGTGAACTTCGCCTGCTAGGTTATGAAGTACATGTGTTTGAAGCAAAGGATAAGCCATCTGGCCTAACCGTCTATGGAGTAGCACCTTATAAAATATTAAACGAAGAGGTTTATAAGGAAATGGAATACCTTCAAAATCAATTTGGTTATAAAGTATGCTACAATAGCCCAATTCAAAATAAAGAAGACCTGGATAAATTAAATGCCTATGATGCCGTCTTTGTGGGTATTGGATTAGGAAATACTTCTAGTATTAATATCGGTGGTGAAAATCTCGAAAATTGCGTAGGAGCAACGGAGTTTATTGAAGAATTGAAAATGGATCATTTAGATACGAAAGTAGGTAAAAAAGTGGTCGTCATTGGTGGTGGAAATACTGCAATGGACGCAGCCTCCGAGTGTGCAAGAATGGGATCAGAACATGTGATCCTAGCCTACAGACGTGCCAAAGAAGAAAAAGGAGCCTACGAATTTGAATACGATCTTGCAAAAGCAGTCGGTGTAAAAGGAATGTTCAATGTACAGCCCGTCGAAATTGTTGGCGACAACAAAGTGGAAGGCGTAAAATTCATAAAAACAAAAATAGAAAACGGTCGTGTAGCAACTATACCCGGCAGTGAATTTGTGGAACCTTGCGATATGGCGATCCGAGCAACAGGACAGTCTAAACAAGTAGATTTTCTAGGCTTAATCGACGGCCTGGAATTGGAAGGTAATGGGCGGATTAAAACGAATGAACAAACATTCCAAACAACTAACCCAAGATACTTTGCAGGTGGAGACGCTGTAAATGGTGGCGCAGAAGTCGTCAACGCAGCAGCACACGGCAAACAAGCCGCTCGGGGAATCCACTCTTTTTTAAACCAATAGTATAAAACAATAGCTTATTATGGCAGACTTATCAATAAACTTTGCGGGTATAAAATCTCCTAACCCATTTTGGCTGGCCTCTGCGCCTCCTACCAACTCTGGCTATCAGGTCATGAAGGCATTTGACGCTGGTTGGGGTGGGGCAGTTTGGAAAACACTTGGTGTACCAGTAGTCAATGTATCCAGCCGTTATGCTGCTGTCAATTATAAAGGAAACAGAATGATCGGCCTCAATAACATTGAGTTAATCACTGACCGACCATTGGCAGACAATTTAAGAGAGATTGAAGAAGTCAAAAAACGATTTCCTGACCACGCAGTAATTGCCTCCTTGATGGTAGAGACCAGAGAACAGTGGCATCAGATCGTCAAAGACTCTGAAAACGCAGGTGCAGATGGGATTGAGCTAAATTTCGGTTGTCCGCACGGAATGTGTGAACGTGGAATGGGTTCTGCCGTCGGCCAAGAGCCGAATGTTTTGAAAACAATCGTTGGCTGGGTGATGGAAGTCGCTACAATTCCTGTGATTGTAAAACTGACACCGAATATATCTGATATTACTGTCCCAGCGCTTGCAGCGCAGGAAGGAGGTGGTAATGCGATTTCATTGATCAACACGATTCAGAGTATTATTGGGGTAGATATTGACAACTTTGTCCCCTACCCAATCGTAGATGGTAAAAGTACGAATGGCGGTTATTGTGGCCCGGCTGTTAAGCCGATTGCTTTAAATATGGTGAAGAACTGTGCACAAATCCCTGGCTACAATTTGCCTATTTCTGGGATTGGCGGGATTGAGACCTGGAAAGATGCAGTCGAGCATATTCTCCTTGGCGCTTCGAGTGTTCAGATTTGTACAGCAGTGATGCACTATGGATTCGGAATCATTCGGGATTTGAAGTCTGGTTTGGAGCAATACATGGATCAAAAAGGCTTTCAAACTATTGACGATATGGTAGGAAAAGCGCTCCCCAACACAAAGACCTGGGAAAACTTAAACCTCAAATACAAAGTCGTCGCCAGTATTGATGACGATAAATGTATCGGTTGCCAGCTATGCTACACTGCCTGTGAAGACGGAGCACACCAAGCAATTGGTTTAACTGGAGAAGGAGAAAACAGAATTCCGCATATCATCGAAGAAAACTGTGTCGGCTGCAATCTGTGTTCACTGGTATGTCCAGTAGAGGAATGTATCACCATGGAACGAAGAGACGACGGTAAAGAACATGTCACCTGGAAAGAACGTACCAACGCAGACGATATCCCTACCACTTTCAACGATAAGCGCGCTGGCGGTCTAGGGCACTGGGTACCTGAGCCTTTGGAAGCTTTAAAGAAAGGACACTACGATAAATTTAAAGATTAGTTAATTGTATATTAGGTGTATTAAGACCACTCAGAAAGTCGATTTCACCAAAATGTTAATTAAATTTAAATAGCTAAATTCGTACTGCTTCCTAAAACTTGGTGGTTTTCAGGTTGTAGCTTTTAAGTAATGAATTAAGGCAATTAAACATGACAGATACATTCAATGTAATCAAAGTCTATTTTTCTAAGTCAATTCACTCTCTATTAACCATTAACAACTATTAACCAACAAATGGATAAATTCATGCAAGCTGCTATAGAGCAGGCAAAAAAAGGAAAGTCAGAAGGCGGCATCCCAATAGGCTCAGTAATTGTAAAGGACGGAAAGATATGTGGCGCTGGCCATAATCAACGCGTTCAGAAGGATGATCCGATGGCACATGCCGAAATTGATTGCTTACGCAATGCCGGGAGGATTGGCAGTTATAAAGACACCACGCTGTACTCTACCCTGATGCCCTGTTATTTGTGTGCAGGAGCAGTCGTTCAGTTTGGTATAAAAAAAGTGATCGTCGGAGAGTCAAAAACCTTTGATGGTGCAGAAGAATTTATGAAATCACACGGTGTAGAAGTCATCGATCTGAATGACTCCACTTGCATCAATTTAATGGAAGAATTTATAGAAAATAATCCGGTACTTTGGAATGAAGATATCGGTGAATAATTACAATAACCAACATTACCCGAATGGGTAACAAACACCAACACTCCCCTCTCTAAGCCAATGAGTACAACACTTATCAAAAACGCGCAGATCGTCAATGAAGGAAAAATCAGTACAAAAGATGTCCTTCTCAAAAATGGTAGAATTGAGCGCATAGACAACCAGATATCTGCCCCTAATGCAAAAGAAATAGATGCCACTGGCAAGTACCTTCTCCCAGGAATAATAGACGACCAAGTCCACTTCAGAGAACCGGGTTTGACACACAAATCTGATTTGTATTCAGAGCCAAGAGCGGCTGTTGCAGGTGGCGTCACCTCATTTATGGAGATGCCAAATACTAAACCAGCAGCATTAACACAGCAGTTACTCCAAGATAAATACGATATCGCAGCAAAAAAATCGTTAGCCAATTACTCCTTTTTTATGGGAGCATCTAATGATAATATTGAAGCTGTTCTAAGGACGGACCCAAAAACTGTTTGCGGGGTCAAAATTTTTATGGGCAGCAGCACTGGCAATATGTTGGTGGACAATAGAAAGACGCTAGACACGCTTTTTTCTAAGGTGCCCATGCTAATCGCCACCCATTGTGAGGATGAGGCGACTATTCGAACGAATGCTGCTGCGTATAAGGAAAAATATGGAGAGGAGGTCCCCATTCAGTGCCATCCAGAGATTCGTAATGTTCAAGGCTGTCTAATTTCATCAAGCATGGCCATTGATATGGCAAAGAAACATGGCACGCGCCTCCATATATTGCACATTTCCACCAAGGATGAACTCGATTTGTTTGATAACACGATTCCATTAGAACGGAAGAAAATTACTGCTGAGGTTTGTGTGCACCATCTCTGGTTTGCTAAATCAGATTATGATCGATTAGGTACGCAGATCAAATGTAATCCTGCAATCAAGGATGCTAGCCACCGAGATGCGCTTTTTCCGGCGTTGTTGGATAATCGGCTTGATATTATTGCGACTGATCATGCGCCCCACACTTGGGAAGAAAAGCAGGGCACTTATTTTAATGCGCCTTCCGGGGTTCCTTTGGTCCAGCATTCTCTGAATACGATGCTAGAGTTTTTTCATCAAGGGAAAATCTCCTTAGAACGTATTGTTGAAAAAATGTGCCACGCACCTGCTGTTTGTTTTAAAGTTCAGGAAAGAGGATATATTCGAGAAGGCTATTGGGCAGATTTAATATTGCTGGATCTGCATAAAAAATGGACAGTCTCTAAACCAAACATCTATTACAAGTGCGGTTGGTCTCCTTTTGAAGGGTACGAATTTACTGGAAAAATCGATCAGACATTTGTGAATGGGCATGCTGTTTATCGCCAAGATTCTTTCGATGAATCTAAGAATGGAATGCGTTTACACTTTTCTTAAAAATTATTTCTTATCTATTAAAAATAAACAATGTAAAATTTACTTTTGCATTTGTGACCAAATTGATTTTTTTTGGTCATAATAACATCATTTCAAATATTAAATAAAAACTTTAAATGGATACTTTGGATACTAGCAAATTTGATGCGATTTATGAGATGGGGCTGCAATATGCACCAAAATTAGTAATGGCAATACTTGTATTGTTAGTCGGTCTTTGGGTGATTAATAAATTGGTAGATATTATTGCCAAGGCAATGGAACGAGGTGGTGTGAGCAGAGACATTCAACCATTTCTTCAGTCGATGATTGGTGTGATGTTGAAAGTCATGCTGTTATTTAGTGTAGCAGGGATTGTAGGAATAGAGACTACTTCATTTGTTGCAGTACTTGCAGCTGCTGGATTTGCAATTGGTATGGCTTTGCAGGGAAGTCTAGGAAATTTTGCTGCGGGTGTGATGATCCTAATTTTTAAACCTTATCGGGTGGATGATGTAATTCAAATTGGTGATGACCTTGGGCATGTCTCTGAAATTCAAATATTCCATACCATCATCAAGACCTTTGATAATAAAATGGTGATTGTACCAAATGGTACTGCTATTAGTGATGTGATCACCAATTTTTCAAGTACTAAGAACATTCGTGTAGATATGAATATTAATGTCCCTTTTGATGTAGACATGGACAAAGTGATCGGCATTATAAAAGAGGCACTATTAAATACTCCAAAGGTTCTGAAAGATCCGGCTCCTGTAGTCGGCATCAATGAATTTGACAGTCACTATATTCAAATGGCGATGTGGCCTTACTGTGAAGTGGAAGATTATTGGGACGTCTATTTTGATGCTAAGAAAAATGTGTTGCAGGCACTTGGTAGAAACAATATTAAAGTCGCTTACTCTGAGGGAGTAGAGATGGGAGATATTGGGAAGTAATTATTGATACCGCTTCGCTGCGAGATCGTCCCTTTGGGGACTCGAGATATAAAATAAGAAGGTAAAAGAGACCTAGAGCGTTTTCTATACAAATCACAGTATAAAACTCCTCTTTGTATCTTTTACCTTTTACTTTTTAGTGGCCAGTTGGTGCGCCTTCAGGAGCTTCTTCAATTCCTGTGAGTTTTTTGACTAGAAGGCCTACTGTCAGTCCTTGTATGAGAATGGAGAATACTACCACGATATAGGTGATTGTCAAAAACAAGTCCCGGTGCATATAGTCGGCCAGAGAAAGTGCTAAAGCAATCGAAATCCCACCGCGCAGTCCACCCCATGTCATTATCAGTGTTGTGTTTTTCACGAACTCCAACTTTTTTCTGAAAAACTGTACAGGTAGGAGGAGCGCAGAATATCTGGCAAGCAAAACAATTGGTATCGTCAGGAAACTGACTAATAAAACCTCTCCATTCACCGTAAGGACAATCATCTCCAATCCGATCAGTACAAACAGAATAGCATTACAAAATACGTCAACCAGCTCCCAGAATTTATCAACATACATCTCTGTAACATCAGACATGGCGGTGTCTCTAACTGTATCATTGCCTACAAAAAGACCAGCAACCACCATCGTCAAAGGACCAGAAATGTGCAACTTCATCGCTAGCAAATAACCGCCCATCACCATGGCAAGCGTTATCATTACTTCAATCTCATAGTTATCTATAGAACGTAGCAAACGGAAGGTCAGCCAACCCAATATCAATCCTAGGAGAATTCCACCAAAAACTTCCTCTACAAACAATAGAGCAACCTCCCCTACTTCGATATGACCAGCGCCAGATTGAGCGATATTAAAAATCGTAAGAAAGACAACCACGCCAATACCATCATTGAATAAAGACTCTCCTACGATCTTCGTTTCCAATTTTTTGGGCACATTCGCTTTCTTAAGAATCCCTAAAACGGCGATCGGGTCTGTAGGAGATATCAGTGCTCCAAATAGCAGACAATGCAAAAAACTCACCTCAAAACTGAAAGCCTGAAGCGCAAAATACATAAAGCCCCCTACCAAGAAGGTAGAAATCAATACCCCAAAGGTGGCAAATACTAAAATCGGCCAGCGTTGTATTTTTAGTTGATCAAAATTGGTGTGAATGGCTCCTGCAAATAGCAAAAAGCTCAGCATAAAGTCTAACAGCAGCTTCGAAAAATCGATTTCTTTGACCATCACGGTGACGACATCGAGCAACGCCGTGTTGACATTGGCAGAAATAAATATACCCAGTGTAAACAGAATCGCGACCAACATCAACCCAATCGTATTGGGCAGTTTGAAAAACCGTAGATTTATGTATCCAAAAATAGCGGATAGAACCGTCAATATGGTAGCAATCGTAAATAAATCCATGGTACGAAATCTAATTTAAACTAGGTAAATGATCGATGTCTTAATTTACATTGCTGGTGGCTGACCGGCGATTACCCCGGCGATTGCTGCGGTTAGGAAGCATGCAATTGTACCTCCGATAAGCGCTTTGATACCGAATGCTGCCAGGTCTTTTTTCCTGCCGGGAGCAATGGAGCCAATACCGCCAATTTGAATACCGATAGAGGCAAAGTTGGCAAATCCGCAAAGGGCATAAGTAGAGATAATGAGTGATTTGTATTGCAAGCCGTCTTTTAAGGTTTTTAGATCTGCATAGGCGACGAACTCGTTGATCACTGTTTTTTTGCCGAGCAGTTGGCCGACAATTAGTATGTCTTGTGAGGCGACTCCCAAGATCCAAGCAATTGGCGCGAATAACATACCAATTACATAATTAAAGTTAAATCCTTCAAAACGGCCTCCGGTAGACTCTACGACGTATTCATTTAGTCCACCAATTCTGCCTACCGTTGCCATCAAGGCTTCATTGAACATCATTACGAAAGCCATGAAAACGATAAGCATGATGGCTACATTGGCTGCCAATTTCAATCCATCGGTACATCCCTGAACGATGGCACCGAGTAGGCTGTCTCCTACTTCTTCTCTGGATAAATTGAGGTTGGTATCTAGCTCTTTGTTTGTCTCTGGATATAAGATTTTTGCTGCTACAATTGCAGCTGGAGCAGACATTATCGAAGCCGTCAGGAGGTGAGTTGCAAAGTTCTGTTGCGCGACAGGGTCATCTCCTCCAAGGAAGCCTACGAAAGCTGCAAAAACTCCTCCTGCTATAGTTGCCATCCCTCCAGTCATCAGACATAGGAGTTCAGATTTTGACATTTTTTCTAGGTAAGGTTTTACGATCAATGGTGCCTCTGTTTGTCCTATAAACACATTCGCAGCAGCAGCAAGGCTTTCCGCTCCAGAAATGTTCAATACCCGACTCATTACCCAAGCTAATCCCTTAATTATCACTTGTAAAATGCCAAGATAATAGAGGGCTGCAGAGATCGCCGAGAAGAATATAATAGTAGGCAATACGCGTACGGCAAAGATAAAGCCGGTACTCATCAAATCGCCAAAAACAAAGCCAGAACCATAGTCTGTCCAACGTTGAATATTAACAAAAAAACTGGCTAACCAAGCAAAAATTTCTTTTATAAATCCTAAAGAAATCCAGTGCCCAAACAAGGAGAAACCAATTTTATCTCCTTGAAGAATAAGTATACCTAAAAGTATCTGAATACCGATTCCTTTTGCTACCAATCCCCAGTTTATTGCTTTTCTATTGGCACTAAATGCATAGGCAAAACCTAACAATGCTGCTATCCCGAGGACACCTCGTAATAAGCTTACCGTAAAATCCATATATTGATAATTTTGAGTTTAATGGAATGTCTGTAAATTTAAACATTTTATTGATTTATACTAAAATGCACGCTTTAAATAGCGGATTCCTAAAGAAATGATTTTAGATAATTGGAATAACTTTTCCTAAAATAAATTCAAACCCCTTATTACCACTTTAGTTTTATCAATTTTCCCTACATTTGGGGCGGATATTCACCTATTGAAACAAAAAAATGCGCAAACCTTATCTTATTGGAATTACTGGCGGAAGTGGATCAGGCAAAACGACCTTTCTTGCCGATATTGTTCAATCCTTTTCTAAGGAAGAATTGTGCGTTATTTCTCTGGATGACTATTACCACCCCCGCGAAAAACAGGCGAAGGATGATCTTGGAGTATCCAATTTCGATCTACCAACCTCTATCGATAGCAAGGCCTTTCTGGCAGATATTCAAAAATTGCTAAATGGGCAGATTGTTACAAGAAAAGAATACACCTTCAATAATGATAAGAAAGCGCCTAAAATATTAACCTTTCGGCCTGCTCCGATCCTGATTGTAGAAGGCTTATTTATATTTTACTTTCCAGAAATTTCGGAGTTGATTGACTTAAAAGTATTCGTTGAAGCCAAGGAAAATCTCAAGGTGATCCGTAGGATAAAAAGAGACCGGATAGAGCGCAACTACCCTCTAGATGACGTGTTGTATCGTTACGAACACCATGTCTTACCAACATTCGAAAAATACATCCTACCTTTCAAGCCAACGGCAGACCTTATTATCAATAACAATGATACTTTTGACGCTGCGGCTAATGTATTCAAAGGCTTTATCAGAGAAAAACTCACCAAATCTTAAGTAAGGAGGTATAATCTGCTGTTATTTCATCCTCAACAAATGCTTACTTTTTTCGTCCTTACTTTCTAGGAAAACCCCTCCCTACTCTCTTAACAAATGAAGGTATAATTTTTGATTATAAAAAAGATTATTTGTCGATGCATTTGCCACACTTGTCTATTAGATTGATTGATTTATACTGATTGAAATATCTTTGGCGATTCACTGCGAACTTTCTATAAACGAAGTCGTTTATATATTGAAATACAACTACATCAAAACAAACCTCAGAATTCATCTTATGAAAATATTTTTTAATTTGCTCGCATTCTGCTTGCTAACCTCTTCCCTCTTCGCACAACAACATACCATCAGTGGTTACGTGAAAGACGGAAGAACGGGGGAAACACTAATAGGTGCTACTGTTTTCGAACCAATCACACAGAAAGGTACTACGACCAACTCCTACGGATTTTACTCTCTTACGCTTCCTGCACAAGACTCTTTAACCTTGCAGATTACTTACATAGGCTACGATGACAAACCTCAACGAATCGGTTTGATGGAAAATGTTTCTCTGGATGTAGAATTGTTCTATGACTCTGAAGAACTGGTAGAAATCGTAGTAAAAGCGAATTCCGCCCAGGAGCAAGTCAACAGTACACAAATGAGTGTCGACCGAATATCCACCAAGGAGGCCAAAGCGCTTCCAGCTCTATTTGGAGAAGTAGACATCATCAAAACCCTTCAACTTAAACCAGGTGTTTCTTCTGCTGGAGAAGGGTCCTCGGGTGTTGTGGTAAGAGGTGGTGGCCCTGATCAAAATCTGATCATTTTGGATGAAGCACTCGTATATAACCCATCTCACCTTTTTGGTTTTTTCAGCACATTTAATGCGGACGCGGTGAAGGATGTCCAATTGTACAAAGGTGGATTTCCATCACAGTATGGAGGACGATTATCTTCTGTCATCGATGTTAAACTGCGTGAAGGAAACAGAAAACGGTTTGGCGCTTCTGGAGGACTGGGAATCATTTCTTCCAGACTGACCCTTGAAGGTCCATTGAAGAAAGATAAAGGCTCTTTTATCCTGGCAGGTCGTAGAACATATGCCGATATTTTTACTAGAATGGTCAATAATCAGAACAAAGACAATCCTGATTGGGAACAAATACCTGATTATTTTTTCTATGATATGAATGCGAAAGTTAATTATGACGTGACGGAAAAGGATCGGATCTTCATAAGCGGTTATTTCGGACGTGATGTTTTTGGATTTAATACGGAGGATTTTAGCGCAGGATTTGATTGGGGAAACATTACCACTACTGTAAGATGGAATCATATTTTTGGTCCGAAATTGTTTTCGAATACCACCTTTACATTTTCAGACTACAATTATCTGATCACCTCGACTTTCGATGTGTTCAACTTTGAGGTTGGATCTGGGATCCGTGATTATAATGGAAAGACAGATTTCTATTGGGCGCCCAATAACAAACATAATATCCGGTTTGGAGCTGATTTTACCCGACACCGATTTAATGTTGGGCGATTGGAGGCACGGACTGAAGACCAAGAAGATCCCTTGTTTGAGTCCGACACCAATTTTAAGGCTTCTGAAATGGCCGCTTACATCTCCGACGACTTTGAGGTAAACGATAAGTTGAAAATGAACTTTGGTGTCCGATTGACAGGTTTTAGCAATCTCGGACAGTTTTATGGAGGTATTGAACCGAGAATTTCTGGTAAATATTCTATAAAAGACAACATATCCATAAAAGCGAGTTATACTCGTATGAATCAATACGTACATCTTGTTTCCAGTTCGGGTGCGTCTTTGCCTACGGATGTCTGGTATCCTTCTAATAAAGTAGTAAAACCGCAACGCTCTGATCAAATTGCTGGTGGAATTTCAGTTGCCATAAACAAACAATTTTTATTGACCAATGAGTTGTATTACAAATGGCAAAATCGCCAGATAGATTTCAAGGACGGCGCTGATCTGTTTATCAACCCCAACCTGGACGAGGAGTTTGTATTTGGCAAAGGATACAGTTATGGCAATGAAATTTACTTCGAAAAGAAAGAAGGAAAACTGAAAGGATGGGTCGGCTATACGCTTGCTTGGTCCTGGAGACAATTCGACGCTATAAAAATGGGAGAACGGTTTCCTCCAAGATTTGACAGAAGACATGATATCTCTGTTGTTGCATTTTATGAATTGTCCAAAAAATTCACGTTTACCGGCTCTTGGGTGTACAATACAGGAAATGCAGTTTCATTGCCTGAAGCTAGATTTTTCTTTCAGGACATCGAAGGCACACGGCCTGATATCGGTACTCTCTTCCAGGATAGGAATAGTTTTAGAATGGCTCCTTATCATCGATTGGATTTGGGTATAGTTATGAATATGTCTCTGAAAAAGCCAAACTTTGATACGAACTTAACTCTTAGTGTCTACAACGCTTACGATAGAAGAAACCCGTATTTCTTATACTACGATTTGGAGACGGATAATAATAATAACATCCTTTCGCTTCAAGCAAAACAAGTGTCTCTATTCCCAATCCTTCCTTCTCTTACTTTTAATTTTGAATTTAAATAAGCTATGAAATATATATTTCTAATAATTGTTGGTCTGCTCACACTGAATGCGTGTAATTTGGAACGAAATGTAGAAGTTAACCTTCCAGAATACACCAATGAACTCGTAGTCGAGTGTTATCTAGAGCCAGGGCAGCCCTATCGACTTTCCTTGTCAGAAAGCATTAGTTACTTCGAAATTCCAGGAATTGAACCAGTAGATTTGAACCGGTCGATAGTATTAAAAATTGGTGCTTTTGAAATCGCCACAACTATTCAAGGATTAATCGATCAGGGAATTATCAATGCAGAGGAGGTTCCTGGCCTTCCACCAACTTTTGATGATGCGACAGTAGTTATCACACATCAAGGTATATCGGATACGCTGGATAACACGCTTTATATGGTGCTGGATGATCGCATTGTCAATCCTGATACTACAGACAATCTGTACTTCAAATACTACAATTTTGGTTCTTCTACAATTGTACCTGCCGACTACGACAATGAGTTTTTTCTTTCTGTAATTGATGATCAAGGACGAACGGCATTAGCACAAACGAAACTGCTACCCCCAATTTCGCATGACAGTTTGGTGCTCAATTATAATGATGAGAATTTGGCTTCCCTCCAAACCTGGTTTACTGATCCTGCTGCAGATGAAAACTTCTACCGTAGATTATTAAACAAAAACAGCTTATATAGTAGACCTCAGCAAGACTTTTCGCTAGATGATGTGGTGGTGAATGGTGATGACGTTGTTTTTGGAACAGGATTCGACTATGAGACAGGCGACACTTTGATTGCTACCCTTTACCATATTGATGAAGCCTATTATGATTTTCTTGAAACCTTTAGTGATGCAGCCAATGCAAACGGAAATCCATTTGCCCAGCCAGCTTCTATTCTATCAAATATTGATGGTGGCATTGGCATTTTTACTGGAATTTCCTATGAAAGGGATTCAATAGTTGTTCAGTAATGCTGGGAAAATCCCACTTCTACCATCCCGGTTCTTGCTTCTAGTTAGGCCTGATAAACAGGTAAATTAAATAAAAAGGAAGCGCCTTGGTTTGGTTTGCTTTGTATTTCAATAGTAGAGTTGTGAATTTCAAGGATCTTCTTGACAATTGCTAGTCCTAGCCCTGCCCCTGTATTTGTAGCAGCGTTTGTGGACTTGTGGTATCGTTCAAAAATATAAGATTGTTCCTCTTTTGGAATTCCAGGCCCAGTATCTGAAATTTTAATTTTGACTTGGTTTTTGCCATCTTCCAGCAAATTGATGGAAACCTTGCCATCTCTGGGAGTGAACTTGAGGGCATTGTCCATCAGGTTTTGCATGACACGCTCTACCAAACCGATATCTGCAAACACCATTGGTAAGCCACGAGACATATTCAAATCCATTTGAATCCCCTTTTCTTCTGCCAGGATTTGATATTTGGAATACACGTCCTGTGCCAATTCAGTAATGAAAAAAGGTTCTTTGTGAGGTTGAATTTGCTTTGCTTCTAACTTTGAATATTCGAATAATTGAGCAACCAGTTTTGATAATTTCTCTGAACTGTTGAGGATGATTTCAAGGTATCGTTTTCGTTCTTCGGGTTTGATGGTTTCCTCCTTCATCAACATGGTTTCAGCGTACCCTTGCATGATGGCTAAGGGCGTTCTTAGATCGTGGGAGACATTGGCAATCAACTCTCTGCGAAGATTTTCTACCGCTTTTAGATCATCAATATTTTCGACGATTCTGTCTGCCATTTCATTGTAGGTATCTGCCAAAACGGATAGGTCTCCCCTATCCTTTTCTAGGACGCGGGCGGTCATATCGCCTTCTTTGAACCGTTGTACTGTTTGGATGATACCGCGTAAATTTCTAGTCAGAAACCAAACAGACAGCAGCCCAATAATCAATGCCCCTATCAAAGTAACAAGGAATAAATTGGCACCTACCCTGAGAATATAACTACTAAACAGTCCTGAGGTTACCGTATCCTGATCTTCACTTGCAAGAATTATATAATAATACCCTTTCAATTCATCATTAACGGTTATCGGAGCAGCAGAAAACACTTTCTGGCCACCTGGATTTCTGGGGTCGTCTCCTAATATGAATGCCTCCTCCTTCTTTACTATAAAATCATTTACCGGCTTCAGGTCTACCCGCTCCATTTTTATCTTTTTGTAAGGGGCGACATAGGTGATTATTTCCCCTTTAGGGTCAAGCAAATACACCTCAACACTAGGATTTATTATCATCATTGAATGCATAATATCCTGTATGGCAACTGTGTCTACAGATCCATCTTCTCTAAATGTTTTGGTATGATCTACTGTATATTTTGCAAGCTCACCATGCAATTTTTGATTGGCTTCTTGAAAATACAAATTTGCAGAGTACGAAGTAATCAAGACATAGGCCATTCCTAAAAGGAATAACAAGAGCAGAAAAATCAAAGAGATTTTCCAATACAATTTGTTGGAAAGTGTAGAGGCCATGATTGGTTATTTTTATTAGTAATCTTCAGTAAATCGATATCCGATCCCCCAGGTAGTTAGTATATATGTAGGTTCGGAAATATCTGGTTCTATTTTAGCCCGTAGCCGATTGATGTGTGAATTTACGGTATGCTCGTAACCATCAAAATCATATCCCCAAACCAAATTAAGAATCCTTGATCGGCTATAACTCTTACCTGGATTGGTTGCAAGAAGTGTTAATAAATCAAATTCTTTAGGAGAAAGTTCGACTCGTTTTCCTTTGACGGTTACCTTTCTTTTTTCTATATCGAGGGAAAGATCACCGTAGAACAATTCTTTTGGTTGGCTCGGTTGATTTTCAGTTTCCATAAATTTTGTTCGTCTGAAAATTGCTTTTACTCTGGCAATAAACTCTCGTACAGAAAATGGCTTTGTCAAATAGTCATCTGCTCCAGTTTCTAGTCCCAATACCTTGTCAATTTCTTCAGCTTTTGCGGTCAACATTAGAATGGGTGTTTTTATATCATTAGCACGTATTTGTCTGCAAATTTCCAATCCATCTACCTTTGGCAGCATAATATCGAGAATAATCAAATCAAATGAATTATTAAGCCCATGATTCAATCCTTCCTGGCCATCATATGCCTTAGTTAACTGGCATTCCAGGTCATTTAGATGTATTTCTAACAACTCTACTATATTCTGATCATCCTCAACAACAAGCACTTTTTTCATGGTAATAATTATTATAATTTACTGAAGGGAAACTACTAGAAACTTATCACAAAGGTATCACAATATGATAAAATTTATAAATCAGATAATTTTTAATCAAATATAATTTACAAGCTATAAAAAAAATAAATTAAGTAAATTACCTGATCATTAATAAATTACTTAAATTTGCTAGCGATTGAAGCCCTCATCTAGGAGTACGATTTCCATCAGCAAATTTGCAACCTTATGTTGATCTTTGTCGTATATCAATCTATTATTCTTTTTGAAATCAAGTAAGTGTACCCATATAAGAGACTCCTTATTTATTTATCAAGTTTGTTTACTTGATTAAATATTTAGCCTGATCATTTTATGATCAGGTTTTTTTTATTTAGGCTAGGCCTTAAATTACAAAAGCCCTAAGTATTACTACTTAAGGGCTTTTGAATAAATTTAAAAGTTAGTTTAATCGACCACCATTAGTTTCGAACTAAATTTATGTCCTTTCTTGGAAACTGCTTGAACAAAATAAGTTCCTGAACTTACTCCGCGTAAGTTAATCGGAATATCATTTTGTCCGATAAAAACAGGCAAAGTCAATTCTTTAACAAGCTGTCCTCCCATGTTAAATAATTTGAAGAAGACTTCTGACTCTCCTTCTGAAATCACTTTAAGTGTGGTTTCTTTACTAGCAGGATTAGGGAACAATTTGATAGAAAATTCCGAAGATTGTTCTATGGTAACCGCTTTTATATCTTCAATAGTCTCTTTACCATCGTAGTCAACTTGTTTTAGGCGATAGTAAGACGTTCCAAAAAATGGATTCACATCAATTGTACGGTAGCTATGAGCTTGATTTGTAGTTCCATGCCCTGGGATTTGCACAAGAGCCATGAAGTCAACACCATCTTTACTTCGTTCAATCACGAAATGGCTATTGTTAATTTCTGACTCCGTTTCCCAAGTCAAGGCAACATCATAATCATCTACTACGTAAGCATCAAAAGAAACCAACGATACAGGTAAATTTACCAATGGCGGTACATAACAAGAAGGATCAACAAAATGCGTCGGACTAACTAATGCTAGTTTTTGCGCTAAGAACGGACTGAAATAAGTATCGCCCATAGCAGTATCGTCCGATCCTAACCAATCTTGGAGCACAGTTGTAAAGACTTGTCTATAATCATGTTGAATTTCATCAATAAACAAGCCATTGTTATCAACATTAGTTAGATCTGGGTTATTACCATGAACACCTGGTTGAACTCCTTTTCCGATAACAAACATTGGAGCAATTGTACCATGATCGGTACCCCAGCTTTCATTTTCAATTGGTTTTCTTCCAAACTCCGAGAAGGTAACAGTCATTACTTTATCAGCGTGTCCTAATGCAGTAATATCATCCTGGAAAGCTTTGACACCTTCAGATAGATAATACATTAGATCTGCATGTCTTCCGATAGCCGGATCTGTCAATTCACTTTGCTCTACGTGTGTATCAAATCCTCCAAGTCCAACAAGGAAGATTTTAGTTTTGCTACCACCATCGATTAGCCTTGCAACTGTTTTTAGCTGATTCGCAAAATAATGTGCTGGGTAGGTAACCGCTGCTGAATTTGATCCTGCGTTAAATACGTCACTAATTCTTTGTGCATATCTAGCAGTACTGTCCTCTACATTCATGATGTATTCTAACTCTTTACCATATTCTGTATTTGGGACGTTTGCAACATGCGTACCACCAATCTCATTGATAAGATTATAAAATCCACCAGGGGATGCATAAGATAAGTTAACAGCTGAAGCATGTTCAGAAGCAGAATGAAAACCTAACGATTGCTGATTGTCTCCTAATTGTATACCTAGAGGATCTGGCATCAAAGTATCAGGATTCCCAGCATAACCAGGAAACATATGATCAAGGTATCGTCCCATCCATCCAGTTGGGATATTGTAATTTGTTTGTGATCCATCTCCACCTGTCAACCATAAATCAGTAGATTTGAAATGTGATCTGTTCGGTGAGTTGTAAGCAACTGCATTAATGATTGACATCAAACCATCATCATACAAAGATTTGAACCCTTGCATAGAAGGATGTAATCCCATATGTTGAGCAGTTGGAAGCGTATTATCTAAAGTAAGATAACTATTCGCCCCAGTGCTGGGCAATGCGATGTTTGGTCGCAGGGATTGATAAGTTGCATATTGATCTAAAGGAACAAGGGTATTCAGGCCATCATTCCCTCCTTTTAATTGTACTAAAACAATAACACGTTCACTAACACCTGTGCAATCCATTGCGCGTAGCAAGTCTGAATTTGCAAAAGTCTTTAGTGGTGTGCCATTTATTAACAGCGGCGTTAAACCTAACGGTGCTGAAACTTTAAAGAATTTTCTCCTATCCATAATATATTAATCTTAGAGGTTTTTTTAAAATAATTGATACTCTGGTGAGTACATGATTGCTTCAATGAGATTACCTAATGCCAGGTTTATTTCTTCTACGTTTAGGCCGCTTGTTTTGTATTCTCCCCAAACCATAGCCCAATCGCCTGCTGTCATTGTTCCTGCAAGGAAAATGTCATCCATGAAATAATTTAATCGATCCTGATCTGCAATTTCGGGAAACATATTATCAATAAGTTCTGTAACCAATGTATATACAGCATATGGATTAGAAACATTTGAATCTACATAATTGAGTAAATCCAATTGTGCTCCTAGCAGATTGTTGGTGCTGTTGTATCGTCTTCCCTTGATAAGCATTTCAGGAGATTTGTATCTCGCGAGAATCGTACTGGAGTTAAACCAGCTTCTTGCATAATCTGGTTCTTGATAATAGGCAGGGTAACCAGCAGGAGTACTTGTACGGAAGATGGTAAATCCAGCTCTTAAGAACATATCATATATTACACCTCTCCAATAAAATATATTGTAGTGATTTTCTGTATCTGTTACTGGATCAGGAATATCCAACTCTAAGTAGTTAAAGGAGTGCAACGCCAACTCAAGAGGAGACCGTATTAGTCCACCTATAATTTCATCAGCTGAATCGGAATCATCCGCATCGTAAAAATGTTCACTCTTCAACAATTTTTCTAGAACTGGTCCGATTGTATAATTGTTTGCTCTTAGATCAGCTGCTAGCGGTTCGATTATATCTGATTCGATTTCTGGTGTGATTTTCTTGCTAACAAACATTCTATACATTTTTCTAACAATGTATTTACCTGTTTCTTGCTGAGCGAAGATCATATCAATGAAATCATCCAATTCTCTGTACATGTCAGCAGCATCAATTGCTCCAGTTATGACGGTAGGATTGCCATTTGCATCTGGAAAATATTGTTGGCTAAACGTTTTGTTGTTGACTGCGTGATTTCCAAAATTGGCAGTACCCATTGGAAGGTTGGTATCCGGATCTATATTCGACCGATTATACACCCAGGTAAAACCTGTTAATACCTCAGCAGCTGCAGCAATATCATCATTGTTGTAATTGCCTTCACCCATTGTGAACAATTCTAACAACTCTCTTGCGTAGTTTTCGTTAGGGTTATTTTTATTATTGAAGACATTGTCCAAATATCGGAGCATTAGATTATTTAGTGTCATTTTGACAGACAAATCTCGAAAACTTCCTAATTGATAGTTTTCTAGAAGTTTCAAATAATCGTAAAAGTGTTCAGATCTTCCTGAATCTGTATGAATGATCCATATCGAATGGAGAAAATACTGCATTTTGTGTCCTACGGAGTCATCCTGACGTGCTTCATCCAACCACCATGCTGTGACAAATTGTCGAAGGAGGCCTTCACTAGATTTGTCCTCAGATAATGGTTCTGGAACTACGTTTATCCAAGGTCCACCAAGAACAAAATCATATGGTCGATCTAAGGTGTTTGGTTGTATTACAAGCAGTTCATCTACCGCTTGAGTTACTGTTTTTTGGGAAAATGCCGTTATTCGGTCTTTTGAGATCTTGAAAGTTGCTCGCCTCAGGAGGTGTGCTGCAAGTCTTTTTCCTAAAATTCCGGTTTTAGGGTTTAAAGAGGCCATAAATAATTATTTTAGTTGAGAAATCGGTGAAATTGCAATATATTTTTTGCTAAGAATTACAACAAAGTAATCAATAGCATACTTTTCAAAATGTACATTCTGGAGAAACAAGCCCTATAGATATTCTACAGCTTGTTTGGGGATCATTTTAGGTTTGGTGTCTCTATGACTCTTAAATTTAACTATAATCTTATTATTATCAAAATGTTTTATGATTTTTTAATAGAATTTTTAAGGCAATTTGTTCATTTTGAATATGATGAATATAAATAAATAATCAAATCCTCAAATTGAGAAAATATCAAAAGTTAATCTGAATTTTCTTGTTTTAGACAATTGCACGATATTTGCAGGTGGTAAATTATCATGAAAAATCTTATAGTGACATTGATACTTCTTGCTTCTGTGACATGGATAAAATCTAACGACTTTGTTAGTCATATAATATGGTATTCAAACTACCAGGAAGCTTTTGCTATTTCACAACAAGAAAAGAAGGTTATATTAATGGTTTTCTCAGGATCGGATTGGTGCCAACCCTGCATTAAATTAAAGAAATTAGTTTTCGAGAATGAGGACTTTATGCATTTTGCTGAAGATAAACTAGTATTACTTGAGGTGGATTTTCCCAGAAAAAGAAAAAACAAGCAGGAGAAAGAACAGATCACACACAATGAATCTTTAGCCGAAAAATACAACCCAGATGGAATTTTCCCAAAGGTCTTACTTTTAAAAGACAATAAAGTTTTAGGCGAACTGAAAACCAAAGATCAAGTTCCCAATAGCCTAATAAATGATATTCAACAAATCCTTTCTATCCAATAGTTTCGTATCAAACAACGTTAAATTCCATCATTCCGGTTATCATCCCAAAAAAATCTAGTATTTTTAACGGAATGATTCATACTATGGATTTCTTAAAAATACTTTGGCTTCTCATTTCACTTTTGCTGACCTTTTCTACAAATGCTCAACAAAAAGCAACTTCTGTAGCTCTTGAAATAAATTCTGGAGCCCAAATTGGATGGTGGCTCTATGATCGTGGATCAACCGCTACCGGCATTCATAATACGGAAGGATTCGACAACTCTCATTTATCCTTCTTTCTACCATTGGAAGTCAACGTTTTAACAAAAGTAAAATCATTCAGAGTCGGTGTTGGAGGAACCTATTATGCATTTTTTGACAAATCTATGAGACGTCAATATTACGACCGACCAATTGACTATAAATATCAATTATCGGAAGGGCATGTAGACTTTTTTGGGGTCCATCTTTTAGGTGAATGGGTGCTTTTTCAAAACAGAAATTGGGCCATTGTACCACATCTAAAATTTGGGACTTTTTGGGTAAATTCACTTCATCCAGACCAAGCAGGCTTTGGGTTAAAAACCAACATCGAAATTGGACTTAATCAAGAGATAAAAGTGAATAAGACTACCCTTGTTTTAAGACCGCTTTATAGATCTGGCACTATTCAGCCCAAACAGAAAAACAGCAAAAATCACAAACATCACATTTATGCATTTGGAGTGATGATGGGGGCCAGAATCAATTTGACGAATTCAACAAAAAAGAAACAATGAGAGCTCTATTCTTACTCCTTGGCCTCCTTGTTTTGCAAGGCTGCACGCCAGTAAAACCATATCAAAAAATGTACTTGAATGACAAAGACATGCAATTAGGTGTACCAACTATCCAATGGCATGACTTCAATGCAGATTCCTACAGAGAGGGAGCTGCAGGCGGTGGTGGAAGTAAAACAGGTGGAGGATGTGGTTGCAACTAATTAGTAAAGGTAAAAGAAAACTGATTGGGTTTGCTTCAATTGGTTGCTGGTTTTTACTACTTGGTAATCTCCAGGCGCAGCAATTTGACAGCACAACCTTCAGACCTGTAGACGTTGATTTTTTGTTTACTTACTACAATCAAAGTGGTGACCATGCTGCCGTAACAGGTGGAATTGACTCAGAAAAACTCACCGACAACGCTGGAAAAATTTTAATAAATGTGCCAATGGACAGCCTGACTCAAATACAGGTGGACATGGCCGCCAATAGATATTCTTCAGCTTCCACTGATCAGATCGACAATAATATGTCCTCTGCATCAAGCGCCGACTCAAGACTGCAACTAAAACTCGGATTTACAAAACAAACAGCTAAACGACAATCTTTCAGTGCAAACTTGAGCGGATCTATTGAATCAGACTACATCTCTACCGGCCTAGGTGGTACTTGGAAAGTCAATTCACTGGATCAAAACAAACAATTTAGTATTTCAGCCCAAGCGTTTTTTGACAATTGGATTCTATATTTTCCTAAGGAATTAAGAGACTCCGCGCAGCCTACAATAAATACAAGCAAACGTAGATCCTATAGTCTGAGTTTCACTTACAACAGCGTGATCAATAAACGATTAAAAGCAGCTATTTTTTCAGATATTATTTATCAAAAAGGCCTGTTATCTACTCCTTTCCACAGAGTATATTTTCAGGAGCAGGACCGGGCAAAGATTGAGCATTTCCCTTCAAGTAGAATAAAATTCCCTATAGGTATCAGAGCCAATTATTTCATTAGTGACTTTCTGATTTTACGGTCTTACTATCGGTTTTATTGGGACAGTTTTGGAATACTAGGACAAACATTTAGCTTGACCATGCCTGTAAAACTTGGTTCTAGTTGGACAGTTTACCCTTCCTACCGATTTCACTTTCAAAGTGCTTCGAAGTACTTTTCACCCTATAAAGAACACGTTTTAACCGACGAATATTATACTTCTGATTATGATCTATCGAAGTTTAATAGTCATAAGTTTGGTTTGGGTTTGGTATTTTCGCCATTTCTGAGTCTTCGAAGAAAAGATGGAAACTCTAGTAAAATAAATCGATTACAACTAAAAAGTATTTCTGGTCGATTTGTTTATTACAACAGAACAGATGGACTGGAATATTATAGTATAAATACAGGAATCTCCGTAAGTTTTTAGGCTGATTTATTTATTGATCACCCCAAAACTAGTAGCGGTATATTCGAAATTTGTGACAATTTCTGTATTAAATAAAGGAACCTTTTTCTCTATCAAATCCCTGATTGTCCCTTTCCAAAGTGTAATTTTGTCATCACCAATCGCAAAATCATAATCGTAGATACCTATCGAACAAACATCACTTTTTTCCAGATGGAATACATCGAAGATCACTTCTCGCTTGAAATGTTGACTGTTTACTTTTCTCTTTGCGCAGAATACTGGTTTATTTAAGCAATTGAGTTTCCACAATAAATCAGGCGGACGTTCTGTTCGGACGTCCCATTCCTTGTTAAATTCTTTTTTGGAAAGGCTGAATTTTTTGAAATGGAACCTTGTTTTTCGGATAGGTGGTATTTCAATGTTAAATTCAACAGCAGACTCGAAAAATGGGATTTCTTTTTTAGAACAACACCCCCGGGCATAACTTATGCCCGTCATCACCATTTTCAACAAATGATTGCCTGTTTTTAACTCATAAAAATAATAGATGGGGATATCGAGTGCCAGATAAACACTATCAGGATAATCATTGTGTGTTGACTTTCCATTGTTTAGATATCGATATGCTTTTTTTGTAGTTTTAAAAGGTATCCTGCCACCAATGACATCTAGTTTCTTACCATTTTCGTCAAAAAAATCAACCACTATTTTCTTTTCCTTTAAGTCCTGTTTTTCTTTTTTATCGAATGGAATTTTGAAATTATTGGGTAAGTTGAAAGAAATGTTTGATAGCAATGCATTTTCATAACTTCTAGCTAAGAAAAGATTTCCCTGATTTGAAAATTGACCTTCACCTTTAACAAATGAAAATTCGATAGGATGAATAGCCTTTGCAGGTTGGTTCTTCATAGAGGAACGTTCTCCTTGATCTTCATCAGCAGTATTCCGACCACAACTCAAAAAGATTAAAAAGAAGAAGAGCACACTAAATTTGTTACTCATGCTATTTCTTCATTTTCTTTTTATGCAACGTTGGCACTAACCAACCTACACCTGCCCCTAAAAGATAACCTACGAAGATATCTGAAGGATAGTGCTCTCCTGATCGGTAACGCAAATACCCAGTTACTGCAGGCAACAAAGCAGCAACCGTCCAGACAATAGGCTTAAGTTTTGACTCTTTATTGTAATCAGAATACACCTTTGCTGTAAAAAAACTAATGGCGGAAGCATGAGACATATGGCTCGAGAAAAACGACATCCGCCCATCTCGATCAGTCTTCAAATTATCAGAAATTTGCGGATTCGAATTATATAGGTAGGGCCGGTTCCGTTTGGCACTTATTTTTACAGATTGCGTAACAAAATCATTAATCAAAAAAGTTTCAACACCCAGAAGCATTACCGTTCCATAGTCTTCCCGAATACCCTCATCCAAAAGCAATACCAGCGGTGCTGCCATAGTCGTCAGTGCAGTGACGTCACTCCAAGTCGAAAGTTTGGGTTTCCAAAAGTAAGTAACTCCCCTATCGAATCCAGGAATTGACTTCCTATCCAGCACGGCAATTTCACTGAGGGTAAGGGGCTGAATTTTTGTCTTTAGATACCTAGTCATACCCAAACCAATACCGCTCCCAACCGCAATCGGAAAATCAAGCTTAAACCTTGGATTGTAAGGAGATTTCTTCTTACTACTTTGAGCAACAACATCATTAACAAAAAGAAGAACAAACAAAAAAACGACAAGCAAACCTCTATTCATCTTTATACACTTTAAAATATTATCCATCAATATAGATAAATTTGAACTAATAAAATCATTTGATAGGATAACCGTTCTCGGCTTCCTACAAATGTTCATTCCATTCTTGCATGAATTGGGTTATTAAAAGAAAATATTTTATTACTTATAATATTTTTTATACAAAACAATGGCCGCAATAATTGCTACAAAAAATAGAACTAAAAGGACAACCTTAACCCAGGAAGTAGGTTTGTCTCCATTCACTTTACCAGTTTGCCCATTTATCGCAAACTGATAAACTTTATTCTGATACATGTATGAACTGATCCAAATAGGCAACATAATCATTTTAAATGTTTGGTAATACTTTTGAGAATTCACAATGACCCCACGTTGGGTATCTCCACCAATTTGAGCCTTTGCCATCGCTTTTAGCCGTTTGTCCATTATTTTATCGGCAACTTTTGATCCCTGATCAAGCTCAAGACTATAAACTTCTGCTTCCCACCCAAGCATCAAACGAGCATCATAATTCACTACATCACTGAGCTTAAATGGTTCAATTTTTTCCATCAGCTTCTGGTTCACCCCACTAGAAGCGACAACAAGAACATCATCAAAGAAATGGCTAATATGACCACTCTTATGCACCCACCTGGTTTCTGTAACCCGTTTACTTTGCATTTCGCCATTCACATTTACCTGACGAGTTACCGTACTTCGATATCCTGCTTCTCCTGAATAACTAGACTCTGTTTGAGCATCGTATGTCCAAAAAGGAACATAAACACCATGTATTGAGTCCATAGACGCCAGTCTTTTTAATTTATTAGGCTTAAACCATCCTTTTTTTATCCAGGTACTAAACTGTTCTACCGCTTGATTTTTAGGTATGGAAAAAGGAACAATTCCCATTGGCTCGATATAGCTATGCTCAAATGCTTCAAGGTTCACATTTTTTGACCCACAGAATCCACAATCAACCTTTATTTGTGCTTGCTCAATCATGAATTTAGCCCCACAACTCTGGCAATCAAAGACTTTCTGTCCCTCACATTCTGGGGTATGATAGGGCAAATCATCAAGCGCATCGTGCAAATTATGCTCCACTACCCGATCATTTGCTTTATTTATTGCCTCAGAATGGCCGCAGTGTTCGCAACATATATTCTTCTTTTTTGCAGAATAGCTCAACTTTCCTCCACACGATGGACAAGGGAGAGAAAGTACCTTTTCTAAAATTATTTCTTCTTGTTTTGGATCAAACGATTGTTCTGACATATAATAGATTCTTATGTTGTAAAAATACTGATCGAGTTACTCAATCACTAATTTTATTCAATAATTTTAACCCAATTCATGCATTGGGAAATCCGCTTTCGTTAAAAACTCAATCACAACAGGCCCTTTACAGTAATTTTGACGCCTAAACATAATGCAGTTACATAAGAATCAAAACTTTTAGCTGTACTTCGTTTTCCAGAAATTCAGCATAAAATAAGTTTTCTCTGCTTGAATTGAGTTTAATTTAACTAATTGTAGTACTAAAATATATAAGCAGCGTTTTTCAATTTCCAAACGTTAATTTAATGTTAACAATTATTTAATCTTGTGTTTTGTAACTGTAAGATTTCACTAATTATTTTACAACTAACAATTCATTGAGATTTTAAATAAAAATGAATCCTAAGCAAATCGTAAGTCTTTAAATGTTAGAAGATTAAGCACAACTTCTACGCACATTGATTGTTAGTAACTTTTCCAATAAAAAGTTATTTCAACTTCTCGTTTGTAGTCGTTCTATTTTTTAAATCTTTTGCCTTAACTTAGAATCAAAATCAGTTGTTTTTTCTAGTTAATTCATTTTTGATCAGAAAAAACAACAATCCATCTAATAGAAAACCCGTCTAATGTACAAATTCATCAATTTGTTACTACTCTTTGTGGTAATACAATATAATTGTTTAGGACAATCTTTTAGTAACTCTGGAGGACCAATTCCGAACAATTCTACTAATAATTGTTTTCCAATTACCGCAATGGGGATTGGTACAATCAATACAACCACCGGTTTAGTCAAGGTTTGTTTTTCAATTACGGTAGACAGACCCGCCGATCTTGACATTTTTCTTCAAGCACCAGATGGCACATCCATCGAAATTTCCACAGACAATGGTGGCCTTAGTGGCAACGATTATTACAATGGCCTCTGCTTTACCGATTGTGGACCATCTGGCAATATTAGTGGAGCCGCCGGTCCTTTCCAAGGTGTCTATTCCCTTGAAGGGACTTTAAATACTGCAAATAATGGACAAAATGCAGATGGCATTTGGCAATTATGTATTAATGATGATAGTGCTACTGGCATTGGTGGCACCCTAAATAGCTGGAGCCTTTCCTTTGGAGATATTGCCCCTCCTGCATTACCAATTGGACAAAACTGTGGTACTCCAAACAATATCACAAGTCTTCCTTTCGAACAAACATGCCTGACTTTGGCAGGATCGGTGGATGACTATAGCGCATGTACTGGTGCTATGGATGGAGCAGATTATATTTTTTCTTACACCGCCTTAGTAGATGAATGTTTAAGTATTACAGTAGCCTCAGACTATTCAGCACCAAGTGGATTTCCCACCGTTACTCTTCTGGATGCATGTCCGGACGTTGCTACAGCGGCCAATTGTCTGCAATCAGAGCAATTGTTTAGCTCTACGGAAAACATTATGCACATTACTGCTCAGGAAATCACAGCAGGAACAACTTATTACATATCAGTTTCATCTACCTCAGGAACTGGGGGAAGTTTCGATATTCTTGTAACGGGAGGTACAGGCATAAACGGAAATGACAATTGCCTAAATGCTACACCAATTGCTGAAGGACAAATTTATTGTGGCAACAACTACGACACTCCAACACCCAATGCACTCCAAGGACCAAACACGTCAGAAATGACTTGCAATGGATCAATCAACAACATGGTCTACTATACGTTTACAACAGATGCCGTAGGCTCCGATGTCAGCGTCAATCTTACAAACATTGATTGCGATATCAATTGTGGAGGTAGCTGTGGAATTCAAATTGCACTATTCCAAGAACCAGCAGGTGGAGCCTGCCTGGGTCCAGGAACATGGGGATCTCCAATACAGTGCGAAACCTCCACCACAACCAATCAATACTACAATTGGACAAGTCTTTCTCCAAATACAAACTATTATTTAATTGTTGATGGGAATGCTGGTTCAGATTGTGTCTGGAATTTACAAGTTCTAGGTGACCTGTCAACTTCACAAAACCTACCCTGCCCTGAGATTGTCTCTAGTGAGTTGACCGTTTCCTCTTGTACAATAACAGGAACAGCCGATTTGTTCATATCAGAATACATCGAAGGTTCTAGCAGCAATAAGTGTGTTGAGATTTATAACGGTACTGGACAGGCAATTGACCTTGCGGCAGAATCTTATCAGATATTGTTTTATGCAAATGGATCAATGACCGCGACAGGAGCACCTGTAAATTTAACTGGTATTTTGGCTGCTGGAGATGTTCATGTTGTTTGTGATGCTAATGCTGTTGCTGCATTCCTTAGCCAGGCAGATCAGACTTTTGTCGGCGGGTTCAATGGAGACGATGCAGTCGCACTTGTACACAATGGAGCACAAATCGATATCTTTGGACAAATTGGTTGTGACCCCGGCACTCAATGGTCTTTAGGCGGAAATTCAACACTAGACAACACGCTCATCCGAGACCCCAGCATTGAAATGGGAGTTACTACAAATCCAGGAGGTGCTTGCGCCACTACTTCCTTTCCAAATTTAGCCACAGAATGGGCAAGTCTTGGTCAAGACATTTCCTCAAATCTAGGAAGTCATACCTTCTCCGGTACAACTGGCTCAGCTTGTTGTGAACTTTGTTCGGGAGAGCAAATTTGTATTTCTGTCCTTGGTTCAAACTTGCCTGTAGGCGGTACCATAGATTTCTATTCAAGTCCTACTGAAGGATTTAACCCGTATGTCGACCAAACAAATCTACTGGGTTCAGTATCCATTGTTTCGCCCCTAGGAGGACCGATTATTCCTGGACCTGTGGGAGGAACGGTTTATAATATGCCAACCTTAACTGGAGCAATGATTAATGCTTGTGGTCCTGAAGGAGAAAATGAATTTGCCATTTTGAATTCTGGAAATACTGGCTTAGATGTAGTCAATTTCAACCTTTTATACAACAGTAGCAATACCGTTCGTGGCTGCCCTCCACTTCCAGGAAACACAGTAAATGTATATACTGCAGGCAATGCAGCGCTTATGCCAGCCCTAATTACCAACTTAAATACGTCTACTGGATGTACTATTTTTCAAGCAGCACCAGCATCAATTCCGCCAAACAGCATTCTAATCATATTTTCTAGTAGTTTGAACCCTGCAAATTATGATTTCTCTCCTTATTGCGGTTCCACTGTTTATGTCCTGTTTGCAACGGGTTGGAGTGCCGCTGGAAACTTCTCAAATAGTAATGGGGCAACAAGAGATTTCTGCCTTACATATGGTGCCCCTGCAGTCACAGATCTATATTCTTACACAAATCCTGCTGCTACTTTAGATGGAACAGTTGCAAACTGGGATGCACCAGGTAATGTAGATTCGGATATCCCTCCGGCTGATGATTGTGGGGTAGGAGATGTTTTCCCACAAATAGCGGCCCCATTAGAGTTTTGCTATACCTTTGATGACTCTTACTGCACGCAAGCACCAACATTTATTACTGGAATTATTAATCCTCATCCAGATCAAGCGACCCCAACAACAGACGAGGGAACAAACTGCGAAATCACCAATACAAATGCCACTACTGATGAATTCAAATTTTGCATTTTATGCGTAGATTTAACACTCAGTCAAACACCAATTTACTGCGTTGGATCAATAAATGGGACTGCCACAGCCACTGTTAACAATGCTAGTCCTGCAATTACTTATGAATGGAGTAATGGTAGCACCCTAAATACAATTACTGGTTTAAATTCTGGAATTTATACAATTACAGTAACAGATGCCCCTGGTTGTATTCAAACAGGAGAAATTGAGGTGCTTGAGATCATAGAATTGATAACTGGTGTCCCCATATTTAGTGATGTTTCTTGTGCTGGAGAAAGTGATGGCTCTGCTATAGCTTTTGTTCAGGGTGGTACTGTTCCCTATACTTACTTATGGAATAATAGTTCAACAAATTCAGTACAATCAAATTTAGTGGCTGGAACCTACACCCTTACTGTAAATGACTTTAATAACTGCACTGCTACAGCAGATGTGGTTATCGGCGAGCCTGCAATCTTGTCTGGATTACCTGTTATCATTAGTAATGTTTCCTGCAATGGGCTTTCAGATGGATCGGCCAGCATTACAACTACAGGCGGTACGCCAACCTATAATTATTTATGGGATAATGGGGAAACTAACTCGCCTGCGGTAGCGCTATCAGTTGGTTTACACGAATTTACAGTAACAGATGCAAATGGCTGCACAACTACTGGGGATGTTACAATTACAAGCCCCAGCCCAATATCAACTTCTGTTTCTTCAGTTTCCCCGCTCTGCTCAGGCGCATGCAATGGGTCATCTATTATTTCTGTTTCTTCAGGAACACCACCTTATTCATTTGACTGGAGCAATGGAGAAACAACAGCCTCTATTTCAAACCTATGTGATGGAAACTACAACATTACAGTTACAGATTTTAATGGCTGTGCAGTGACAAATCAAGTCACAATTTCGCCTGGTTCTGGAATTTCTGCCAGTGCCTCCCTAGTCAGCCCAGTTTTCTGTTTCGGAGAAAGTACAGGTATAGCCACCGCCGTAGGAAGTGATGGTATCCTCCCTTATACCTATATCTGGGACAATGGTGAAACTACAGAATCAGCTTCTTCTTTAAGTGGAGGTCTTCATATTGTTTCAGTTACAGATGCAAACAATTGTTCAGCAACAGCAACAATAAATGTAACAGAATTACTAGAGTTAAGCGGTAGCGTAGCAGTCGCTCAACAAGTCAGTTGCGCTGGAGGCAGCGACGGAGTCGCCATCTCAATTATTACTGGTGGTACTTTACCATATTCTTTTACTTGGAGTACAGGAGCAACCGCTGCAAACCCTAACGATTTACCTGCGGGAATGCACACTCTTTTCGTAACAGACCTCAATGGATGTACTTCCTCTGCAACAGTCACCATCACCGAACCTCCAGCCCTCACACTTTCTACCACAATTGACGGAAACGTAAATTGCAACGGCGAAAGCAATGGTAGCGC
>CALLWB010000025.1 GCA_938016265.1 uncultured Saprospiraceae bacterium
CTTGGTGGTGGTTGGCAATCGGCAGATTATGCAGATGCATCCAATCTACAAATCACTGGTGGATTTTATTGGAGTGAATGGAGCGTTTATGAGTGTGGAAGATCAAGCGTAAGTAGAAGGGGGGAGAAAGATTGGATAATGCGAATGAATTCTCCTTTACTGAAAACCGAATTTTGATTTGTTGGATTGTAGGATTGCGATGATTTTTTTAGGGTTGTTATTTAGCTGTTATGGTAGTCAATCCATCACCTAAGAAATAAGAAATAACTGTTCGGCGACTTCAATTACGTTAATGTTTTGGCAATTAAAATGACCTGATTCACCAGACAAAGGACTGCAGATAATAACTAAAAGTAAAAGGTATCCAAGAATGGATTGCGTCTCCAAGTATTCCAAAAAAATGTTAGATTTGCGTCAACACTAAAAAACATTTATGTATACTAAACGTATTTTCCCCTTACGAGGCATGTTGGTTTGGACTAAGAAGTACATTCTGATTTTTCTACTGATATCTGTAGTTCCTGTTTTTTTGTTTGATGTACTAAATTGGAAGTGGTTGCACTTGCCTTGGTTGCCGATTGGGCTGCTGGGTACTGCTGTTGCCTTTATTGCAGGTTTTAAGAACAATGCCTCTTATGACAAGTTGTGGGAAGCACGGAAAATTTGGGGAGGGATTGTCAATTCTTCAAGGTCCTGGACAATTATGATAAAGGACTTCATTACTAATGATCATGCAAAATCAAAACTTAGCGAAAGTGAATTGAGGACCGTGCACAAAGAGCTGGTTTACCGACATGTGGCCTGGATGACTGCGCTGCGGTATCAACTAAGGCAACCCAAACCCTGGGAGGAATATTTAAACAAAAAAAGAGAAAATGTAAAATTTAAGAATAGACTCTTCCAAATACCTGAACATACAATGTCCTTAGAAGATGCACTGGATCCGTACATCACCAAAGAAGAAAAAGCAATAATACTGGCAAAGGGCAATCGCCCCTCACAACTGCTGGGAATTCAGTCCAAACGATTAAGAGAGCTGTATCAAGCTGGATTGATTGAAGATTTCCGACATATGGAAATGAAAAACATGTTGGTAGAGCTTTACACCCTTCAAGGGAAATCAGAACGAATCAAAAACTTTCCCTATCCTCGGCAATTTGCTACTTTAAATTTTCTGTTTGTTTGGATATTTATCATTTTGCTCCCCTTTGGTGTGATGAACGAATTTGAAAGTATTGGTGGTGGTTTTATTGAAGACCTGAAGCGACATGCTTTAGAACAACATGACCAGCACACTGGTTTTTTTCACGCTTTACCGCACTTTTTGGGAATGCATTTTGTTTGGCTGTCTGTTCCTTTTAGCGCCTTGATCTCCTGGGTGTTTTATTGTATTGAATTGATTGGTGAAAACACAGAGAATCCTTTCCAGGGTGGCGTAAACGATGTACCCATTTCTAGCATGAGCCGTGGGATAGAAATTGATATCAGACAACTGATTGATGATACTGATATCCCTAAGCCATTGGTATGGGAAAACGACATTGTATTGTAGAAGAAAAGACCATTCCAGTAGCTTATCGGATTTGCTAGAAGCGAGATGGTCCTCGTAATACTGCGAGACCGCTAGCGCTATGCGTTGAAGAGGCTTTTAAGTCCTAGTTCTCACCTCGTACTTCTAGCTTCTTTCTCCTTGCTCAAACCCTCAAATAAAAATCTTCACCCATTCCAAACATGTCCTCAATAAAGACTTTATTCCCATCTTTCATTTTCAAAAAACCATTGATGTAGCCGTAAGGGCCTTGATATTTGCTTCGAAATAACAATAAATTTACATCGACAGCATGGTGGACAACCGGACGGAAAGTAAGATCGACCATTCCGTATTTATCCTTTATTGTCCAGCTACCTCTATATCCCTCCGGGCGATTAAATTTAATTGGTGGTAAGGGGTGTAATACTCCATTATACCAAAGACAATTTTCATTAAATTTTTCTTGGTTGAGTACTTGATTATCGGTGAGGTTGAATCCTAACAATGTACCGTCTGACAGCCGTTGCATACCCGTAAGCCAGTCATAGCGAGTAGGGAAGGGGTAAAACCCTTTGTGGTCATCAATAATTAATTGACTTTCTTCTTTTTTGAACGGAAAGTGTTGTTTATCGATCGTTAGATGTCCTTTCACAGGCATAAGCGATTTATGGGAATACATGGCACGTCGCTCCGTAAATGGGAGGCAAACCACACTAGGCTGATATAAATCAGTATTATGCTCTCCAACGAAATGAGCACTTAAGTCTGGCAACTTACCAAAACGTTTTATAGCTACCTTTATGTCTAGCAAATTAGCCCCCAAATCATGTTCTACTGCTATTGAAAAATTACGACTGGTATAAGATGCAGTAGAATTGTATAACGTATTAGGAACGTTAATAGACCACGGCAAAACTTTTTTTTCGTAGGAGTGTTTTTTATCATTTTTTATGTCGTATACGATAAATTGTACAAGTGAAATCTTTTTTGCATTGTAAAGCGCAATCATTATGAAAAAGTCACAATTATTGATTTGGAATGCTTGCCATTCACGTAACTGAATTTTTTTGATAATGTTCCCTGGGAGTAAATATGGTCGATAGGAGTCGAGTAGGTTGATCTCTTTAAATGGGGCTTTAAAACTGCCGAATTGTGGCTTGTTTTGAATGACTGGCCTGTCACAGTTTTCGGTATTTTGTCTAGAATTGTAAGGCATTACATTAAAATGATGTTAAATTTTTCTTAAAAATTGTGAAATACTAGGGGACTTAGAGAAAATCGTGTCATAATTGTAAAAAAGAAACTAATCTTCTTGACTTATTCTGTAACACAAAATTATTTATCTGGATAAACCTATACAATTACCCTTTTTTATCACTCAAACCAAACCATCCAATTAGTCATGAAGAACGCAATCACAATTACCCTGGCGGTACTGTTTTGTCTATCCCTATTTTCGTCTTGTACAAGATCTTGTAACGGAAATTGGTACAACAACCGAAATGTAAACGTACAGCCCCAAAATGATGTAATCAACGAAACAATCGTTTCAAACAACTTTTTCCTGGAGGAAAACGCAGTTAGTTTATAAGTTACTGGGTTATTGAGTTACTAAGTTATTGAGTAGATCTTGTATTCACTAATAACTAAGTACCTTAATAACCCAATATACTTACTAATTTTTTCAATTAACAAGTTCGAATGGAAATTCAGCAAGCTGGTCACCGTTTACAAGGATGGCCAAGTTGTGCTTTCCAATGTAATGTTTTCTAGTTGTCCGTTCCTGAAAGCTTTGTTTTTTAGTAATGGAGACTGTTTCATTAGGATTGAATTCCGCCTCTTTTATTTGAAAGATCTTTCGATTGGTCTTTCCATTTGATTTCATGTAGTCTATACCATACTCAATTCTGAGTTTTACTATCGATTTTCCTTTCCAACAGATGTTGAAGGAGAACCGAAAGTCTTCCCCTATTCTTAACTGTGGTCGGTCGATGAGTAGGTCGGTTACACCTACCGCTTTGGTATCTCCAAATCCGAAGAGGGAGAGTGCTTTTTTGTTTCCTTGTTTAAGGAGGGTCCGCATAGCGTGCTTTACGATCCAATTGGTGTCCGGGTGATTGTCAGATAACCATCGTTCTGCTGTTTCAAGCGCTAGTTCAGGGTGATCTTTACTTATATCATTTAGATGATTGGCAACACTCTTTCTCACGTATAAGGATGGGTCTGCTTTTAGATGTTCCAATATTGGCAGGACAGGAGCTGGATCTTTTTTAAAGATAGTTAACGCGATGCTCCAGGGCAATCGTGGTCTACAACCTTCTGAAGACAGTCGCCTGACATGCTCATTTTCGTGATGTGCCCACTCTTGCATCACCAGCATCATCCGTTTTGGATATTTTTGAATAAATGGACGCACAGCAAATTCGGAAGAGCTATATGGGGTGACCAGCTCAAGGCCCTTTACCGATTCCTCAAAATGATCCAGCCCGTAAACTTGCAGAAAATCAGGAAACAAAATTGCTGTCAAACCTTCAAATTTTGGTGCGACCAGTAACACAATATTCAACGCTTTTGGATAATCTCCAGGGAGTTGATCTCGCAGTTTCAGAACAATGTGGCGCATTCGTTCTTTCAATTCTCGATCTGCCCATTGTTTGTCGAGGACCGCTTTAGAAAATTGAGCGACATTAAATTCTGAATGAACTTTATTGAAGGCCTTTGCAATATTCCCTACCAATTCTGCATTGAATGCTGCTTTTAGTGTGAACTTTTCTTCCAATGTGTTTCAGTTTATAGTTGAATAAATTGCTATTGGACTTAAGGCCAGAACATGAACGTGACAAATTTGCGTTAAATAGTCTACCAATTTGATAGTTGGAAGTTATCCTATGAGCAGTTACAAAAATTACTCTTTCTTCTTCATATCTTTTGTCAGGACTTCGAGCTCCTGGAGAATTTTTTCCATTTTATTCCCTACCTCTTTTGGGGATGCTTCGGGGTTGGCTGAAGGAGCTGATTTTTGACGTTCGGATTCAGACTTTAACTCCTTCATTTTGTTTTCCAGTTCCTTGACTCGATCTGGGAAATTTCCCCCAAGTTCTTCGGCTTTTTTGCCGATCTCCTTGAATAGGCCTCCTACTTTGTCAAACGCTTTTTCATACTTTCCGTTTTTGAAATTTTCCTTTTCTGCTTTTAGTAAATTGACAACAGTTACCCCTAGATCTTTAGCCTTTTCTGTAACTTCCCTGCTTCGCGCCTTGTCTTCTTCTGATCCATAATAATAGTTGTAGGTTAATACACCAATAACTGCTATAATAAGAAAGGACAGTATTCGTTTCATAATGATATATTTTTGGTTTAAATGACTTCTTTTAATCAAAAGTCAATATACAAGCTTTATGATTCCAAAATTAAAAAAAAGAACCCGGAAAAGGGCCTAAACCTAATTTACAGAGAATGTTTAATGCGAGAATTGACGAAATTATAAAATTGTTTACCCTCCTCCACGCCACTGAATTTATCCAAAAGACCGGGTAAATCAAATCATGCGGCCTGAATTCAAGTAATCTTTATCCTCCAATTCTAATAAAAAATCGGGCGACAGTTTCCCATCGCCCGACGGTTGAACTTCATTCTATACATTCGGGTACGAATTCATGTTCATTTGTTGAACCAACAACGAATATTTTAATAGTTCTTAAACCAATTTGTCCTTCGTCAGGAGCCCTATATAAATCCCTGATAAAAAAGAGATTATAAAGCCTTATAGTTTTTCCTAAGCCTAAAGAGATTTGGAAGATCATTCTCGATCTCACTATCTATCATACTGCCCAAGATCAAGCGTTTCAATAAGTCGAATTAATTTTTTTGCATACCGCTTGTCTGTGGCGTAACCAGCCTTTTGCAAACCAACTGCCCATCCTTTATAGTCTTTTCGATCTAATTTTTTTAGATGCTTATATCGCTTACCAGACAGTAGGGTAGAGTGACTTCTATAACTTTCCCATGCGGTCTTGAATTTTCTGAAAAAGTCTTTGTGATGATCGTCCTTGAAGTTGGAACAGTGGCCTTTCTTACAGGCTTTAGAAAAGCATTTTATTCCAAAATGATTATTGTTGTTTACTGCAAGTTTGCTGTTTCCCATGTTGCTTTCTAAGAGTCCCTGGGCTAGTGTGATACTAGCAGGAATTCCAAATTTGTCCATTTCTGCCTGCGCAACTTTTTTAAAGCGGTTGATATATTTATTGCAGGCGATTGTGCGCTTAGAGGTTTTGTCCTTAGATACGGTAGAACCAAATAGTTTCTCAGGATTCATAAATAGTCCACTGCTAGTTTTTACTGCTTTACTGACAGATTGTTGTGAGCTGTTCTGATTTCCTCCTACTGCAAGTTCTACAGTTGTTTCCTTGAATAGAAAGATATAAGCAATAATACATAAGGTGCTATACTTCAAAATTCTTACTTGTGTCCTATAAGGGATCTGTCTTAAGTGATAGCCAATTGTACTAATCAATAGATAGATAATGTCAAGTAAAGACGGCCTTGCCATTGGTAAATTAGTCTTTTCCATGTTAATTTTTTTTAGATTATCGGTTTTTGTCTGAAGAAACAAAAAAGGTTAATAGTCGGGTATTTTCGCTCTTCGAATACAAGTATAAAACAAATTGGTTTTAAATGCAAATATTTAGTTCAATTAATTTGTTTTTGTTGAAATGTTTTTGTATATTATTAAGTGTCGTAATTAAATATAATTGGTCATTTTGAACAGTAGCTCTTTTAGTCTAGGCTTGAATGTGTAATTGTTTGGTGTTCCTTCTTCTTGCCGATAGTAATTTCTCTTAGTGGCCATTTGTCGAAATTTATGTTTATACAATTCTAGATGATTGAAATTTACACCTGTTTCGTTATGCGTAATTAATTGGTAATCAAATTTATATGTTGCATTTGTTGGCAAAATCGTAAAGTCCTTATATCTTTGCAGCTTCCATTATCAATAGGTAGAATTAGTTTTAACAATGAAGCAGGCAGTAGCAGGTATAGTAGGACCTTTGTTATTAGGGTATGGATCAGGGATTTCCCTTTCAGCAGGATTTGGCCCATTTGGGTTTTCCGTTTTATTAGATGGACTTTATCAGTCTTTCAGTATACCATTTTGGATCTCTCAAACACTAATCACTCTAACTTGTTATCTAATCGCTTGGTTTTGGGGACGTATTCCCTTAGGTATAGGTACAGTTTCTACACTATTGTTGATTGGTCCAGCGATAAGTATAGGGGCGGCAATGACACCAGAAAGCCTACCATTACTAGGAAATTTGATCGCATTTTTTGTGGGTTTAGTGTTGTTTTCTTTTGGTATCTCCTTGTCGGCAGCTGCAAATATGGGACCTGATGCAATTACTGCATTGTCACTTGCCGCAGAAAAAGTAAACTCCATATCCATTCCGCTTACTTCCTTTTTATGGAATTCCATCGCAATTTGTATTGGATATCTCCTTGGTGGCAACGTTGGGATTGCGTCAATCCTCGGTCTCTGGCTAACACCCTTGCTTATCAAAGCCTTCTTGCCTAGATTGCGTGCGTTAATGCTTCCTACCAATTACAAACTTAAACGCGCTCAAGTAAGAAATTAAGTATTCTTTCTATTTGGGAACTTTTCCTTCAAATTTGTAGTTAATACTTGAAATGTCGTAAATGAAAACTTCTTTCAACATACTATTTCAGGTCCTGTTCCTGCAACCCTTATCTTAAGGGAATTCCTTTAATACCTCATTCATACCTAAATAATGAGGCGGAATCCTTCTAATCTTATTCATTTTAATTAATTTCGCAGCTTAATTGAGGCATCAATCACTATTCATTTATTAGTGGATGGTCCTTTCAAGCGTCTTAAAATTCTTACAATTAGTACATTATGGAGTATTCACCAAATAGTATAGAAGAGAAATGGAGAGTATGGTGGTCGGAAAACGGCACCTACAAAGTCAGCAATGATACAGACAAGCCAAAGTATTATGTGTTAGACATGTTTCCTTATCCATCGGGTTCTGGATTGCATGTCGGGCACCCATTAGGCTACATTGCCTCTGACATTTTTTCCCGCTACAAACGATTGAAAGGATACAATGTGCTACACCCAATGGGCTATGACGCTTTCGGCTTGCCGGCAGAACAGTACGCCGTCACCATGGGTGTTCATCCAGCTGCCTCTACCAACGAAAACATCAAACGATACCGGTCACAGTTGGATAACATAGGCTTCAGTTTTGATTGGAGCAGAGAGGTAAAAACTTCCGAGCCCAACTACTACAAATGGACCCAATGGATTTTCTTAGAATTGTACGATCATTATTTTGATACGGACTCCAACAAAGCAGAATCCATAGACGCTTTAGTAAAACGCTTCGAAACCAACGGTAATGCAGACGTAAATGCTGCAACTACTCAGGACAATACCTTTACTTCCGTAGAATGGAATGCCTTAACTCCTAAAGCGAAAAGCGACATTTTGATGGGCTATCGGTTAGCCTACCGCAAAGTAAGCACCGTCAACTGGTGTGAAGAATTAGGAACTGTTTTAGCGAACGATGAAGTAAAAGACGGTGTTTCCGAACGTGGAGGCTACCCAGTCATCCAAAAACCAGTTTTGCAATGGTCCTTGCGTACCACTGCCTATGCAGAACGCTTATTAAATGGCTTAGACAATGTCGATTGGTCGGATTCCTTAAAAACACAACAACGCAACTGGATCGGTCGGTCTGAGGGGGCAAGAATGTTCTTCAACGTGGCAGATTCTGACAAAACCATCGAAGTATTCACCACACGACCAGATACTATTTATGGCGCTACATATATGGCCTTAGCACCCGAACACGAATACTTGAAAGAGTTGACCACAACTGACCAAAAGGCGGAGATCGATGAGTACTTAACTTACGTGAATACTCGTTCTGAATTAGACCGAATGTCAGACGTCAAGAAAGTAACAGGCGCCTTCACTGGCTCCTACGCGATCAATCCGATGAATGGAGCGAAAATTCCAATCTGGATTGCTGAATACGTCTTAGCGGGTTATGGCACAGGTGCAATTATGGCCGTCCCTAGTGACGATGAACGCGACAACCGATTTGCCACAAAATTTGGTTTGAAAATCATTCCAGTAGTAGATAAGTCAGAATATGAAGGAGCCACTTTAGACGACAAAGTCGGCAAGATGATCAACTCCGACTTTTTGAATGGCATGGAAGTCAAAGACGCCATCACAGCTGCCATCAACAAAATGGAAGAAATGGGAGTTGGTGCTAGAAAAATCAACTACAAATTGAGAGACGCCAACTATAGCCGCCAACGATATTGGGGTGAGCCAATTCCAATAATATATGATGCAGACGGTGTTGAGCATAAAATGGACATCAGTGATTTGCCGTTGGTATTGCCAGATTTGGATGACTTCAAACCTACCGCAGATGGCAAAGCACCCTTAGCAAAGAAAACAGATTGGACCAACTTGCCAAACGGGTTTACTCGTGAAGTAGATACGATGCCTGGGTTTGCTGGATCTTCTTGGTACTTTTTGCGGTATATGGACCCTGATAATACAGAAGAATTTGCTAGTCCAAAAGCCTTGGCCTACTGGAAAGAGGTCGATTTATATATCGGTGGTGCAGAACATGCCGTTGGCCATTTGATGTACTCCCGATTTTGGCATAAATTCTTATTTGATAAAGGATTAGTACCAGTAGACGAGCCCTTCAAGAAGTTGGTCAACCAAGGGATGATTCAAGGCATCATTGAATACATGTACTTGAAAAAAGAGAAAACAGATGGCGTTAGTCACTTTGTTTGCTCCAAGATTGCCCAACAAGAAGGAGGGAAAGATTCCGACAAGTTTGCCAGAATTCCTGTCAATGTAGACTTCATACAGGAATACGGATCGGTGGATTCCTACTTGGATATAAGTAGTATCAAACGATTTATCGATTGGCGACCAGATTATGCTGATGCAATTTTTGAATGTGGAAAAGGCATCTTCCAAAATGGCGTTTTTAATGCGACCAATGGAAGTACAGATTCTCATTTATTTACAGAATCTGAAGTCGGGAAGATGGGGAAACGGTATTTTAATTCTGTGAATCCTGACGATATGGTAGATAGATATGGTGCGGATTGTTTCCGAATGTATGAAATGTTCTTAGGACCTTTGGAGCAAGCAAAACCATGGGATACTAAGGGAATAGAAGGGGTCTCTAAATTCTTACGAAAGTTCTGGGCATTATTCTACAACGAAGACAAATGGTTGGTGGTCGACGAAGCTCCTACCAAAGACGAGTTCAAAGTATTGCACACTACTATTAAAAAAGTAAGTGAAGATATTGAGCGGTTGTCCTTTAATACTTGTACAAGTGCATTTATGGTTTGTGTCAACGAATTGAGGAAATTGGATTGCCACAAAAAGGAAATTTTAGAAACTTTGGTGGTTTTGATCGCGCCTTTTGCCCCGCATGCAGCAGAAGAGTTGTGGCATAAATTTGGAAATGAAAGTTCCGTCCATTTAGGAACCTATCCAATTGTCAATGAAGACTACTTAAAAGAAGATACCATTACGTACCCGATTTGTATTAATGGAAAGAAACGGGCGACCTTTGACTTCGCTTCTGATGCTTCCAAAGAGGACATGGAGGCAATCACCAGAGAGTTGGAAGTTGTTCAGAAATGGGCAGAAGGAAAGTCGATTCGCAAAGTTATTGTCGTGCCTAAGAGGATGGTCAATGTTGTTGTTGGATAGACTTGTAACTGTGTAGAGAGACTTTTAATAGGGACAAATTGGAGTATTATACTCTATAAGTTAATAATCTTGTGACCTAATAACTTAATACACTCAATAACCTATCAAATGATCCAACCACTATGGAAAAAATGGTTAAGTTATCTATGGCCTCTTCAAATTGAGGCAGTGGAAGGGGTGCACAATCCTTATCTCGAAATCTTATATTACAAAGGGCGGTATCAGCTAAATACAGAAAACGCTATTTATTCGTTTGAAGATCTGTATACTAATTATTACCGCGCTTTTGAGAAGGTAGAACTAGAAAAATTGGAGGTCAATAATGTGTTAATCCTGGGGCTTGGACTCGGAAGTATACCCGTGATGCTAGAGCGAAATTTCAAAGTAAACTACCATTTTACCGGAGTAGAAATAGACGAGGAAGTCATCCATCTGGCCCACAAATATGCCTTAAATGGTTTGAAATCGCCGATTGAAATTGTGTGTACTGATGCCTACAATTACGTAGCGCAATGCCATCAAAAATTTGAGATGATCTGTGTGGACATCTTTATTGACGACGTCATTCCCCACGAATTTGAGCAACAAGATTTTCTGAATCAGGTAAAGGATCTCCTTACGGATAATGGGATGCTGTTTTACAACAGACTAGGGTTCACCGACAATGACAAAAAAAACAACCTCAAATTCTACAACAAACAGTTTAAACCGATATTCCCGAAAGGAAGGTATTTAGATTTAGATGACAATTGGATGTTCTTAAACAAATAGGTTGTTTTTTGAAAGACGATCGTTTAGTATGAATGAGTAAATATTCCAATTACTAAAAAAGTATACTACTTTGGAATGCTTGAAAAAACACCATTATTATAGGACCAAAAAACTTTGTCTGCACCTGTAACATCGCCATCTAAGTTAAAATCTTCCGCACGATACACTGCAGGTTGTCCATTGAGCAATTGCCAAAGAACTTTATCTGCTGCGGAGATTTCATAACCAGAAGGCAATGATTGGTCAACATTTCCAGCAAACATCACCCAAGAACTTCCAATTTGCTTCTGACCATAACCAGTGCCATCTGCATAGCTATTGGCAAGCGTAAAATCATAGGTAAGCAATCCATTTGTAATCGGGACAGGTGTCGGTGTCATAATCGGCAAGTGATTTCGATGTTCTACTACGATATAGACAGAACTAACTGCCGCTTCAATGGAAGCAGAGAGGCCCTCATGAGTAGATCCATCATTCATCAATAAAACAGCTCCTTTTGCTACTTCATCGACAGGGTTAGGCGAAGCTCTTAGGCTAATCAATATCCAGTCGACCGTGCCAGGAGGATAGTCTGACGCGGTCCATCCATCGCCTTCCAATCCTGGATAATTCCATGGTGTGGAAGAATAGGGTTGTCCTGAAGGTAATAAGTTGAAGGATTGTAATTGGTTGGTCATGTTGGTTTGTCCATCAAAAACACCTTCCATGAGCAACGAGACATTACATTCCACTGTTTGAGATAAACTGTTTTGAATGGGGGTGTGTTGAATTCCTGTACCTGGAGACCAAGCCCAAAGGTGCGGATTATTCCCTGATTCTATTTTCATTCTTCCGCCATTTGGCCAAGCCATTCCTTCATTTGCAAAATTCCAATTGCTACCGGCATCCGTTGATACTAAGAAGCCGATGGAGCTATTGTCGTAACCGCCAGAGTGGTAACTAAGTGAAGACGATGCATAGATAAGGTCAGAATTGCCAGGAGCAATTGCAATGCCTCGCATTTTATCATTGGTGTATAATTTTGTCCAGGTCGTGCCAGAATCATCACTTCTATAGAGTCCTTTATTTGGTCCAAAGGCAATAGCATAGACACGATTTGCTACATTGGGGTCCGACTTAATGTCAAAAATGCCTTGCCATTGATCTTGAGGAGGGTTGGTCCAAGATGCATTGTAGGTAGGCACGATATCTGGGCTCATAACCGCACCATTCGCCGTTGGAATATACTTCATTTCCGGCAAGCTGACGTCTGTCCAATTTGTCCCTCCATCCATAGATCTCCAAAATCCATTTTCTCCTCCCGCGTAGACAATCTGACGATTAAATTTATCAACTTCTGTGAATTTTAATCCGCCTACTTGTAGAACCGGGGACCAACTCTGACCATCATCAATCGATTTAAAAACATCTCCATTTTGAGTTAAATAAAGTGTCCGATTGTTAACCGGGCTGTTGATGTCAAGCGATAAGCCATGCATCGTCAAACCAAAAGGAGCAAGTCCAGTGTTACTTATTGTCCAGTTTTCACCAAACTGCGTACTTTTAAAAAGGGCGCTTTCTGTTTCTGGTTGCACTGCAGAGAATGATGCCCAGACTACGTTTTCTCTAGCAGGATCACTAAGAACAATATTACAATTTGACCCTCCTCCAGCATACCAGGTGTAGTCCGGGTAGATGGCATTATCGGGTAAACTCCTTTTCCATGAACCTCCATGGTTTAAGGAATACCAAAATCCAAGATCATACCCACCCATATAAACTGTATTTGGGTTTGTATCGTTGACATCTATACAGTGGCCTTCTATATTTTCCATGCCTGTAGAAATGAATTGATCATTCCCCAGTGCAGTTGTCGAAATATTGTTTAGAATAGTACCTCCATCTATTGAGCTCCACGCCCATTGCCCAAATGAACCATACAGTCTATCAGGATTAAATCTATCTTTTCGCAGTGTTTTGGATAAGCCATTAAAACTGTAAGACCAAATAAAGCTATTACTTGTTGCCCAACCAGTAAACCAATTCTGAACAAATCCAGTATGTGTCCAAGTTGTCCCTCCATCATCAGTGCTCCATGTGCCAGCGTTAGGATTCCAATCTTGGGGAAAAAAGATATCGGTCAGACTGATATTGTCTGGATTGTTGCCTACACTAATGATCCCAGTTTTATCGCTGATTTCTTGAAAGCTTTGGCCTCCATTTGTACTCTTATAAAATTCGCCAGCGTATTCATCTCCGACCGAATATTGCCACATCGGTGCGCTACAAGCATTGGCTTCAAACGTACTCACGTAAATGATGTTAGAATTAGAGGGGTGAAGATCCATGTCGAGTATATCTCCTATACTTGTGGCTATTTCTACAAAACTAATTCCTCCATCAATCGATCGATACAAATTAGGTAGACTGCACCTAAATCGAGATTTGCCCGATAGTACATAAACAATATCGGGATTTATATGATCAACCATTATTTTAGTGATACTTGCATTGGCTGGTAAACCGCTAGTAGATAGTATAGACCAATTGTCTCCACCATCTGTAGTTTTTAGAAAAGAAAGGGGCGGATTCCAATTATCATGGTGCGCCATATAGCCAATATTCCCTGTTGTCATATCCATCGCTAGACTTTCCACATATCCCAATCCTGAGTTTGGTACAATTTGAAGGTTCACCCGATTAATTGTGTTGCCACCATCTGTTGTTTTAAACGCACCAATAGTCGTCCCGATTACAAAAGTATTCCCATCCAAAGGATGAAACCCAAAGGAAGTAATGCTTGTCTCCGTTAGCCCTTGAGCTGCTCCTAATACCTCCCAGCTTGCGCCGTTGTTGGTAGATTTGTAGATGCCACTTAAATCGGAAGCGCTAAGTATTGTGCCGTTTGCAGTTGCTCCAACCACCGCAATAGCTCCCCCGCCACCTGGGTTTGTTCTAGTCCAATTGGATTGGCCAACCAACGTTGTTTGAAAATAGGAGAAGGATAAGAAAATTATCCATAAGATATTGAATGCCTTTCGTGCTTGTCTTTTCATTTTGATATTGAGATTGTTAAGGTAGATGCTTGTAAGGTAGTGTTTTATAACTAGTGAAGTTGAAATTAGACTAAAGTTGTTAGGGTTATTCGATTAGATTGACGCAAGAATTGCTGCGTATTTTTTTCTCCTGAATAGTAAAAGTCTCTTAATCTGACTATTTATTAAGGTTGATAGGATGGGTTTCTTTTTTATTAATTGAATTAGATTTGTAGTTAAGGTGTCTATTAGGGTAGGAGAAAAGGGCCTAGTAATTCTTCTCAAAAAAACAGTTTGGAAAACCGTTAAAACCTAAATTTTCTTGTAATTTTGTGGAAATTAGATTAAAGAAAAATGAGCAAAGAATTAGAAGTTCTCCAAAAAGAAATGTGGAAAAATTTTCAATTGATTAAAAAAATCAACGCCATTGCAGAAACCAGAGAATTGAGTGATGACGAAAAAGAAAAACTGAAGTTTTTAATTACGCAAATGAAGTCTATTCAGCAGGAGATCAAGGAGGAGAAGGAAGGGGATTAGAAGGTTGGTTTTTTGCTAAATTGTATTCCGTTGATATCATCTACAATAAACAAAGTGTTCGTTTTAAGTAGGCAGATGGTCTTGATTATTAACACAGAAGGGATGCGTATGCTCCAACTAATGATGCATTAAGCTTACACCGTTCCAAAACAACGGAATTCCCATCAAGCGTAGCAAAAATACGATGGAATGTTTTCTCCTATGGAGTAAAAACATGGATTACTGAAAAAACTTCCAACGTTTAATGCTTTTTTAAAAAAATATCGAATGAGTGGTGTTCAGACCACTCTTTTGCTTGGAAACATCTAATAACTAACCATTACTTTCCCGCTACCAAGAATCGAACCCTCGTATAAAATAGAATAAAAGTAGATTCCCGCCGCCAACCTTTTTCGTGTCAACTCATATTGATGGTTTTCAAAAAAATGTTGATGGACAATCCTTCCAGTGCCGTCTGTTAAAACAAACTGTTTTTCCCCTTTAGGGGCTCCCTCTATATTGAAGACCGTCGAGTTTTGAAACGGGTTAGGAAATGCAGTGATCTGTAAATCGGGGAAGGCAGGAACTTCTATTTCTGTTGGAACGATTGTAACCAGAATTTTACCAATTTCATGATAGGTCTCCTTCGTTATTACAGGTGCGTTGTAGTCAAAGTAGATAGCAGCACTGTTCGTGATCAAAGTCCCCAGCGGGAGACTGTCCTGTTGGGCAATCTTAAAGCTTAGGAATCCATGTGAATCCGGCTCATTTGCAACGGAATCTACTAGTAGAATATTATTAAATGTAAATTTTAAAGTAGTACCATTCACAATCGAAAAGTCATAGTTGTGACTAGAAGCACCGAGAACAATTGTGGTTAAGTCTAGGTGTTGGGAGATAGTGTCCCTTATCACTACAGTAAATGCAGTGTCCGTGCCGGTGTTTTGAAAACGAATGTGATAATCCAGGTCAACACCTGCTTCTATGATATGGTCTTCTCCAACTCCTTCTGGGTATCCTCTTTTGTCGTTTGGATCGTAGGAACCTCCATTCTCCAAACACAATTTACTTATTTGATCAATTTGATCGCTGTTAGGCAGGTTGTTCAATAAACCAACGGTAAAGGTTTGGGTAATTGGGTTTAGACCGCAACCTTCAATTGCAGCAGTAGGCAAGTAGTTAATTGGATAATAGCCTCCTGCCTGCTCGGCAAATATTCTATAGGTACTTCCATTGGCTGGAAACTTCAACGGTAAATTTTCACTGACAGCTAGCAGAAACATCCCAGATTTTACAATTAGATTGTCCTCCGCTACAATATATTCAAGCGGATTGGTCATGTTGCTAGTGCCTGTGTTTTCTATGTTCAAAAGAACGGAGTCCAACTCGCAAGTCGCGGTGACGGTAGTGATAGATCCATCCCAATCCATTCCCGGAGAAAGACACAAGGAGTCGGGATAAATATGAGCTTCTACACAATGGGTTTGTCCCAATAGGGTAGAATCGCAATCTACGGTAGCCAGGACTTTGAAACTCCTGCATTCATTTACAGCAAGGTCGCCTAAAAAAAACGAGTAAGTCGTCCCATTTTGTGCAAACCAGGGAATGCTGCTAGTGTCTACGTGCAAGTATTGGTCAAAGTCTACATCCACATAAACATTAGTAGCATCAGCTGTTCCGTAATTGCAATAAGCGACTTGAAAGGTGTTTTGGAAACAGCGCCTCAAAAACGAAGTACTGATACCAACGGTCAAATAGGGACACGTAACAACTGGATGGACTACCAAATCGACTACTGCAGTATCATACTGGGCAAGCGAAATTTGGGTTTGAGTTTGGCAGGTTCCCCACAAGGGCCCTGGAGGTAGCAGCTTCAAATCATAAAGACCGCTATCCAGATTAAATTCATAATTGCCAAGAGAATCAGTAACCTCAAAGTGGGAGGTTTGTTGCTGATCCTTTGCTTGCACCAACCAATTTTTATAACGGGTTTCTGAGGAGTCCGCCAGGCAATTGAGGTTGTCGTCTTTGCCCACCGTTCCTTTTATATAATTGGTGACATGTTCCCCACTACTGGTCAATTTGATCAAGTAGGCTGTATTGCTATAATTGTAAATAGTTGAAAAGCCATAATTGCCTGCAAAAACATAATCCCCATCAGATGTAATGGCAGCTTCAATGAAATTTCTCGGTTTTTGAAGTGACTTTTTCCAAAGCAAATTTCCATTGGCATCTACTTTTATGGCTGTTGCGCTAATAGCAACATCCAAACTTGATCCTGATAAAATATAACCTCCGTCCGGGGTAGCTTTTATATCATACAACGTTGTGGCATAATGTGATTCAATCCTATTAGTCCATTCAATAACGCCGAGGCTGTCCATTTTGTGAAATTCGATAAATAAACTATCAACTTGTGAGGAATTGTATTGAATATGGTGCGCAGATATTAAGCCATTGTCGAGTGTGGGAGTGACAACTCCGTTATATTCATAGTACAAGGGAGTCCCAATTGGTATGCTCCATAAGGTATTTCCATCTTGATCGATGGTGGTGATTCGTCCATCGGTCTCTAGGGAGTCGGGGCTAAACTCAAAAGCAACCATGGAGTACGTATCATTTGGGTTTTTAGAAAAATCTGACGTCTTCAAGTGGTATTGCTGAGACCAAACGAGGGTGCCTGTAGCGTTTAGTTTGTATATGGTGCCGTTGTTGCTTTGTAGGAGAAAACCACCATCCGGTGTTTCGAAAACGGCATTAAACTGGAAGGTTACGGTGTCTCTCGGAGGATTTACTGGGGGAGTGGTATATTCCCAGAGTGTATTTCCTGATAGATCTATACGGACGGCATACCCAGAATAGTTTTCTGAGGTGTCTCGTTGTTGCCCGGCTACAATATAGCCGCCACTTGAAACTAGTTCGATATCAAGACCAGCATCAAGGAAAGTGTCGATGTTTATCAACCTTTTTTCCCATTGTATGTATCCTTCTGGGTCTGTTTTTATAACAAGCATGTCCCAATCAACTCCCTGTGTAGCGCTACCTGCCAGAATAAAACCACCATCAGGTGTGTTTTCAATACCACCGAAGGCGGTGGTGCTATAATTCATATTTAATGGATGAAACACCCTTGTCCAGCCCTGACCATATAAATTGGGAAAGGAATGTATCAAGATAATAAATATAGCAAGGACCTTGGATGCCAGAACACGCTTGTAACAGGGGTTTTTCATGTGTATTAAATTTAATAATCTTTTGGGAATATTCATTAAACAAAAATCAACTATTCTAATTTTGAATTCAAAGACAAAAAAGTTAATTTGTCCTGTGTAAAATATTAAATATTGGTTTAATTATTTGATTTGTAAATGATTATGTAATAATCTGTCCTGCTGCAATGGAAAAATCTAAATTAGTACTCGTCTTAAAATCGCTGGATCAAGAAGAATTGAGAGTTTTTAAGCTGTTTTTGACCTCGAAGTTGGTGAATCAGCACGAGCAGGTGGAGGCTTTGTTTGACTATCTACGCAGTCAATTGAAGGTTCGGAAGCCTGATTTTAGTAAAAAAAAGATCTTTGAGTTATTGTTTGGAAACAAACCGTACAAGGACAAACCTATTCGGAACCTGATGTCCTATTTATTGAAGCGACTTGAACGTTTTTTGATTCACCAGGAAATGCATCAGAAAAAAAATGCGGAGTTATTAGCTTTATGCCAGTCTTATCGAAAGCGCAACCTGCATAAATTGTTTGATCAGACCGTACGACAAGCAGAGGAGATGCTCGCGAAATCAGCAAGCAGAGACGTCCAATACCATCAATGGAACTACGAGCTTGAAAAAGAAAAATACAATGCGCTTACTCAACAAAAGCGAGCATCGGCTAATAATCTGCAGGTAGTTTCTGATCGACTCGACATTAGTTATTTTGCAGATCGTTTGCGACAGAGTTGTGTTATGTTGGCTCATCAGACCGTCTATAGCACCAGTTATGATCTGGGGATAGTCTCCCTGGTGGTACAAGAAGTGGAAAAACGTGAGTTGCAGCATGTTCCTGCTATAGGTATTTATTATTACTTGTATTTGGCACAAATAAATGAAGATAATATTGCCTTTTTTAAACAGATGCAGCATACATTGATTGCTAGTGTGCAGTTGTTTGAAAAGGACGAAATGCGAGATATCTACTTGCTGGCAATCAACATTGCAATCAAAAATATCAACAAGGGGCGACTCGAACTAATGCATGAATTGCTTGCCTTGTATCAATCAGGGATCGAGCAAGGCGTTTTTATAACGAATGAAGTACTTTCCCGATTTACTTTCAAAAACATAGTTGCCGTAGCGCTGCGTCTGCGTAAGTTTGAATGGGTCGAGCAGTTTATCAAAACCTATAAGATGAATGTGGAGGCACCCTACCGAGAAGTGACCTACAGCTACAATCTCGCTAGGATGCACAGCACAAAAAAAGAATACGCAAAAGCCCTGAAATTATTAGCGGTCACTGCTCTTAGCGATGATGTTTATATCAATCTGGATACAAAAATTTTGCTTTCGCGAATCTATTATGAACAAAACGAGCTGGATGCTCTGGAGTTGGTCATCCAAAGTTTTAAGGCCTACATTCAAAGAAAAAAAATGATCGGTTATCAACGATCAATCTATCAAAATTTTATCTCAAGTATCAATAAATTGGTAAGTTTGAATCCTTATGACCGCGTTGCTAAGAAGGCGTTGTTGGAGGAAATTGAAGCAACACCGCTCTTGGCTGATAAATATTGGTTTTTAGAGCAATTGGCTTGATGCTCAGGGCGAGCTGCTTTATTTTCTTGAATAAATAGTTTAACTTTTTGGTGGAATACTACGTTATATACATGGAGCACTTCCAAAAAACAAAAAAGTATTGTTTAACTAAAACCATTTTCAATCCTTCAACTTTCTACCTGTTACTAACTACTACCTCAATCAATGAGTACAATAAAACTGACAATTTCGATTCTATTAGTAAGTATTCTCTCCTTGGCGCTTTATGCTCCAGCACCAGGCATAGAATCCTCCAAGTTCCTAGAAGATTTCAGAAAAGAATACCTCAACAATTTCAGAGTGTTTCAACAAGTAGTCAGTATCCTAGAAGAGACCGCTGCAAAAACAACTACCAAGGAGCAAGTGCCCAATCTACAAAACCAGCTCACCAAAACCAGATTAGCCTACAAGCGCATAGAATTCATTTTTGACTACTATGAAAGTTCCTACAATTATATGAAGGTGAATGGAGGTCCGCTTCCTAAAGTCGACAAGGAAAATGCACTGGTGGACATTGTCGCCCCAAATGGTTTGCAAACGCTGGACGAACTGATATACAGCGATCAACCGTTTCAGGAAATTGAAGGAATAAGAAAACTCTCCTCCGATTTGGTCACCGATATTGACTTTATTGCCCAATCCCATCCAACCTTCAATCTAGGAGAAAAACAACTGATTGAAGCGATTAGAACGGGACTGATTCGAGTGTTTACCCTAGGAGTTACCGGATTCGATACGCCAGGTTCTGGCAATGGATTGTTAGAAGCAGAAACTAGTTTTCAAGCAATGCACCAGGCATTTTTGTTTTTTGATGGCCATCACGAACCAGAAGCGAAAAAAGCCTTTTGTACAACAGACAAACTCTTTAAGAAAGCAGCAAAAGTCTTCCAAAAAAATAAAGATTTTGATACGTTTGATCGAATGAGTTTTCTAAAAGAAATAATCAATCCGCTCTACAAGTCAATGCTCCATTTTCGAGTGGACAATGGGGTGAATGCCGACCGATTTCGCTACCACGCACATAACTATGACAGTGAAAATGTATTTGCGGAAGATTTTTTGGATCGCAGCCATTACTCCGAATTCACCTATTTTCCGTTGGAGCATCCTGCTTCGATTGCGCTAGGACGGGCTTTGTTTTTTGATCCTATTTTGTCTAAGAATAAGGATATGGCCTGCAGCTCTTGCCACGATCCCAAAAAAGCATTTGCCGATGGATTGCCAAAAAGTGCCACCAATCAATCTGGCCATTACACCAAAAGAAACTCTCCGACGTTGATCAATGCCGCCTATTCCTCCCGGTTTTTCTGGGACCTGCGAGAATTCAATCTCGAAAGACAGGTGGCTCACGTAGTCAGCGATTCCATGGAGTTTAATATTAGTTTCAAGGAAATAACCGATCGCCTCAACAGAGATCCAAACTACCGACAGCAATTTGCAGATGCCTACAAGGGGATTTCAAAGCAAGACATCAATAGTCAGTCAATCAGCAATGCGATCGCCGCTTATGTCAGTTCGCTGTCTTCCTTCAATAGCCCATTCGATCGCTACGTCCGAAATGAGGAGAAAACCTATTCGCAGGACGCCATAAAAGGCTTCAACTTATTTATGGGAAAGGCGGCTTGTGGGACTTGTCATTTTGCACCTGTTTTTAATGGAATGGTGCCTCCTTTTTACCTGGAAGCGGAGTCGGAAGTCCTAGGAGTTACTGATGGATTTGATACGTTACGTCCAATGCTTGATGCAGACAAAGGCCGTTTGGGCAATGGGCTGAATTTTGAGAACTATCCGCATTTTGCCCACTCTTTTAAGACGGTGACCGTGCGAAATTCAGCACTGACAGCTCCTTACATGCATAATGGTTCATTCAAAACGTTGGAGGAGGTAATGGAGTTTTATGATTTGGGTGGTGGAGTGGGGATGGGTTTGGCGCTTGATAACCAAACGTTGTCGGCTGATCCGCTTTTGCTGACGGAAGCGGAAAAGGGATTTATTGTTGAGTTTTTGGAGACCTTGTCGGAACCGGGTATTTTTCAATAGATTACAAATACCCGCTTTCATCTTATTGTTTATATTACAAACATAGGAGTGGCGAATGAATTCGCCGTTACGGGGAACGTGGAGATTTGTTATCAATTTGTTTTAGGTGCGAAGTTTACGGCCTTAATTCCTAGAAGGTGAAGTATTCATTCTAACAATTTGGAACTATCCCGTACCTTTGTTCGTTGTACGCACCATGCATAATTGGGGTTTATCCTAATCGGCATAACACTTTTAAGATAAATTCTACTAGAAATAAGAACATGTTACTCGCACCAGAAGATATATACCAGAAATTAGAGTTTGACAAACTGCTCGAACGCTTGAGTAGCTACTGTCTTGGAGAACCAGGCAAAGAAAAAGTAGCCACGTTGGTCATCCATACACAGAAGATGATAATCGAAACGCTACTCAAAGAAGCCAACGAGTTTAAAACGACAATAGAGCAGAATCACCGCATTCCATTGTACGAATACGCTGACCTCAAAGAAGAATTCCGATACCTGGAGGTGGTCGGTTTTGTGTTAGATGTAACACAGCTGAGGAAGATTGCTACCATGATGCGAATTATCGGTGGCCTCTACGAATTTTTTAAGACAGAAAAAGTAGAAGCCTATCCGACCCTTTACAATATCATCCGACCTTACTTTTTCAACAAAGAGTTGCTCGAAGCGATCACCAAAGTCATCGATGAAGAAGGCAACATCCGATCGGATGCCTCTCCCGAATTAATGCGCATCCGTAAACTGCAAATTGCAAAACGTAAGGAGCTGGAACGAAAATTCAACTCTGTCATCAGCCAATACAAAACCAAAGGCTGGCTGACCGATAACGTTGAAAGTTTTAGAAATGGCCGTCGGGTACTTTCCGTTCCAGCTGAACACAAACGTCAAGTACGCGGTATTATCCATGATGAATCATCTACCGGAAAAACGACCTTCATTGAACCAGAGGGAATCATTCAAATCAACAATGATATTTTCGATCTGGAGAATGAAGAAAAAAGAGAAATCTATCGGATTTTAGCAGCGCTCAGCGATACCTTACGACCGTATCTCTCCTTGCTCGAAGAATACCAGACGATTATTATCCGCCTGGACGTCATTCGCTCTAAAGCGAAATTGGCCCTGGAGATGGACGCGAATTTTCCAAAATTGAAGGACGAACCATTTGTTGGGATCAAAGATGGCTATCATCCACTGCTTTATCTAAAGAATAAATCAGAAGATAAAGCGACGATCCCTTTTTCCCTTGCCTTCACCAACAACAACCGAATTCTCGTACTCAGTGGGCCAAATGCAGGAGGGAAATCTATCTGTTTGAAGTCGTTAGGACTGCTGCAGCTGATGCTTCAGGCTGGAATATTGGTTCCTATCAATCCAGAATCTGAAATGGGCGTTTTCGAACGGATTTTTATTGATATGGGCGACCAGCAATCTTTGGAAGATGAACTAAGTACATACAGTTCAAGGCTAAAGAATATGAAGTTTTTCATGGAGAATGCTACGCCTAAAACGTTATTGCTGATTGATGAATTTGGCTCTGGTACAGATCCCAAAATCGGAGGAGCAATAGCAGAGGCCATGCTTCGTGATCTAAATAACAAAAAAGTCTTTGGATTGGTAACAACCCACTATTCCAATCTGAAAATCTTTGCTTATAAGAATAAGGGGATTGTGAATGGCTGCATGACGTTTGATAGTGATACCCTCTCTCCAACTTATGAATTGACCATTGGACGACCGGGAAGTTCCTATGCGTATGAGATTGCCGAAAAGAACGGACTGGATCAGGAGATGTTGAAATATGCCAAGCACAAAACAGGCAAAAACGAAAAAGCAATCGACCAGTTGCTAGTCGATCTGCAACGAGAAAAACAAGAACTCACCGACCAGGTCGCAAAACTAGAATCACGCCAACACCAACTGGACCGACTAGTCAAAAACTACGACCGAATGAGCCTGGACCTAGACGTCAAACGCAAACGACTAAAACTAGACATCAAACAACACGAACTCCAGGACACCGCCCGCTCCAATCAGGAAATGGAACGACTTGTCAAACAACTAAAAGAAGAAAAAAACTTCGAAAAGGCAAAAGCCCTGCTAGCTAAAGCAAAGGACAAAAGGAGAGAATTGACCGAAGAAGTAGCCTCTCTCAACGAAAAAGTCTACGATCCCAAATTTCAACCACAAAAGAAATCTGGCCCATTACAAGTTGGAGATTTTGTGCGACTCAAAAGCGGGGGAGAAGTAGCCAAGATTGAATCCATCCAGAAAAAACAAGCCGTTATCATCGTAAACAATTTACGAATGACTGCTAAATTACGCGATCTGGTTCCTGCCAATTCCCCAATCACCGCACCAAAAAAAGGAAAGATCACGATGGATGTGGCATCCGAAGCCTCCAAATTTGTAGCAAAAATCGACCTTCGAGGGATGCGTAGAGACGAAGCCCTCAAAACACTGGAAATGTTCGTAGACGACGCGCTAATTGCCAACGGCTCTTCCATTCGGATCATCCATGGTAAAGGCGACGGTGTACTGCGGACTGCAGTAAAACAAAAATTGCGAGAGTACAATGCGGTTTCGTCCATAAAACACGAAGAAGATAATCATGGCGGCGACGGTGTAACTATTGCAGAATTGACTTAACTGGTTAATTAGTTTATGAAATAAAAGTTACTAGTTTTTAGGCGGAATGCAGAGACGCATTGCCAAGCGTCTCTGCAACACAAACCCCAATCCCAATTAACAAATCCACTATTCATCAATCCAACCATCAATTAGATTATTTAGACTCAGTCTAAATAATAAAACCGTATTTTACGCATTGCATGTACAACTAATAATCAGGAGGTTTGTTGTATATTTGAGTCGTGAACACCCGTAACTGTTAAATCATGGAAAAGCCTAAAAGAATTGTTATTTGGTTTCGTCTGGATCTTCGGATTCATGACAACGAAGCCCTTGATTATGCAATTGAACGATGTGATGAGGTAATCCCTGTATTTGTGTTTGATGAACGTTTGTTTTCAGGAGATACGTCCTATGGATTTCGCAAAACAGACAAATTCAGAACAAAATTTATAATTGAAAGCGTAGAAGACTTAAGAAAGTCCTTCGAAAAACTAGGCACCAGCCTTGTTGTACGCGTTGGGAAACCAGAAGAAGAGGTATTCAAAATTGCAGAAAAAGTGCAGGCAAGTTGGGTGTTTTGCAATAGAGAACGAACGCACGAAGAAGTACAAGTCCAGGACAAACTAGAAAGCAATCTTTGGAAAATTGGGGTAGAATTGCACTATTTCAGAGGGAAAATGCTGTATTATACACAAGACTTGCCTTTCCCGGTATCGCATTGCCCGGACTCCTTTACTCATTTCAGGAAAGAAGTAGAACGGTTTGTTCCAGTACGCGAACCGCTACCTAGCCCAAAACGAATCGCCGCACCCACGATAAAAATAAACTACGGTAAAATACCCGAACTCCAGGACTTCAATTTTGAAGATTTTGAAAGGGACTATCGATCCGCATTCCCCTTCAAAGGTGGCGAAACACAAGCATTAGAGCGCCTCAATGATTATATCTGGGAAAGAGAGCTCCTCCAAACTTACAAGGAAACAAGAAACGGAATGATCGGCGAAGATTACTCCTCAAAAATGTCTGCCTGGTTGGCCATTGGGTGTATTTCTCCTAAGCGAATCTATGCAGAAATAAAGCGATACGAACGTTCTAAAGTCAAAAATAAATCGACCTACCATTTGTTTTTTGAATTGTTATGGCGGGACTTTTTCAGATTGATGGGGAAAAAATACAAGACTGCTATTTTCGAAAAAGGAGGCATCAAAGGCGAAGTCCCTGAAGATTTGGAAGACGATATGCACCGATTCAAAATCTGGAAAGAAGGCCGCACTGGTGTTCCCTTGATTGACGCCAATATGCGCGAACTCAACCAAACCGGATTCATGTCCAATAGAGGTCGCCAAAACGTAGCAAGTTTCCTCATTAATGACTTAAAAGTGAACTGGCAAATCGGTGCAGAGTATTTCGAATCTATGCTGATTGATTACGATATTTGCAGCAATTGGGGCAATTGGAATTATTTAGCAGGCATCGGAAATGATCCTAGAGAAGACCGATATTTTAATATTTTGCTACAAGCCAAACGGTATGATCCTAGTGGTGAATACGTCAAACTTTGGATACCTGAACTTACGGAAGTACCCGCTTCTAAAATCCATCGACCGGATACACTGAGTTTTGAGGAGCAAGAAGAGGTACATGTCAAACTAGGAGCAGATTACCCGAAAGCAGTGGTGAATACCAAGCGCTGGGTACATTAATTACACAACATGTTCGTTTTCAGAGATTATCTGCTTATTTTGAAGAAGAATTCTTTGAGTATGTATTTAATATTAATTGCTTATTGCTGTTTGTTTTGGTTGACTTCCTTTATTATGAAGGAGGAGGAGAAGCTGAATCCTGGCAAGATGTATACTGTCAAAAAGGGAAAGCACTTTTCCTATCCAAGAGTATTAAAATTCAAAAAAAATACACCAGAGATTCACTGGGCAGTACAGTTTAACCATGATTGCAACTACATTTTAAAAGAAGAAAATGGGGCACGAAGCATAGACCAAAAAGATTGGAATAAACTCTGTGGCGTTTTTTTTAGTACCCTAAACACAAGGAAAGAAGCGGCGATGATCGGCTGGCGATACAATCCAGATACCGATCTAATTGAGCTGGCCCCTTATTACCATATTGAAGGAGGAAGAGACATGTTTCCTCCACTGCTATCTGTTTGTAGGGAAACAGAGGTGCAAATTTGTTTGCTCATCGACAGAGAAAGAAAACTGTACAAATGGCGATTAAACTATAATAATGATATTTATTTTCATGAAATGTCCTTCTCTCACAATAAAAAGAGATTAAGTTTTATCAATTTTTATTTTGGTGGGAATAAGCCTGCTCCACAAGAAGTCAGCTGCAAAATGAAAATGGAATTTATCTGATTAGTTATTTGTGGATTAGTTGATGGATATTGGATAACTTAAGAAGTTGTTAGTTGAAATCGTCTATACTTTCTATCAACCACTTTCTACTCTTTTATTCCCCCAACCAATATCACATAAATCGCAGATTCTGTAGTCCCGTCAAGTTGCAGATAATCATTCACAAAATCATCCATAAAACCGCCAACCGGCAAAGCACCCAATCCCAAAGCGGCAGCCATCAGCAAAATATTCTGACATAAATGACCACATTCCAATAAAGAAAACCGATACGCCCGTTCTTCGTATTTTACCTGCTGTCGCTCAAAACACGCCGTGATCACAATTGCAGCAGAAGCAGTCGGCAACGCCAAATCTGTAGTACATGCCTTTGCCAACGTTGGCTCAGAAGCACGTTCTTCAAATTTTGCAAGACGGTGTTTTCGGGGCTCATAATGATAAGCACCAACCTCCAATTCCGGCATATCCAGCGGCAATAGATAAACTTCAGTTGGATAGAGTGCACCTCCAGAAGGAATTGCCCGACGATACAATCCCTTTTCTTTCGCAAAATGGGTGGTGCCATTTCCATATTTCAATAGGGTAGCGGCCTCCTCCAAAGTCAGTTGATGACCATTAAATCTAGAAGAGGATTTTCTATCAAAAATCGCCTCCGCTATGGACATATCTATATCTTTTGGTTCCGGTAAATCAGTTCGAAAGGCACAAGGATAAACCTTGCCAGCACGCTCGACTAAATCTCTTCCTTCCAGTGAATTATTGAAAAAATTGATCTTGGAAAACAAGGGCAAATTACAAGGATATAACTTAGAATTTTCATGGTAAATCTGAGAAACTAATGTTGTCTCTTCTTCGGCATGCCCGGTAAGTCTTTCTTTTTTGCTCATATTGTTGGATTATGGATAGGGATGAGGGAAAGGATTGATCTCTTCTGGAAGGGTAGGAGTGGTCCTCCATCCTAGCTTTTGAGGTACCTGACTCCAGCGTTTTCCTCCTAGTAAAATATGTTGAAAATTACCTTCTATTTGCTGCAAGGCTGGACAATAAACTTTACCGACTTGCAAACCAAGGTCTTGAATATCTGGCATGGTCAAATCTACATAAACGACATCGCTTCCAGCCTCATGAATGGCGGATAACATCTTTGGAATTGCCTCGGTTTCTGAAGTGGAACAAACTGGAATATCGGACAGTTTTATCCGTTCAGGATTATCAAACAAAAAAGAAAGAGAGGCATCCATATCAGCCGTCGCATACAAATCCACCCGCTCTTCAAATCCTGTAATGTGTTGGAAGGATGTCGGTGTTTCTTGCGCACCTTGTTCTAGCCGTTTGAACCTTGCCCACGTCCAGCCCTGAACTGCTTCGACCATTGCCTTGACGATGGCTTTTCTGATGTCTGCCCGACAAGCACCTCCTACATTCACAATAGGTGGATCAAAATTGTAATCTTTTATAAAACAGATCACGGTAGAATGGGGCAAGTCCGTTTCCATCAAAAACAACAGGTACTCTAGATTCGGCCGTTGAAATCGTTCTTTAACTATCTTTTCGATCCAGGGTTCGTCCAAAATCAATTGTGGTGCAGGACGTTTATTGAGCCAAAAAATGGAGAAGGCGTCCCGCTCAATATATTCATTCAGTCCTGATCTCAAAATCCAATCAAGGTCTGGCCCGCAAGCCATTCCCGTCGAAATGGCGGGGCCAATCACGATTTCTTCCTTGTGCATTCTCATGTAGGGAATTTGTACCAGACAAGCAGGCACCAATCGATTTTTACCAGTGATTAAAGACTTTCCATGGACCCAAGTCACCGGCGTATCCTCCTTGAATAATTGGGTAGGCAAATCTTTTTCCTGAAAATCAGCGAAAAGGGCTATTTCGTCTGGGTGAAGTGGGTTTTGCGATTGCAATTCCTTCCAGGATCCAAAGACAAACCGTTCTGGTAATAAGACTCCTGAGCAATACCGTTCGACAGACTCGCCAATAGCCGCCCATTTAGCATCTTCAGGATCCAAACCCGCCCCTCCATTAAATTCATTTACCTGGTGTTGGAGATAGGGAGTGGTCTTGGCCATGCGGATGGTCACATTGTAGATGGAAGGTGCGCCAGGGTCGAAAGGAACAAGATGCCAGCCTACCCCTATTCCTCCAAGCGCATCAAGAATATCGTGTTCTATATACATAAATCAAGGGGCGTTTTTGTAGTTTTCAGGATGCCAGGGAGTGGTGGCAGGTTTAGCAAGCGTATTTTTGCAATCGGGACAATTGGGGAGTCTTAGCACCTTGTGCTTTTTTATGTTCATAGTTGGAACAAGAAAAACAATTGTTTTGGCAGTGCTGGAAACCTCTCCAAAACCGGTCAATAACTTAAGTGTTTCCATGGAAAGCCAGTCGACACCAATCGGTAGATGAAACCAACCTGATCGGAGATCGATCATTTTGCCATTGAGCGTAGTTTGGTCGGAAAGGCCGCCTTGTCTACGTAGCTCAAAACATTTGAAACATGCCGTTTGGTTGGGGAAGATGGTAGGGCCAATTTCGACGTTCCAGCCGGATTGACGAATGCTTGACCACGGGATGTTTTTTTGAAGGCAGAATTTGTTTACTTTATGATAAATCTCTTGATGGTAAGCATCCTCCGCCAGAATTATCATATCCGGTAACTCCTCATCTGACAAGCCTTCCAGGATTTCTACAGAATTATAATCATTAAAATTTAGCTTGGGTTTTAAATCTGTTAATGCATTTTTTAAGGCGGTTGTTCTCGGCTGGTTTAAGTCCTGGCGATGAAACCAGCCTCCTTTATTTATCAGTCGTTCATTTACCACACCTTCACCCACAACATTCAGTTTGCCGATACCAATCATAGCCAATTGTCGTAGGAGATTGGACGCAGTGACGCCATTCCCAAAAACCATCACCTTTGCTTGTTGCAATCGTCGCTGATACTGACCACCTCGTTGGAGTTCGTGCGTCATTCCGTTGCCTCCGTTGACGTGAGAAAAAACAGAGATTTGACTGCTGTATTCTTCTTCCAGGGGATCTGTAATCTGTTTGTTTTCCATAATACCTTTATTTACAAGTGAGGACATAATGAGGGAAAGATTGGCATCTCCATTCCACTGATCTAACAATTGGAACAAGTTTAGTTTTTCGCCCTTTTTCTTCCATAGCCAATGGATGGCTTCTTTTACTACGGGTGCTTTCAAAACAACTTCTTCTGAATAGGATTTGAATATGATCTCCTCCTTTTGTTCAAAGAGCCGGAAACGCGGAGCAAAATTTGGATATTCTGGTAAGTTTAGAAGATGTCTGGAGTCGGTATCCTTGATATTAGTTTCCTTTTTGAGGCAATTTTCAATCAAACTAGCTGCTTTCCGAATACTGTTTGTGATGCGTTGTTCAAATGAATATTGTTTTACTTTTTTCAGGACGTACTGGTCTTTCAGGGCTTTAAGAATCGCTTCTTTTATTTCGAATGGTTCTGCATGTTTGTCAATTGGCGGGTAGCCAAGGCTTAGTTCTTCCAGTCGCAGTGCCAGAATTCGCTGGTCTTCAATTTGAGGGAGGGACAAGGTTGGCACTCCATAACTCAACCCTTCGAGGACTGTATTGTAGCCGCCAGTTCCTAGTATCAAGCTCGTTTTTTTCAACAGGGTTTGTTGAGAAATTGGTTGATCTAATTGGATAAATTTTGCAGTAGAATTTGACGGTATACTAAGGTTCTGTGCTCTGTTTTTAGCAATAACAACGGTTACATTAATAGAATAAACCGCATTTATTATTTTTTGTAATAACTCCGTTTGTCCTCCAAACACATTACCAAGAGAAAGATATACAATTGGCAGATTCTCCTCCACCTCTTCACAGGAAACCCCTTCGAAAGGATCAATGTCGTGCCGCTGGCCAAAAACACTCCCCGTACAAATAGCAGTAGCGGGCAACCCTGCTCCATTCAATTCAATATTCAAGGACGTAAAACACAAATTGAGAATAGGGGATAGACGATTTAAATTAGTGGTTGGTAGCAAATTGGCAGTTTTACGTAACCGATTTAACCGACGTTCAAGTCGCAATAGGGTAGGGTCAACGTAAGATTCGCCTGACCAGTTCATCGGACTAGCCTCTCCATAAACATCCTGAAGCACAAAATATCGGGAAGCAGATTGTAAAAGTATCCCAGGACTGTATGAAATCCAGGGAATGCCGGTTGCATCTGCTACCATCGCTCCCCACAATGCCGTACAATCAGTAATTAGTAGATCCGGTTGAATAGACTTTGCGAATTCTATTGTAGGAAGTAATGCTTTCTCCGCAACCGGAATAAACCAGTGCTCCAGCATCCAACTGCTTAAGTCGATCGCGTCATTTGGGAAATCAAGAAGGTCCTCGCTTAGGCTATCGTCGAGGACCTTCTCTAATGTTTGAGTAGTAGAAAGGGCATATTTTATAGTATGGTTTGACGCCCAAAAAATCTGATGCCCTGCTAGTTCCAGACGTCGAGCCACAGGAGCCAATTGCCGCACATGACTGATGGCAGGAATACAAACCACTAGTATTTTCATAGGGAATTGTTTAAAGAATTCTCGAATTCACTCCTATTGAGGTTTTAAGGTTTGTTGCACTGGTTCCTGAACTTCAACTGCTACTCCAAAATTGCAAGAGCAGGAAGAACAAGCATAACAACTGGAAGAGCAGCACAAGCTACATCCTCCGCCTTTTGCAGCTACAGCTCCGACGTAAGAGTGGATTCTGGAAATTTCAGAATACAAATCACTGTCGCCCATCATTTTGTTGAATTCTCCTTTGCTGATAAATCCCAGGTTGTATTCATCCACTGCAAAATCTTTTAAGACAACACCGGCTAGTGCGCGGCCTTTGGACATTCTTTCAAATCGGTCTAGTTTTGTACGACCATACATTTCTTTAAAAACGCCTCTTGCGCCTTGTTTTTTCAATGCTTCAAAACTTCCTGGTTTAGATTCTTTCAGTCGGCCTTTCTCGTAAGTGATCACTGTGAATTCTTCAGGATTTACTGCTTGCGAGGTTTTTACGATGGTTGCTCCGGCAGGGACATAAGTGTCCTCTGAGTTCGCAATGTTTTTTCTAAGGCTAATGGAGGCGACAGACTGCATATCGTGAGAGCACATTGGTAACACACATACAATATAACCCTGAGCATGGTTGATATATCCTTTGACCCTGAGCATGTCAGCGTCAAATCCTCTGTTGCGCAGTTCATTGATTAATCCTTTTGGTTCTTCTTCATATTCAAAAGCATCCAATACCATTTCTGCAGCAAGCCTGGGATGCATTCTTGCCGATTTTGGCAATTGCCAAAAATTGTCTAACTGATCGTTCATATTTTCTGATTTTTGTGGTTACAATACATAAAAATCCGTTTCTAGAGATCTAGAAAATTGAATGAGGGAGTGGTATTTTATTGATTGTAAGGAAGAAAAAAGTGTTGCTAGGAAGTTACTGGTTCTAGCCCTACTTTGGTTTCAATACTAATTTCAAAGTTGCAAGAACAGGAAGAACAAGCGTAAGTACTTGTAGAACAGCATCCTTTGCATCCTCCAGCTACGGAAGCGGTTGCAACATAAGAGTGTATTCTTGATATTTCAGAATAGAGATCGCTATCACCAATGACTTTGTTGTATTCGCTTTTGCTCAAGAAGCCAAGTTTTACTTCATCCGTTGCAAAATCATTTAAGACGACTCCTGATAGAGCTCTGCCCTTGGTCAATCGGTCAAATCGTTCTATCTTTTCTCCTTTAAACATTTTTTTGAACGCCAATTTTGCTCCGCCCTTCCTGAGCAGTTCAAAGTCGACTGGCTTAGATTCTTTAAGCTTTCCATTTTCAAATGTAAATACTTGAAACTCGTGTGGGTTGGTTGCCTGGGAGGTTTTAACTATTGTTGCACTTGCTGAAATATAGGTATCGGATTCATCCGCAATGTTTTTTCTAACACTCATCGAGGCAACAGATTGCATATCATGTGAACACATTGGCAAAATGCAAACCACATACCCTTGTTTTTGATTGACGTATCCTTTCACACGAAGCATGTCCGCATCAAATCCTTTTCCTCTTAGCAATTTGATCAGGCTTCTTGGCTCCTCATCATATTCCATAACGTCTAATAAAAGCTCAGCAGCGAGCCGCGGGTGCATACGACTAGAGTCTGGTAAACTCCAAGTTGAACTTGAAAAATATTCCATGGTGAATAGTGTTTAATATGAAAAATAGATAGGGCGAGAAGTGATGTGTCTCAATATATATTAAATATATATAACATGCAAGTAGGTTTTTAAAATCTCCATTAAAATGTATGAAATCAGTAATATTACGTAAGTATAAATATTAAATTTAACCCATTCATACTGTAAGTAGTTATTCAGGAAGGCAGGTTGATTAATAAGTTTACCAATCAAGGGCGAATCATCATTTACCTTATGTCGATTGATTTGTTGATCAATTTTAGAGGTTAAATTCTTTCTCGTATCTTTGTCCAATTGGTAAAAGTCTGTTTGTTCTTTCTGCCTTCTACCCTAAGATTTGTGCAATAAATCGAGTCTTTCCACCCAATGCAAAACCATAATAACGAATGATCTCAACCAACCTCCGATACTTTATCATTGCCACTTTGTATGGATATTCTCTTTATTTGCTATACACCGCTGGACTAGGAGCAGCCTGGTTTTCGTTTTTGGCGACCTTCATCGTTATTGCTGGTCATTTGGGAACGGGTACGGTTTGGCCAGCTTCCAAACAGCTAAGCGCCGGCAATTTTGAAGAAGCAGAACGCCTCCTAAAACAAATCAAAAAACCAAATTGGCTAATGCGCTACTACAAGTCTAATTACCATTTTATGATGGGAATAATTAAGCTCGCGAAAAAGGAATATGCAGAAGGAGATCGTTTGCTAAAACGTTCCCTAGAGATCGGGCTCAAATCTGAAAATAGCCGGGCACTAGCCTTTTTAAACTTAGCACATTCTAGTTTTTTGCAAGGCCAGTATCAGGAATCTAAAGCATATCTAAACAAAGGCCAAGCACTAGAAGCGGATCTTCATGTATTGAAAAAAATGGAAGAATTAGAAGGTGTACTTGCTGGAAAAGCAAATTAGCGGACAGGAGGATGTCGAAGATTTTTACTTCAACGTTTTTTCCATTTTGAAATGTTTGATTCCTACTTCTTCGAAGGCGGCGCCTACCTTTTTGTAGCCTAATTTTTTGTAAAAAGGGACAGCAGTGTCTCTGGCACTCAACACCATTTTTTTGAAACCTTGTTCGAGGGCGATTTCTTCACTCTTTTCTACTAGTAATGCACCGATGCCTTGCCGTTGGATGTCTTCACTGACGGCCACCTGTCTCATTTTTATTTGGCCTTTGTCTTTGGGGCTGAGCAACAGTCCTCCTTTCATATTCATAGCTAAATCATAGCAGACGAGATGGATGTCCTTGTATTCTTCTGCAATATCCTCCGCAGTAAATTCTAATCCAAGTGGTTTTCTTAAGATTTGGTCTCTTAGCCGAAGCAGCTCATCGCAAGCTGGACTTCCAAAATCGATAGTTAATGTATAAAAATCCATGTTATGGTAGAAGGTAGTTAATAGAAAGTAGAAAGTACAAAATCAAAAAATCTTCACGCCTTAAAATATTAACAACACTAATCCTCAAGGACTTCCCGATGAGGGAATACTTCATAAGCAAGTTCCATGCTGTTTCGAAGATGATCCCGGTCAATATTCAGATTGATTTTCTGTTGGTCGAAATAGTGAATTACATTTTCTGTTGGCATGTTGCCTGTAAGGTCATCTTTTGCCATTGGGCAACCGCCATATCCCTTCAACGCGCCATCAAATCGCAAGCAGCCTTCTTGATACGCAGCAGCAACTTTCTCTTCCCAGTTGTGCGGTTGCGTGTGCAAATGTGCACCAAACTCAACATCCGGGTATGGAGGAATCAGGTCTTTAAATAGATAACTGATCGTTTCTGGGTTTGCCACACCGATGGTATCAGACAACGATAAAATTTTTATTTCCATTTCAGCTAATTCGTTGACCCACTTTTGAACGATATCAACATTCCAGGCATCTCCGTATGGATTTCCAAAACCCATAGATATGTAAACCACTAGTTTTTTGTTGTGCTTCAAACAAATATTTTGAATCTCTTTGAGTCGATCCAGCGATTGTTCGATAGTCGCATTAGTATTTCTTAATTGGAAAGTCTCTGAAATGGAAAACGGATATCCGAGATAAGTTATTTCTTCAAATTTCACGGCATCTTCTGCTCCACGTTGATTAGCAACAATAGACAACAATTTAGAATTGGTCGAATCAAGGTCCAGTCCAGCCAATACTTCAGCAGTATCCTTCATTTGAGGGATAGCCTTAGGAGAAACAAAGCTGCCAAAATCGATCGTATCAAAGCCTACCCTCAGCAACGAATTGATATATTCAATCTTTTTCGTTGTTGGGATAAATTCTTTGATGCCTTGCATGGCATCTCGAGGACATTCGATTATCTTTATCATTTAATTAGGGGTTTTCCCTTTTGACAAATATACTTAAAATTATGATTAACTAATAAGCGAATTTGCAATTGCTGAACGATTAGTCTGATTTTTTGTTAAACGTAAAATAAGCTTTGGTATGAGAAAAGAATTGTGGACTTTTATTGGGTTTGTCCTGTTTTGTGTAGGATTTATTTCTATCCTTTTGGGCATTGTGGGTGTTGATTTGATCTTTTTACTCTGGATGGATTCCTTCGGAGGATTAGCCTCTTTCCTTTTGAAAATTGCAATGATAATTGTAGGAGTAGTCATTGTCGTCCTTACTCGTGTCGATTGGGCAGCAGAGGAGGAATTGATGGAGGAGTGATTGAATTGTAATATCGTATGAATTAATGTATTCAAAAAATAAAAGCACCTTAGACTATTAATCATCTAAGGTGCTTTTTTATGTCAAATTAGCTTAAGCTAAAAAGTAAGACACTCCCTACTTTCTGCGCTATACCAACTACTTTCTACTTTTTAATAAACTGCTTGGTCCAACTACCAGCAGCAGTCTTAAAGGAAACCAGATATATCCCTTCTACCAAACCAGAAATATTCAATTGTTCAGAAGCATTAAGATTCTCCAATGAAACAACAGTTTGTCCGAGGACATTGTTGATCGTCATTCGCTCAATTTGAATAGTAGAATTCACATTTAACAATGCTGACGCGGGATTTGGGAAAACCTCAATTTGATCAGCCAGATTGATAGTTAGATTGCTTGAAACATCATTGTCTGTAATTGAAACAGTGTGCATTGCATTTGCTCCAATAGTAGCTCCGTTTGTAGGATTGGTAAGCTCTAAAACAAGATCCTCCGTGCTTTCCAATAACATATCATCAACAATATCAATGCTCACCGATTGCACTGCACTACTTCCACCTGGGAACGTAACAGTCGCATTTGCAATTACATAATCCGCTGCCATTGCTGTTGAGCTAGAAACTACTGCAACATCCACCGTTGTTGGATTAGCATTCTCGTTCGTGATTCCCAGATCCACCATAATCGTTCCTGCATCTTCTGCTACAATAGTTGATGTTGTTGCAAACATCACTTCTGGATCTGGTGCAACATCATTATCAACAATTGTCACCGTGGAAGTACTAATATTACCAATTACAGCACCGTTAGTTGGGTTAATCAATTCAATAATTATAGTCTCATCTCCCTCAACAATCGCATCATCAATAATCATTGCTGATATTTGTTGTGGAGCAGAACTACCTGCTGGAAAGGTTAATGTAGCACTTGACGTCGTATAGTCAGAACCAAAAGTCGCGGTAGATGCTCCATTAAGATTTAAGCTGATAGACGTGGCGTTCATCATGTCAGGATTCAAGATGTTTACATCAATCATGATCGTTCCATCTCCTTCATTAAACGAAGACGTTGCAGAAGCAAACTGGATAGTTGGTACATTAGAAACTGGAGGCATGTAGGTACAAGTCGGGAATGGAACCGTCGCAGTTGCGTTATCGGTTTGTCCATCCATTACATCAATACCACTATATGTCCAGTTACTTTGATTAAAAACAGTCCCATCAGGGCCAGTTCCGCCTACGCGATACACCCAACCATCAAGATAATCCCAGGCAGTACCCGAACCATCCATATTGATATCTCCAAATACATCGACTACGGTTAAGTATTGAAACAATTCAACAGCATCATCTCCATTCACACCTGTCGCTGCTCCTGAAATGAAATCAGGGAATGCTCCAAAAAAGGCATTGTAGTTGGCAGAATCACCAGAAACGACCATACATTCTCCAGCTGCAACAGATATCGCCGGAAAGGTAAATTCAATACCATCCGTTCCGCCACCATTATTGGCCGTACCCAATCCATAAATACTTAAATCAGGAATTGCATTAAATGCATATAGTTCTACTGCTTTTGGCGTTCCTCCTGATAAAGGACCATCAAAAACACCAGTAATCATTAAATTGACAGGAGTAACTGGGAAGTCATTATCTCCTATGTTTATAGTATAAATCGTGTCCATTCCAATCAATGCTCCATTGGTAGGATTGGTCAACTCAAGGATTAAAACTTCTGCTCCTTCTATTAATGCATCATCAACGATATCAACCGTGATGGACTGATCTGCTGCGCTGCTACCTGGAAAAGTAACGGTAGTTGGTGCAGAGAAAACATAATCCGGTGCAGATGCTGTAGAAGCTGCTCCAATAGCAACATCCACTGAAGTAGGACTTGAGTTTGGATCTACAATGGCAAGATCAATCGTGATCGTACCAACATCTTCCAATACATTGGTAGAGGCGGCAACAAAATCAACGGTAGGAATAGTCGGTGTATCATTATCTACAATGGTAATCGTAGTTGTTCCAACATTGCCAATTACGGCTCCATTTGTTGGGTTTATTAAATCTACAATAATCGTTTCATCTGGTTCAATCATTGTGTCATCAATGATGGTTGCCGTGATAACCTGAGGGCCAGTTGTTCCTGCAGGAAAGGTTAGGCTTAGCGCTGTCGTTGTAAAATCGGATCCAAATGTTGCCGTTGATGCCGCATTAAGATTCAAACTAACAGTGATTGCATTTACTGGGTCCGGGTTCGTAAGTGTTACATCTACAGTGGCAGTACCTACGGACTCATTGAAGGAGTACGTGCTTGCTGCAAAATTGATCGTAGGCATAGTGCTTACAACACCGACGTAACTGCATTTTGGAAATGGAGTAGTGGCGGTAGAATTGCTTGTTTGTCCATCATTGGCATCGACTCCACTGTACGTCCAGTTGCCTGGTACAAAAGTAGAACCATCAGGTCCGGTACCACTCACTCGATATACCCAGCCGTCAAGATAATCCCAGGCAGTTCCTGAACCATCGACATTGATGTCTCCGAAAACATCGATGACGGTCATATTTTCAAACAATTCAACAGCATCATCTCCATTTACACCAGTTGCTGAACCGGATATGTAATCAGGATAGACATTGAAATACGTGAAAAAGTTAGCAGAATCACCGGCTACAGTGATGCACTGACCAGCAGTTGCTGCTACTGCCGGGAAAGTAAATTCAATACCGTCAGAGCCTCCGCCATTGTTGGCAGACCCTAGTCCGTATATACTTAAATCTGCGATATTGTTGATTGCTGTAAGTTCAACAACCTTTGGCGTTCCACCGGATAGTGGACCATCGAAAACACCGGTAATGACCAGGTTTTGCCCAAAGCAAAAGGAAAACATTCCTAAGGTTAATAATAGAGTCGAAATTTTTTTCATTGTTCTTGTTTATGAGAAGTTAATTGGATTCGAGTGCAAAATTAAGCATTCTTTTTCCACAAATAGAATGCTATCCTAAATTAGATTTGTCAAGAGGAAAAGTTATTAACAATTTGCGGGGTAAATAGCAAATTGTTCTTGATTCCCGCAGTGAATAGGCCAATTTTATCCACATCTGCACCGAATGTTAATTAATTGTAAAATTTGGCATTGTTGTGAAAATTTAAACTTCTGATGGATATTGAGGGTTAGAAAATTTAATGATGAATATTCCTCAAAACATCTTTATATTTACATGAATGGTACTGTTAATTTTAAAAAAAACACGAAATATAAGTAGATGAAGGAGTTTTTAATGATACTTGGTTGGATAGGCTGCCTTACTCTATTTTTGAATGGACAAACTCCTATTATTATTGATAGTGAAAGAAATGTGATCGGGGCAATCCATTATCCCAATACAACGATCATCAACCCGGAGTTTGTCACTACCTATAAAATAAAACATATTGAATCCAGAGAAGAAAATACTCCTTTTTCGCTGAATTCGATAGAAACCACCCTGCCACTTAGTGAGGTTTACAATGCTAGAATATGGGATTTTAATGTGCATGGACAGGTAGCAAGAGAGCTGCTTCTCTTTGAAGGGATAATGATGGAAGAACCAGACACGATATTATCTATTGTATACGAATACGACATTTATAATAAGCTTAAATCGCTCATTGAATATCGGGAAGGAACCGAACTTCGCGTTAGAGAATTTCAATACAAGGACTCCTTGTTGACAAAAATTGTAGAACGCGACAGAAATGGATATACAGGCAATGATATTCAGTTTTATTACGACGACAGCCTGCAAGTAAAGCGAAAAGTCGAGCATATTGACCACAATAAATTTCAAGTAGAATATTATTATCCAAAAGAGGTCGATCAAGAGGTCATTGATTTTTTGGTAGAATCCGAATTGAAGCAGGAGAAGACAGAAATTCTTATTGTTTACCTTACGGAGAATGATCAGGTAGTTACTCAATACCGATTTACAGGGAACGGGTCGTACAAGGACGAATTCCAATATGATGAAAAAGGACGGCTAACACAAACTTCTCAATTGGCATACGATATGTTGGTGCAAAGGAGATATTCCTATGACACTGCAGGGAATTTGGATATGAACTGGCAATCCCGAACCAACGCTCCGCATTTAAAGACGGATTATGTTTATGATGAAAAGCAGGTTTTCCTGAATGAAGTCATTGAGTTGGAAGGAGAGGAGGAGAAGTCTAAGACTATTTTTACGTATGTTTTCTGATGATGAATCGCTGAGTGGGCTAAATTTGTTTCTAGCATTAACATCATTCCCAGCGTCTATAAACACGGGTGTTTTTGAAGATGTACTCTAGGATTTCCTTTTCCGTATTGTCCAGCTCTTTTCCTCGGCGTGCCATGACGCGTTCAGCAGTTTCAAAGGCTTTATTCAGTCGATAGGTAGTCAGACCTTCCGCGCCCCCCCAGGAATACGAAGGGATGAAATTTCGAGGAAACCCAGCGCCAAAAATATTAGCACCAACTCCGACAACCGTCCCGGTATTAAACATCGTATTGATACCACATTTAGAATGGTCGCCCATAATCAAACCACAAAACTGCGATCCGGTATTGACAAAACTTTCCGAGGCATAATTCCACAAGCGAACTTCACCGTAGTTGTTTTTAAGATTGGAATTGTTGGAATCTGCTCCAATATTGCACCATTCTCCCAGGACCGAATTACCTAAAAAGCCGTCATGGCCTTTATTGGAATAACCTAAAATGACCGAGTTGTTGACTTCTCCACCGACTTTAGAGTGAGGGCCAATTGTAGTAGGGCCATAGATTTTCGTACCTAGTTTTACCGTGCTTTTTTCGCAAATAGCAAAGGGCCCGCGGATGATCGATCCTTCCATGATCTCCGCCTCTTTGCCGATATAGATGGGGCCATTTTCAGCATTGAGTATTGCGCATTCTACTTTTGCTCCTGGTTCGAGGAAAATGTTTTCTTTGCCTATTACCTGATTAGTAGGGCTAATGGGTTGAGATTTTCGGCCTCTGGTAATCTTTTCGAAATCAAGTTGAATAGCTGCTCCATTTTGCTGAAAAATATCCCATAGATGATTGACCTTTATGAAGTCTGCGGAAGAAAGCACATGATTTAGACCTCCAATTTCTAGCTGTTCGTCTAGTACTTTAAATTGCTCGTCACTGATGTTTGCGGCAATCAGTTCTCCATTTTTGATTAAAGCGTCTCCTTGAGAAAGGTCTGCAATTTCCGCGCAAAGCGCAGGGCAGGGGAGTATCCCCCCATTGATGACCATATTCCGCTTCCTAAGTTTAAATTTATATTTACCAGAAAGATGGGGCGTAGTCAGATAAGAGACTGGATTTTTAAACCACAATTCCCATTTCTCCCGAATGGTAAGAATTCCTATTCTGATTTCTCCTACCGGCCTTGTGAAGGTGAGCGGCTGAAGACGCTGATACGACTTGTCATCAAAAAGGATAAGATTTTCCATAGGTGATTCTTAGATACAGTTTGGGAATCAAGGGTAAACAAAAAAAGCCCCAAATTTGGAGCTTTTTTATTATCAATACTGATAATATTATTCTTCTGTTGTCTTTTCTTCTGCTGGCTTGTCGTCTGGTGTCTTTTTTGCAAATTTTGCAAATTTCTTGTTGAATTTGTCGATACGTCCTGCTGTATCTACAAATTTCATCTTACCCGTATAAAATGGGTGTGAAGAAGAAGAAATTTCCACTTTTACTAATGGGTATTCTTTACCGTCTTCCCATACAATAGTATCTTTAGTGGCAACACATGACTGAGTCAAAAATGCTTCATCATTAGAGATGTCTTTGAAGATTACTTCTCTATATTCTTCTGGATGTATTCCTTTTTTCATCGGTGAAAATTTTCTTTTTTAGTATTAAATCGGCTGCAAAGATAAACAAAAAATACAATTTGGCCTTCTTTTTTTTAAAATTTATTCAGTTGTTTTTCTTGTTGACTATTCTTCGTCCCATCCAGGAAAAAAAGCGTCCTCAAAATGGACAATTTGCTGTGTCGGTTCCATCGTTATGGATAGGACGTCAAAACGGATTTCCTCTTCATAATCAATGGTTTGGCAATACATGCTAGCGGCCTGTATCATCAGTTTTTCTTTTTTGGCATCCACTGATTCTTCCGGCATGCCATATTGATTGTTTTTTCTTGTTTTCACCTCCACAAATACTAAAATCGTATCAATTTTGGCGATAATGTCAATTTCATGGCGGCGCCGTTTCCAATTTCTTTCCAGTACTTTATACTTGTTATCTTCTAGATAAGCTAGCGCAATTGCTTCTCCCAAACGCCCAAGTTCATTATGTTCTGCCATAGACGATTAATAAATTATTTACACATTCTCCCATTACACATTATTCTTGCATTAGATGTACCGCTTATAGGTGTCTTCCAATATTTTGGCAGAGCGATCTTTGTTGTTGAAGTCCTCCAGAAACTGAAAACCACCTTCAGATAGGCTGTCAGCAAACTGCTTATCCTTTAGCAGTCGGCGCATGCAAGTGGCTAAGCCATCCGCATCGTTCATCTCGAAGAGTAAACCAGTTTTTTCGTGGATGCACCATTCAGGGATACCTGCAACGTTGCTGGCGATAACTGGTATTTTGCAAGCAAACGATTCCAGACCAATCAAACCAAACATTTCACGGTAGGCCGAAGGGACAACAATCAACTCTGAAGACAATAAATAGTCTCGGATTACTTGTTGTGGTTGGAATGGATACAATTCAACTTGATTGGACAAATTATTATCCTTGATCGCTTGTGCCAGATTTTTGTCTTCTCCACCTTCCCCCATGAACAGCAATTTGTGGTCAGGAAACTCGTCCGCCACTTTTCTAAATGCGTCCACCAAGGTGAAAATCCCTTTTACTATTTCCAGTCGGCCGACATAAAGTATTTGTTTCTTGCGCACTTTTTCAGTGAGTTCCCAGTGCTCCGTTTCTAGGAAATAAGGTACGTAAGTGGTGTTGGAAATCTTACGCTCCTGAAGCAGATCGAAGAAGATTTTTGATGGACAGATGAAGTTGGTGATATTCCTTCTGACCATGGCAAACCGAAGGCGTTTGATCAGCACGGCAAGCAGCGATTCATCCACTTTTGGGATAAGTCGGTAGTCATGGATGGTCTGAAAAACTGGAAGATTAGATTGCTTGCAAGCAGTCAATATCGTTTTTGTGAAATAGGCATTATTATTCAAATGAACAACATCGGGTCGAAACTCTGCCATCTTCTTTTTGATAATTGCTCCTACTTCTTTTACATAGAAAAATCCGATCTTAAACTTCATGAAATTGTCAGGCTGAGAACCCTTGAAATCGTAGTGGTTTCTAATGTCGATCTCCATGATTTCTACTTGATGACCGCGTTCTTCCAACGATTTTTTCAAGAGGTTGATGTAGGTCTCCGTTCCTCCACGGATGCCTGTTCTCTCGTTGTAAAAAAGAATTCTCATCGTTTCATTTTTGATCGCTTTCGGATTAATTCTGTACCGATTGCAAAGGTAGTTCTAGGAAGTGTGCTTTCAAATTTTAATTCTTTTTTTTTGATAAATGGTGATTAATAGACCGAATCCTTTCGCACAAAAAGAGGGAGACACACCTAACCATCACTTAATAACTTAATACGCCCAATAACTCAATAATCCACTAAGAAATTGAGTATTTTTTTATGTATCTTTGCGCCTATTTTAAAGGAGTTTTTAAAACCCGGATGCTTATTTATAAATCAGGTTTATCTCCTTCATTGTTTATTTTATTAAAAAGAAAAGTCCTTAAGATTATGATGGATCAACTTATTCAGGAATTCCCTGATCAGCTTACAGAAGCGCTAGAAATTGGAAGGAAAGCCACTATTAGACAACATGACAAACCCATTCATGAGGTTTTGGTTTGTGGCCTAGGAGGATCTGGTATCGGTGGCAATTTTATTTCGGCCTTTACCCGCGAAGAATGTAAAGTTCCATTTCTGGTAAGCAAAGGTTATGAGTTGCCAAATTTTGTTGATGAAAATACCTTAGTTATTTTTTCCTCCTACTCTGGGAATACGGAAGAAACCCTTTCTGCTTTCGGGCAGGCAATCGGCAAAGGAGCAAAGATTGTTTGTATTGCTTCTGGTGGTCAGTTATTGGAGAAGGCCAAGGAACATGATTTTGATTTTATTGCCGTTCCGGCGAATAAGCCATCTCCTAGAGCGTGTCTAGGGTATTCGATTGTACAACAACTGTTTATTCTGAATGGTTTGGGATTGATCTCTGATACCTGTATCAAGCAAACAGAGGCTACTGTAAAGTTTTTACAAGATGACCAAGAAGAGATCATGTCCAAGGCACAGCACGTCGCCAATGCATTGTCTGGCAAAATGCCAATCATCTATAGCGTCGATACCTTCGAGCCAATCGCTATCAGATTGAGGCAGCAGATCAATGAAAATGCGAAAATGTTGTGCTGGCACCACGTCATCCCCGAAATGAATCACAATGAATTAGTAGGCTGGACGCAGGAAAACAACAATCTTGCAGTTTTGTATCTAAGAAGCCACGACGATTTCTACAGAAATAAAGTAAGAATTGATATCAATAAAGAAATCATTGGAAAATATACATCTACACTAATTGAGGTGTTTGCCAAAGGAGACAACTTCATCGAGCAGGCTTTTTATTTTGTGCATTTTGGGGACTGGATTTCCTGGTACCTTTCTGCATTAAGAGAAGATGTCGATGCGATAGAAGTGGATGTCATTAATTTCTTAAAAGGATCCTTGGCCAAGGCATAGCCTAATGCTAGAACAGCATGCAGGTAATGCCTCAATCACTTTATAACCAATAACTCAATAACCACCTTGGAAGAAGTAATCATTCAGCATTTGGGAAAAATGAATTATCTCGAATCCTGGGATTTGCAGAAGTCACTGGTACAAGAAGTTATTGCGCTTAAAAAAAAGCGAGCAGAGGATGCTGATTTGAAGCAAAAACATTATTTTTTATTTTGTGAACATCCGCATGTTTTTACGCTGGGGAGAAGTGGCGAAAAGGAAAATTTGTTATTGGATGAGAAAGGTCTGAAAGACCATGATGCGGTTTTCCATAAAATAAATAGAGGTGGAGATATCACTTATCATGGCCCAGGGCAGGTGGTTGGATACCCAATATTGGATCTAGATTGTTTCTTTACGGACATCCATAAATTTGTCCGCTACATAGAAGAGGCAGCAATTCGCACGATTGCTGAATACGGAGTTGTTGGAGAGCGGATTGACGGACTTTCTGGCGTGTGGGTTCGAGGGGATGAAAACAGCAAAGACCGGAAGATTTGTGCAATTGGTATTCACTTGAGCAGATGGGTCACGATGCATGGTTTTGCCTTGAATGCGAACACAGATTTATCTTATTTTGGACATATTGTGCCTTGTGGAATTACAGACAAAGAAGTAACTTCCATCCAAAATGAAACAGGAAAAATGGTTGAAATAGAGGGGGTTATTCAAAAGCTCAACAAGCATTTTAGCCAATTATTTAACTATAAAATGATCATTCAGAGGGACGAATGAAAAAAGATATAAAAATTCCAAAAGTATTGGACATTGCGGTAGCAGTGATACCTGATGATGGGGTAGACTCCGAATTTTGGCAAGTCTACCTGATCAATTTGCAGGAAGAAAACATAACAAATGTCATTATTAACTCTACAGGGTACGGCGAAGTAAAGGGAGAGCGTGTAAGAACAACTACCTTACGGTATTTCTTTGAAGAAATTCCTTCTAACACTTATGTGAAAGTTGAAATACTGCAAAATGAGTTGAAAGAGCTGGCCAACGAATACTGGATTAGCTTTACCAAGGACAAGCAGATGTATGACAAAAAATACGTTTTTGTAAAGGGGACACTCAGCAAAGAAAATTTTACAAAAATTCCATTATTGGAGGAGGAAGGTGTAATGATAAAATAATCCCACGACCAATTAAGCCATGAAGAAAAGAAAGAACATCACTATACACAAACTAGATGCTGGTTCGCAAGAAAATGTGAAGCTCGGCTATATAGAATACAATGAACAGGGCAACCGCACCAAAGAAATACAGTATGGCGCAGATGGCACTATTGAGTCGGAACTTACCAAAGAATACAATGATCAGGGCAAAATGACGCTTCAATTACTTTCTGCATTCGGAGAAGAACAAAGCAGAATGGAAACGTCCTGGGACAAGGAAGGATACCGATTGGAAGAAAAAATATACCAGGAAGGGGAACAATTGCAACAGCATAAACAATATTCCTGGAATGAAAACCATTCAAAATTAACACTCAGCTACCTGGATGAAGAAGGGAACGTCCTTAATACAGAATCCAATGAGTACAATGAAAAAGGAGAAGCGATCATAGAAAGAGTACTGGATGAGGAAGGGGAGGTGCTAGAGTCGTACAAGTATTTTTATGAGAATGGTGAATTGGTGAAAAAGATTGCTCATTTTAATGGCTTTGATTCTGTTTATGTCTATGAATACGAAAAGGATGATCAGGGCAGACTTGTATTGTCCAGGATAACAGACGACGATGGAGAAGAAGAGCAGGTAGAAATAGAATATCAGGAAAATGGTAAAAAGTCGGAAGAAACCAAGTTCAACATCAACGGTTCTTACGAGACCACCTTCTACGATGAAGACGAAAGAGAAACGAAGGTAAACAGATATGACGAAACAGATTTTTTGGTGTATGAATCCTCTTCATTTTATAAAGACGATTCCCATCAATATGTTTCTGAACGCAATATTAGAAGAGACAATCAGGTTATGAAATTGACCTATCATTATGAATTTTATGAATAATGGATGACGATCAAAATCAGGACCCGAAAAATGATGGGCTTTTTATTCACCACAGAATTGTAACAGACAAAGGACAACAACCCCTCAGACTCGACAAGTATCTAATGGGGAAAATCGAACGTGCCACTCGAAACAGAGTACAACAAGCAATTACCAATGGAACCGTGCTGGTCAATGACAAAAAAGTCAAATCCAACTACAAAGTCCGGCCAGAAGACGTCATTACGGTAATGCTGCCAAAGCCGTTGGAGCCGAATGTCATTCTTCCAGAAAACATCCCTTTAGACATCGTTTATGAAGATGACGATCTATTGGTGATCAATAAACCACCTGGCTTGGTGGTACATCCTGGCGTAGGCAATCATTCTGGGACATTGGTCAATGCATTGGCCTATCACTTCAAGGACCTACCGATATTGGAAGGCAATCGAAATGACCGGCCAGGCATCGTGCATCGAATAGATAAAAATACTTCTGGGTTGATGCTCGTCGCAAAAACTGATCATGCCATGACCCATTTGGGCAAACAGTTTTACGATCATTCCATTCACCGCCGCTATGCTGCATTGGTCTGGGGCGAACCAGACGACGACGAAGGCACCATCGATTTCAACATCGGCCGACACGAGCGCAACCGCCTCGAAATGGCCACCTTTGAAAAAGATGGAGAGGAAGGCAAAACAGCCATCACTCATTATACCGTCCTTGAGCGTTTGTACTACGTCAGTCTGGTAGAATGCCGTCTGGAAACTGGACGCACCCATCAAATTCGTGTCCACATGAAATATAATGGCAATCCTGTTTTCAATGACGACCGCTACGGTGGTAATCGGATCGTAAAAGGAACGGTCTATACTAAATTTAGAAGATTTGTAGAGAACTGCTTTGCGCTTCTGCCTCGACAAGGACTGCATGCAAAATCAATTGGCTTTATTCACCCAACAACAGGCAAAGAGATGCTGTTTGAAGCTCCAATACCTGAAGATATGCAAGCATGTTTGGATCGCTGGCGAAATTATGTTGCTGGCCGGAAGACGCTGTAGGGAAAGACTGCTCTGAGCTTCCTAAGCCTCTAAAAGGGTTAGGAAGCTCAGTCTTTACTTCATTCACGCATTGATAAACCCCCAAACCAGCAAAAATTGCAAAATCATTGTCCCATCCATTACTCCAGTAAAAAAATAATCATGTTGCTGCTCCTTGGAAAAATAGATTAGCACGCTAGTCAGCCCAGCAGCCAACAATAATCCCCAAAGGACAGGGACCTCATAATTGATACAACATAGAATACAGAATAACAACATCAATCCCATTGCAAGCAACACCGTATTTCGTTTGCCGAGTTTGGAAGGGAGCGTGCCCACGTCGTTATGTTTGTCCACCACCAAATCCCGTAAATCGAAGGGTAGGGTAATCGCAAAAATAAAGATCATTCTTTCAAGAAGCATCAACAGAGTAGTTGAGTTTTGCATTAGACCAAGTTCTAAGGCAGGAAGCATTACTGTGACAAACCCCCAGACAATAGCTACCAGGAAAATTTTGATAAAATTGATGTCGCGCAATCGGAAATTTTCTTTTCCTCTGAGTACAGGGAGTACATAGCTCAACGAAATGATACCGGGGATGATAAGGGCTAATTGCACTGCTCTGGAAACCATGAAAAAGCTAATGCCAGCGCCTAGTATTCCTAGGGTCGCATAAATCCAAATGTGGCTCTTATGATTGCTAATAACCTTATACCGTTCTTCCTCCAAAAAATCGGCGACTTTCGATAAACCAACTAGTCGATGTAAGGCATAAATCACCAGCGTGCAGCAAAACACAAGTACTATGATCGGTTGGAAAGCGATCGGTTCTCCCAGCAACAGATAAGTCTGGCAAGTCATAGCCACTGCGCACAAACCAATGTACACATTACTATACAGGATAAGGTCTATTATTTTTTTAGCTATTGTTGTAATTGTTAGTAGTTAATGGTGGATTGGTTAATAGGGAAATAGTTATTGATTGATAGTATATATTCAACTTTCAGGATAAAAATCTATAAAAGTAATAACAACATCCATCTACCATTAACCATATATTCGATTAACTATTAACAAATATTCAATTAACCATTAACCAACCCTACAAGTACTTAAAGTTATGGTTTTTTTCAATTTTTAGCAGGGTGTGGTAGATGAGTTGGATCACATTTTCTACATCGTCTTTGTGCGCCGTTTCAACAGTCGTGTGCATATATCTCAAGGGCAATGAAATCAATGCGGAAGGGACACCACCGTTGGAATAGGCAAATGCATCAGTATCTGTTCCGGTATTCCGGGAAGTCGCTTCTCGCTGTAAAGGGATTTTGTTTTTCTCTGCAGTATCAATGATCAAATCTTGGAGAATATTGTGGACAGAAGGGCCGAAGGTGATTGTTGGTCCATTTCCAGCTTTGATATCTCCTAGTTGAGCTGGTTTTAGCATTGGGGTGTGGGTGTCATGTGTAACATCCGTGACGATGGCTACATTCGGTTTTATGGTATTTGCTACCATTTGTGCTCCGCGAAGGCCCACTTCTTCCTGAACTGCGTTTACAATGTATAAGCCAAAAGGGAGTTTCTTTTTGTTTTTCTTTAATAATCGGGCGACCTCTGCTATACAAAATCCTCCCATTCTATTGTCAAGCGCACGGCCTACATAGAATTTTTTGTTCATGACAAACAATTCGTCGGGATAGGTCACTACACAACCAACTGAAATACCCATATCTAGTACTTCCTGCTTGTCCTTTGCTCCGACATCGATAAAAATGTTGTTGAGTTTTGGTGATTCTTCCTTCTCTCCGCGTCGGGTATGGATGGCCGGCCAGCCAAAAATACCATCTACCATTCCTTTTTTAGTGTGAATGTTTACTCGTTTTGAAGGAGCGATTTGATGGTCAGATCCTCCATTTCGGATCACATTTATAAAACCATTATCTCCAATATAGTTTACAAACCAACTAATTTCGTCGGCATGGGCTTCAATGACGACTTTGTATTCTGCTTCAGGATTGATGATTCCGTATACAGTACCATAGTTATCCACTTTGTAGGTGTCGATGTATGGCTTTAGATATTTCAACCAAAGTTTTTGCCCGGCGGCTTCAAAACCAGTAGGAGAAGCATTGTTAAGGTATGAAAATAAAAATTCCTCAGATTTTTTCGTAAGTATAGACATTGTTCGAATTAAAATTTGGTTGAACTCTCCTCAAATAAAAAGGAATGCAAAATTAATATTAATGTTGATTATCAAAAACTAATGAAGCTTTTAGTTCAAAATTGAATGCTTTTTTAACTTTTTATCAGTGAATCAACTAGTCCAGTGATTTGTTCTTCGCTGTTGTAAGCATGCAAACAGACCCGCAATCGCTCTTTTCCCTTCGGTACAGTAGGAGAAAGTATGGCTTTTACCAAATACCCTTTTCCTAGTGCTTTTAATGATAATTCCCTTGCCTTTTTGTTTCCAGGTACAACAAGACTTTGGATCGCTGTATTGGAAGGGATAAGTAACGATGCAAGAGTAGTTTCCCCCATCAACTTCTTAAACAATACGATATTATTGCGCAATTGTTCAATTACAACGGAATTTCCTGCTAAATGTTGGTAAGAAACGCCTATTCCTAATATAGTATGCAAGGGCAAAGCTGTAGAATAAATGAATGGCCTCGAAAAATTGATCAGGTACTGTCGAAGTAGCGGAGTACCTAGAATACAAGCACCATGCAGCCCATGTGCTTTACCATAGGTATGAATCCTGGCAAGGAAATACTTTTCTAACCCAAGTGCGCTGACCAAGCCTTCTCCACGAGAACCTATTATGCCGGTTCCATGTGCTTCGTCAATGACTAGGTGAACGTTTGTTTTATCCTTGGTCAATGCTACTATTTGCTCAATTGGAGCTTCATCACCGTCCATTGAATAGACAGATTCCAAGGCAATGAAAACTTCCCCCGTAGCTTGGGATATCTTTTCTTGTAGGTCTTCTATATTATTATGAAGAAAACTCTTTTTTTGAGCTTTGCTAAGGCGCATGCCGTCATGAATACTGGCGTGTACCAATTCATCATAAAGAATGGTGTCCTGTTTTCTAGGTACACAGGAGAAGAAACCAACATTCGCAGCATAACCAGAATTGAACAAGAGGGCTGATTCGGCTTGATGGTAGCTGGCAATTTCTTGCTCTATTTTTTCTGTAAGAGAATAATTGCCAGAAATTAATCGTGAACCTGTTGCTCCGCTTGTTGGTAAGTCGCAGGACGAAACAGCTGATTGGATAGCTGTTTCCAGCGTCTTGGATTTAGCAAACCCTAAGTAATCATTGGAGCAAAAATCTACTAAATTGTGCTCAATGGTCAATGACCGAAGGTTTCCTTTTTCCTTTCTATCATCAAGAAACCGCTGTATTCGTTGATCCAGGCTATTCATCAATATAAAATTAGGAATTCCCAACCGTGGTCCGCCACTCCTGAAGCATTTTAAGGTCTTCTTCGTTGATATAGTCAATGTCAAGCGCTCGTTTTAGCAGGGCATCGTAATTGCTAAGCGTAGTAAACCGGATATCATCCTCGGCAAAAGCATCTATGGCTTTTTGAAATCCATAAGTAAAAATAGCCATTACTCCAGCAATGGAACATCCTCTATCTTCTAAGCATTGCACCGCTTTGAGGCAGCTTCCTCCAGTAGAAATCAAGTCTTCAATCACAAGGACTCGCTCATTGCCACGTAGTTCGCCTTCAATCATATTTTGCAATCCGTGCCCTTTCGCTTTGCTACGAACATATACAAATGGTAACTCCAAAGCATCTGCGAGCAAGGCTCCATGCGGAATACCTGCTGTTGCGACACCTGCTATCATATTAAACGGTTTAAATTCCTTCGATTTTTCTACAAAACTTGCCTTGATAATTTTGCGTGTTGAAGGGTAGGAGAGCGTCTTCCGATTATCACAATAAATTGGAGATTTTATCCCTGAAGCCCATGTATATGGATTTTGAGGACTCAGTTTTATTGCCTTTATTTGCAGGAGTTGCTGTGCTATTTCGGCTTCCATCATTTTCTTAGATTTTAATTCGCACAAATGTACAAAATCTACATCAACAAAACGGTTATTCAGTTCGCTCCTCAAAAAGATGTTGCGCAATATAAGGTGACTCCTGAGCATTTGGTAGGACATTACCATGGACGTCGGACGGGACTTTTAAACTACATCGACTCGGCAGAAAAATCTGAGCGCCTGAAATCGATTACCTTGCTTTCAGAAGATTTGGAAGGACTGATTAACGATTTTTTTTCTTTCTTTAAACTGGTTGAAGCGGCTGGGGGATTGGTGTTCAATCCACAAAAAGAGCTATTAGCCATTTTTCGTATCGGTATGTGGGACCTTCCGAAGGGTAAAATCGAAACTGGTGAGACGCCCGATGTCGCTGCTGTCCGAGAAGTACAGGAAGAAACCGGGATAAAAAATATTCGCCTTGGCGAGTTGTTGCATACCAGCTACCATACCTATCGAAACCGCAAGGGCAAGCGCTGTCTAAAACCGACTTTCTGGTATGAAATGTTTACTAATGATGTCGAATTGACTCCTCAAGGAGAGGAAGATATTGAGCAAGCTATTTGGGTGTCTAAGGAGGCGTTTTTAGGTGGGAATTATCCTACTTATGGGAGTATCTTGGATGTTTTGGATAGTTGTGATTGAGGAAGAGATTGATGATGGAAAATTGTTTTTATTGTGAATCTGATTGATTTTAGGAAATAACAATGACTAAATGTGGGGATACCTAAACTCAGAATAATCTAAACTATCTAATGGAAAATGAATTCAAATACATCGATGAATTTATAAACGAAATAGATATCGTTTGTCCAAAGTGTATGGAAAAAGCCATTGTTACTTCCAACAAGGACAATCGCACAAAAACGAAACTAATATGCGGGCATTGTGGCTTGGCAAAACCTTGGAAAGGGCAACCTGGTGTTTTTGCCTATGGCTCCTACAAAGTACCGCCATTGGGGATTCTAATTGGTCAGCCTGTAGATTGTTATTTCAAACAGGACCTTTGGTATCAGAAAACCTTTAAAAGCCATGTTTTGTTTGCTTATAATTTAAATCACCTCCACTTTCTGGAGGAGTATGTAAGTGATAAACAGAGAAATAGGCAACAAAAGGATGGTTCCTGGAGTAACTCCAGTTTACAAAGTCGACTACCGAAGTGGATGCTCCATTCAAAAAATCGAAAAGAGCTGCTACGGTTGATTAATGAGCTTAAACTGAAGTGATTTATACCATCTATTACTGACAGATAATTTATTTACAAACATTTTAATTGCAGATTTAGCGTTGTATTCGAAAGTAAAAAATTACAATCCACCACATGCAAGAATACATTAACACCCTCATCAAAGAATTGCAGACCAACGGTGATCCAATTATTGCTGCACAGCAAAAGGCGTATATGAAAAACAATTTTGAGTTTTTCGGCATCAAAACACCGCAACGCCGGGCGCTACAAAAGCCGTTTTTAGTGAAGGAGTTTCTCCCACCAAAAGAAAACCTCGAAGCCATCGTAAAAACACTTTGGCAAAAAGAACACCGTGACCTTCACCATTTCGGAATGGAACTCAGCTACAAGTACCTCCGAAAAATGGAAGAGAAAGACATCCTGCTTTATGAATACATGCTAATGCATCAATCCTGGTGGGACACCGTAGATATGATTGCCACCAAACTAGTCGGACCTTATTTTAAAAAATTCCCTCATCAATTGGAGCACTACCTCGAAAAATGGTTGGCTTCTGGGAATTTATGGCTGCAACGAACTTGTATTATCTATCAGCTGAATTACAAAGTGGATCTGGATACCTTGATTCTGACTAGAGTTATTGAGGCGTTAACTGGTTCCAAAGAATTTTTTATCAATAAAGCGATTGGATGGGCATTACGGGATTATAGTAGAATTGATGCCGACTGGGTTATTCAATTTGTAGCTATGCATGACGACCTCAGTAATCTGAGCAAAAGAGAGGCATTAAGACTACTAAAATAAGTACTCTTCTAAAAAGAAAAACTATTAATAACGAATAGGAAATTTTGGATTCACAAATCTAAAAACGTAGTTGTGCACCTACAAAAATAGAAACCCCACTATCTTGAGAATAGCCGAATCTTAATCCCGCACCAAACTCCGTTTTGGTAGAATTTTTCATTTTGCTAAGCTTTCGTGCTTCACTGACGGCTTTGGTAATTGCCTTGATGTTGTCTTTTTGGTCTTCTGCGTACTTGACAGGGTCGTCAAAAGCCGATCCAAGAGAGCCAATTGCTCCTTCTGCTCCTTCAAATCCGGCTTTCATTTTGTTGCCAAAATTGTTGGCTCTTTCTTCCCGACTTGGTCGTAATCCCGCACCATAGCCTATTGACAGTCCAACGCTATTGTCGTTGAAATTGTAGTTGGAGCCCCAATTCCAATCTTGATATTTCCCTCCGTAGGAAAGATTCTTAGAACCTATATCATAACCAAGCGTGTGATTTAAATCGCCATGGTCCAAATTTAGGGAAGCTTTTCCTTTGTATTCAAAGTCGAATTTTGTGTTAAATGCCTTTGCCTTGTGGGAAATGCTTACTCCCTTGGTATCAGCGTCCATCCCCAATTCAAAGATTTTTAGCTTTATTTCAGGAGGAAGAAGCTCGAAGTCGATGTCGAAATTATTGTCATCCTGCGTTTCGCCTTTTTCCTTGCCTTCTGCTTTTTTCTTTTCTTTGTCCTCGGCGGGTGTTTTTTCAGAGGCGGCCTCTTTTCCAAAACTTAAAGGAGGAGGAGATAAAGTTGCTTCCTTACCCGATGGTCCCTCTGCTTGCGGATTGGCAGCGGCTTTACTCTTTTGATTAGCTTTTTTTTCCTTATCAGATTTGACCATTAGCGACAGTGTTTGCTTCTAACAAATATAACAGAATTTATCTATTAAACAATAATTTACAGGTTTAGAAAAGGCTTAATACCATAAAAAATGTAACAAGGTAAATCCACAAAATATCAAGGAAATGCCAGTAAGTAGTAAGCAATTTTAGTTTCAGTCGTTTTTCAGGATCCGAAAAATAGACTAATACTGTGACCGGCTCCTTCATATTTTTTACCGCCTTAAAGATAAACCAACCTAGTATCGGCAGTCCGCCCAAAACATGCAATAAATGCAAGCCTGACAACACATACAGATAAGAAGTTGCAGGATTCGATGCAAGCAACATACCACTGTTTTGCATCATCTGCCAACCAACAAACTGGGCGCCTATAAAAACAAGGGTCAGACCTGCTGTTATCATCAGCGACCGAATGTACTTGCTGGTGTCGTCTGCCAAATAAGCCTTGTTTGCTTGCTTGATAAAAAAGCTACAACCAAGTAGGAGAATAGTATTAAACAGAAATATCAACGGAGGTTGAATCGGGGCAATTCCCTTTTCAATTCGCTGATACAAATAGGCAAGTGTCAACGCCAAAAATAGAGCAGATAGTCCTGAAATTAATAAAAAAACAATGACTTGAAACGGATGAATCCGCATCGAATACGTGTCTGTCCTTGTTTGATTGTCCATATTTATGAGATCATTGGTGAATAACTCCAATCATTTAATGCAAAACAAAGCCTATTGTTCAATTAAATTTAAGAAACACTTTATTCTGAGTAATTTATATCCTAATATCGTCTTAAATGATCGAAACTGGTAGACTTTTTGCCATTTATTAAGTAATTTTGATAGCAGTTGTTGTGCAAAAAGCCAATGCTACAATCAACGTACAATAAATTCTGTAGACAAAAAATGAAGAAAATTATTTTTATAGTGGGTATGCTTCTGGCAATGGTGACTGCAGGATTTAGTCAGGCAGTGATCAATAATCCTGCTTTCGGGATGACGACCAGCCCTGAAGTACATATTCCTAAAATTGAAATTACCAAGGACGCGACCATCATTCATTTTTATTTTCTGACACCTCCTGATTATGTGCAAGGCGGGTGGGCAGCGGTCCTACACGATATGTATATCCGTGATGTGAAAACAGGCAAACGATATTACCTTAAACGTGCGGATAATGTGCCTTACTATCCTGAAAAACATATCTTTACTGGTCCCGGGCAAGAGTTGTCTTTTACCTTATATTTTGAGCCGGTAGACCCTTCCACTACACAAGTAGATATTATAGAGAATATCGAAGAGGGTTTTAATTTCTTTAGGGTACTGTTGATTGATATTGCCTAGGAGTTAGGATTGTTTTAGCGCTTGTTAGGATCTAAATGCGTTTCAATATCTATTGCCTAAATTTTCAATCCTTGTTGATTTCCTTCGTGGGTATCTTCGGGAATGTACCATCCAGTTTCCCCATCTGCTTTTAAGATAAAAAGTACATAGCTGCTAATATCGACGTACGAAAAATCGTCGGTCGAGGCCATTAAAATTTCGCTTTGTGGAGTGGCGGATAGATAATGCCGAAACTTTGGTAAGTTGCTTTCTGTTTCGTTTTCTTCGGAGAATAATTCAAAATTCATTCCTAGAAAATCAAATTCGAAGGCAATTTCATCTTCGTATTTTTCTTCATCCTGGTGTGGTTTGAATTTTCCTCCTAGGATGGCTTCTAGTCTGTTTTTAATGGTGTGGATGTTGTCATCTGAATCTAGATTGACTTCAAAGTCTAATATGTTTTGCATTCTTTTTTTTAAACTTAAGTTTACGTTTCAGGAGCGTCAATTTTCATATGCTCACCTCTTTCAGGATCTAATCCGAAATGGCTAGCAGCTGCTGCATCTTGGTTTCGTTTCTTTTCAGAATTTTTACTTGTTCTGATTCTAACGTCAAATTTATTACTTTTTCCTCCTCCCTGATCTCTATTACCCGTTATTTCACTTAGTTTAGCCTTCATATCTCTGACAATAGCTCTTACACCACTATGATTTGAACCATTTGTTTCCCCTCGTTTCTTTTCAAATCCTCTTGCTCGAGCTTCACTAAAAATTTTATCACTTTCTAAATAAGCATCAATGTCAAAATCAGTGGGTTTAAACAGATAAGGTTCTCCATTTGGGGCGCGATGTTCTGGCTTTACATTGTTGGTGTACATTTTTCGTACCCCAGACACTAAACTTCCTCTAATATAGACTTCTGCTTCGGAATCCAGTGCTTTGAAGGCAGGAATAAACGCTTGCATAGCAGCATTTACTTCTGCTTGTTTGGCTCTCCATATTGCTTCCCATTCTTCATTGGCCATTGATAGGGTAAGTTCCACTTCAGGAGTTTTCCCTTTAGGGTTTACTTCCCCTTTAACAAAATATTTTCCTGAACTTGCTTCTTGAAGTTCTAATGATTTTAGAGAATGGTCCGCTTTTATTTTTGGCAATTTTTTACCTACCGATTCTGGTGTGGCATCTTTCGCTCTAAGCGCTTTTTCCGATTTGCTAAGACCAGCATCCAAATCCTTCTGTTTTTCAGCAACGGTTCTTTCATCTTCCTCCTCTCCGTCTCCTTTTCCTTTACCTTTTTTACCTTTCCACCACTTCCTAACCTTAGCCACCAACCACTTCACCGCCTTATCAATCGCTTTATGAATCGGGTCCGTCACTTTCTGAATGATCTTTTTAATAGCTCCTGCAATGCCACTCAGTCCCAAAATTCGAGCAAGGAAACTGATCATAATTGGAATACTCTGCGCTAGTGTACTGGCAATTTTCGCAATTGCCCCTCCAATATTTCCAGAAGCTATATCTGCAATCGAACCAGTCACCGTACTCAACAACTGACCAATCCGAGATCCATTCTCAATAAAAAACATCACAAGTCGATAGATACCCATGATTGCTTGTACCATCGCACTGGCAGGATTCATCAAGCTAAAGATATAGGTAACTCCTTTTTTGATGATTTCTGTAATTCCCCAGCTTTTAATCCCTTCGACAATAGTGGTTTTGATTTCGCCTGCAGTTTCCTGAAATTGTTCCCACAAGGCCATCGGGCCATCTGTTAATACCGTTTGAATGATCTCAAAACCTTTTTCAGCGGCCTGCACTGGCTCCTCACCTAAATGATTAACCAACTTCGCCCGAACAAAATCCCAGGTCACTCCCAATACCTGACTAGTCAAATCGAAAACACCTTTCAAATCCCACTCGTCCGGCAATTGTATATTCAGCTCACCCAACTGACCAGTCAACCAGTTGACCAGCCCGCCCATGATATTATCCTTGATATTCGCTTGGAATTCTCCAAAACCACCCTTCACAGAAGAGATCAAATTGCCCAAGAAGGCGCCCGGATCTTTCACAATACCCATTAGCACTGCTTTCCCTTGATTGATGACGTTCAATAATGCTCCAGGGTCAAGTCCGACACTTGTCAATGCCCACTTGAAGAATTTCAAGGCCGCTTCTGCTAGTAAATTAGTCAATTTGCTAATAGCGCCTTTCATCGCCTCCTTCATCTCCTCGATTCTATTATCGATGGCCTCTATTGCTTCTTCTTTTTTCTGTTCGAGTTGCTCTACGAGCTCTACCTCTTTTTCGTTGATTTGAGTATCGAGGTCGTCCAACTTAGTTTGGATATCTTCTTGTGCTTGTTCGCCAATGGCTTTGAGGTCGTCAGGCAATGCTTCTACATAACCATCAATCTCCGTTCTTGCATCTGCCACAATTTGCTTGCACTCCTCAATTACAGTAGCATTGCTAGCCGTAATTGTAGCAATGAGCGCGTCTATCGTCGATACAAAAGTTGCTTTTTCTGATTCGAAGATGGTCGCGACCTCAGGCAGGTGATCCATGCCGAGCAGTTTATCTTCAATCCATGCGCCTGCGCCTCCTTTTTCTCCAAACAGTCCAAAAGACAATCGATTTCCAACATCAGAAAGTGTTTTGCCTGCAGTATCCCATCCTCCTTCACCGTAACGTTGGTTTTTGAAGGCTTCCATCCTTGATTTAACATTGTTTTCAAAGGTGGTGGCTGCATTTGCTTGTCCGGTTTCAAACGCAGTAAGAGAAGTCTGCTCGAGTGCATCTAGTTTTCCTTCTACTGTCGTTTTTGCAGTTTCATAGATACCATTAATATGGTCGGTTACTTCCTGCCGTTTTGTTTCAAAGTCTGTTTGCGCAGTGAGTTGATCGGTTCTTGCATTATCCAGTTCTTTGTCTCTATCGGCGCGCATTTTTCCGCGGGCATCCAGTTCTTCTTTAGTCAAATCCCCTTCCAGACTAGTAATTTCTTTTGATCGGACGGCATTGATATCTGAGGAGGCACTATCGACATCTGCCTTCAGGCCATCTCTTTCCAATTTAGCTGTATACAAATCACCACTGTCTACAAGGTTCAAATGCTCATCAGTGATTCCTTCCTGTGTGACCAGATTGTCCGATTGCAAGGAGAAATCGGAGAAGTCAGTATGTGCAGGCGTCAATTCAGAGATCAGCCCACTGCTCATATCCAGATTTGGAGTTTCAGGAGCGACTTCTATCTCCGGCATTGGCTCTGCTGGAGGAACTGCCTTAGGTGTTGGCGGTGTTTTTACATCATCATACGTATTGATGACTTTATCGACATCTGGTTTCACGACACCTTTTACCGCGGTAGTTACCGCCCTTCCCTTCGCCTGGTTTTTGAAGTTGTCGACGTCTTCTACACTTACTGGCAAGGAAGCATTCAAGGCATTGTTAAAGTCCGCTTTTACCTGCGTTTCATCTTTTGTTACTGGAGCGGTTTTATTATCAATCGTTTGAGTTTGCTCTGCATTTGCTTTCGATTTTCCTTCTTCAGTAGGGGGTACTGCAGCTTTTTCTGATTGAGTTTTCTTTGTTTTTGCGTCTTCTTTTTCTTTTTCGTTTTCGGCAAGGCTTTTTATCTTTTCTTTTGCGGAGGTCATCTTTGTTTCTGCTTGCTGACGCAAATATTGACCTACCTCACCAACAGGCAGTTTGGTGCCTCCAGAACCAGTTGCGGTTTTACCACCACTTTTATTTTGTCCACCTCCTCCAGAAGTTGCTCCTCCAGCAGTAGGATCGCTGCCCACATTTCCTCCACCTCCAGTTGCTCCACCTGCAGTAGGAACATTATTTTGAGGAGAGGCGATTTGTGGACCCTGTGCTTCGTTTCCTTGTGGTGCTTGGTTTTGTTGAGCTGGAGCAGCTGGGTCCGATGCTTTTTGCAATACAAATTTTCCTTGTACGGTATTGGTTACTTCTTTTTTTGAAGTGGGGTTGGTTGCATTGACGGGTTTGCCGTCTGCAGCAGATTTTCCTTGGATATCGGCTTCTTTTTCTAAGCCTTTATTGTCATTTACGGGGAGTCCGTTGTTTTCTGTGGTTGGTTTTACTTTTCCTTGTCTTTGTTGGACAACGTGCGAAAGTTCATGGCCAAGCAGCTCTTGTCCTTTCTGGCTTTCAGGCTGATATTGGCCAGGAGCAAAATGAACGTTGTTACCTTGAGTAAAAGCATAGGCTCCAATTTCCTTCGCTTTTGCTGAATCTTTATGAATATCTACATTAGAAAAGTCGGCCTTGAAGGAGCCCTCCATTTTACTTTTCACCTTATTCGGCATTCCGTTTTTACGGGAGGAGGCGTTCATTTTAAAACGGTCATTTCCTTTTTCCTTTCCAGCTGATTTTTTCGAGGAGGAACTTTTAACATTAAATCTTGCTTTATCCTTTCCTTTGTTATTGTCGTCGGATGGGTTGGTCGGTGGGCCTCCATCCGCATAAGCTTTGGATTGCTTCTTTTTTTCTGAACCCTTTTTGTCCTCTTCCTCCTTTACTTCCTTCTTTTGGACGGTAAACTGGCCTTTGTTTGCTCCACCGTTTCCTCCAGTATTGTTGTTGGTGCCACTTTCGCCATCGCTGTTATCGTCATCTGCGAATTGAAAGGCATTTGCTTCTTTTTTTTGTTGTGTTTTTTCTTCCTCCTCTTCTTTGGGTTGCGGGGAAGAAGCTTCCATGGTAAGGGAGGGAGGGGATATAGTTCTAGTGCCAGTCAAATCATTTTCCTGACTTTGGACCGCATTGGCTCTACTTTGTTCCTGTTGATGCTCCTTAGATAAATCCTTGTCTGGAGACATAATGTGGATTGGATTAAAATTATTAACAAATTAAAAATAAGTAGCCTCTCAATTGACTGAATAACAGTGCAATTTTAGGAAGACTAGCCCTCCTTATTTTTTCTTCAAAATAGCTTTTAGGAAATAGAATCAAGTGTTATAAACAATATAAGGGATATTCTTGATTTGAACAAGGCAATATGTTATTTTAACATAATATTTTTTTGTCTATTGTAATGTGTTCAGTACTTTCTAGTAATCACAAAGATTTATTGATTGTAAAACCAGTAATTTACGTGCAAATACAAATTACTTAATCAAGGGTAAAATTGGACCTCCATATTCACAATACGTTTTATGGGCTGAAACCTCTACCAGTGTACGTTCTGGATAACAAAGTGCAGTCAACTTGCCACCAAATACACATCCAGTGTCAATATCTACAGTATTGTTAATCCAATCTGGTTCCGGCACCGGGGTGTGGCCATATACAATAAGCGCGGACCCAGTGTAGTGCTTTGCCCAAACTAACCGTTCTGGCTTGCCTTCTGGTGTCAATTTGCCAGTGACGTCTCCATACAGGCAAAAAGCGAATACTTTTCCTGAGTGTCTGCCATGGTAACTTTCTTTCAATCCTGCATGCGCCGCAACTAGTTTGCCATCATCCAACTCCAGGTGGGAAGGGAGTGCACGGATAAACTTCCTTATTTCTTCGTGGAATTCTGGAGGTTCTTTTTCCAGTTGTTCCATAGTACCGTCTAGCCCATGTGTAAGTTTTACATTCTTTCCGCTTAGCTTTCTTCGGAGTTTGTCGTCGTGATTTCCAGGGGCGCAAAATGCGATGCCTGATTTCCACATACTCATCACTAAACGTAAAACTTCAGGAGACTTGGGCCCTCGATCCGTAAAATCGCCTACAAAAATCAACCGTCTGCCAGATGGATGGCTCACCTCATAACCATATAATTCAGGATTCTCTGAAGGAATAATTTTATAATTTAATTTGACTAGTAATTCTTTCAATTCATCAAAACAACCATGTACATCTCCGATGAGATCAAAAGGCCCTTTTTCGTGCTTGAAGTCACTAGGCATGGGCTTTCTGGTAATGGTGACGGAGGGAAGCTCTTCTTTCGAATGGAATATAGTTATTCTTTTAAAGCCTTCATTTGAAATGCTTTTGAGTGTTTTTTTCTGAAGAAAGGCCTGTCTTTCCGACACATTATCTGAAGTCGGAAGATCAAACAGCAGTACCAAAATGACGGCATGGTGCTTATTGGCAAGCATTCTAAACGCTTTACGCGAACGTGCATTTAAATTTGTACCATCTACTGCGGTTGTTTGTTTGTTTTTTAGACGGTCCTCTACTTGTAATAATGCCTCCTGTAATGCTGGGGATTGTTGTCCTCTGAGTGCCTTGACCTTTTCTTCATTTAGTTCTTCCTCAAATGGAATTACTTCCTCTTTCTTGAAATGCTGTTTCGCAAAGGCGGACTTTCCACTTCCTTTAACGCCAACAAACAGCACCATGCAAAATTCCTGTATTGTTATTTTCATCAATTTTCGGTTAGGGGCTTAATTGTCTAGTGTTTCGAAGATGACCATTGGTTTTATTGGGGTACCATCGCTCCAGGTGCCCAGGTATTTTTGTTCCTTGGTATTCCCGAATGCATAATGACAATTTATATTATAAAATGAGCAGTCAATTAGCGCATCTAGTAATTTCCAATAACCAAAATAGTCGACGGCATCTGTATCTGCGCGTTTTTGAGCGGCCTTCACAATGTAGTTAGTCCGTCCATTGTCTAAATCCTGGTCAAGGGCACATGGCTGAGCATGGCTCGAATGGACTATTGGAGCGCCATAAATATCTTTGACATGAAGGACGAGGTTTTGATAGTCGACCTTTGCTGTTGACATGACTGTCCTGGCAAGTTTATCGCCTACCACATGGTCACCATGGCCTACGGTAATGATTAATTTGATATCCTTTTCTAATGCCTCATAACTGTCTAGCCGAGCGCCTCTCAAGTTCCCTGTGCCTGGCTGAGCCATAAGAATTCCCTTTGGTTTTGGAAGATCATACTCTTTGTATAATACGCCTAAGTACCCTGCTATAGCAGCTCCGTAGGAATGTCCTGCAATAATTATATTTTCCATCCTAGGTTTTACGTGTCCTTCTTCTTGCAATACTTTTAAGGCACTCTGTATTCCTTCAGTTGAATTTTGTGCATACTTGGAAGGTAGAGTAGCGAACATTGCTTTTTGATACCTCGGACTTATGACAATATTCCCTCTTTGCACCAAATGTTTGATCCAAGCGCCGTAGACGACAGGGTTGGATACACCGAATCCATGGATGAAAACAACCACATTTGCGGAGTCTGGTTTCGGGTCTGCTGGTTCATAGATCCAAAAGCCGTTTGCTTTTTTTGATTGATCAAAATTTTTGTAGCTTTGATGCAAGTAATCACCACCTCCTGGTCCACTTATTGGTTGCTTCGGATGGACAACCTGTCCATTACAAAACAGCGTAGAAAAAAGGCTGAATAGAATAATATTGAAAATCTGTTTCAAATACATTATTTCCTTTATAGTTTAACGGAATTTTCTAAATCCAAAGTTAAGGAATCACTTGGTTATTTGTAGGTTCAAAACCCGTACCTGTTTTTATTGTAGAAGAATATGCTTTAAACTTAGGGAGCGCGAATTTTATCAGCAAGTTTGTATCTTGTTGATTAGTAATGGATTTTGATGTGTTTTTACAAAAATGACGACTATGAAAAATTTATTTTTTTCCTGCTGCTTTTTCAGTGTTACCACATTAATAGCGCAACCCACTTTCTCTCCTCCAATTGATATAGAACCAATTGGAGCCACTACTGTTTTCGCAGAAGATTTAGACAATGATGGAGACGTCGATATTGCAGCTTTCGAAGGAGGAAAACACAATGCAGGGGCTAAGGTTTTTGCTTGGTATGAAAATAAGGGCAATGATGTTTGGACAAAACATGGTTTTCATAGTTCGATTTCGCCTGGTCCATTTACTGGAGATTCTGAGGCAGCAGATTTCAACGGCGATGGTTTTATGGATTTCGCTCTTTTAGTAGACCAACACAATAGTACTGGTAACAGTTTTGTTTATTGGTGGGAAAACCCCATGGGATCAGGCGGCAGTGCGACAGACGACTGGATTCCGCATGTCGTTGCACAAAACATGACAAATTGTTTTCACATGCAAGGACTCGATATCGTCGATATGGATCTTGATGGGAAATTAGATATCGTGGCTAGAAATTTAGGTACTTCAGCATTTAGAATTTATTTTCAAAACACATTAGACAACTGGACAGAACGTGTTATTCCAATACGAAAAAGAGAAGGACAGAAGGTAGCAGATTTAGACAGAGATGGGACACCAGATGTTATTTTCAACGGTTTTTGGCTAGCAGGCCCAACCAACCCACGAACAGACACCTATCAAGAGTTTACAATAGAAGACGATTACTACACACTACCAACTTCAGGCTTAAACAACTCTGTGAAAATTGATGTAAATGATATTGATAAAGATGGTATCAATGATGTACTATTTAGTGTAGCGGAAGGAGCAACTGTTCGACTTGCGTGGTTTAAATGCCCCAACAATCCAAGGACTCAAGCTTGGGTTGAGACCACCATCGAAAACAATTTTCAAAACTGCCATCAGGCCATCCTTACAGATTTAGACAATGATGGAGATTTAGATATCGCAGGCGGTTATGCTTTTAATACGAACGGTGTCGAAAACTGGTATAATATGGATGGAGTAGGAGGGAGTTGGTCCGCTCAAATTGTAGATGCTTCTGGAGGGATGTATTCTGAAGTTGTTGCAGACATTGATAACGATGGAGATATGGATCTCATCGGTCCTTCAGCATACCATCGCAACGTAAAAATCTACAAAAATCAATTAGACCCAAATATCAATACAGGTCCTCTCTCTGACCCAAATCAATTAACAATTTCCAGTAACGATAGCCTTACCCTAGTCCTCAATTGGCAGGACAACTCCAACAACGAATCTGGCTTCGAAATCTGGAGAGCAGTAGACGGTAATGCGTTTTCCCTTTTGCAGACGGTCAATAGCGGAGTGATCGTTTTCACCGATCAAACAACAGACTACAGCCGGACCTACGAATATCGGATAAGAGCAATCAATAACACCAACATTTCCAATTTTACAAATACAGTGAGCTACCTCACCAAACCTGATCCATTCACAGGACCCTTGTCCAATCCCAATCTATTGACTATCTCCAGCCCAGACAGTCTCGCTCTGGTCTTAAATTGGTCAGATAATTCTATTAATGAAACTGGGTTTGAAATTTGGCGAGCGGTAGGTGGTGGTGCATTAGCCTTATTCCAAACAGTAGGCATCGGTGTTACCAATTATACCGATCAGGCTACGGTGTATAGCACCAACTATTCCTACGAAATCAGAGCAATTAACAATACCAATGTTTCTGGTTTCTCTAATACCTCCAGCTATTTGACAGGATCCGGCCCGGACATCAACAGCGGGCTCCTTGCCTACTGGAAAATGGATGATGGGCAAGGAACAATTGCCACAGAAGAATTTAATCAATATCCAGGGACACTAGGAACAGGCGTTTCCTGGAATACAGAAGGCAAGCTAGATGGAGCAAGTGAGTTTGACGGAACATTGGGAAGAATGAATATTGGAACAATCGATGTCGACCCGAATGCTTTAACCATCTCTTTTTGGATGAAAGCAGATGATTTTGATCAAGTAGAAGGGCGTTTTATAAGTAAGGCGAGTGGAGTGAATGGTTCACAACATTATTGGATGGTGAGCTGTATCTCTGGAACCGGACTGAGGTTCCGACTCCAAACAAGCAACGGTGGAACGACAACATTGATTTCTGCTACTGGGGTTTTATCTCCGAACACCTGGCATTTTGTAACTGCTACTTATGACCAAAATACTATGAAGATCTACCTGGATTGCAATGAGGTAGCCTCTGTGGCAAAAGCAGGTGCCATCCTAACCAATCCAGCCGTCCCAGCAACAATTGGAAATCAGCCAGTAGGCGCTGGAGACCGACCTTTTGATGGATTGATGGATGATGTACGTATTTATAACAAAGCGCTAAACCAATCAGAGATTTGCCAGTTGTACAATTATATTCCTACAAGAGCAGTTACTTTGAATATTCAACTTTGGTTAGAGGGAGTTTATAGCACTACAACCAACGATATGAGTGGCGCATCACTATATGATTTAGGGCTTTTGCCTGGACAAACGCCTAGTAACCCATTATTTACACCAACTCCAGCTGGCCAGCCTTATTCGATTGCTCCCTGGAATTATTCGGGGATGGAGGGCACTAATTGGGAGGATTCAAATTATACCAACGATGTGGTCGATTGGGTTTTGATTTCCTTAAGAAGTTCTCCAGCAAAAACGGAGGAATTCTATCAGGGAGTTGGAGTACTCAAAACATCGGGAATGGTAGAATTAATATCAGATATGCCTTTGACACCTGCAGAAGTGAATAACGCTTACATTTATGTTTCTCATCGAAATCACCTCAGCATTATTAGCGATGGACCGGTGCAGTTGGATGCTGATTTGGAAACGCTTTCCTACGATTTCAGAACCCAGAATAGCCTTGTCAATGGTGGGTTTGGACAGAAGGAACTGACTACAGGTGTTTGGGCGTTGTACACTGGTGATATTTTAAAAACAAATGCTGGTAATGCGGATATTAATAGCAATGACAAACAGTTTTGGAGTCAGAATAATGGGTTGTTTGGTTTGAATGTTGCTTCCGATTTAGACATGGATGGCGACGTCAGCGCTTCTGATAATGTACTATGGTCAAGAAATAATGGAATTTTTTCTACGGTAGTGGATTAAAAATAAAAAGAGAGACTGATTGCCTTAGCCTCTCTTTTTAGCTCCTGTTATTGGATATTCGATTCTAGTCTTTGATTATACCAGAATTTTTAGAAAATTTATTTCACATCAAGAGATACAATTTTAGTACTGCCATTTGTGCCTTCGACTTCGATCAACCCAACCCCCTGTGCCCAGTAATAGTCATCAACTGAAACAAGTGATTCTGTTCCTGCAATGGTAGTATAAGTATTCAATTGGTTGTGAATTACATCTATATAATAGATGCCATTTACAGGGCGATCTGATAATCTTTCAATATACTCCATCTCATAACGAGTAGTATATGATATCCCATTTGCAAACTGTTGGATGGTTGTATTCCATTTAGTCCCTATTGCTGCATTTTCCTTAAGATAAATCAATTTTAGAATTCCGTCTACAACGGTAGGAGTGTTCTCAAAATACATGGTGTATTCTCCATTGTTACAATTGAAATATCCAGGACCATTCACTCCCAAAAGGCCATCAATCGAGGCATAAGTGTCCCCATCAATAATTTTCGGACCAGTGACTTCCCATACCGATGTTACCATACTTCCATTTTGGAGTACTCTATCATAGGTAAATGTTGATCCTTGTGAATAAGGTGCAAATAAGCAGGTGGTAACTCCATTGTTAAGTTTGGTCAAATCTACAGATGTTCCGGGGTCATCTTTTTTACAGGAAGACAGGCATAGGGCAATACCGATGGCAAAAATGAAAATCTTTTTCATACTACGTTTTATTTGTGTTTTTATTAATAATATCATTGATATATGACAAATATAGGAATAATAACCTTGCCGTGTGTACGCAGTCAACGAAAAAGTACTTTTTGTTCAACTTTTGTTAAATAAAATGAAAATCATTTCCTAAAGAATTCCTAAATACCATAAAACTTTGAACAACTTCCTTATTTTTGTCGCTCATGAATCAATTTTATATTGGAAAATAACGATCATAAACAACCTGTTGGTGTAATTGGATCTGGTAGTTTCGGTACTGCTGTGGCAAATTTGTTATCTGTGAATAACAAGGTGTTGCTTTATAGCAGAAGGAGCGAGATTATAGAACGGATAAACACCAAACATGAGCATTTAGGCGTAAAACTGTCTCCTAATATAGTCGCTACTCCAGATATGGCGGAGGTAGGTCAGGCTTGTACCCTTATTTTTCCAATTGTTTCCTCGGAGAATTTCAGGGACATGATGCAACAACTTTGTCCGCATTTACGCCCACACCACTTATTAATTCACGGTACAAAAGGGCTGGACACCAAGATGCTGGATCAGTCAATCATCGTGGATGAGCGCCAGCGAATTCACACAATGAGCGAAGTGATTTTGCAGGAGAGTCCGGTAAAACGAGTAGGCTGTCTCTCTGGCCCGAATCTTTCTGGTGAAATTATGGAAGGCCAACCCGCTGCTACTGTAATCGCGAGTCGATTTACAGAAGTCATCAAAGCAGGACAAATGGCACTGCGTAGCAAACGGTTTCAAGTTTACGGAACGCACGATATTGTAGGTGCCGAATTGGCCGGGGCACTAAAAAACATCATCGCACTTGGTTCGGGGATGCTAGGAGGGCTTGGTCTTGGGCAAAATGTTTGGGCCTTGCTGATTACCAGAGGATTGATGGAGATGATTCACATTGGTAAAGCGCTCGGAGCAGACACCCATGCGTTTCTGGGAATCGCTGGTATTGGTGACCTTGTAGCTACTGCCTCTAGTAAGAAAAGTCGAAATTATTCTCTAGGTTCCCGTTTGGCAAAAGGGGAGACGCTGGACGAAATAATTACAGATATGAATGAGGTAGCAGAAGGCGTCCGTACATTAAAAATAGCAAAACAAGCAGGAGAATACTATAAAATACACACACCAATAGTTGATACTTTGCACCGGATAGTTTACAAGGGATTTCCACTTGAAAAAGCACTGGAATACTTGATGGCTTATCCATATGCAGTCGATGTCGACTTTTTATAAAAAATAATCATGTCTAAAGTTTTAATCCTTATCGGCTCTAAATCTGATGAGCCAGTTATGAAAGAATCCGTCCGTTATCTGGAATGGTTTGGTATCGAATGTGCTATGCACGTGGCTTCCGCACACAGAAATCCAAAATTAGTAGTCGAGTTGACAGAAGGCGCAGCTGCTAATGGATACACTGTTATCATCGCAGCAGCTGGAATGGCTGCCGCTTTGCCTGGGGTAGTCGCAGCACATACTCAACTTCCAGTACTAGGCGTTCCGCTTGAAGGAGGTCTGCCAGGAGGAATTGATGCCTTATATTCTATCGTCCAAATGCCTCCGGGATTGCCTGTTGGTACGCTGGCAGTAGGAAAAGCGGGTGCACGAAATGCTTCTGTCTTAGCCGCTAGAATTATCGCGCTTCAGGACAAAAATATCTTTGGAAAACTGGAAGAATTTAAAGGAATGGGTTTTAAAATATAATCCCTAACTACTTCCTTTCTTACTTGCAATTATAAATAGTTCCTTACCCGCTCTGGGTTTAATGCTATTGTAGCAAGGCGCAATGACAACTGGATCAAAATGTTTGTCAAACAGGGCTTTGTATTCCTTTCGGTTACCACCAAAGGGAGGGCCATCCTTTTTGTCCATTTCGAACAGCAAACCAACTAATTTTCCTTCTGGCTTAAGGATTTTACTTGCTTGCTCCGCATAGGCTGCTCGTTGTTCTGGCGTTTCCAATGTACAAAAAAAGGTTTGTTCCATAATTCGATCCACCTTTATCTCCAGTTTAAAAAAGTCAGCACGTAGTAGATGATCTGCAGGGAAATCCGGCACTCGCTTTTTGAAATTATCCAAAGCGAGTTGTGCCCAATCACACACATATACTTCCTTGAAGCCTTGACGATGCAAGTACACTGCCTCATGTGCATGCCCACATCCAGGGATTAGGATCTTCAGATGTTTGTTGTCTAATTGATCGATGTATTCTTTTAGTGGAGTGGTAATACTGCCAGTATTCCAGGGAGTATTTGATGAACTGTAGCGTTCATTCCATGATTGATCATCCATTGCTGGAAATTTTTAATTTTTGAAAAAGCTCCCAGACGATTATTCCTGCACAAACGGAAATATTCAAGGAATGTTTGGTGCCAAACTGTGGTATTTCGAGGCAATTGTCCGCGGCATCTACTGCTTCCTGACTGACTCCTTTTACCTCGTTGCCGAGAATAATCACGTATTTTCCTTCTGGGGTAGTTTGGAAATCGGAGAGTAGGGTACTGCCTTCTGCTTGTTCGATGGCTAGGATAGTGTAGCCTTTTTGTTTGTAATACTGAATGGCTTCCAATGTGGTCTTATAATAGGTCCAGGATATGGATTCTGTTGCACCAATTGCTGTTTTTAATATTTCTCTGTGAGGAGGTTGAGCAGTTATTCCACAAAGTGCTATGCCTTCAAGAGCAAATGCATCGGCTGTCCGAAAGGCAGCGCCTACATTAAGTGCACTTCGCACATTGTCCAACAGAACAATGATGGGCGTTTTCTGCTGTTTTCTAAATTCTTCAACGGTAACTCTGTTGAGCTCTAAAAGCGACCTTTTTTTCATAGCGCTAATATAATACACAACTTATTCTAATCCCAATCCATCGATTGTTGGCTGAATAAAATGCCAAGGTTGAAAAATTTGAATAGGAGCCTCCCTGATGGGAGGGACCCACCCTTTCCGCCACCGCCTTCCCAATTTTTGAAAAAATTGGGAAGCAAATATTCCCGAACCTTCAGCGCTCCGCATACTTTCCCCCACCCAGAAAAACATCCAGTTGCTAAAGTTATTTTTTGACGTTCGAACATTAAAAGGAAATAACATTCCTCTATATACTAGAGTCAAAATTTTGGATTTTACATAAATCGTTTTTTAATTTTTCATTCATATTGCTTGTAATTTACTGGTAATCAAAGAGAAGAAATTTTAAAAAAAACTCAGTTTCAAAAATAAAAAAGCATGCGATTATTCTAATTGTTTGAATTGGGTTGATAAAACCACTAAAAATTGAATCCTTTAAGGTTTATATCCGTATTCAAATATATTGGTGTTAAAAAAATAACTTCATCAGGAGGATTTCTACTTGCAATATTTAGGAAACCTATTGTTATTGTAAATGAAAAAATGATGTTAAAATAGAGTAATTGTTGTTAAAATTTTCTTAAAAACTTTTGAAAGTCAAAGCAATAGGCTATTTTGGATCTTTCAAGAAGTCAATATATTGATTTTTTGAATTCCGAAAACCAAGAATTTTATGCTGCTCAGCAGTATGCAATCCAAACTTTATCAATTATCAATTTTTTATTTGGCATAGTATTGTTAGTACTATATCAGTAGAAGGTTTTTTTAAAGAAGAACACGAAAAAGAGCACCAAGATTAAAAGAATTGAAAAGACTGAAAAATGAAAAAGTTAATTTTTATCTCCTTGATGATCGTAGGTTTTGGAGTCGTATTTAACGGTTGTGAGAAAGAGGAAGATCCTTGTTTGAATCCTTTTGATACGATTAGCGGACTTGCAGAAGCAAATTATGACTTTGGTTCTTGTATTTCTACAGTAGGACTACTAGATAATCAATACATTATAAAAACTCAGGCCGAATTCGATGAGTTGGCCATTTTAAATAATAATACAGCAGGTTGTGAACAAGCAACTCCAACTCCTATAGATTTTTCAACCTATACCTTGCTAGGTTTGTATGCAGACGGGGCTTGCGAAGTAATTTTTAACCGCAATTTGGAAAAAGACGACCAAAACAACGTCTATATCTACAAAGTTTCCAAAGTTGAATGTGGCGCGTGCGAACGACTCGAATACTCGATGAACTGGGTTCTAGTCCGTAAACTCCAAGAAGGATACACTGTTCAATTCGTTGTTGAGTAGTGGTTCCTACTATTATTCCGTCCACCACCATTTGTCATTAATTACTTGCAGTGACATTTGTAATGATTGTCCAGATCAATTACAGTAATCAATTTTACCACATTATCACATTCCGCTACAACGGCACGCACCATTTGACCATCCCGTGTTCTGGACTCCAATGAATACGTAGGGCAAGGTTTATCATTTGGATTACTCTTGCGTTTATTGATTTTTCCGTTCTTGAGCACCTCATTTACTTCATAGGCGTCGATAAAACGACAACCCATCCTGCACTTTGCATGCTTAGTCAAGACCATGTCTTTTCCACGATAATTTAAATCTCTTGCATTAAAGTCGCCACCTGCCGCTGGATCTGTTCGCCTTTGCTCCGTCCTTGTTGAATTATTCTTCTTATCAGTAAACGGATTTTCTATTCCCTCACCAAACAAAAGAGCTAGGACTGCTAAAACCGCTAGCACTATCGTCGTTGTGCTCAACTTGCCAGTAGGTATCTTATTTGGATTAAAAGCCATGTTCTGTATTTTTTTAGGCTGTAATTTAAGGATAAGCGGCGAGGTTAGCTGGATAATCGGTATAAAATTGCTGGAAACTAGGGTAATTCCCACTTATGCAGTCCCGTTTACCGCTTGCAATTTAAGGCCTGCCATTCATATACTTATTCTATATAATAGATTCAATTCCCCTCATATTGCCATCATAATTCAATTTGAAACTAATTAAAACTTAAAATTATGAAACTTATGAGAAACTTACCTCTACTCAAAACGACCTTATTCTTAACGGCTATGGCTTTTCTGTTTAGCAGCTGCACACCAACCACTTATAGTCTAGTAGATACTATCGAGACCAACCGAAAATGCAAAGGCGATTGCATCAACGGTAAAGGGACCTCCTTTTTCGAGCACAAAGACACCAAAATCCTATACACTGGTAGCTGGAAGAATAGCAAAGAAAATGGAAATGGAACCATCTATTACTTCAACGGCAACAAAAAATATGAAGGAGCCTGGAAAGATGGATTTATGCATGGACAAGGCCAATTATTTGATGAAACGACAGGAAACCTGGTCTACAAAGGCCAATTTGTCAACGGTCTAAAGGAAGGTGCTGGCACATTAATCGACGAGCAAGGCAATACTTACAGCGGACAATTCGCCAAAGATCATAAAGAAGGCAATGGCCAGTACACCTACGCCGACGGAACCAATTTTGAAGGAATCTGGAGCCAAAATGTTCTGGTAGGAAAAAATACCCTTACGGTGAATGGCGCACCTGCAAACAACGGAAAAGTCGCCCCGCTTGAGTTTATCGAATCCCGCTGCCTTGTTCCTGGAGATTGCAAAAACGGCATTGGCACCTTCGTTTATGACGATGGACGAAAATACACTGGACAATTCCAAGAAGCCAAAAGACACGGAAAGGGAATCTCCTACGATTCCAAAGGAAGAAAAGCATATGAAGGGAGCTGGGCCAACAACAAAAAACATGGAAGTGGTGTACTCTATTACCCAACAGGAGAAAAAATGTACGTCGGTACCTGGTTCGAAAACCGAAAACACGCGGAAGGAATCATCTACAGAAAAGACGGAACCATCCACTCCAAAGAAAATTACAACCAAGGAGCAAGAACCGACCATCAGCTTGCACAGGACACCCTTTTCTATAAATGTGAATTAGGATCAATAAAATAAAACGCAAAGAAAAAAACGATAATAAAACGGATCAAAAGTCCCTGTTTAATAAAGAATGTGTAGTAGTTGCGGTTAAAAGCTTCCAGGTATAAGACTTGGGGGCTTTTTTATTTTGTCTATCTCCGTAATTCGTTTATTTTTGTGGCGGAATGGTATAAAGTATCAGGTATAAAGTAGAAAATATTCGAATTAATCAGATTTTGCAAAGCAAAATTAAAGAATTAGTCCTTCTACCGGTGTTCCGGCCCAGCTCTACCAACTACTTTCCACCAAAAAATAAAACTATGAGCAAATTAAGAAATGACTGGACCTTAGATGAGGTTTCCGAAATATACAATCGCCCTGTATTAGAGTTATTGTATCAAGCAGCTACTGTACACCGCGAAAACAACGACCCAAGTGAGGTGCAGGTGTGTACTTTGTTGTCTATTAAGACTGGAGGGTGCCCTGAAGATTGCTCGTATTGCCCACAAGCAGCAAGGTACCACACCGACGTGGAGGTGCATCGCCTGCTTGATGTCGACGAAGTGATGACCAAAGCCAGTATCGCCAACCAAAATGGCTCCACCCGCTTTTGCATGGGCGCAGCCTGGAGAAATGTAAGAGACAACCGAGATTTTGACAAAGTCATTGACATGGTCAAAGGCATCAACGAAATGGGGATGGAAGTTTGCTGTACGCTTGGTATGATCACCGGTTCTCAGGCGCAACGTCTTAAAGACGCGGGACTGTATGCCTACAACCATAACCTCGACACCTCTTCCGATTATTACGGTGAAATCATTACCACCAGAGAATACAGCGATCGAATCGAAACCTTAGAACATGTCCGTAATGCTGGTCTTACCGTTTGCAGCGGTGGAATCATCGGAATGGGGGAAAAAGACGAGGATCGAATCGCGATGTTGCAAACGTTGAGTACCATGCCGAAACACCCAGAATCCGTTCCTGTTAATGCGTTGGTTCCTGTACCAGGGACTCCGCTGGCAGAACAACCACGGGTTTCTGTTTGGGAGATGGTCAGAATGATAGCGACTGCAAGAATCTTAATGCCAAAATCACAAGTGCGATTGTCCGCCGGCCGTCAGGAAATGCCCATAGTAGAACAGGCGATGTGTTTTATGGCAGGAGCTAGTTCTATATTTGCAGGAGAAAAACTATTGACGACTCCAAATCCAGATATTGACCAAGATAAAATGATGTTCGATTTATTAGGACTCAAGCCAAGGGTCGCATTCAAAAATGGTCAGCCCACTCAACAAGTGAAGGCGGAGGTCCAAAAAACCTGAGGATGAACTACTAGGATTTGATTTCTTTTCTGCGGCTTTTTTACCGACTAAAATATGACTTTGACCCCAACTAGTCTTTCATTAACAGCACCTAGTCTTTTCTTATGCTCAAATATTTAAAAAAGGCGAGCTTACTGGACCAGGTGACTATTATAATTAGCATCACTCTATTGGTTCAGCTACTTATTACCAATAAGTTGTGGATGACTTTGGGGCGATCGTTTCCTGCGGTTCCAGTTACTCAAAAATTTCCGTTTGATATTCCACTTTGGTTGGATCAGGGATTCTTTTTTCTGGGAATTTTCCTTTTGTTTTTGCTCATTTTTATGCGGCGCCGTCGATTTTTGCTCAATTTGTTTTTTGTTTGGGCAGGGTTGATGGTTTTGATGGATGTCAATCGGCTGCAACCCTGGTATTATCAGTTTATGCTGATGATTTGGGTAGCGGGATTTGCTTCCAAGCAGAAAGAAGGACAGTCCTCTATTTTAGCCACCCTTCGATTTATTATCATCGCCACTTATATTTGGAGCGGGATCAATAAGCTCAATATTCATTTTGGGGAGACCAATTTTCCCTGGATTATGGACAGTATTGATTTGTTTAGTTTTCTTGGGGAATACTCCTTTATTGGATATGGTTTGGGGGTGTTTGAGATTTTGCTGGGTATTAGTTTTTTGATGCCTCGTTTTTGGCATATTTCTGTACCAGCAGGCATCTTGTTTCACCTGCTCATTTTTCTCTTTTTAGGTCCCTTAGGGCACAACTGGAATCCAGTCATCTGGCCTTGGAATTTTGGGATGATATTTTTGTTATGGATAATTTTCCCCACTCGTTTTGTAGTGGTGCCCGACGTAGCTGATCAGACGAGTTCGGTCCGACGGTTTATGCCTTTTTATGCAATTTTATTGCTGCTTGGATTACTCCCTATTCTTAGCTTTTTCAATCTTTGGGATAACCCATTATCGATGACAATGTATTCAGGACTGAACACAGAAGCAATGATGTATTACCAAGAGGAAGAAAAAGGTTGTTTCCCAACCCTGGAAAATACAGAAATCACTAAACGTGGAACCAAGGAGTACCTATCGCTTGACGACTGGGCCATGGAGGAGATGCGTGTTCCCTTTTATTCCAAAAAGAACATTTACAAAAAACTAGGCAGGCAACTCTGCACTTGCATCACGGACAAAGAAAATGCTGGGATCACCATGCTTTCACCCGCTGGCCGCTGGGACAAAAACACCATCGTTGAAGAACTCAATTGCTTAGAACTGGTTAAGTTTAAGGAGGAATTTCCGAAAGGGTTTAAGTTTACTGAATAGAGAGAGGGCGAGATGGACTCATTTTGCTGGCGCAAAACGTTGGATAGCGTGTAGAAGGACAAATGCACTTGGACTATTTGTCACGTCCCTATTTCAATAACTAATCTATAACTAGGTTGTGGAATGCAATAGTCTTCTAGCAGTTTTGAACTTGCAAAACATTCCCTCCTCAATACCTTCTACTTTCTACAAAAAAATTATCTACGCTTCCCACGCTTTGCAGAACGCATCATTTGCTGATGTCTAGGATTCATTCCACCCTTAGGAATGCGTTTGAGTTCGGTCTCTACCTGCTTGATAGCCGCAAGTACTTGAGGGTCGGAAACATTAAGGTTTTTGGCTTCGCGAATTTGGTTTCTTGCTTGTTGCATTTTATTTTTTGAAGCCGCAATTTGAGCCAAAAATAAATAGATTTGAGCCGTGAAATCATCAGATGGCATGCCCGTTTCAAGCGCTTTGTTCATGTGCATTTCTGCATTGTCAAAGTTTTTTCTTTGGACTTCAATTGCTCCATGGATGAAGTAGTAAGTACCTCTGTTCATCTTTAGCAGCCATTCTGGTTTGTAGGTTTGTTTTAGGCGCGCCTCGGACTCATCCAATCTGCCTTCTTGCATCAACTGTGCAGCAGAGGGAATCGTTCCAAACAAAAAATAACCAACCAATAAGATAATTCCTGGAATCAATAACATCCATGACCAAGCTAGCCCATAAGGCAGAAAGGAAACAAGAATGCCACCAATAATTCCAACAGCAATTAGTATAAAACGAAGACGGATAGGTATTATGAACATGTACGTTGAATTTTGTGCAAATTTCCTCTTTTTATTTTGATTAATGAAGTTTTACTCCCGGTATTTTCGTAGACAGGGAAGAATTGCCCCCATCACTACCAATAACCATCATACCAATCAACAATTAACCAGCCTAAAAAGTTGCACGAATACTCGCACGTCCAACATGAATAATCCTCGCTTCCCCGGTTTTCCGTCCATCATACCCTAGGCTCAACAAAACATTGGTAGATATTCGGCGATCAAAATTAAGGTTCCAGATATAATTTTTTCCATTTTGAAGGCCTTCTAAAATGGCATAAGAGATCGTAGTATTTTCTGGCCCCGTATAAGCGACATCGGCAAAGGAAAGAGAGAAGCGAATCTCGGTTTTGGAAATCTTATTGTAAGTAAGCTCCAGGCTAACATCGTGTTTGATGGCCTGCTCGATACTTAATTTATTTTTGCTGCTTTGGAACTCGTAAGTCACCTTCGCTCGAAAGTTTTTCTTGGGTTGCCAAGTGATGGAAGGCTCGGTTTTGTAATACCTTATTTGGTAATCACGGTCAGGGAAAAACTCAGAGTCATTCTGTTTTTTTCCTTGCGCAATAGCTAGATTGGTTGCAACTGATTTGGAGATGTTCCACCTCAGTTTTCCACTCTGTTCCGCCTTTTTTCGATTTTCACTTCCAGTAGTCAAAACAGTGCGCACCCAGTTGTCAGACATCCCTATTTCGAAGCCAAACTTTGGATGTACCCGGTTGTAATACAAGGTGTTTCTAATGTTAGAGTTGATAGACACCAAGGTGGTGTCTTCTACATTTAGCTGGAAGGGATTCCAGGGTAAAATATCATCAGATTCCAATGTTTTTCTATTGATCCGAAGGACCGATTGGGTAGCAAAACGGCTGATAATTTGCTTGATTGACCCTTTCTTCTCACTTCGCCAAATCTTAGACGGATTAATACCAAAACTTTCACTAAACAAGACGTTGTCCGTCCGAATAAAGTCATTTGTAAAGGTGGTAAACCGGATATAATTGGCTTCATCCTGAAAATTGGCCGTTTCAAACTCATCCTGCTGAGGAACACCGTCCTCGTTTCGGTCAATCCAAGTGTGTGTGCCTTGACCAGCAGGCGCTTCAATATAGCTGTATTCAAGGCGTTGTTGTTGACCAGAGCCTAGTTCGTAAATGGTGTTAGAGCGAATCAGTCCGTTTTTAATATTCAACTGGTACTCCAATCGTCCAAGATAAGTTTGCTGAGCAAGCTGAGCAGTTAAAACGCTATCCTCTATGGCCAGATTTCGATACGTAAGATTCCAGTTCAACCGAGAGCTGACCGATTTAGCCCAGGTACCGGTAAAGTTTACCTCATCAGCGATGGTTGCCAAACCAAAGTCTGCGGTTTTAGGTAAGTAGTCATATCTGCGGGTGTAGCTGGCTCCAAGATTTAGCTGTTCAGATTCGTGGGTGTTGATATAGGCTTTGACAAGATCGTAGTAAAAACTGGTAGTTTGTAGAGAGTCTGTTCCGGGAAGATATCGCGAGTTTTGCTCGCGTTCTCCGTACACGCCCAATTTCAGATTGTTCGCTTTTTTGAAGGTTTTGGAGACATCAAATTTTGGGCGGAAAAAACGACTTTCTTCCTGTGTTGCCTTTACATCTAGATAGCTCCCTGTGAGCAATACGTCAAATCCTTTGTGAGTAAATCGGGAAGTAGCGCTGTGCTTAAATCCAGTATAATTGGCCTCCCTGATCAAGGTGCCGAACTCGTAGTTGAAGTTTACTAGCCCGATTTTTCCAATGCTAAATCCAGCCCTGGCCAAGTGTTCTTGTGCTTTTATGCTATTGTCAGTGTTCCAGTCTCTGGTAAATTCTACTCTGCGATAGGGTTGGATGAACTCAAATTCTTTCTGGACAAACTCATAGTCCGCCGTTAGTCCGATAAATGACTTTAAAGTCCCGTTTTTATTAAGCTGAACCTTGTTTTTGTAGCCTGTTTTTACAGCTGCACCAAGGTTATCATCATCATTCACATCCGAAAATGAATTTTTATCATAATTGCTTAGTCCAACCTCTGCCATGATACTAGAGCTTTTAGAAATATCATAGGAAGCTCCTAGAGTGTAGAGTTGTTTCCGTTCTGGAGAAGACAATCGAATGGCGGGCGCAAACGCTCCTTGTAGGTTGCCGTTTGCGTCAGGTTCTACCCATTGGTAAATTCGTCCATTTGCACCAGATAATACGGGATTATAAAAGCCCATTCCAACACCGACTTGAGTGAAACTCAATACATATTTTGCACTATCAGGGGCAGTAGAATACACAAAGACAGAGTCATAGGTGATTCCGTTTACTATCCGTTCCTCCAACTTGTACATAATTCGATTAGGGTCGAATTGATCCAATGAATCTACTGAAGAAAAGAGGGTAGTGGAGACTTGATCCCCAGCAGCCTGAAAGCTTTGTTTTTGTTGAGCAGTTAGCTCTCTGCCAGACGTTTGATTTTTGCCGTCCTGCTCAGAATATTGGTTGAAGTAGACATTAAACTTATCAAGTTTATACTCCAGATTTACGCCGTAAAGTGTACGTAGATAAGAGTCTACGGTATATCCAAACTCAACCGTAATCCGCTTGTCTTTTGTGATCAATGTATTTGCTGTGAATGTGACTTCTCCGAGGTTGTAGTCGATAATATAGTCGTCTTCAGATCCCCTTGTTAACAACTGCCCGTCAATGAATACCTTTTCGGTTCCAGCAAGGACAATAATAAAACGTTCTCCTGCATTACCGCTAAGCTTGTATGGTCCTTGGTTGCCTTCTAGTCCGATGATGGTATTTCTAGCAAACTGTCCTCTGGCGACGGCTGCGCTGAGTCGTGTGCCGAGGATTCCAGGCCCTGCTTTCGCTTCGGTATTGAAAGACGCTCCTTGGAGCCGTTTGAAGTAATTCATGAAATATCCGGTGGGTCTGGATAGCTGGTAGTCTCCTGCGATTAAGGTCGATTTTCTTCTTTTTAGCTGGATGAAAATCTGGTCAAACTCCTGCAGTTGTTGTGTATTTCCTTCTGGTTGCAGAGGGATATTGTTGTCAGAAATAGCAGCAAGTATTTCTATCTCATCTCCTATATCCCCTGAGAGTTGTAGGTTGAAGTCTGAATTCAGGACCAAATCCTGATTATTCCCAAAAGAAATCCCTCTTGCAAAGCTGCCTGTGTAGTCTAACCCATTGTAGGTAAACATACCAGCGTTTGGGGAGTTAGGGTTGTATTTGTATGGGATAACATCCGAAAAATCCTCGACACCGATCCACGAAGTATCCTTCCGTAATTTTGGTGCACTGAAGGCATAGGGGAATGAGCGATAGGTTATTTCTATGCCTTTCGGCGAATTAGGTTGTTTTTTCCAGACGAGCAGATTGTCAAGAAGCTCGTAGTCTGCCGAAGAAATTAAGGTTCCTGTATTACGATTTTTGATGGCAATGGTGCCTGGTATTACTGTTAAACTATCCAGCTTAAGTGTGTCTGGAATGACGGTGAACGTTTTGATTTTTAAATTGGAAAGCGAAGCATTTTGTGGGATGCTATCCAGCAGCTGGGCATCCAAAGAGGAGGTGTTTATCGCTGCAAAAAACAGGATAACAAAAAGTGGATATAAGTTGTACCTCCTAGGTAGTCTCATTTGATATTAAAACATTCATTAAGAAACTCATCGCTTTCTCTACAGGTTAATCAATAGATTAACCACAAATTTTGTGCTTTATTATTGAAAAGTATAAAAAATAAGAGAATTAGTCTTCATTCCGATAAAATTGAAATTGGCTACGCGACAAAATATTGGCTTGAAACTTGCCTATAGCTTACTAAATAATCAATCGCACCTATGAAAAATATTCTTTTATTATCTATTCTGATAACAAGCCTCTTTTTTACAATCAACAATTCAGAAGCCATGGAAACCATTGATGGGAAATTAAAACTTCTGCCTGGCAATTGGGTGGAAGCGCTTTATGACGCAGAAACAAATGCAGTAAAAGAAAAACCACCAACACGAGGAGGTCACAAATCGATCCAACTTAAGGAAGACGGAACAATTGTCTGGAGTGGTGGATTCAATTGCGGATTTGGTACAAAGCAGTCCGGCCAATGGTCTTACAACAAGAAAACCAATCTTCTCAACATCTCCCTTGACGAACAATTTAATGTGAGGGGAACTGAATCTCCTAAAGAAATTGACATAAAAATGGAGTTCCACCTTGTCAAACTTACTGATCATCAATTGTTACTGCAAAATAAGGAAGGAGATTATATAGCATTTAGAAGATAATAACATATTATTTTAATGTAAATAAATCGTCACAAATTTGTACTCACTGACAACCTTTTTTGAGTTGTTGCCGTCTAGTATTTTTGTAAGCGGGTTGGTAACTTTTTGTTTGTCAATCTGTTGTAAGACAATTCGGTTAAATGTTCTGAATTTCAAATAAAAACGAAGCTATTTTGGTGTAAAATTTTGAATTCACTGAGAATTCAAAATAAAAAACCGTTTAATTTGTTTTTGTGATTTATAGTTTCCTGAAATTTAACTAAAATGCCAATTTAATTTTTTTTAATTGAGGATTGTTTTTAACTTTGCCATGCGCTAGCGAAAAGCGATTTATTGGTTGGCACAAATTCACCAATTTTCTTTTTGATTTTTCAACAAACAACTAAACAATGTCGAAGAAAATTCTTTCACTCTCTTTTTTTCTACTTTTTCTTGCCTCTGGTATCTTCGCTCAATCTTTATTTGCTGACAACTCTGAATCCGTTGAGGCTTCTACGTTACATGTAGTTGCGGATGATGAATCTGGTATCTTTTTTACAGACCCTGAGAATAAAGTTTGCTTCATTGATTTTAGTGAAATCAACGGATATGCCAAGCACCTTATCGTCAAAAACAAAGAGGACGAAGTGATCGTCGATGAAATGCTGTGGGACTTACCACAAAACAGTATCTACGAGCTTGACTTTGAGGAGTACAAAGAAGGAAATTACGAAATAGAATTGCACACTTATACTAGCGTGATCAATAAAAAGATGGACGTTAGATAACCATAATAAAGAAACAATCAATCTTTCCGATAGCCGCTGATTTTAATGATTGGTGGCTATTTTTTTTGCTTTTTATTAAAGAAGTTTGGTATTAGTGCACCAGTACGTTTTATGTAGGCCTGATAGACTTCATTGCCCTTGTATTTTCGCTCTAACATCGGTACCCCTGAAACTCTGGTCAATAACCAATTAACAACCAACGGACTGACAAGTGAAAGCCACCAATATCCATAAGGCAGAGTGAAGATGAAAATTCCCCACCACAAAACGATCTCCCCAAAATAATTTGGATGTCGAGAATAGGCCCACAAACCTTCCATCATAATTTTCCCCTTGTTCGCAGCATCTTTCTTGAATTGCAATAACTGATAATCGCTAATCGCTTCCCATAAAAAACCAGACAACCACAACCCAATTCCAACCATCTGCAGCAACGAAATCCCATCGCTGCCACCTTCCATTCCCAACGTCTGGATGATAGGGGAGGAGATCAAAAACATCAAAAATCCCTGCAGCATAAAAACCTGAAAAAAGGTCCGAATAAGGAATGTTTTTCCCCATTCTTCTCTCCATTTTTTATAGCGCCAATCTTCCCCTTTTCCTCTGCCTCTAATGAAGATATGGCCTCCAAGACGAATACCCCAGATTGCCACCATCCCAACCAAAAGATAAGCTGGAAGAAACGCTGGCTTCCAATAAAACAAGCCAAAAAAGGAGACAGTAGTAAACCCTAATCCCCAGGCAATATCAATGATGCTGTTGTCTTTCAGTAATTGTGCTAGCACAAACCAGCACAACACATAAATAAAAATGACCACGGCAGCATTAAGAAAAATAACAGTCAAATCTTTGATTTTTAGTGTGAATAAACGATAGGAATACACTATAAATAGAAAAAAGCGGTGGATTGTTCAATAATAAGGGAATTGACTTTTTGAAAGGTTCAGCGTAAAATTCATTAGGAAAAACCTTCTGATAAGATCGACAGCTTTTACACAAGTTTAGTAAACAAAACGGGCACCTCTACACAAAGTTTTCTTAACTTTGCGCCACATTCACATAAATAATAAACATGCAAGAATTATCAACTTATCTAGAGAACAACAAAGAACGCTTTTTGGAAGAATTGAAGGAATTGGTACGCATTCCATCGGTTAGCGCGGATCCTGCTTACAAGGAAGAGGTGGCTAAAACAGCGGAATTTGTTGCTCAAAAACTAAAAGATGCCGGTTGCGAAGGAGTAGAAATTTGTCCTACAAAAGGCCACCCGATCGTGTATGGAGAAAAGTTGATTGATGCCGCTTTGCCTACTGTTTTGGTGTATGGTCATTACGATGTGCAGCCAGCCGATCCTCTCGAACTTTGGGACTCTGGCCCATTCGATCCTATCGTCAAAAAAACGGAATTGCACCCAGAAGGCGCCCTATTTGCCCGTGGCTCTTGCGATGATAAAGGACAGATGTACATGCATGTAAAAGCCTTTGAGGGCATGGTAAAACACAACAATCTGCCTTGCAATGTAAAGTTTATGATAGAAGGAGAAGAAGAGGTAGGATCTGAAAATTTAGGCACGTTCATAACCGAAAATACAGAACGACTAAGTGCTGATGTATGCCTGATCTCCGATACATCGATGATTGCCAATGATGTACCTTCAATCACTACCGGACTTAGAGGATTGAGCTATGTAGAAGTAGAAGTGACGGGGCCTAACCGTGATTTGCACTCGGGTGTTTATGGAGGAGCGGTTGCCAATCCAGTGAATGTTCTTAGCAAAATGATTGCGGCTCTGCAAGATGAAAACAACCATATCACCATCCCCGGATTTTATGATGATGTAGAAGTGGTGAGCGAAGAAGAAAGAACACAAATGAATTTAGCTCCTTTTGATCTGGAAGCCTTCCAAAAGGACTTGGAAATTGGCAAAATACAAGGAGAAACAGGCTATACTTCCCTGGAAAGAACCTCCATAAGACCGACCTTGGATGTCAATGGGATATGGGGCGGATACATAGGAGAAGGCGCAAAAACAGTGCTTCCGTCAAAGGCATTTGCTAAGATCAGCATGCGGCTAGTCCCTCATCAAACGCCCGACAAAATCACTGAGTTATTTAAACAACATTTTGAGAAAATCGCGCCTCCCTCAGTAAAGGTAAAAGTGACCCCTCATCACGGCGGCGATCCAGTCGTAACTCCTACCGATTCAGTCGAATATCAGGCAGCAGCAAAGGCGTATGAAGCTACGTTTGGCAAGACGCCTATTCCTCAACGTTCTGGTGGTAGTATTCCTATTGTCGCCTTGTTTGAGCGTGTTCTAGGAGTAAAGACTGTGTTGATGGGTTTCGGATTGAATTCGGACGCGATTCATTCTCCAAATGAGCACTTCGGATTATTCAATTATTATAAGGGTATAGAGACGATTCCGTATTTCTACAAATACTATGCAGAAATGAAAAAAAATGGGTAATAACTAAATGGGAAGCATGAACATCGGTACTCCTGTCTGGACCTTGGGCAATAAGGAGCAGGGAAATGCCGTTAAAACAAAGGTGAAGGCCAGTAGGATAGAAGACGTAGAAGATGCTCTGGATACTTACCTGCTGAACAGAGATCCACAAAACGATACAACAGTTACTCAGGTTGACTGGGACAGCAATCAGGTATCCCGGTTGCGACTGCATGTTCGAGTTAAGGAAGATTACAGGTAGAAAGGAAAAACGCTGGATCTTTTAGTGCAAATGGGACTGCAAAGCGTTGTTGAAATACAGAAAGCCATGGATAATTTTCACGAAAAGGAAAGAACGTTTCAAAATTAAGTAACTTCCGAATACTTCAAAAACGATATGTTGTCGTAAAAGAATTAGGAATTTAGGAAGTAATTTTAAATACTAATTCCTTGGAAATTAATATCTTTGAGAACCTACAGAAACATACCTAACGAATTAAGTTTTTAAAATTGCTCAATTTGCTTATTTTTAAGTAATTATAGTTGACTTTTACTTTTAAAAAGTATATATTGTAATTCTTAATCCATTCCCCAAACAATCAAAATATACTACTTGTTGATAGTTTCTAAGTAAAACTAGTAACTAACTACAGCTTTTATCGTCTAAGATATATCTCGGATACTTAGTTAAAAAACTTTTTTTTGATTAATGACCCAACTCTTTAATACGTTCATATCGTTAACACTATTATATAGCAGAACTGACTGAATGAAATATTCCAAAAATTGTACAGATCTGGAACTTGTAAAAGGTTGCTGCGAGGAAAACCGCCTGGCACAAAAATACCTTTATCAACGTTTCTACGGCAAAATGCTTGGAATATGCATGCGTTACTCTGGCAATAAAGAAGAGGCTACTGAAGTGCTAAACGCCGCTTTCTTCAAAGTTTTTAGATCAATTCATCAATACAAACCAACGGGTTCTTTAGGTGGCTGGATAAGCAAAATTGTATTTAATTGTACAATTGACCACTTCCGCCAACAGAAAACCTATAAAAAGGTGATGGATTTTGAAACTACACAAGAAGGCTCGTACAACAGCAATGCTCTGGACAATCTTCTTGTTGAAGATTTGTACAAAGTTATTCAACAATTGCCACCAGCAACCAGAAACGTTTTCTGCATGTATGTAATTGATGGCTACAAACATCGTGAAATTGCTGAAGCGCTAAACATTAGTGAAGGCACTTCAAAATGGCATCTTGCTGCAGCCAAAAAAGAACTGCAAATATTGCTCAAAAAAAGCTACGAAAGTTCAAGTGTTAGATTATGAATTTAAATGATAATTCCGAAGAGTTTTTTCGGGATAAAATGAAGGGGCACGAATTTCCATTCGATGAAAACGCATGGGAAAAAATGGAAGAGATGCTGGATACCAATCCATCCGCTCAGCCTCTTTACAAATCCTGGAAGTACAAGTTGTTTATGACGGGCTCCGTTGCCATCATTGTTTTGTCAACTCTTTTCTCTCATACTTACTTCAAAAATATCAATAATCCAGTTACCATCTCTGAGATTATCGATTACACCGCTTCCCAATTTACTGAAGACAACGCTGAAATTACCGACCTTTCTTACGAATATTCATTTTCACATACCCCAGACTCTCCTGTATTTCTAGATTTTCAAACTATAGAACGGCTTAAAAAAATAGGTGGACAACTCGCAGACCTTTGTTGTATCGACAAAATTATAAAGAAGGAAGAAGCTGTTGTCGTTTTTGCTAAAGATGCTAGTGAAGGTCCTTTCGCAGAACAAATATCAACAAAAACAAAAAACTACGCTGATTATCTCAAGGAAGAAAAAGTTTACATTCACTTCGATCGTACCTATTTTCAACCAGGCGAAAATGTTTGGTTCAAAACCTATGTACGGGACGCTATGTCATTTGAAAAAAGTGAGCAAAGTAATGTAGTATATGTTCAACTTCTTTCCCCTGACAAAAAAATACTCAAAACACTTTCTCTTGTGGTTAAGGATGGCGGAGCTGAAGGAGACTTCAATTTAGGAATGGATGCTAAGAAAGGCCGTTACATCGTAAGAGCATTTACCAATTGGCAGCGTAACCAGAATGAGTACATAGAAAGAGTCATTCAAGTTGACACGGAAAGTGATCGTTTAGTTTGGAATGTTGAATTCGATAAACCCTTTTACAATGAAGAAGACGAGGTACAGGCAAAACTTAAAGTAAGAAATGGAAGCGGGCAATCTTTGCCCAACCAACGGTTTTTATATTATTTGGAAATAGAAGACAAAAAACTAGTCAGCCAAACTAGTAGAACAGATAAAAAGGGAGTTGCTAATGTTAAATTTAACCTTCCTAAAGAATTTGCTTCTGCTGAAGGAATTCTGCATATTAAAATTGATGGTCATCGCCACATCAACAAAAAAGTGGTTCCTGGCCAGTTAAAAAATGTTGATTTGCAATTTATGCCGGAAGGCGGAGAACTGATCGCCGGACAAAATATCACCACCGCATTCAAAGCAGTAAATGAGTTTGGCAATTCCGTTGATGTAAATGGTATCATCTTTAATAGTTCAAACAAAAAGGTCACCACCTTCACTACCTACCATGCAGGTATGGGAGGGTTTCAGTTTACACCAAAGAAAAACGAAAAATACTACGCTAAAATTACTAGCCCGGTTGCAGTCAATAAAAAATACAAACTTCCTCAAGTTCTTGCAGAAGGTTATGCTATAAAATTAGAAAACCGATCGAAGAAAAAAATCAATCTGAAATTACTGACTCCAAACAAAAAACCACTTACGCTGGTCGTTCGAAGTAAGGATAATATCATTTTGACAGAAGGATTAGATGGAGAGAATGGTTGGATTGACTATTCTCTGAGCACAAATGATTGGCCAATAGGCATTGCACAAATTACACTGTTCGATAATGAAAATGTACCACAATCAGAACGCTTGGTTTTTGTAAATTCAAACAAGCAGCTTAAGCTTGAGGTATCTACCGACAAACAAATCTACCAGCCTAGAGAAAAGGTTACCTTAACTGTTTCTGCAAAAGATGAAAATGATGCGCCTGTTGCTGGAGATTTTTCACTCTCTGTCGTAGATGAGCGCCTCTTGAAGTTCGCCAATGACAAACAAGGGAATATTCTTTCTTACATGTTGCTAGAGTCTGACTTGGAGGGTGAAATTGAAGATCCAAATTATTATTTTGATGCTTCAAAACCAAAAGCGCAAAAAGCCTTGGACTATTTAGTTATGACTCAAGGCTATCGCCGGTTTTCATGGGAAGAAGTCCAAGCACCAGTGGCCGATTTAAACTATCCAAATGAACTATCCGTTATCAATGGTCAAATCTTGGATGTGGCTAATCAGCCGATTAAAAATGCAATAGTAAAACTGATTGCGAATACGAAAGAGCAGCAACGACTATTGACTGATGAGGACGGTATGTTTGCATTCAACGATATTGATTTGCGGGACGCTGTACGACTAGATATTGAAGCAGATGAATGCAGCCCCAACTGGCACCCTGTGTTTATGTATTCTGGAAATTTGAAACTGGGCCTCAATCCTTATCCTGCAATGGCGAGGGATTTGACGGAATACCCCTCTGGATATGTCCCACCGATGTATCCAAAACAATCAAGAATTGTAGTAGAGGATGCTGAATACCTAAAAACGGTAAGTGAAAAATTGTTGCTAGAAGAGCCTAGAACGGAAGTTGTTGTCCTCCCCGCAGAATTTGAGACGACTACCACAAAAATGTTAGTGCAACCTGCCAACAAAAAATCTCCTGCAGTTTATGAAACAGTAAAGGAGCAAATTCTAGTAAAAGAAGCGACTACTACTTCCAAAGAATTGCCCGCAAAATATGAAACACTGACAAAACAAGTGACTTCACAAAAAAGGAAAAATTCGATCTCAGGCTTAAATAATAGGGGAGAGTTAAAAATGTCTACCAACCCTGAGGATTGGAATTTGGTAAAGAATAGCACCCTTCGTCATATCAATCATCCTTTAACTCAAGCATCTTATTTCAAAAATGCCTATGAGGAAAACACGAAAGATAAAAATTGGGTTATTACAAAGAAAAATGTGAAAACACCCGCAACCAATAGAGTTGAGACTTCACCTGCAGAATACAAAACAATTGTAAGAAAGGTTGAAATAAGCCCTGAAGGTGTTCATGAAGTTCAGATTCCGGCAGAATACAAAACAGTATATAATCCAGTATTGAGAATACCAGCAACAGCAACCACCAAAGCTGTTTTTGATACACTTCAGGAGGAAGTACTTGTAAAACCAGCCTTTACTAAGATCGAAAAAGTGCCTGCAAAATACAAAACAGCAGAAGAAAAGATTCTTACTAGAAAAGGCGTGCAAAAGTCAGTCTCCGTCGCTGCGGAATACAGTTTAGAGAAAAAGACTGTCAACGAACAGGAGTTTAACAACTATGCCCGCAAATTTAAATATGGATTTTACCGCGCAAGAGATTTTTATTCCCCTAAATATGTTAAGAAACAAATTCCAAATGCAAATAAGGACAATCGTAAAACCTTATTTTGGGAATCTAACGTAAAAGTAAATTCTTCAGGAACACATACTCTCTCTTTTTACAATGGTGACGAAACAACTTCTTTTGTTTCTGTTATTGAAGGGTTTTCTGCAAATGGACAAATCGGGAGGGGACAACACGCCTTTGATTCGAAAATGCCGATTCAAATAGATGCAAATCTTCCAATAGCTCTTTTGAAAGGAGATAAATTTACAATTCCTGTAAAAGTTACGAACAACTTGGAAGAAACATTAATAGGAAAACTCAAAGTAGTAAATCCTTCAGGATACAAGCTGTTGTCTGAACAATTAGACAAGTATTCTATAGATGCTCAAAAAACTGCCACCATATTATTAGAGTATGAAGTAGTCGATAAAACTTCCGGCCCTTTTTCTGTAGAATTTATCACAAGAGGTTTAACTGATAAAGTAGCGGTAACGACAAATGCCAACTATCCAGGAGAGGATGTTGTTAGAAAATATGCAGGAGTTGAATTGAACAATAGCTTTATAATCAATTTGACAGAAGAGGAGAAAATGTCGCTAGTTATTGAATTAGCAGTGTATCCCAACCTCCAATCAGAGTTACTGGAAAAAAGCACCAACTGGTCAGTAGCAAATCAAAACAATCTAGAATCCACACTTAGCAGCATGGAACCTGAATTGTTACTTCTTGAACAAATGACCAAGGGGCTCCTCCAAATGACCAACCAAAAAGCAATTAAGGCAAAACTACTTCAAAAATTAAATGCACTTCAACAATTTGAAATGGAGAAAGGTGGATTCTATTCGAACAATCCCCAAATTTCTAATCCTGTTCAAACTGCAGTTGCCCTTAGTTATCTAAATCGCGCATCAAATTTTGTTGATGTCGATAGCAAATTAATTGACAGAAACCTAAAATGGATACTTGACCAAAAAGATGGAAAGGGAGGCTGGAAAATCGATCAATATCAAATCTATGAAGGTATTGATAAGTCTATACTGGAAGCATCGATCGTCTGGGCACTTTCCGAAGCAGGTTACAAACAGGAAATTTCAAAAGAATTAGAGCACACACTTATTTCTGTATCCAATAGCAACGATAGTTACCTTCAAATCCTTGCTTCCCTTGCGCTCATAAACATTCAAGATGTCAGAGGTACGGAATTACTCACAAGAATATTAGAACTCCAACAATCTAACGGGAGTTGGATAGGGAATTCGCATACTTATACGAATAAAATCGGTAGAATTCAGTCTCTTGAGACTACTTCGTTAGTGATTTTTGCTATTAATAAGACCTATACTGGCAGTGAAAGACTTCCTGCAGCAAGCAAATTTTTAAGGGAGTCTGTTGATTTTATTGTTGATACACCTGCATCAGAATCTGCCTTCGTTTTAAAAGCGCTTGCTCAAATACAAAACATATCTTCCATCACTGAAGAAGATGTTTCAATTATTGTAAATGGGAAAACGGTCTCCGCAAATAAGCTAAAGTTGGATCAAAATGAACCACTAAAAATTAAAGGACTCGCAAAACATTTGAAAGTAGGAGAAAATCTGATCGAAATTCGTTTTAACCAGGAAAAACTAAATCACCAGCTCAGAAGTTCCTATATAGTAAATTCAAGTACTAACGCCGATAGATTGACCCCTCCTTCTGTTAAGCTGACAGTCAATATGTCCGATGACAAAGTGGAACAAGGGAAAATGCTTCCATTCAAAATTGAATTAGTAAATTTGAAAGAGAAAATTGTTCCTTCCCCATCTGTCAAATTTCAAATCCCTGGCGGATTGGCACTGGAGCACTGGCAGTTGGAAAAACTTAAAGCAGAAAATAAAATTTTAGACTATTCTTATCAAGAAGGTACACTCGTACTAATACTGGATCATCTTCAGCCAAATCAAAAAAGTGAACTTGAATTAGGGTTAAGAGCCAAAATTGAAGGCAATTTTATCATTCCAAACATTTTTGTTTATTCGAATCAGAAAAAAGATTCTGGGAATGCAATCGCTGGAAGTAGCAAGGCGATATCAGTGGTCTCTCCCAAATAAGACAGATTTGAAAAAAAACCGAAAGGCCGTCCATTCTTCAAGACCCACAAATTTTTAACGACAAAATTAAATTGAAACGCCCCTTAACGTTGATCTGGGTAGGTCAATTTAAGAGGCGTCTCTATTCGGGTTGGGGTAGATAGTAGCATAGCCCTTTCTTAGGCTATAAATTGTTTCGGGCCACAGGATAAGTTCCTTTGAGAATCAATCTGCGCCAAATATAGAAACTTTACGAGTTGCTCCAAATTACAAAAAATGGGTGTTGTCTTATTTTCCTTTTCTATTTTTAATGTTTATTGCTCTGTTTGTCAGTGGTTTGGTGTTGTATGAATGCGGCTAATGTCTCTGTTTTAATTTCCTTTGTATCATTTTTTAGAGAATTTAAACCAATTTAATCGCAATTAGATTATAATTAAATTTATTACACAGTAATCTTGAAACTAGGTAGATTATAAAGGGCTTTTAATTTTTTTTAAATTCTATTTTATGTCACTAATATTCTTTAAGATAGTTTGCTTTTTTGATGATAAATTAATAGATCGAAATGTAACAGGCTAAATACTCGAAATTATTTTTTTTCCAATTGTCGATTTATTTATTGTTTTTAAATGCTTTATAAAATATTAAAAATGGTATCTATTTAATTTGAATACTTTGAAGCAACCATAAAACCTAAATGAACGACTATATTACTGTTGGATCGATTGTAAAAATTTGAGAGAGACTATTTGAACTCAATTTTTTTTTCCAATGGGAATTTCATGCTAAATAAAACACTATATTTGCATGATTTTCTAACAAATGACTAATTCAGCTTCGGCTGAGCCTAATTTTTAAACTAAATATTTTTCTAATGACTAACACATTTACTCACCTTGCACAGCGAGGAGGTAAAGGAATGAAATATCCCTTTGTCTTTTCTCTGTTAATGCTGTTTTGCGTCATGATGACGGGAACAGTTTTTGCGCAACACACCGTGTCTGGGAATGTTTTTCTCGATCACAATGGCGATGGTATTGAAAACGGATTGGACTTTGGCCACCCCGTAATTCGTGTCAACGTTTATCAAGACACAAACGGGAATGGATCAATCGACGCTGGCGACCTATTATTAGGTACTGGTGGAACTGATGCCTATGGGGACTATTCGCTTAGCTTCCCAGCTTCTACGGGCAACTATCTAGCCCAAATCGAAACAGATGATTTATTGTCATCTGCAGTATTAACAACTCCAACTGTGGTTTTCCCCGCTGGATCCGCGTCAGATATTGATTTATCTTTCCGCGGTGAACCTGTAGTATGTTATACTGTATCAGATAGAGCAACAATTGCAGCTGGAAATACTGCTATTGATGCAACTATCTATTTAAACAGAGTTTCAGGAATTAGTGACACTCTTGGTTTTGCAGGTTCATTAAATGTTGAAGCAGTTGCTTTTAACATTGGTGCTACCACATTATTCGCTTCTAATGCTGACCGATTAGGACGAATAGACCCATTAACGGGTACTTTCTCTCCGTATCCAGATCCTTATGGTACGGGTAATGGTGTTGAAGGCCCAATCGTATTTTCAGATGTCGATGGTCTTACTTTCGACCCACTTAACTCTGAGTTTTACGGTTCTGTAAGACGAGCAGGTGCTTATGACCTGATTTTTAAAATTGATACGCTTTCAGGATTACTTATTCCTGATGCATTTGGTCCTGGGCTTGACTACGTAGTCGGCAAAGATGCAGGGGAGACCTTGCCTTTTGACATTGATGACCTTGCTATCAATCCAGATGATGGTGTTATGTACGCTGTATATAACTCTTCTGGTACAACAAACGTAACGCAATTAGCTTCTGTTGATAAAACAACAGGAGTAGCTACATTCCTCAATGATATCACTTATCAAGGAGTTGTCCTTTCTGATGTAGAAGGATTTGGTTTTACAAACTTTGGTTTGTTAACAGCCACCACTGGTTCAAGTGGAGTCGCTGCAACCAATAACTCATTCTATACTATTGATATTAATACAGGTGTCGCTACATTTGTTTCAAATCTTGAAGTAGGTTATAATGGAAACCAAAATGGTGTAGATTATGAAGCTTCTGATTGTTTGACTGCAAAAAGAAACTTAATTTCTGGTACTGTTTTCCAAGATAATAACGAAGACGGTGTCTTAAATGGTAATGAAAACGGTATTGCAAATGTTGATGTCAACATTTGGGTAGATATAAATGGTAATGGAATTGTTGATGCTGGTGATGAATTAGCAACAACAGTTATGACAGATCCTAATGGAGAATACGAATTCACCACTGGTTCTAACGTTACCTTCATCGTAGAAGTTGTTCAAACAACACTTCCTGATAGTTATGATCTTACAACTCCTGGTACTTCAATTGTCGATCTATCTACAGCAGTAGGTGGTACTGATATTAACGGTATTGATTTCGGAGCAGTTAGAATTCCTGATTTCGCGTTTGATTGTGATGCTACAGAAAATGTAGATGTAATGATTATGGGATCAGGTACTGATGGCGGATACCCTGTATCAATCGCTGTTGCAGATCTTACTAATGTTGATTCTATCGTTTTAGAAGCAGTTCACACAGGCGGTGTTGCTCCTACTTCAGTTGTGTTTACAGCTGGTGCTCAGGCTTATACTGCCCTTGCTCAAGAAGTAGTAACTGGATCAAACGGATCAACCAACTTTAGATACTACAGAGCAACTGTTCCTGCAGCTACTCCTCTTACTTTACAAGCTCCTGCTTCTGGTTCTTTTGAATCATTCGTAGCTTATATATTCAAATCAGGAACTGCAACAACTACAGCTGTTTCTGGTCAATTTGCGGAGATTTACCTTTTCGTAGATGATTACACTGCAACATTGCCAATACCAACAACTGATGGTTTACGTAATGTAGATGTTACTATTCCTTTGACTGGTTTAAGTGCTACTGCTACTGTAGCTGAGGTTACTCTTACCGCTGGTGGTGTTAGCCAAACATTCACAGTAAGTAACCCTAATCAAGGAAATTCTTTAAACTTAAGCACTTTCACATTGGCTGATGTTCCTGGTACTGCAACAAATGTAGTAGTAGAAATCAATTCCCCTACCGTAAATGGAGATGCATTTATCGTAGGTGGTATTGTTGCTGAATCTGGTTGTGGATGTCCAATCGCAGTTATTGACGCAAATCCATCAAATGGTGAAATCTGTATCGATGAAACAATCGAATTTATTGCAGAAGACCAAGGAAACGCTGTTAATTACTTATGGACATTTGGTAGCGGAGCAACACCTGCTACTGCTGCAGGAATTGGACCTCACACTGTATCTTACAGTACTCCAGGTACAAAAACTGTTACACTAAGAACAACAAAAGAAGGATGTACAGCGGATGAAATAGAACTTCTAATTGAAGTTACTGATACTCCAACTGCTGCTATTGCAAACTTCCCAAGTCAACTATGTACAGATGATTCTGGAAACTTCACCGCAACAAATGCTGGTGCAGGAGCAACTTATACTTGGAACTTTGGTTCTGGTGCTTCTCCTGCAAATGCTACAGGTCCTGGACCTCATGGTGTTAGCTATAATACTAACGGTACTAAAAATGTTACCTTACTAGTTTCTAAAGATGGTTGTACTGCAACTGCAAGTGAAGTGGTTACTGTAGATGAAACTCCTGGAGCTTCTATCACTACTGCACCTACTTCTATCTGTAGCTATGAAACGGCTACCTACACAGCATCTAATGCTGGAGCTGGTGTTACTTATAGCTGGGACTTCGGTGTCGGTGCAGCTCCTGCTACAGCAACGGGTGTTGGACCACATGATGTATTATACGGATCAATTGGTACAAAAACAGTTACCCTTACCACTACACTAGGTGCTTGTACTAACTCTGACCAAGCTTCTGTATCTGTTATTCTTTGTAACAGACCTCCTGATGCTAACAATGATATGAATTCTACCTTCGAGGACACTCCTGTTACTGGAACAATGCTTCCAAACGATAGTGATCCTGACGGAGATAACTTAATATACACTATTACTCCTATCACACCTCCAGCAAATGGTACTGTTGTAATCAACCCTGATGGTTCTTACACCTACACACCAAATCCTGGATTTAACGGAACAGATTCATGGACTTATGAAGTTTGTGACGATGGAAACCCTGTTTTATGTGATCAGGCTATGGTTATGATTACTGTTGGTACTTGTCCTACAGTTGGTCAAATAAACGGTGGAGATATCGTTTGTGGATCTGATTTTGGAACATTTACAGCAACTAATGCTGGCCCTGGTTCTACTTATACTTGGGATTTCGGTGCAGATGCAACCCCTGCAAATGCAACAGGAATTGGACCTCATGATGTAGCTTATAGCTCAACAGGACCAAAAACAATTACATTAGTTGTCAATAACCAATGTGCAAATACTACTTCTAAAACTATCGAAGTATTCGACAAACCAGTTGCTAATATTTCAGGTGACGGTTCAACTTGTGCAAATGAAGGTACTTTATACCAAGCAGACAATGCTGGTGTAGGTGCAACTTACTTCTGGGATTTCGGTCCTGATGCAACACCTTCGACTTCTACAGACATCGCTCCTATTGTAGAATGGTCTACAACTGGAACTAAGCCAATAACTCTTGAAGTAACGAAAAACGGTTGTACTGAAACAGCAATGTTGAATGTAACTGTTACTTTCTCTGTTTTCGGTGATGCAGGTTCTAATGTAACTATCTGTGAAGGTGGTACTGCTCAAATCGGAGGTAAGCCTTCTGGCCCTCCAGGTGCTATGTTCTTCTGGGATCCACCAACAGGATTGAATGATAGAAATGTTGCAAACCCTGTAGCTAGTCCTAGTGACACAACAGAATATACCTTGTTTGTAACCTTCAACGGTTGTGTATCTACTTCTACAGTAGTTGTAAATGTAGATGTTAACTCTGTACCTTATGCTTACTCTGGTGAAGACAATTTCGTTTGTGCTGGACAATCAGTAACTTTAGGTGGCGATATCGCTAACCCTACAGGTCCTGATGGTGCTTCTTACTCTTGGTCGCCTGCGAACGGTTTAGATGATCCTTTCTCTGCAAACCCTATAGCTTCTCCTGTTGTTACGACACCTTATACAGTAACAGTAGAAAAGAATGGTTGCTTTAAGACCGATCAAGTATTAGTAGAAGTATTACCTTCTCCACCAGTTGATGCTGGTGAGACGAAGAGACTTTGTGCTGGTAGTACTGGTGGTGTTGTTTTAGGAGGACCTGGTAATAACCCATTTGCAACTTTCCAATGGGCGCCAACTACTGGATTAACTAATCCTACTGATCCTAATACATTAGCAACTCCAACGGAAACTACAATTTATCAATTGTGTGCAACACGATTTGGTTGTACTACTTGTGATGAAGTTGTTGTTGTGGTTGAAGATTGTAACGAACCGCCAGTAGCTTTGAATGATGATAATAATACACTTGCTAATGTTCCTGTTAGCGGTCAAATTCTAACGAATGATTTTGATCCTAATGGTGACAATATCACTGTTACTCCTACAGTAGTTACTCCACCAGCAAATGGTACTGTAACTTTAATGCCTGATGGTACTTATACCTATGCTCCTAACCCAGGATTTACAGGTACTGACCTTTGGGAATACGAAATTTGTGATGACGGGTTACCTGATTTCGAGTGTAGTACTGCTATCGTAGTAATCGAAGTTAGAGATAATACACTTGGAAATAACCCTCCAATTGCAAATGATGATGCAGCAATTACTGATGAAAATATTCCAATCACAAGCACGTTGAATCCTAATGATGGTGATCCTGACAATGACAACATTATTGTGAATACAACTCCGGTTTCTGATCCTATAAATGGTACAGTTGTTATTGATCCTGATGGAACATACACTTATACTCCAGATCCTGGTTTCGAAGGCTATGACAACTTCACATACCAGATTTGTGATGACGGTATGCCAGTACTTTGTGATAATGCTAACGTGGTTATTCTAGTACGCCCTGATCCAGAGCAAAACGATCCACCAGTAGCTAGTAATGATGCAGAAACTACTCCTGTAAATACTCCGGTTAGTGGTTCAATTCTTGACAACGACAATGACGAAGATGATGATCCATTGACGGTAAATACAACACCTCAAAATGGACCAAACAACGGAACTGTGGTTATCAACCCTGACGGCACTTACACTTACGTTCCTAATAATAACTTTGAAGGAGTTGATTCATTTGATTATGAAATTTGTGATGATGGAACGCCACCACTTTGTGATATGGCGACTGTTATAATCACGATTTATGAGCCAAACAATTCACCTCCTGTTGCAGCGGATGACAATGCATCTACGACACCAAACCTTTCAGTAGATATTGATCTTACTGGAAATGATAGTGATCCTGATAGCGATGCGTTAATCGTTAACACTACACCTGTTACTCCTCCAACTGCTGGAGTTGTATTTATCAACCCTGATGGGACTGCTAGATACGTTCCAAATCTCGATTTCATGGGAACAGACTTTTTCGAATACGAAATCTGTGATGGAATCAGTGGATGTGATATTGCAACGGTTACAATTACTATTTACGACGACACTCCTGGACAGAATGATCCACCAATTGCAAATGACGATGCTAGTACTACGCCTGAAAACACACCAGTTTCTGGAGCAGTATTGACAAATGACAGAGATCCTGACGGTGATCCTATTGTTGTTAACCCAACACCTATTTCGAATCCTTCAAATGGTGCGGTAACTATTTTACCAAACGGTAGCTATACTTACACTCCAGATATCGGATTTACAGGTATTGATACATTTGTTTATGAGGTTTGTGATCCTAATTCAGGATGTGATCAAGCAACAGTAACAATTGAAGTATTTGGTTCACCAGATCCTAACACTCCACCTATCGCTCAAGATGATTTCAACTCAACACCGGAAAGTACTCCAGTTGATGGTATCATTTTAGACAACGATAGTGATCCTGAAGGAGATGTTATTACAGTAAATACTACTATCTTAAGTGGCCCAGATAATGGTTCCGCAACGATCAATTCTGACGGAACTTACACGTACGTTCCAGTTATTGGATTTATCGGAGTAGATACTTTCGAATACGAAATCTGTGATGATGAATCTAACTGTGATCAAGCAGTAGTTACAATTGATGTTTATCCTGGACCTCCAACACCAAAACCTGACAATGTACCACCATTTGCAGATGATGATGGAGAATTCACTTTCGAAGATGTACCAGTTGATGGAACATTAGCAGGAAATGATAATGATCCTGAAGGAACTCAATTGACTTATAATTCAACACCAGTTGAAGATCCTGTAAATGGAACAGTTGATGTGAACCCTGATGGTACATTTACTTATACACCTAATCCAGGCTATATTGGCCCTGATCAGTTCTTGTATGAAGTTTGTGATGCAGGTAGCCCAATTGAGTGTGTTATTGCAACGGCTTACATTACTGTATACCCATTCAATAATCCTCCTGTTGGAATAAGTGATGATCATGTAACTTTTGTTAATACTCCAGTAAGTGGACAAGTTTTAACAAATGACTTTGATCCTGATGGCGATAACATTACAATTTCTCCAAACTTGGTTTCTACTACTACGAATGGTACGGTAGTTCTCAATTCAAATGGAACTTATACCTACACTCCTAACCAGGATTATGAAGGTGAAGATCAATTTGAATATGAAATTTGTGATGACGGAACTCCTGGTCCATTGTGTACCACGACAACTGTGACTATTACAATCACACCAGAAGCTGATGATATGGTAAACAATCCACCAATAGCTAATGATGATGATAACATTACTTATGTTAATATTCCAATTGGTGGCGAAGTAGTACCTAATGATTACGATCCTGATGGAGATAATCTTATTGTGAAGACTGCTCCTATCATCGATCCATCTGCTGGTACGGTAGTTCTGAACTCTGATGGTTCATATGTTTACACTCCTTTACCTGATTTTGTTGGTCAAGACCAATTCGATTATGAAGTGTGTGATGATGCTACACCAATTGAATGTGTAATTGCTACTGTATACATCGATGTATTACCTTTACCAATTGATTATTCTGGAAATCTTCCACCATTTGCTGGTGATGACTTCAATGTAACAGATGAAGCAACTCCAGTTTCTGATCAAATGTTGGATAATGATACTGATCCTGATAACGATCCATTGATTGTAAATACTACTCCAATCCAAGATCCACAGAACGGAACTGTAACACTTGTAGCTGATGGTACATATACTTACACACCAAATCCTGGTTTCTTCGGAACGGATTATTTCCTTTACGAAATTTGTGATGGAATTAGTGGTTGTTCAGTTGCAACGGTGTATATCCTTGTAAATGGAGAGCGTTGTGTTAATATCGAATTAGCAGTATGGTTAGAAGGAAACTACCAAAATGATGTGGATTTAATGACTACTTACTTAAATCTTAAGAATGGTAGCTTATTACACCGTGGTTTACTACCTGGACAAATTCCATTGAATATTGGATTAGGCGTTCCTCCTACTCCTGCAGGTCAACCATACAGTGCAGCTCCTTGGAATTATGCTGGTACTGAAGGAATTGGCTGGACAAATGCAGAGTACGATGCTATCGAAGCTGAATATGGAGCAGATGTAGTAGACTGGGTATTAGTATCTTTCAGAACTGAAATCTTTAAGACTACAAACTTCTTGCAAGCTGCTGCTCTTCTTCTAGAAGATGGACGTGTTGTATTCACAGAAGATTGTATACTTTCTACAGCTGGAATTCCTGGCCAATTGTACATTGTTGTTGAGCAAAGAAACCATATGGGTGTAATGACACCAGCTCCAATAACAATTGACAACAGTAACACATTGTTATGGGATTTCAGAATTCAAGAGTCATATGTTGCTACAGCAGGTTTTGGTTCTAAACAAATTGAACCTGGTGTTTTTGCGATGTACGCTGGAGATTCTGATCAAGGTGCTGATTTCCCAAGTTACGATATCAATGGTACAGATAAAATCCTCTGGACTATTGAAAACGGTAACTTTGATCAATATCGTCAATCAGATTTAGATTTGAACGGTGACGTAAACGGAGCCGATAAAATAATCTGGAGTCTAAATAATGGTATTAGCTCTAGAGTTCCAAAGAATTAATATTAGTTTGGAATTAGGTTGTCAAGGGTCTGTGAATTTTTTCACAGACCCTTTTTTTTAATAAATTATGTCACAAATTGTGATTATTTTGACCTTCTTTCTTTTTGCCTTAATTCCTAAGTTTTTTTATTACGATTTCCCACTATTTTTATCTTTTTTTTCAAAGAGTTTGTTTTTATGGTATTATTATTTTTTTTATGAAAAAATAAGACGCCATGTAGTTTTTTTAATATATTTGCATCCAACGAAAGTTATTATTCCACGCTAATTCATGAACTTTCTATTTACAGGCTTTCTATACAAGCAAATAACCTTGTTCAAGGATATTTAAGACCTAAAAACCCCCATATACTAAAATAGTTGTAAATAACAATCGAGATATTATTTTTTGATTCGCATTAAAAAATAAGTAGAATTGTGTTATTACAATTTTTTTTAACATTTCGGATTAAAACTATTAATAATCTAAATAGCACTGTTAGATAGTGAGTTACGTGTCCTTAGTTTTGTTAAATTGTTTTGACTCAAAATTCTTAGTTATTTGTAGGTGTTGGTTGTTGTAAATCCTTTGTAATTCGGGATTAAAATGCGATATTGTATTGTTTTTGCAGTCACAATTTTATACCTCATAAAGTTGCATTATATAAATTTATTGATTGTTTTAGCTTAACTACCTTACATTAGAAATTTTTATTATTTAATTAAATTGTTTAACTTATGAAAGCATTCCTCCGTTTCCTCACGCTACTCGTGTTGTTGACGGGCTTTTCTACTCAAACGTTCGCCCAAACCGGTCAATATGATGTGCGGTTTAAAATAAATGAACTTAATTGTGTAGATAGCTTGTTGTACATCGACATAGAGGTACGTGCTGATGAACCGGGAACCGAGTTCAACGTCTCTGACCAGAATTATCGGTTTTCATTCAATCGGGATGCCTTGGCAAACCCTCAGATCGTGCAAGAACTCACACTGAGCGGTTTTGTTTCCACGGCATCTCCAGCAACAAACAGTTTCTATGCCCCGCATACACTCACGGGGTCATTGGATACTGTAGTCTCCTACAACGTTGAGTTGTCAGGGGGCGATGGTTACCCAGCCAATGATGTAGAATACATCAAGGTTGGTCGTATCGCTTTTGACATTTTGGATTTTAATTCATGTGTTGATCTAATTTGGCATACAAAAGATCCAGTTGATTTTCCACCTACTTTTATTGGTGAAAAATTCAATGGAGTTCTTTATTCTGCTGATGAAGGTTCTTATGGTGATTACAAGCAATGTCTTGACAATGCTTGTGATAATGTCCCACCAGTTGCTGTTAATGACAGCGGCATGACACCTGAAAATGTTCCAATTACATTAGACATTCCTGCAAATGATTCTGACTCAGACGGAGTTATTGATCCAACAACGGTTACGTTGGTCACTACTCCTCCAGCCAGTCAGGGCACAGTAACTGTTGATCCTGTTACAGGAGAAATTACATTTACTCCTGCTCCTGGATTTAACGGACCTGTAGACCCATTCGATTATCAAATTTGTGACAATGGAACAGAAATTCCATCTGTTCACGGTGATCTAAACACTGATCCTCAAGCTACACCAGTACCAACAGATGATGATCCTGTTGTAGCAGCAGATCCACAGTGTGCAATTGCAACTGTTTTTATTACAGTTGAATCTGTAAATGATCCACCAACTGCAAATCCTGATAGTGAAGTTACTGACGAAGACACTCCTGTTGCTATCGATGTAGTAGGAAATGATTCAGATCCTGAGGATGGAACTCCTTTAGATCCTTGTAATGTAACAATCACTACACCTCCAACAAATGGTACGATTGCATTTGGACCAGCTCCAACATGTGTTCTTACCTATACTCCAAATCCTGATTATAACGGAATGGATACTTTCATTTATGAAGTATGTGATTCAGGAGGGGCTTGTGTTACTGCATTGGTTGATGTCACAATCAACCCAGTAAACGATCCACCAGTAGCTGTTGATGACCAGGATGTAACTGACGAAAACACTCCTGTAGTTGTTGATGTTGTTGTTAACGATTCAGATTTAGAAGACGGTTCACCGCTTCAACCTTGTAACGTTACAATAACAACTCAACCTGATAACGGTACTGTTGTAGTTGGACCTCCTGCTGCTTGTACAGTTACCTATATCCCAAATAACGGATATACAGGTGTTGATACTTTCGAATATCAAGTTTGTGACTCAGGCGGAGCTTGCGATAATGCTGTTGTTACTATAACAATTGCTGAAGTAAACGATCCACCAGTAGCAGCAGACGATGCAGAAACTACTCCTGAAGATACTCCAGTTACAGTTCCTGTTATTGGAAATGATACAGATTCTGATGGAAATATTGATCCTGCAACGGTGACAGTTACTACACCACCAGCTAACGGTACAACTACTGTTAACCCTGATGGTTCAATTACTTATACACCTAATCCTGACTTTAATGGAACGGATACATTTGCTTACGAAGTATGTGATGATGGAACTCCACTTCCTGCACAATGCGATGAAGCAATTGTTACCATTACTGTAGATCCTGTAAATGATCCTCCAGTAGCAACTGATGATGCTGAAACAACAGATGAAGACACTCCAGTTGTCGTTCCTGTTGTAAATGATGATTCAGATGTAGAAGATGGTACACCTCTTGATCCTTGTAATGTTACTGTTGTTACTGCACCGACAAACGGTACGGTTAGCTTCGGTCCAGCACCAGGTTGTACAATGGTTTATACACCAAATCCTGACTTTGACGGACCTACTGATACTTATGTATATCAGGTGTGTGACTCTGAAGGACTTTGTGACACAGCACTTGTTACAATTACTGTTAATCCAGTAAACGATCCGCCGGTTGTTGTGGATGATACTGGCATGACTCCTGAGGACACTCCAGTTGTACTTCCTGTTACAGATAATGACTCTGATACGGAAGACAATCCATTTCCTTTAGACCCTTGTTCACTAACAGTTACAACTGCTCCAGCTAATGGAACAATAACTGTCGGACCAGCTCCAACTTGTGAACTAACATATACCCCAGATCCTGACTTTAACGGAGAAGATACTTTCGTTTATGAAGTATGTGATTCTGGCGGACTTTGTGACACTGCTTTGGTTACTGTAACTGTAGGTGATGTAAATGACCCACCTGTTGCAGAAGACGATGCAGAAACAACTGACGAAGATACTCCTGTCATCATTGATGCAGTAGCAAATGATTCAGATGTTGAAGATGGTACTCCACTAGATCCGTGTGCAGTTACAGTTACAACTGCTCCAGACAATGGTACCGTTTCTTTCGGACCTCCACCTCTTTGTGTAATGGTGTATACACCAGATCCAAATTTTGAAGGCCCAGAAGATACTTTCGTTTATGAAGTATGTGATTCAGGCGGAGAATGTGATACAGCATTGGTTACAATTACAATCAATCCTGTTAATGATCCTCCTGTAGCAACAGATGATTCTCAAAATACACCAGAGGATACTCCTGTTATCATTCCTGTAACGGATAATGATTCAGATGTAGAAGATGTAACAATCGATCCTTGTAGTGTAACAATTACTTCACAACCAACAAACGGAACAATTGCAATTGGTCCAGCTCCGGATTGTGAAATAACTTATACTCCTAATCCTGATTATACAGGACCAGATGAATTCGAATATCAAATTTGTGATACTGATGGTCTTTGTGATACAGCAACTGTAACAATTGACGTAGGAGATGTAAATGATCCTCCAGTTGCTGAAGATGACGATGCAACAACGGACGAAGATACTCCAGTTGTTATTGATTTGGCAGGTAATGATTCTGATACAGAAGATGGAGCGCTAGATCCATGTAATGTTTCAATACTTACTCCACCAACAAGTGGTACTATTACTTTTGGACCTCCACCAACTTGTACTCCAGTTTATACTCCAGACCCTAATACGAGTGGAGTCGATACTTTTGTTTACCAAGTTTGTGATTCAGGCGGAGAATGTGATTCAGCAACTGGTACAATTACAGTTAATCCTGTAAATGATCCACCAGTAGCTGTTGATGACACTATGCCTACTGATGAGGATACTCCAGTAGTTATCCCAGTTGATACTAACGATAGTGATGTTGAAGATACTTTAGATCCTTGTGATGTAACGATTACAACACCACCTGCAAACGGTACAATAACTATAGGAGCTGCACCTGGATGTGAATTAACTTACACGCCAGATCCTAACTTCAATGGTACTGATACTTTTGAATATCAAATTTGTGATTCAGACGGTGCTTGTGATGAAGCAGTTGTTACTGTTCCTGTAGGAGATGTAAATGATCCTCCAGTTGCAGAAGACGATGCTGAAACTACAGATGAAGACACTCCAGTAGTAATTGATGCTGTTGGTAATGATTCTGATCCTGAAGATGGTTCTCCATTAGACCCATGTAGTGTTACAATTGTAACGCCTCCAGCTAATGGTACCGTTACTTTCGGTGTACCACCTAACTGTATCATGGTTTATACTCCAGATCCAGATTTTGCTGGTCCTGAAGATACATTTGTTTATGAAGTTTGTGATTCAGATGGACTTTGTGATACTGCACTTGTAACGATCACTGTTAATCCTTCTAATGATCCACCAGTAGCTGAAGATGATTCAGAAACTACACCGGAAGATACTCCTGTTACAATATCTGTAACACCGAATGATTCTGATGTAGATGGTAATATTGATCCAACAACAGTAACAGTAACTACACCACCAATGAATGGTACAGTAACTGTTAATCCTGATGGAACAATTACTTATACTCCAGATCCTGACTTTGATGGAACAGACACCTTCACTTACGAAGTATGTGATGATGGAACACCATTACCAGCTCAGTGTGATGAAGCAACTGTAACGGTAACTGTTGATCCTGTAAATGATCCACCAGTAGCTGAAGATGATGACGAAACTACACCAGAAGATACTCCTGTTACAATTGATGTAACACCGAATGATTCTGATGAAGATGGAAACATTGACCCAGCAACAGTAACAGTAACTACACCGCCAACAAACGGAACAGCAACTGTTAACCCTGATGGAACAATCACTTATACTCCAGATCCTGACTTTAATGGAACAGATACTTTCACTTACGAAGTATGTGATGATGGAACACCATTACCAGCTCAGTGTGATGAAGCAACAGTAACAGTAACTGTAGATCCAGTAAACGATCCTCCTGTAGCAGAAGATGACACAGAAGACGTAGCTGAAGATACTCCAACTGTAATTGATGTTGTAGGAAATGATTCTGATACAGAAGATGGTTCTCCTTTGGATCCATGTAGTGTAACAGTTACAACACCTCCAGTTAATGGTACAGTAACAATCGGAGCACCACCTGCTTGTGAGTTAACTTATACACCAGATCCTGGATATGAAGGAACTGATACATTTACTTATGAAGTGTGTGATACAGGCGGATTATGTGATACAGCTGATGTAACAATCAATGTATTTAATACAAACGATCCTCCAGTAGCAAATGATGATGATGATACTACGCCAGAAGATACTCCTGTTACAGTTCCTGTAACTGGTAATGATTCTGATCCTGATGGAAATCTTGATCCTACAACCGTAACAATCTTAACTCCTCCTACAGACGGAACGACTACAGTTGATCCTACAACAGGAGATGTTACTTATACTCCAGATCCAGAATTCAACGGTACAGATACCTTCTTATACGAGGTTTGTGATACTGATGGAGTTTGTGATACTGCAGTTGTTACAATACTTGTAGATCCAGTTAACGATCCACCAGTAGCAGAAGATGATTCAGAAACTACACCAGAAGATACTCCTGTTATTGTTGATGTAACACCGAACGATTCTGATTCTGATGGAAACATTGATCCAACTACTGTAACAGTAACTGATCCTCCTATGAATGGAACAACTACTGTTAATCCTGATGGAACAATTACTTATACACCGGATCCTGATTTTGAAGGAACTGATACATTCACTTACGAAGTGTGTGATGATGGAACACCATTACCAGCAGAGTGCGATGAAGCAACTGTAACGGTAACTGTTGATCCTGTAAATGATCCACCAGTAGCTGAAGATGATGATGCAACTACACCAGAAGATACTCCTGTTACAATTGATGTAACACCGAATGATTCTGATGAAGATGGAAACATTGACCCAGCAACAGTAACAGTAACTACACCACCTACAAATGGTACAGTAACTGTTAACCCTGATGGAACAATCACTTATACTCCAGATCCTGATTTTAATGGAACGGATTCATTCACTTACGAAGTATGTGATGATGGAACACCATTACCAGCAGAATGCGATGAAGCAACTGTAACGGTAACTGTTGATCCTGTAAATGATCCTATCGTAGCCGAAGATGACATGGAGACTACTCCAGAAGATACTCCGGTTACTATACCTGTAACTGATAACGATTCTGATCCAGAAGATAATATTGATCCAGCTTCTGTAACAGTAACTGATCCTCCTTCTGATGGAACGGTAACTGTGAACCCTGATGGAACAATTACTTATACTCCGGATCCTGATTTCAGCGGAACTGATACTTTTACTTATGAAGTATGTGATGCTGATATGCCTACATCCTGCGATGAAGCAACTGTTACAGTTGTTGTTGAGCCAGTTAATGATCCACCAACTGCTATTGATGATTTCAATAACACATTAGTAGATACACCAGTAAGTGGCCAGGTTTTGACGAATGATGAAGATCCAGAAGGAGACGGACTTATCGTTAACACTACTCCTGTAACAGACCCAATGTTTGGTACAGTTGTTCTTAATTCTGATGGAACTTATACATATACTCCAAATCTTGGTTCTGATGAAGACGATACTTTTGTATATGAAATATGTGATGCTTCAGGAGATTGTGATGAAGCAACAGTTTATATTTCAATAATTAATACTGAAGATCCTGGTAATAATCCTCCAATAGCTAACCCAGATCCAACAGAGACTCTTGTAGATACTCCTGTTGATGGTGACTTGATCGCAAATGATCTAGAGCCTGATGGTGATGGCCTAATCGTTGGAACTACTCCAGTTGAAGATCCAATGAATGGAACTGTAGTGATTAATCCTGATGGAACATTCACTTATACTCCAGATCCCGGTTTTGTTGGTGAGGATGAATTCACTTACATAGTTTGTGATGACCAAGTTCCTCAATTATGTGATGAAGCAGTTGCTACGGTAACTATTCACCCTGATGAACCAGGTAACGACCCACCATTCGCTGGTGACGATGCAGAAATTACTCCTGAAGATACACCAGTTGATGGTGACTTATTCCCTAACGATAGCGATCCTAACGGCGATGACATCAATGTTAATTCTACTCCAGTAGAAGATCCTGTGAACGGAACAGTAGTAATCAATCCTGACGGAACATTTACTTATACACCAGATCCAGGCTTTACTGGTCCAGATCAGTTCTTGTACGAGATTTGTGATGCAGTAGTACCAGCACTTTGTGATACAGCTACTGTTTATCTTACAGTAACTCCTGTTAATGATCCACCAGTGGCTGAAGATGACGATGAAACTACACCAGAAGATACTCCTGTAACTATTATGGTTGCAACGAATGATTCTGATGAAGATGGCATGGTTGACCCAACTTCTGTAACAGTAACTACACCTCCAATGAATGGAACAACAGCTGTTGATCCTGCAACTGGTGATATTACTTATACTCCAGATCCTGATTTCAATGGCACTGATACTTTTGCTTATGAAATCTGTGATGACGGAATGCCAGTACTTTGTGATGAAGCTGTTGTTACTGTAATTGTTGATCCAGTAAATGATCCAATGGTTGCAGAAGATGACATGGACACTACGCCAGAGGAAACTCCAGTAACAGTGCCAGTTGTTGATAACGATTCTGATACAGATGGTAATATTGATCCTACAACAGTAACAGTAACTACTCCTCCTTCTGATGGAACAGCTACAGTTAATCCTGATGGAACAATTACTTATACACCGGATCCTGATTTCACTGGAACGGATACATTTGCTTATGAAGTATGTGACGATGGAACTCCATTACCTGCTACTTGTGATGAGGCAGTTGTAACAATTGATGTTACACCAGTCAATGACCCACCTGTTGCTGAGGATGATATGGACACAACACCTGAGGATACTCCAGTAACTGTACCTACTACTCCAAACGATTCGGATTCTGATGGAAACATTGATCCTACAACAGTAACAGTAACTACACCACCAATGAATGGTACAGTAGTAATTGATCCTGTAACAGGAGATGCGACTTATACTCCAGATCCTGACTTTAATGGTGTTGACACCTTTGCATACGAAGTATGTGATGATGGAACTCCGTTACCAGCTCAGTGTGATGAAGCAGTTGTAACAATTGATGTTACACCAGTTAATGATCCACCAGTAGCGGAGGATGATATGGACACCACACCAGAGGATACTCCGGTAACTGTTCCTACAACTCCAAATGATTCAGATTCAGATGGAAACATCGATCCTACAACAGTAACAGTAACTACACCACCAATGAATGGTA
>CALLWB010000026.1 GCA_938016265.1 uncultured Saprospiraceae bacterium
ACGCCTGGGGGGCGTGGGGTCGCAGGTTCAAATCCTGTCATCCCGACTGACTTAAAACCTTGAAACGTAGGCGAATAGCTGAAATGTGTTTCGAGGTTTTTTATTTTGGGTTAAACATTTTGACTCCTTTGGCTTTCTGTTTTATTGGGTAAAACTACCGGACCGAATTTTAAATTTCCCTACAAGTGACTACCAGAGATTTTTTTGTAAAAACAAAAAAAGCAGCCCATCCTTAAAAAGGAATAGACTGCCAATTGCCTAAAAGGCAATAAAAAACAACTAGTCTTAATTACACAAACCTAAACCTCCCGTAGTTGAAGGGCAATTTGAACCAAAATTGCAGCAGATGACCGCCCATCTGTCGCCTACTCCTCTTGAAGATGCTCTGGTTTTAGCCGCTTCCATGCTACTCGTTATGGAAGCATAAGAATTAGGGCCGACCCACCGTGTTGCAACATTGGAATAAACATCTGCGTAAGAAACACTCGCCCAATTTGAATAACTGTAGTCAGTTCCATTAATTCGAATTCTATATGCTCCGCATTCAAACCTTAATTTGGTTCTATAGGCTGACCAATTTCCCCATACTCTCTTTACTCCCGATACTTTGGTTGTGACTTTTACTCGATTGCTTCCTTTGTAATTCACCGTCGAAAGAAACATGACTACAACTACCCCACGGTTACTTGTTTGCACTGATGCGAAAGTATTGCAGCTTCGACCATCTATTTTTTTTGTGATAGGATAAACAAATACATTGTTATCACCTACATTTTTTTCGATGCTTTCAATACCTGCTAATAGACTTTTGTCTCCATTTCTGATTTCTATTACTTTTTCTGGGAAAACTTTATACAAAGATTCTCCAACATAATAGATGTTTTCAAGATTGGTTACTCTAGCATAAAAAGGATGATCTATTTTCGCAGAAAGATGGGAGTCCTTTAGCTGGAGGACATCACTGTGGGTACGCAAAAACTGCTTGTATTCTGCTTCAGACGGAAGGGCGTCTATTTCTTCATACAGATTATTGACTATAGACTGCTGTGACTGGAAGCCGATTTTTTGTTCCCAAGCGTCGAGTTGCTCCTCGGTGGCATTGGATATCAAGTCTACAGCCTCAAAGTAGCCTTCATCGAAATGTAGGATTCCATCTTTGACGGTCACTTTTATCTTGCTGAGATCTACGTTAACATTTTCTGTGATGTCATTAGCTTCTGGCGACAATCCTTCTTTTTGACAACTGTAAATGGTTGTTAAGCCGATGGATATAATCAAGGCTAAGAATAACGAATTTAATCTGTTCATTGTTTTTGTTTTTAATGTTTATTTAATATAATTTCTAATGATTTTTTTCTTATTGGGCATGGTTTGCCCAGTGCTCTTTACTAGAAAGAGTAGGTGGAAAACGGTGAAAACGATTGATCTAATTAACAAGCAAATCGATTCGATCTACTAGGAGCAAAAATTCTAAATCAATAGGTCGATTGTACGATACTGCCATTTGTGATGTTATTGGAAGGGCAACCGCCTATCGAAATACCCGTCAAAGTGACGTTACTTATTCTGCGGCCGTAGTACCTGACACAAGTTTGTCCATATTGATTGACACTGATCTGCTGGTTGTTGTAGGAACTGCCTTTTACAAAATCAACATCAAATATCTGACACATAGTTGCTGGGCAGTTGGTGCTCCAACAAATCTCACTATACTTCCAGTTGTTAATGATCGAGTAGCTCACATTACAAAGACAACTACAACTTATTGACGCCAACCAAGTATCGTGTTGGACGGAAACCACAGTTTCTACTTCTAGAAAAAAGACACCTCCAGAATTAGTCGTAAAAGTAATGTCCTCTTGTCCTGGGCCACTAATATTAAATCCCCAAGGACCCGGATAGTTTGCAAAACCTAACCAATTGTTAGAAGAAGCAACGACCTGCCCACTAGAATTTTTAATTCTGAACCTGTTAGGAACGTCAAGTGACTGCACCTTCACGGTGACCTGTCGAGTCTGAGAACCAGAACATCCTGAAACATAGAAACTTTTCAATGGATAAACTTGAAATCCTGGCGTCGAACTATTACCAGAAAGGTATCCACCACAACCAGTCCGCGAATCATCTGCAGTTTCACCAGGCCGAGTGTCTTCACTACTTAGAACAAAATCCATGGATCCTGTCGGGTTTTCAAGCAACTCTTCCGTTTCTGAAAATGGAGTCGGTTTTAGTTCTTCCTTGTTGCATGACAAGATCAACATTGTCAGCATTACCAATACTATTATTTTAATTTTCATGATTTTATGTTTAAATAGTCAGACTGAAAACGTAGAAAGCACCATGCTTATATTCTCAGTGAAACAGTCTGACGGTTTGTTATTAGGGGGAATTATTATTGAATGACGAATTTCAAATTTTGAGTCGTTGCTCCATTTTTCAAGCGGGCAAGATAGATTCCTTTAGCCCAGTCTCCTGTTGCTAATTGTATCAAATCATTCCCGTCAATAGTCATATTATGGACCAACTGCCCAGCGCTATTGTAAACTTCTATTGTTCCAGTTTTCAGTACTTTTTGAAATTGAATGTTGGCGATATCGTTTACTGGATTTGGGTAGATGTTGAAGGAAGGAGTAGCATCCATTTTTTCTAAATCATCTGCCGATCTCCGCTTTCCGTACTCTATAGACGCTGCGTTCTCAGTAGAGTTGTATTTGTTTTGACTTTGTGCTACGCCTGGACAATTGCCATCTAGGTAATATTGCACATTGTAAATACCATACACAGATCCAGAATAAGAAACAGTCGTATATGGAGGAAAAACAACCACTTGCTGATTGGCAAAATACCCAGCAGAAGTATATGCATCAAAAGTAACACAGTACCCACAGTTGGAATTGAATCGCACTCTATTTTTTCCATAGGAATACCGTTGATAAGTTGGAAGTTCGTTGCATCCTCCACAATTTTGTCCTGCAATACGCACCGTAGGATTGAAAAACTCCGTACCGTTATGCTCAATTGTTGTGATCGCACCACAGCTTGTTGTGGCACAATCCCAGATAATACGTATTGTAGACGGTGTTGCAGAAACAACGGTCCCACTTACTATACCCTGAATATCATCTGAAACAAAAGAGAGTGGAAGTGGTGTATTGTAGTGAATATCAATTTCTCCACCGATTGACCACTGAAAATGAGGTGTAAGATTGCAGGTGGAAACATAGGTTGAGGAAACACCGCATGTTGCGGTCGCTCCATTTGTACCGGGACCACTAAGACCACATTGGCCGTTTACTGTTCCTAGGGCCGAAAGGCAAAAGACAATAAGTCCTAAAATTAAATTTTTCATAATGATTTAGTTGTTTAACTATTCGCACTTCATCTTTTATAGAGGAGCTGGTACTTCAATATTGCATGTGAACTATTCTAGAGATGAATCCTCTGTTGTTTGATAATTCAAATTTAGGGCGAATAGAGGCGCGGAAGTAGGTATGAATTGGGAGGAGGTTTCCTTGGAAGAACTAAGAAACAGTAGATATAGAAAGTCCAAATACTGTAAAATAGAAAAGAGGACATTCCAATAAAGAACATCCTCTTTTAATAAGATAAGTTAAGCTGTTGTCTACATTCCTGAAGGCCCATTACCTCCACAACCAGAAGCAAGAAGTCCTTCTACCGTTACAACACAAGTATAGGTTACCCAATTACAACCAAGTCCATAATCTACATCGAAATTGGTCAATGGATAAAAAGTGCAGGCTTGCTGGTCATGACAAAAAACTGTTGAATGGAAAGAGGGCCTATTCTCTCCAGGATAATACATGTCGAGTTGGTAACATGGTTGATCACCATAGGATACCTGACGTACGACCATGTCCATGTTTTCATAATTACAATTGGCTTGAAGGGTAGAAAAAACAGTGATCAGCAAAAATAAGGCGAGGGAGATTTTAATAATGTTTTTCATAATGATTTAGTTGTTTTTTGTTAGTTAATAAGTATAGAACAATGATAGGAACTTCTCTTTCAAAAAAATAGGTATAGAAATCAAACATTTTTCCACAAAATTGACTTTTTTTCGTTATATCTATAAATCAATTGTTGAATATATATGTCCAAAGAACAAAATAAATTACCCGAAGATTCGAAAATACTGAAAATCCTTCAATCCTTCGACCGTGCAGAATGGAAGGAATTTGGCTGTTATGTTAAATCACCTATATTCAACACCAATAACGAGTTAGTTTGTATGTACGTTGCGCTTACCAAAAAATACCCATTCCGAAAAGCAGTTTACAGAACAGATTTGCTAGAAGCTACAGGCAAAAGAGAACCAAATGCCAACCCAAACAGTTTATCAGACAAAGAGCGAAACATCCTAAATAAACAAATGACGAGTTTTACAAATTTGGCCTTTGGATTTTTGGGATATTTAGAATCAAAACGCTACCCAACCTACAACCAACGGCTAACCGTCAGTGCACTAATGCGCAAGCAACTATATGACTACGTCCCTTCCATTATCCAAAAACAAGAAATCCAACACCTATCAAAAGGCAACGTAAACACTCGCTACTTGCAAGACTTATATTTGCTACGGGAGCCATTATTGTTCTTGGATATCATCCAGCAAAACCGAACTATTTCAGGCAGACTTCAACATACCATGGATGAGTTTTGGCATTACAGCCTTTCCAATTTACTTAGGTTGTATTGCTCGGCTGCCGGGCGTGAACGGATTTTAAACATAAAATACCAGTATCCACTGGACATGGAGAATCTCCTAAACCACATTGAGCAACAACCGAACGCCTATCCTCCGCTTGTAAAAGGATATTATCTAATACTCCGACTATTGATCCTCGAACAAGAGACCTCTGCCTATCAACAATTGGTCCTGCTGATGCAAACGTTTGCTACTACTTTTAGTGTCGATGTGCAACGGGAATTTTATAGCCATATGCTCAACTTCTGTAGTCGGGAGATAAGGAAAGGGAAACTAGCTTATCAAATTGAAAAACATTCGATTTATCAATCGACCCTGCCACTCAATATTTGGAATACTGGGATTCATTTTTCTGCGCATCATTATATTTTGCTTGTGAAAAATGCGCTGGATGTAGGAGCACAAGAGCAAGAATGGGTGTTCCAATTCATAGAAAAATATCAAGACAAACTGGCTCCGCGACATCAAACTACTATTCCACTTTTGGCAAGGGCGCACTACCATTATTTTCAACAACAATATGATGAAGCGCTTTCTTATTTGTCTCAGGTGAGTGATGAGGAAGATTTCTTCTATACCTTATATTTTAAATCGCTGTTGATAAAGATAAATTATGAGGATAATACTGTTGATATTCTTTCGGATAAGCATCCGCTCCCTTATGCCTTAGAATCGTTAAGAGCATACCTTAGCCGCAACAAGAAGATGTCCGAAACGATAAAAACTTCGTATCAAAATTTCATGAAATTGACCAAACGCCTTTTCCGTATCCGACAGCAACCTGCTCACAAGGAAAACAGAGCCATGCTCCTCAACCGACTGCTAAAAGACACACAATCGGAAGAACTGCTGGATGAGCGCAATTGGCTACTTCAAAAAATTGAGGAATTGCAAACAATAATCAAGAATAAATAGCTTGACCACTACTTATCGCATCAAAATCATTTTCTTTCTTGCACTGTATTTGCCTGCAATTATGGTGGAAAAATACATCCCTGACCCATACCTTGCCCCGTCAAAAACAAAGAAGTGATTCCCCTGCGAAAGTGACTCATTGTTGACCAGCGTTGCTACTACTTTTCCCGTCATATCGGTTACTAAAATGGTAGTTTCGCTGTCTTCGTCTAGGGTCAATTCGATAGTTGTTTGTTGAGCGAAGGGATTTGGATAAATGTTGAAATCTGAAATGATGGAGGAGTATTCCTCTTTACTGGAGTTTTCTTGCCCCGGACTGTTAACATTGCTAACACACTCCTTTATTTCTGCCTTAAAAACACTGTTGTACCGAGCATAAAAGCCGGGTCTCAATTCGATATAGCGGCCAGCATAGAACCCTACTGGTCCATTCGCTGGGTGAATTTCCGTTTTTATATTCGTTGTTGGTGCATTATAAGGAGCGACGATATAATTTTCTACCTTAAAATCGCCCATTACCGGACCGTTTATCGGACCATCCCAATAATTACACGCCCCACAAGGAGCACAGTTTCCACCGCAATCGACGCCAGTTTCCCCATTATTTTGTACGCCATCTGTACAGTAGCTTGTTCCACCACCTCCACCATTTCCTATGACGAAGTTTGATGTAGACTCACAACAGGCAAGGATTGTCCCAGCATCCAACAACTCGATTTTTATAGGATAATCCCCGTCTGGCAAGTTTAGCTGACTATACCAAAAAACGATACCGATTGAGCCTGTTGCACCAGCAGTTAGTTCCAAACTGGCAGGTTCTGTCCCTAACACTCCTCCTCCGACCAAAGTACAGCGCACATACAAGTCTTTGATAGTGCTACTAGTACCATTCGTTACACTAATGTGTGAAATTGTCACGGTACCATTGTTTCCTCCCGTTGAAAGTAAACCGCAATTCAAGCTGATATTTCCTGTAGGGCAGGCATTTCCAAATGAAATCCCATCATTATTAGGTGTTGAGTTGCAGGCGATACAAGGTCCTCCACAATCCACCCCAAATTCTCCTTGATTTCGAAGTCCATCATTACAATTTGGGATAGTGCCTCCTGAACAACTAGCATAAATATAGTTTCTTGATGTTAATGCAACAGTTCGCACCTCAGCAATTTGCTCCGTACTTAAACTGGAAAGGCAACCAGGTGCTATATAACTCATCAGGTTGGTGCGATCAGGATTGTATGTTTGGCCACAATTATCTGTCGGGGCATTTATTGGCCCAACACAGGGCACTCCTAATAAATTGAAATCCGCGGCGGTGGTACAAAAACCATCGCCAGCATTATGACAATTGTAGCAAGTTGAAACAATCGCTCGTTCTACATTTTCTCGACCATTTATAGTTTCATGGGTATGCAACAATCCGAGGTAATGTCCCATTTCATGGGCTATTATGTTTGTATTTGCACTTGAATTCCTCATTACAATCCAATCCCTTCCCTGAGCTTTATACTCAGGTAACCAACCCCAACCGTCAGGCAAACCCGTATTTTCTATAAAAAAAATATCAATTTTATTAGAATGCCTTTCTTCACCTAAATCACGTTCTTCCAGTGATCCTATCTGGATGGTTTGCCAATTCGTATTATTGTGGTAAACCGTTGGACAAAAGATAAAGGTGATGTTTGCCTGAGCAAACCGATTGTTAAGTTTAGTTTTTATAGCGAACAATTGGGAGGGATTCAATCCACCTGATCCGTTAGAATTCCTTATAATATGGGGCTGCACGGTCATTGTGATTAATGACGATCTGTTATTATCGACATTGCCCCTTCTTTTTCTGGTTTCAAACATCTGCTTGGTTATTTCTTGCGAAACTTCGGTACCACATTTGTAGCCTTGGGCAAAGCTGCTGGCAAAACCAGCACATTGGAAAATCAAAGAAAATAGGATAAATTTTAATACTGGATTTTTCATGACTTTAGTTTTTTGGTGCACCCTTATATTTTTTGGATGATGCATTTTAATAAATGCAATTAGTGCTATAGGTAAGGAGTCAATCACACTTACCTATATCTCGCAAGAAATTGCCCATTGTTATCAGTTAAAAGCGGAATAGTGATATTTTATTTGTTTGAGGAGTGCAATATGTTGTATCAATAAAGAAAAATGTCATGTTCTGGTAAAGGATGTTTGAATAGGCGCTTTGCTTTCGCATCCGCACCTTTTTAATGCTAAGTGCTTATTGTCTTTCTCTTCACCAAAAGCCTAATCACAAAAAACGTAGAACCATCACCAACCAACCAAAACATCCTAGACTCCAATTCACCCAATTCACAAAAATCTACTATCTTGAAGCTTGAAAAAACTAAGCACCAAGATGCCAGAACAAACTAGAACCGAGCACACCTTCTGCAGAATCTGCGAATCCCTCTGCGGACTGGAAGTAGAAATGAGTGGCAACAAAGTCCTCAAAATCCGTCCAGACAACAACCATGTAGCCACCAGAGGATTCGGCTGCCCAAAAGGACTCAAACAACACCACCTCTTCAACTCGCCAGATAGGTTAAAATATCCAATGCAGCGAGAAGGGACTACTTGGAAACGAGTCTCCTGGGATGATGCCAACCAACAAATCGGAGCAAAAGTCAAGCAGATCATTGAAGAAAACGGGCCGGATTCTATCGCAATGTACGTCGGCACAGCTGCAGGATTTAGTGTGCTGCATCCAGCCTTTGCACAGGGATTTATGGACGCCATAGGTTCGAAAAGCATGTATGCCACCGCTTCACAGGATTGCGGCAATAAGTTTTCAGCGGCCTACCATATGTACGGATTTCCGTTTACCCAGCCCTTCCCAGATTTGTTTAAGACCAACTGTATGATTGTGGTTGGCGCAAACCCGGTCATCAGCAAATGGAGTTTCCTCCAGGTCCCAAATCCAAGCAAACATCTGAAAGAAATGGAGGCCAGAGGGTGCAAGATTTATTTCATAGATCCCCGAAAAACAGAATCCACCAAAATAGCAGGAGAACATGTATTCATCCGTCCAGGCACCGATATTTTCTTTTATTTGGCATTTCTAAATGAATTAATAGCGCAGCAAGGCATAAACGAAGAACGAGTGGCCCAACACATGAAAGGCCTAGATACCTTGAAGGAATTGGCAAGTCACTGGACACCTGAAAAAGCGGAAACTGTCACCCATATTCCAGCAAAAATTCTGCGAGAAATGGTCGCCAACTACCTAAAAGCGAACGGCGCATGCATGTACAGCTCTACTGGTGTCAACATGGGCGCAAATGGAACGCTGGCTTTCTGGATACAAGAGTGCATCAACGCGATATCTGGTAATCTCGACAAATCCGGGGGCACGTTGGTGAGTAAAGGCGTCATCGATTTTCCAAAATTTGCTAGTAAAAATGGTATTCTTACCAAGCAAGATAAATCAAGAATCGGCAACTTCACTAAGGTCAATGACGCCTTCCCTGGTGGAGTATTAGCAGACGAGATCCTATCTCCGGGCAAGAAACAAATCCGCGCCTTGTTTGTCACCGGCGGCAATCCATTAATCACGATGCCCAATTCCAATCGCCTACGAGAGGCTTTTGGCAAATTAGACTTATTGGTTTCGCTTGATATATTGCCTGGGGAAACAGCTTCTATTGGGCACTTTATGTTGCCGTGTACTTCGCCGTTGCAGCGGCCTGACTTGCCTTTTATCTTTCCATTGATGCTCGGTTTGCAGGCGAAACCCTACTTGCAAGCCACCAAAAGAATAGTAGAACCAGAAGGCGAACAACGGGATGAAGCAACCATCTACCTCGATCTTGCCAAAGCGGCTGGGGTCTCTCTTTTCGGATCAAAAATCGCCCAGCGGTTACTAGAATGGGCCAAGCGCAGACATACCAAAAAACTACCGGCTTCTGCTCAGCCAGCACTGCCCCAAGAGTCTATTTTGTCCTTATTGTTGCGCATTACCAGACAGGGGAGTTTCAAGAAACTGTTGACAAAAAAACATGGGGCTATCCAGGAAGCTCATAAAGAAAACTCCTTCTTGGGCCAACGTGTTTATACTGCGGATGGATTAGTAAACCTTGCTCCTGAAAAATTGGTGGAACAAACCAAACTTCTCGAATTGCTCTATCAAAAGGAGCTGGATACCCAATCTCGGTTTAAACTGATCACAAAACGAGCGGTGACGACCCACAATTCATGGACGCACAACTTTGAGGAGTTTGTGGCCAACGAACGATATACCAATTATCTGTACATGCATACACAGGATATGGAGCGGCTGGGTCTTGAGAACAAACAGCTTGTTGATGTGACCTCTGCTACTGCTACGGTGCGACTGCCAATCAAGTTCTTGGATGATTTGATGCCAGGCACGGTTGCCTTACCACATGGATGGGGACATCAGCACAGCCTGCTCAGTGTCGCTGGAAAAACGAAGGGCGTCAACGTAAATATCTTGTCAGCCGATGGACCAGAAAATCTGGAACGAGCCTCGGGAATGGCTCACCTTACGGGAATACTGGTAGATATTGCTCCCGCAGCCGGACCATTGTCTCCAGATAGTTGGTCAGGATTGCCGCAAGATAAATTACCTTCGTTTACTATTTTAGAGGACCGCTAGCGCTATAGAAAAGGCCGCTTTTCGCCTTGTTTTATACCCTTATTGTCTTCAAAATCCAATTTCCGGACTGATCGCTGCCAGGCATGTAGTTGGGGAAAGCAGACCCGAGGTCATTCACATGAGATGACTTATTGGCATCGCCGGTATACCATTCAAATAATGTAGGAGAATTCCAGTTCAATTGTCGCCCTGCTTCCTTACCTGCGGATGGAATTAAAATAAATAGGAGTTTGTCTTTCTTTTTGGTTTTCGTTTTCATGGTTCTTTTTTTGTAATAGGACCTTCCTTTGGATAAAAAACAATGAAACTGCCTACTGTTCAATATCCTTAACGGAAGAAATTCTTATCGACACAATAAGGATAAGGACTATTCAAAAAATTAAAAATTACACTTTTGATCAAAAATAGTTGAAGACGAATAAAAAAAGCAGATAATATTTAAAAACAAACAAACACAAACTACTGATTGTCAGCAGGAAAGTGTAAAAAATGAAATAGTTAATTTTGGAGTAAAAAAAAGTTCGTTTTTAGGGGGAATTCAGAAAAGAAGTATCTCCTATCAGGGTTTCTTCACTTTTTGAATGGATCGCACTGGATGTCTCGCTGTCGACGCTCCTTCATTTTTTAAACTGTCGTTTAAAACTCTTCGAGATTGTGAAGGAATCATCGAGATCGAGAAGGAATGTCAACATAGCGACATGCAACAAGAAATTAAAAGAAATAACCGAGTATTTTTCTCACATTTGTATAACGAGTAACCAAATGACAAGCAACGAGCTCAAAATAGACATGATCATTCCTGCCTTCAACGAGGAAAACGCAGTAGATAAAGTGCTGGGAGACATCCCCAGTGACTTGATCAGAGAGGTCATTGTCTGCAACAATGGAAGTACCGACCGTACTCCTCAAGTAGCAAAGGCCGCAGGAGCGACTGTTTTGGACGAACCACAAAAAGGGTACGGACATGCTTGTCTGAAAGGAATCGAGTACCTGAAAAACAAACCTGAAGAACTACAGCCGGATATTGTCGTTTTTATCGATGGAGACTATTCAGACTATCCTGAAGAAGCACATCAGTTGGTAGAACCGATTATCAAAGATGGAGCAGATTTGGTCATCGGTTCTAGGGCAATGGGTAAATTAGAAAAAGGTTCGATGACCCCACAACAAGTGTTTGGTAACTGGCTGGCCACCAATTTGATCAAGCTGTTTTACAATTATGAGTTTACTGATCTTGGCCCATTTCGAGCTATCCGGTGGGATAAGTTGTTAGAATTGGAGATGCAGGATAAAACCTACGGATGGACAGTAGAAATGCAAGTGAAAGCCGCCAAAGCTAAAATGAAATGTTGTGAAATTCCAGTTACCTATCGGGTTAGAATTGGAAAATCGAAAGTTTCTGGAACCGTAAAGGGGACCATTCTGGCAGGCCACAAAATTTTATGGACAATTTTTAAATTATTATGATGCTTGGAATAGTGCCGATGATCTTATTTTTTGTGTACAGTGTCGCCTTGATTTATATTACGGTGTATTGTTTGATGCAGGTACAATTGCTCTATTTTTATACTCGAAAAAATGCTAATGGCGGACGCACCAAATTGCTGGAAGCCAACATGAATCAAACCCTCCCTTTTGTTACTATTCAACTACCTGTTTTTAATGAATTGTACGTGGTAGAACGGCTCATCGACAATATTGCAAAATTCGACTACCCAAAGGAGCGATTCGAAATTCATCTGCTAGATGACTCCACGGATGAAACTATAGAAATTTCAAGACAAAAAGTTGCAGAATACAAGGCCAAAGGTTTCCAGATCGAACTTCTCCATCGTACTGATCGCACAGGCTACAAAGCTGGTGCGCTTAAGGCGGGACTACAATCTGCCAAGGGCGAATTGGTGGCTATTTTTGATGCCGATTTCCTTCCCAATCCAGATTTCTTAAAAAAGACGGTTGCCTATTTTCAAAATCCCAAAGTCGGAGTGGTGCAAACGCGCTGGGAGCACATCAACAAAGACTATTCGCTATTGACCAGACTGCAAGCCATGCAGTTGGATGTTCATTTTACGGTCGAGCAACGCGGGAGAAAAGCAGGGGAGTGTTTGCTGCAGTTCAATGGTACGGCGGGAGTTTGGCGACGAGAGACGATAGAGGATGCAGGTGGCTGGGAGGCTGACACCCTGACCGAAGATCTTGACCTCAGCTATCGCGCACAACTAAAAGGCTGGGAGATTGTCTATCTTGAAGAAGTCGCTTCTCCTTCCGAACTCCCAGCAGAAATGAATGGCCTCAAGTCTCAGCAATTTCGCTGGACAAAAGGTGGTGCAGAAACAGCGAAGAAGATGTTGCCTACCATTTGGCAATCGGATTTGACGCTAACTCAAAAAATCCATGGCAGCATTCACCTATTGGGAAGTAGTGTGTTTGTCAGTATTTTATTGACGGCTGTCCTCAGTGTTCCGCTGATGTTGTTGTTGGAAGAGAGTGAAGAGGCATTAAACTATAGTTATATTTTCTACTCTGCACTGGTGGCAGTTAGTTTGGTCTATTATGTAGCAAATGTGCATGCGCTGCCAAGAGAAAAGAGCTATTTGTATACTTTGCTTAAATTTTTGGTATTGTTTCCGGTATTTCTGTCCTTGTCTATGGGATTATCCTTACACAATACGATAGCGGTAGTTCAGGGCTATATTGGTAAAAAATCCGCCTTTATTCGAACCCCAAAATTCAACATTACTGCCCTCAACGGCTCTTTCAAGAAAAATAAATACTTAGCCGTAAAACTCACGTGGACTACCTTTTTTGAGGGATTGCTCGCTGTTTATTTTGCGATTGCGGTCTACTATAGTTTCAACATTGGCCATAGCTTGCCTTTCCTAATTTATCACCTGATGCTTGCTTTTGGATTTGGGTATATCTTTTTCTATTCAATTCGCCATTTGAAGTCTGCTTAGGTTGGTTGTTGAATAGTATGATTATTAGGTCTCGGATACAAATAAAATGGTGTAGGGCTGAATCCTCATTCGCCCTTTGCCGATTGATTTTGTTGGTTATTCGTGAAATAGTTCCTAGGAACGTTTGGGGGTTAGGAACGAGTCTCTACTTCCTGCCAAAGGCTACTCCCCATCCGATTCGTACTTCTCCTTAAACTTTCGGTACAACGCCTTTTGTTTGTTGTCTAGGTCGATCATACGTCCTTGTATAAATGCAGTTTCCACCTTACTCGTACGCATATCCAGAACGTCCCCTTCACTGATGAATAGTGTAGCGTCCTTGCCTTGTTCGATAGAACCGGTAGTAGCATCTATCCCTAGTATTTTGGCGGTATTAAGTGTCAGACTTTGGATGGCATCTTCGTAGTCTAAGCCATAACTTACTGCCTGGCCTCCTTGAAAAGGCAGGGACCGTTGTTCCCAACCGCCGCCCATAGAAAAGCAGAATAACACTCCTGCATCCTTCAGTATTTTAGGTGTTTTAAACGGTTGGTCAATATCTGCGTCTTGTCGGTTAGGCAATCGTTGGGTATTGGCCAGGATGACGGGGATGTTTTTTTCTTTTAATAGTTCAGCGTACATCCAAGTATCTTGTCCGCCTACGATGACCATTTTGAGCCCAAAATCCTCTGAAAATTTGATGGCATCCATTATTCCCAGTGCATTATTCACCGCAAGGTATAAGGTTTTATTTTTGCTAAACAAGTCCCGCATAGCTTCAAACTTCAGGTTCTTTGAAGAGGGAGTGCTTTTTGTGTACGCTCTTGCTTCTTCAAAGTAAGTCCGAAACTCATTGACTCTTTCCTCATATTTGTCGTTGGCCGTTGTTGGTCCGGGAGCTGCCCACCAGCCACTGCGTTTGAAATTGCCAGGCCAGTGCATTTTGATACCGTTGTCCGTGTTGTAAGCGGCGTCTTCCCAATTCCAAGCATCGAGCTGTACAACGCTGGTTTGTCCGGGCATTCGTCCACCCTGAGGAGTGATCTGTGCTAGCAAAACACCATTGGACCGGATAGTTGGAGTCACCCTAGAGTCCGTGTTGTAGGCTACAATTGCTCTGATGTTTGGATTATATTGTCCTACTTCTCTTTTATCTCTGGTGGCGCGGACGGCATCAATTTCTGACATACCGATTTGAGTATTGGGAGCGATGATCCCTGGATAAACATGCTTGCCTTCTGCGGTAATCACATTTTTGTAAAGGCTTTTATCTATACGAATCTTGGTAGCATCTCCAACTAGCGTAATCTTTCCGTTTTCAAAACCGATGGCGCTGTTTTGAATGACTTTTCCATTGCCTAAGTGTGCGGTAGCATTCAAAATAAGGATGGCTTCCGCTTGTGTTTTTGCTGGTGTCTGCTGGCTGAATCCAGGGATTGCCAGCAATATTCCCAATAAGATAGCTGTATATTTTTTCATAATTTTATCCTTCGAATTTTTCGCATTCAAAATTAACAAAATTATTGATAGAACTTGTATGTGGTTATTAAGTTATTAGGTGCATTGCCTAACTTAACGACTCAATAACCAAATAGACTCAATAGATAATAGCTATCTTCGAATTCTTATTCTTAAAATTTTTAATAGATACATTATGGACAATTTTTTTTCTGATTTAATGGTGCAGGCTGGAGCGTATTATTCAGAGCTTGTTGTTTTTCTGCCTCGATTGGTGCTGGCATTGGTTGCCTTTTTTTTGTTATGGATTCTTGCAAATCGAAGTAAAAAATTGGTTACTGAAAAACTACGCAATCGGACGGATGATAGTTTGCTTGCTATGTTTATGGGGCAGATTACAAAAATCGTCATTGTCCTTTTTGCATTTTTAGTAGGACTGAAGATTATTGGACTGGCAGACATTGCTGCTGGATTGATAACGGGTGCGAGTGTGAGTGCGATTGTTATTGGTTTCGCTTTTAAAGACATTGCAGAGAATTTTCTGGCTGGAATCATTCTGGCATTCAATCGTCCATTTCGAGTTGGCGATACGGTGGAATTGGATAGTATTGTCGGCAAAGTGGTTTCCTTGGAAATGCGGACTACCCACATGAAGTCATTTGACGGAAAAGACATTTATATTCCTAATGCAAATATTATTAAGAAGCCAGTTGTCAATTATACAATTGATGGTTTTTTAAGGCAGGATTTTGTAATTGGCCTGGACTACAGCGATGATCCCGAAAAGGCTATTGAACTATTAAGCACCACCATGGACACCATCAAAGGACCATTAAAAGAAAACAAATCCACCAATATTTTTATCAGCAATCTGGGCACAAGCACCATCGATGTTACCATACAATACTGGCTAGATACCTTTGACGCTAGCTTATCCTCCGCAAAAATCAAAACTACCGCCATCCGTCAATGTTTGGCTAATTTAGAACAAGCAGGTTTTTACTTGCCAGGGGATATCATTGAATTAAAAAAATACCAGGGAGAGGCAGCTACTTAATTTTTCGAAGTCAAAAAAACTTGGTTTGGTTTTTGCTTTTATTCTTTTAACGATTCCTTAACATAATATTAACGATTCTTTAAATTGACTTTGCCGAGATGTATTTAGTGAAGACCCCAAAGTTTATTCAAAATTTATTTCCAAATTTTACTTGGAAAATGCCGCGGTCAGAAAAAGTGATCTATCTTACTTTTGATGATGGGCCAATACCTGAAGTAACTCCTTGGGTTTTAGAGCAATTAGCTAAGTATAAAGCAAAAGCAACCTTCTTTTGTGTCGGCGAGAATGTAGCAAAGAATAAGGACCTTTTCGAAGAAGTTAAGAATGCTGGGCACACTTTTGGCAATCACACTTACAACCATATCAATGGCTGGTTGGTAGAGAATGTTCCCTATTTTTTGAATGTGAAGAAATGCGCCTCCATTGTAAAGTCAGAAATGTTCAGACCTCCATACGGTAAATTGAAGCCTAAACAAGCTCAATTCCTCCAACGCCATTACCATATTATCATGTGGGATGTGCTCAGTGGAGACTTTGACCCAAAAATCACGAAAGAGCAGTGCTTAAATAATGTACTTGAAAATTCGACAAACGGATCAATCATCGTTTTTCATGACAGCCTGAAAGCAAAAGATAAACTAGAATACGTCCTTCCTAAAGTTCTTGAGCATTTTAATGCAGAAGGGTATGTATTTAAATCAATCACTGCTCAAAGTCTAAAAAATATACGCCCGAACTACAAAATAGCGTAACTCTTTTTCCAAATGAAGCCTTTTTTAAGGGAAGTGTTTGAACAAGCACTTCCCTTTTTTATTTGTGTAACTACTACTACTACTACTACTAAACCCGGCGCAGGGTGGACAAGCTTTTGCGCAGTGCGAAAGCGCTGGTATAAATTCTCAAGGTCAAAATAAGTACGTAATACTGGCCAAGTAATTATTTCTCTTCTCCCTAAATGATCCTTAATTAAAAACAAAAAACCGATTGCTACCTAAGTAACAATCGGTTGTTGAATCTCTTGATCAACCCTTTATTTCAAGAAGAAGTATCGTTTACCTTCTGGTTATTTTCCAGGATTTTCTGACAGTAGTTGTTCCTTTTGCTACCACCTCCACGGTATTCAACCCAGGAGATAATTGGATATTCGCCGCCATCATTTTCGTTCTTGCATTATAAGTAAATTCAGTTTGTGCTTTGCCGTTTACCAAGACTTGAATACTGCTTTTATCTTTTACATTTACCACAATTGCTTTTACAGTTTTCTTACTTCCTTTAGTCCCCGTAGAGGTTTTACCCAATGTAAAAACGACAGGCTTTACACGTTCTTTTGAATAATAAAGCGTCATGCTTTTCTTTCCGTTGCCCAAAGTGTTCGTTCCAGAGACCTCAATTTTATTTCTGCCTTCTGACAGTGGCACATTCGCACTATATACACCAGTGCTTGTATTTAAGTTAAACTTAGTAACAGGTTGGCCATTTACAGTTATTTGTAGTTTAGATCGTTCGGATATATACCTTGCGACACCGGATATTGTTGCCGTAGGTGTTGTTGAAAAACTTAAATCCCTTGGTGAAGTAACTGTAACAGATGGTTTTGATGCTGGAGAACCAATGCTTTTAGTTCCTGTCGTTTTACCTCCTGTAGACGTCTTGCCTTTTCCGAGCGTGGTATTTGTCTTTGGTCTTGGAGCAGGCGGTGTTACTCCTCCTCCTGGAAGAATGACTCCACCTCCAGTTGATGTTGGTACGGTAGGTGGTTCTGGTGTATCAGGGTCTGTAGTAATAATCAATGTTCCTGGAGTTACACTACCAGCATTATAAACAATGGTTGCATTATCCGAATTCGAACCATAAGTATTCACCGCAACAATTTTTACCAGATTAGATCCTGGGCTCAATCGTACAGGAGCAACTAACTTGCCAGTAGAATGGTCGTAAGTAAAGGTGGCAAACTCTCCACCATTTAAGGTGAATGTGATCGCTTTTTTACCCGTAATACCCGTAATGTCAGCATACACACGGTAAGTAGCTCCAGTTACATTTATCGTGTTTTTTTCTGGTCTTGTGATGATTACTGTCGGTGGCGTGCCTGTAGGAGTTGGGGTTGATATCGTACCTCCAGTTGGGACAATTTTGTCTTTCTTTCTTACTAATGTCCTTGTATCCTGTGCAGATCCAGCAGTGTTCGTCGCAACTATCTTAATACTGGTACTTCCATAATTCAAGTTCAACTTGCTAGTAAAAGTTTTATTTCTTGTATTGTATGTGAAATCCCTAGAATTCTTACCGTTTACCAAAAACTGCACTTGGTTGGCAGAAGTAATGTTCTTAATTGTCGCTACAATGTTTGCGGAAGCTGTAGTATAAGACTGAATAGCATTACTTGGTGTAGTAATCTTAACCGTCGGTTTGGCTAATTTTACGGTGTAGTTGATGCTTCTTGAGTCACTGTCTGATCCAGCAGCCGTTGTCGCCGTTATTTTGACGGTATTCGCACCTAAATTTAAAGGAACCGTACTGGTCAATTGGCTAGTCGTCGCATTGAAAGTGAAATTGCTAATAGATTTTCCATTCAACTTAAAATCGATCGACCTTTTATCTTTAACGTTAAGTACTGTTGCTTTTATTGGTGTGCTACTTGTCGATAGATTTGTTGGATTAGCCTTTGGAGTCGTAATCGTCACTACCGGCGTTTCCATTGCTACATGATAAACAATCGATCGGGTATCGCTATCCGAACCAGAACCATTTACCGCACGAACGATTACCGTATTGCTTCCTTGGTTTAATGAAAGTGTCGTATTCAGTGTTTGTCCAGTGAAGGAAAAACTCTTTACAGGATTCCCGTTGAGTAAAACAGTAATGTCTTGCTTGCCTCTCACATTTTTGACAATCGCAGTCAGTGGCGTGCTTGCAGAACTTGAGGTATAGGGATTAGACTTCGGTGTTGTAATTTTTACCGTTGGGTTTACTTGTAATGGGGCAGTAAGGTTGATTGTTCTTGTTTCTCGATCAGCGCCAAAGCTGTTCGTTCCAGTAATTGAAACAATGTTATTCCCATTATTAAGATTTACCGTACTCGTAAATGCTCCTGTGCTAGGGCTGAAAGAAAAGTTAGTATTCTTTACTCCATTTACCAGGAATTTGATGTTCTGATTGCTGGATACATTAGTCACTGTAGCTTTGATTCCTGCAGAACTAGAAGTTGTTGCAGATATTGCCCTTGACGGTGTGGAGATCGTAACAGTTGGAGGTGTTCCAGTAGGATTGCCCGTTGTTGGATTGCCGGTTGGAGTGCCACCACCCATTGGATCGCAAGCAGGACCTGTAACAGGAGGTGTGTTTTTCAGTATGATCGTTCGGGTATCTGTATCTTCACCAGCAGAATTTACTGCTTTGATAGAAACATATACCTGCGTCTGTGTCATATTAATATTCGCAGAAAATGATCTGTTGGAGGGGTTGAAACTAAAGCTCGTGTAATTTTGCCCATTCAATGAAAATTGTATTTGATTGGCAGAACTTACATTCTGAATAGTTGCCCTTACGTTGACTCTTGTATTGTTTGTTTCGTGTGGATTGTTTCTTGGGTTGGAGATATTCACCACTGGTGGCTGAACGGTGGTACCGGTGTTGGTGCCCATTGGGTCGCAACTTGGATCACTCGAGTTGGTGGTATTTCCTGTATTCGTATTTCCTGTATTGTTGTTGCCACTAGTAGACGGATTTGTAGAAGAGGAAGTGTAGGTCCCTTGTTGTGGGATTTCATATATGAAGGTCTTTCCTTTTTCATCTCTTCCAAACTCATTTACTGCAAGTATTTCAACTACACTGGTTCCGGGAGATAATTTTAGGTCTAGGGATAATTTTCCAGAATTTTTATCAAAATCAAAATTAGTAGACCGACCATTTAAGGTAACTTGAATATCTCTTTTACTTTTTACGTTTTTGACTCTAGCTATCAGATCTGTTTTGGGAGACTGGATGGTATAAGGATTGGTTGATGGGCGGACGATACGAATATTTGGTGCTGGTCCAGCCTGAGTTCCTGAGTAAGCAGTAGCAGGAGCTTGTTCTATAGTCTGTCCAGTTTCGAAGTCGGTATTAGATTTCGATTTGCTGGTACCTACTTTCCATCTTAGGTATAAGTTGGTGTAATGGTACTTGTCATTATTATCAGAATAATCGTTGTTCTGCTCGTAAGCCTGGCCGTCCAAATAATCATTCAATGCCCAGGTCATGCGATGTGCAACACCTACAGAAAACTTAGGAGACACCTGATATCCAAGCTCGATACCAGCAGAAGGCATAAAAGAAACTTTTGTTCCATTGCTATACCCATCAGCCCAACTTTCATAGTCTCCATCACGAAGGACATTTAAGTTGTTTAGGATATTACTCCGTTTTCCAGTAGTGTCTATGGTGGAATAATCGTAATTGTTGCTTCCTATTTGTTGATCGGCGTTTGTCAGGTGAAAATCCAAGCCAGCGCCGCCAAAAACGGCCAATTCGATACCTGTTTTTTCTCTTAGGCGGTTAGCAGTCAATACTGCTTCAAGGCTTAGTTCGTGGATGTTTGTTTTGTGATTTTGGAAAGCAAAACCAGGAGAATTGGAATAACTATCTACCTCACCGGTGGTACCATTAAGTAAGGTGTTTTTGTCAATTCCGTAAAAACGGTAGTGATCAGCTCCTCTGGTTTGCGTAAACAGATACCTGCCTCTTAGATCGACATCAATCAAACCGTTTGGTCGGTGATAGATGTTTTTTCCAAGTGTAAGGCCTGCTCCATAGCCAGGCAACAAACAGATGTCACTTTGCTGGTAAGCGGCGCCTCCGTTTATGCCTAATGTCCATAAGCCAGACTGCGCATTACCGAGTAAACTGAAAAGTGCTATACATAGTATAGTAAGCGTGGTGTGTAATTTTGAATTCATGGGAATAAATTTTAAACTATTATTAAATCGGGTATGCCAGGTATATTGCACTTTCTGTGCCAATATGGTCTTTTGGAAATCTTAATTATATGTAATGCGCTGCTTATTTGTGCTTTATGATAAGCAAAATATTGGTAAATTAATTTCTTTATGATATTTCCTACTTCATTTTGTCTTACTTACAGAGCGGTTTGTACTAGTGGTTTTGTGACATTATTAATAGGTTGTTTTTTTATTGGAGTCCATCAAAGCATTAATATTGGTGCAAAGAAACGTATTGAAAATATAATATGACAAATTTTTATCATTTAGCAATGAAACATTATGAAAATAATATCGTAAAAAGAGCAAACGTAAAGACTAAATTATCAAAAAACTAGTTTCCATATTCCTCTTTATTTGCAGCTCTATGCTGGTATTCGGAAATATGAGTCCTACTAGTGACTTGATTAACAAGTACGAACAAGCGACCAACGATAGTATCAAAGTTGAGTTGCTTAATGAGATAGCCTGGTCCTATCATTTTTCCAATCCAGACAACACCATCCGATATGCTGAAAAAGCCATAGAGCTATCAAAAAAAATAGGCATAAAAAGTACATTGGCACACTCCTTAAATCTAATTGGCATCGGTTACGATATTTGCGGAGATAATGAAATGGGAATACGCTATTTCAAAGCCTCTGCTAGAAACTCAATGTTAACGAATAATTTCCACATGCTTGCCAGTACTATCAACAACATAGGCATTTGTTATGGTAAAATTGGTGATAAAGAGAAGGAGTTAAGGTATTATCTAAATGCTCTTGAAATTGGTAAACAAATAGAGGATTTTGAGGAAGAAGGAATCTATCTTGGAAACATTGCCGGTTCTTTTTTGTCCTTAAATGAAAAGGAAAAAGCAAAGGAGTATTCTTTAAGGGCTTTGGATAATTCAAAACTCAAGGGGGACAGTATGCATCTTATTGAAATATATTCGCTACTTGGAGAAATTTATTATGCCGAAGACAAAAAAGAACTAGCACTAATGCAGTTTTTAATTAGCAAAGAATTATCAGAAAAGACAGATAATAAATCAGGTAGTGCACAAGTCCAAATTTGGCTTGGAAAAATCCATCTGGACGAAAACATGTTTGAACTCTCAAATTCAAATTACAGAAATGCACTGAAACTTAGTCAGGAAGTGGATGATAAAACAGCAATAAGTGCTGCAAATTATGGGTTGGGAATGGTGGCCTACAAGCAAAAAGAGTTTTCTAAGTCACTTTCTTATGCCCAAAAGGCACACTCAATGATGCTTGAATACAATGACTTCGCACAATTGCCTGAAACCTTAAAATTATTGTCCGACAACTACGCCGAACAAGGCAAATTTGTCAAGGCCTACCAATTTCATCACCAATACAAGTCGGTAGAGGACAGTCTAAAAAGCCTCGCCAAGTCCAGACAACTAAATGAACTGGAAATCCAATATGGAGTCGCAGCGCAAGAAGCCGAAAACGAACGCTTGATGGTAACCCAACAACTGACGGAAGCAAAAAACACAAGAACCACCTATATTTCGATTATCACCTCCTTGTGTTTGTTGATGATCAGTATGTTCGCACTTTTTCTTTACCTTGCCAATGAGCGCAAAGAAGCCTACAATCTCCAACTAACCAACGAAGTAGAAAGCCGAACAAGCAGACTGAAATCGGCAAAATCAGAACTAGAACGTTCCTACAAAGAACTGGAGCGGTTTTCTTATATAACGTCCCATGACCTCAAAGAACCCCTCCGAAACATAATTAGTTTTGTCCATTTACTAAAAAGGCATACCAAAAGTAAGCTAGATAAAGAAAGTAATGAATACCTCCAATACATTGTCAAAAATTCAAAGCAGATTTATGCGCTTGTTGAGGATGTCCTGGAGTATTCCAAACTTCAACAAAAATCAGCTTCGCTTGATAACGTAAACGTAGAGGAGGTATTAAACAATGTGAAAGATTCCTTACAACTCAAAATAAAAGAAAGGAAGGTTCGGATCGTAAATCTTGGTGTACCAAACGAAATTTTTGTCAATGCTTCCAGCTTGTTCTTAGTCTTCAAAAACATTATTGAAAACGGCATCAAATACAATGAAAACGATCCACCAAGAATTGAAATTAGCCATCGATTAAAAAGAAACGAACATGTGTTCACCATAGAGGACAATGGTATCGGTATCCCTACTGAATACCACAAATCAGTGTTTGAAATGTTTAAGCGATTGCACGCCAGAGACAAGTACAATGGATCCGGTTTGGGATTGTCTATCTGCTCAAAAATATTGCAGAGTATGGGAGGTAAAATTTGGGTCGAAGAAACGAAAAAAGAGGGGAGTTGCTTCAAATTTAGTATCCCAGTCATCACCCATAAAAAACTAGACAAAACAGAACAAACAGAATATGGCAAATTTGGTTGGGACACGCCATCTTTCAACAAAGTGGCTGCGAAGTCAAAGGTTAGCTTTTGATTTTGAAGGAAAGTAGAGCTGCTTGATTTTTGCTAAAGCATAAAATCTGACTGAGCCTAGAGATAAATGCACTTTCCTTGGATAATTTACCAATCCACCATTTACTATTAACCCAATATACGAGAGACGTATCATTGCTTCGCCTTGATTTTTACTAGGCTGCCAGAGCAACGGGGCTTAACATTTGTTTGTCGGATCTGCACCTCTACAAAAATGTCTCTCTACCAACTACCACCGCTAAAACTGGATACAAACATTTTTAGCCTCCGTAAAAAACCGTAAAGCTTCCAATCCACCTTCTCTTCCAACACCAGAATTTTTAGTTCCTCCGAAGGGCGTTCGCAGATCTCTTGTCATCCACGTATTTACCCAAACGATACCCGCTTCCAATTGTTCAGCTATGCTGTGGGCCTTAGTGATATCTTGTGTCCAGACGGTTGCTGACAATCCGAACTCTGTGCTATTCGCATATTTGATGACTTCCTTATCCGTCGAAAATGGCATGATGGTGACTACCGGTCCAAAAATTTCTTCCTGGTTGGTTCTGCAATCATGAGCAAGGCCTTCGATCACCGTTGGTTTAATGAAGTAGCCATTTTCAAACTTACCTTTTACCTTTTTTTGTTCTCCGCCACACAAAATTCTTCCGCCTTCCTTTTTTGCCAGTTCGATATAACCAAGCACCTTTTCCATATGGGCTTTAGAAACCACTGCGCCTTGATCTGTCTTTGGAGAATTTGGGTCTCCGATTTTTAGTTTTTGGACACGTTTTACAAACTCTTCCTTGAAGATGGGGTATAAATGTCGTTCGACGAATATTCTTGATCCACACAAACAGATTTGCCCCTGATTAGCAAAGGAGGAACGAAGCGTGGTCTTCATCATTTTTTCGAAATCACAATCGGCATAGATGATATTTGGATTTTTACCACCAAGCTCAAGGCTCAATTTTTTAAATTTTGGGGCTGCAATGCTGGCAATGGTTCTTCCCGTTTTTGTTCCTCCGGTAAAGGAAATCGCTTTCACATCATCGTGCTCCACAATTGCCTGTCCTGCCTTGTGTCCAAATCCGTTGACAATGTTCAGTACGCCTGGTGGCAAACCGGCTTCAATACAAGCCTGAGCAAGCAGATAAGCCGTCATTGGTGTCATTTCGGAAGGTTTAGCGACAACGGTATTCCCAGCCGCTAAAGCTGGAGCAATCTTCCAGGTAAACAAATACAAGGGTAAATTCCAAGGAGAAATACAACCAACCACCCCCAGCGGACTGCGAAGGGTAAAGTTGATGGCTTCTTTTTCCATGTTGTGCGACTCTGCGGAAAAGTGCATAATAGAAGTCGCAAAAAATCGCAAATTGGCGTGCGCCCGAGGAATATCTACTTTTCTTGCAAGAGACAATGGTTTTCCAGTATCCATTGATTCTGCCAGAGCAAAAGTTTCTAAATTCTGCTCAATAATATCCGCTACCCGCATCAAAATACGAAACCGTTTTTCAACACCAATAGTAGACCATGTAGGAAACGCCCGCTGAGCAGCTTTTACAGCCCGATGCACATCCCGTTCATCAGAATCAGGAATCTGAGAATAGACCTGGCCTAGCGCCGGATTATAATTGTCAATAAAACTAGCAGACAAAGGGTTTTCTAGTTCCCCGTAAATGTAGTTCTTAATATTTTTATCAAATTTCATTTGATCAAGTTTGGATGTCCAAATTTACTACTTAATGCCCAATAATTAGCTATAAACTTTTAGTTCTCCCTCCATCCACTGGCATATTAATACCGTTGATATAAGAAGCTGCCGGGCTGGCTAGAAAGGCTACCGCAGTAGCGATTTCTTCAGGAGATCCGAATCGTTTGGCCGGGACATAATTTTTCATGATCGCTGCCATTTTTTCGTCGGTGACTTGATGTTTTTTTGCATGATTGGCAATAATCTTGTCGAGGCGGCCGGTTGTAGTAAATCCAGGGAGCACGTTGTTTACGGTGATCCCAAATGCACCCAGTTCATTGGCCATTGTTTTTGCCCAACTGGCCACTGCCCCACGCGTAGTATTAGATACACCAAGCCCATCAATCGGCTGCTTTACTGAAGTTGAGATAATATTAATAATTCTGCCGTAGGCCGCCTTTTTCATAGATGGTAGCAACGCTTGCGTAAGAATGTGATTGCAAACGATGTGATTGTTAAACGCGCTTAAAAATTCGTCTGTCCCTGCTTCATGGATCAATCCGGCAGGTGGTCCACCAGTATTGTTGATTAGAATATGATAGTCTGTTTGTTTGACCTGTTCTGTTATTTTTTGCTTCAGCGAATTGGCATCACTAAAATCTACCACCAAGTAGTTATGCTGTTGTCCATGGTTGGTGGCTAGATTAGCGCATACATTTTTCAGTTTGTCTTCACTCCGGGCTAGTAGGGTGACGGTTGCTCCAAGGCTTGCCAATTGGAGCGCGACTGCTTCTCCGATTCCCTGACTACTGCCACCTACTAGAGCGGCTTTGCCGGATAAGTCTAAATTCATCATAAAATAGTGTTTGGTGATATTTGCAGTAAGTTAAAAAAAATGTGTTGTTATTTTAACGTATTCAGGATTTTCGATGCTGATTGTTTGCGTTTTGATTAGTCAAAAAAATCTCAAAGGGAGGAAACACCAATAAGGGAGATCTAACTTTTTAGATCTCCCAAGACTGGAAACTGTAGGTCGAAACCTACAGCAACAAGGACCAACTTCCTAAACTAATGTCCCTCCTTGACGAAAATTCGAAACTTAGTGTACCCGCACGTAATTAACATTCGTTTTTCCGCTTTCTTAAATCGGGGAATGTTTTGGGAAGGGCCTGCTAGCCTTTTAGCGTTTTCCAGCAGAACTGCTTCTTTTGTTTAGGCAGCTTTTGATTTGATGGCCTTTGGCTTTTTTACATCTTTGTCTGCCTCCTCTTCCTTGTTTTTGTTGCGGAAGTAGCGCAGAAAGCCGTACGTCATGCGTTGACAATCATCCAGTGCCCCCAGGATATCCTCATATTCCTTTTCCGTTATGAATTCTAATTCTCTGGCGATGTGAAACTGTGATTCGAGGTCGGCTTGATTCTTACGTGCCATTCCTAAATAATAAATCATTTCTTCATCGGATATTCCAGCAGCGCCTTTTGCAATGTTAGAGGGTATCGATGTTGCCGCTCGACGCAGGCTTCGCACCATTTCATATTGTTCTTCCTTCGGGAAGTTTTCTGTGAGCGTGTAGATTTTTTTTACAAGGTTCTTAGACTCTTCCCAAACTTTCAATTCTTTAAATTTCATGTCAATTTATTTTTTTAATGATTAATGAATATTGCATACTATATAGAGTCAGATTTCCGGATTTTACATAAATGGTTTTTTGAAAAAACTTAAAAAACCTTCACAATGAACTGGTTGTCAGGCAGAAAAAATTTTAAAAAAAGTTGGTTTTCCAAAATAAAAAATGACAGAATTGGACTTGTTTTGCTCATTTTCTAAAAAAAATCAAGGAAGATTTCTGTATAATTTTATTCTTTTCTATTCGTTTAGTATTATGGAGACTGTTCAAAAATGAATGTGCTATCTATGAATTGGAAACTGATTTTTTTGCTTTTGTTAATTCCCCTTTTCGGATCTACGCAGATCTGGGACTGGGCGATCAATCAAGGCGGCATTTCCAGTGAAGCAGGTATCGATGTGTCCATTGATCCCGACCAAAATGTTTGGGTATTGGCAACGTTCGAAGATCAAATCTCCGTAGCAGGCAATGTATTGACCTCCAGAGGAGGGGACGACCTGCTATTAGTCAAGTTAGACGCCCAGGGGCAGCCACTACTAGCTGTCCGAGGAGGAAGCAACAGCAATGACAGCCCCGGAGCAATAACCATAGACACAATGGGCAATGTGTATGTCGTAGGATTATACTGGGATGAAGCCGACTTCTCTGGCACGACACTGACGCCAGCCAGCGGTTCTCAAAGTGCCCTATTCCTACTAAAATACGATACCAATGCCAATCTGCTCTGGGCAAAAGACATCGAAGGATCCGGATTAAAAACAGGCGCACAATTGCACATAGACAACAATCAAAACGTCCTACTCACTGGCTATTTTGGAGGACAGTTTTACTTGGATCAATCCACCCTTTCTTCCAAGGGGGCAATAGACGGATTTGTTGCCAGATATGCTGCGGACGGGACTTTAATACAAGGAAATGCCCTTGGATTTTTCGGAGAAACACGCGCATTTACAATAGGCAGTGACGCCCTTGGCAACTATTATGTAGCCGGCCACTTCACGGAAGAAATTCGCTTTGCAGGCGATACTATCAAAACACTTTCTCAAGGGGAAGATCTTTTTATTTTGAAATATGACGCGCTTGGCAACGAGGTTTGGATCAAGAAGGCGGGCGGCGTTTTTGAGGATTATTGTAGAGAAATGATCGTTGAGGAGGACGGTTCTATTTTTCTAACCGGGCACTTTATTGGCGTCTTAAACTTTGATGGATATTCATTGATGTCTGATGGGTTTGGAGAGGACATCTTTGTGGCTAGACTAGACAACAATGGTCAGACGGTTTGGGCGAATTCCTATGGAGGTCCTAATATTGATATCAGCAAGTCTATTCGCAGCTTTGGAAATTCGATAAAACTGGGGGGCTATTTCTTTGCGGACACGGAGATTGGAGGGACAACCTTGGTCAGCCCGGACGCCGCTACCGACGCGTTCCTGCTATCCATCACCAAAGCCGGCCAATTTGAAAACATACAACACATTAGTGGAACAGACTACGATTTTATCCATCAAATAGACATTGCCAACAATGGAGCAGTTTATCTGATTGGTGAATTTTCAGGCAGCCTGACAGCAGGCAGTTCTACCCTTTCTCCTGTGGGCGGATTTGATGTTTGTTTGCTGAAAACTAAACCCATCCTGACTTCTACCGTTGATTTTGGACAGGTACAATCTGTTTTTTTATATCCTAATCCTGCTACGAACCAACTGACGGTCTCCTTGCCGGAAATAGAAGGACCACGTACTATTCAAATCATAAATAGTCTTGGTAGTATCGTATATCAGCAAATCTTTAACTCCCAAAACAATGAAATCCCCCTTGACCTTTCCATATTGCCGGAAGGGCATTATTCGGTTGTTGTAAAGCAGAAGGAAAAGCAATTGTCTGGCCGATTTATTATTCTTAGTAAGAGATAGAAATGAGATGTTGCTGCATTCAATAACCAACTAACTATTCAGTTGTCCGTAGAGATTTTCTGCGAGCTGATTGGAGGTGGATGAAGAGCATTTTGCATACTTAAGGCTGGAAGTATCGGGGTTGATTTTAGCTGCCCAAACATGGTAAAACCCATTTGCGTCAACTTCACAGTAAGCACCAACCTCAGAAGAGGCTTCGACGAATAGTTTTTTAAATTTTCGTTCTACATTGCTAATCGCCACACTTGGTTTGTGGTGAATCGCTTGGAGTAGTTTTCGGATTTCCTTGTTTTTTGTATCAACTACACAGCATAAAAAACCCTGCCCGGATGGTGGGACAAATTCTTTAGGATTCAGAGTTACCAATTCAAATTTGCTGATGTCTTCCTCGGAGAAGGTGACACTAAATTCATCAATGACCAACGCGTCAAAGTCTCCTTTTTGCAGCCGATTTACACTGAGGTACTTATCAATAACATCGACCGAAATGTCAGGCCTGAAGTCTAGCATTTGAAAAGCTTGTAGCTGCGAAAGACAAGCGACACTTGCATTTTTTGGAAGATTGAGCAATAGTTTTTTATCGGCGACTTCCTGATTGATCAGTATTCGATCTGCAGGGGAATTGCGCTTAGAAATTGCGGTGATAGCCAGGCCTTCCGGCAATTTGTCAGGCATCTCACTTATCGGAAGTACCACGACGTGCGCAGTCCCTTCCTTCAAATCATCAAAGATCGCGGATTTATCGACGGAGCGCGTCACCAAACTATGATCTGGGAAGGCATCGGCTAAAAAATCAATATAGAAATCGGCAATAGGGTCGTGAAGACAAACGATATGTAGGCTATAATCAATCAGGGTAATAAGTATTAAAATGTTCCACGGCGCATTTGCTCCCGCTCAATTGCTTCAAACAACGCTTTGAAGTTTCCTTTGCCAAATGACTTAGCTCCTTTTCTTTGTATGATTTCGAAGAAAATAGTAGGCCGGTCCTGTACTGGGCGTGTAAATATTTGCAGGAGATATCCTTCTTCGTCACGATCCACAAGGATGTTCAGTTTTCGGAGGTCTTCCAACTCTTCTTCTATTGATCCGACGCGTTGAAGCAAATCATCATAATATACATCAGGTACTCTTAAAAATTCTACCCCATTGGCTCGGAGATTGGCCACTGTTTCTAAGATATCATTGGTAGCAATGGCTATATGCTGAACGCCAGCTCCGTTGTAAAAATCAAGGTATTCTTCGATTTGTGATTTCTTGAGCCCTTTTGCAGGTTCGTTGATAGGAAATTTGACGTATCCATTACCGTTTGAAACGACTTTACTCATCAAGGCGGTATACTTGGTGGAAATGTCTTTATCGTCGAAGGTGATCAGTAATTTGAATCCCATGACCTCTTGATAAAACCGAACCCAATTATTCATTTCTCCCAACTCTACATTGCCAACACAATGGTCGATGTATTGAAGACCGACTGATTTTGCTTGGATGGTATTTTCTACTGGTTCATAGCCAGGCATAAATGCTCCGGTATAATTTTTTCGTTCTACGAACGTATGGATAGTTTCTCCGTAGGTTTTGATAGAGGCGGTTCTGACTTCACCAAATTCGTCGGTTTTGATCGCTGGAGGGTGGACGCTGGTGGCTCCTCGTTTGACGGCTGTTTCGTAGATGTAATTGACATCATCGACCCAGAGTGCGAGTACTTTTACGCCATCTCCGTGCAAATTGACATGGGTAGCAATTGCTCCATCTGGACCTAGCGGACTGGTAAGAACAAAACGGACTTTACCTTGCTGCAAGACATAGGAAGCTCGATCCATAACGCCAGTTTCCGGTCCACAATAGGCGACCAACTGAAAACCAAAGCAGTATTGGTAATAAAAAGCAGATTGCTTCGCATTTCCAACATAAAATTCGATGTAATCTGTTCCATTTAATGGAAAGGCATCTTTTTTTACCTGATCAGTGGGTTTTACTAAAGCTTCCATAATTCAACCTGTTTAAATTTTTACAAAGATACAAGAATTCATAGGAAGGACAACACTTTTAGAAGTGTCAGAAAAGATAAATTATCTGACGATAAAAAAAGGAGAAGCCTTCCCGGGTAGTTTTCCGAAAAGGCTTCCAATACTTTATGAAGGTAGAAGAATTATCCCCCTGTGATAACGGCGTTGATTTCGTCGTTCATCAATTTGAAGATTTCTAATTCTTTAGTTTCATATTCTTCCTTATTCTCCGTACGAAGCGGCTCTAATTTCACTTTTTCTTTAAGTGATTTAAGCACAACTTTGTAAATTTCTTTTTTCTGGTCTGCGTTGATTTCAGTGGCTTCTGCCATCATCTCCGTAAGCGCTTCTGCTTCTTTTTCAGGAGTGATTTCCTCATAAACCTCTTCTGTGGTGGTTGTTACTATCTCTTTTGGAGCTTCTTTTTTTGCCAGATCTTTTGGTGCTGGCTGAGCGTATATTCCAGCACTAATACAAAGTGCAAAAAAACAAACGATTAACTTCTTCATGGTATGAAATTATTTGAATATTAAATGAATACAATAAGTTTGACGAAAAATTTTGAAAAGGTCATCTTTCAATCGTCGACTAATTTTTGGATTGACCTGCAAGATACTTCATTTCTATTATTGTGCCAAAAATTTAAAATCAAAAAAAAATCTTTAACAATTTTTAAAAATACCTTAGAAATAGCCAGCTTTAAAAATAACTCCTTGTAACTTGGAATTCAAAATCAGAAAAATGCGCATTTTACTTTTCATCATAATTAACGTTTCTATACTGTTTATAGTTGGTTGTACCGCTGATAAAAATTCGCCGGAAGCCATTACGAAAGAATTCGTGACCTTGATGTCTACCGGAGACAAATCTGCTGCTGCCGCCCTAGGAACCGACCGCACGCTCCGCTATCTGGACTTCAGAGAACAAAGTATGGAAATGCTTGGAGAAAACACGATACAGCCAATTGACGTCCAGTCAGTGGAATGTTTTTTAGAAAACGATACGGCCAATTGCTTGTTTTGCTGTGATCAAAACGGAGAGAAAGAAATGATACCCCTTACCAAAATAAACAATACCTGGAAAGTCGATATCAATATTGACGAGATGATAAAGGAGCTAGAAGAAGCGATGCAAAACCTGGAGAAAGTCCAGGAAGGAGGGTAGGTTAAAGTGATTGGTTAATGGAAGAATAGTTATTGGTACATAAAAACACCATTAACGATTATGCCATTAACCAATTACCAAGTTTATGCTTCTTCTTTAATTTTTAGTTGAAACCCGTTACCGTGAATGTTGATGATTTCAATAGAATCGTCTTTCTTCAGGTATTTACGGAGTTTTGTGACGAAAACGTCCATACTTCTGGCGGTGAAATAGTTGTCTTCTCCCCAGATTTTAGTGAGCGCTTCTGATCGTGGAAGGATGTCATTCATTTTCATGCAAAACATTTTCAGTAGTTCTGCTTCTTTAGGAGACAGTTTTTCCTTTTCGCCGTCATGACTTAGTATTCGAAGGGGGTAGTGGAAATGATAGTTTCCAATTTCGAATTCTGTTTTATCTTCTTCTGCTGCGGGAGCATTTTGACTACGCTTTAGAATCGCCTGGATTCGATACAATAGCTCCTCGGAATTAAACGGTTTAGTGATATAGTCGTCTGCTCCAATCTTAAATCCTTGAATGACATCATCCTTCATGGTTTTTGCCGTTAGAAAGATAATAGGCATTTCTTTGTTTGCTTCCCGAATATCCTTTGCAAGTGTGAAGCCGTCTTTTTTAGGCATCATGACATCCAGAATACACAGATCAAAACTACCTCCTTGGAAGGTACTTAACCCTTGTTCACCGTCCGTTGCCAAAGTTATGTTATATTCATTCATTTCTAAATACGAACGCAATACATCACCAAAATTTTGGTCGTCTTCTACAAGGAGTATTTTCGGTTGCTGATTCATAATAAATTGCTTTTAAGATCATTTAATTTTTATGGGGTATTATCTTTAGAGATAACTCTATTTTTTATGTTTTTGGAAAAAATAAGATAAACTCACTACCTTTTCCTAATTCACTTTTCACATCAATCGTACCAGAATGCGCATCCATGATTGCTTTTACATAACTAAGCCCTAGACCAAAGCCTTTTACATCATGTAAATTACCAGTGTGCACTCTGAAAAATTTATCAAAAATATGTTTTTTGTCTTCTTTACTCATCCCGATGCCTTTGTCTTTGACCAAAACTTCTACTCCATTTTTGACATCTCTTGACAAAATAGTGATGGTCGGTTTATCAGGAGAATACTTATTGGCATTGTCTAATAAATTGTGCACCACATTCGTAAAATGAGTTTTATCTGCTATAATAACAGGATTTTTGCAGTTAAGTTGTTGAGAGATCGTTCCTTCCTTCTTCTCAATCTGTAATCCGATTGGGCCGACAGCGCTTTCGATGATATCATTGATGTTAATTTCTTCCATCTTTATTTGGAAATCTTTCTTGTCAATCATCGCCATTTGCAGTACGCGCTCCACCTGCTTATTCATCCGTTTGTTTTCTTCTTTGATGATATTGGCAAATCGTTTGACTTTTTCCGGGCTACCCGAAATGATCGGACTGGTAATAGAATCTGCAGCAAGTGAAATAGTTGCAATGGGTGTTTTGAATTCATGGGTCATGTTGTTCAAAAAGTCATTCTTGATCTCAGACGTTTTTTTCTGCTGGAAGATTACTTGAATAGTATAAATAAAACAGAATAAAATAATCCCTGTAAATCCAATAGCCCCTAGCATCACCAACCACACCGAGCTCATTAAAAAACTTTGCTTGCCTGGGAAATCAACAAACAATCTGCCTGTAGAAGAAATCACGCTTGATCCTGGTGCATATTTAGGAAATAAATTCACACTATATAAGGAACTAAACAAATCGACCATACCTGCTTGTTCTACATTTTTATATTCTATTACATCTTCATCGCTTTCCTTAGAAATAATAAACTTCCTAGATCGATTATCATACACTCCAAAATTATAGTTGAGGCCTATCCCTTTGCCCTTTAGTTCATTTTCAAGGAGGCGTTGCAATTTTTTAGGATTGATTCGCTGTGCTAATGGAAGGCTTTGTGCTCGTCTTGCAGCCATGATGACTTTAAACTCTTCCCAAATTTTGTCGGTATTCGCAATCTGAATACTGAAGGATGAAATGTCTATCGCCAAAGCAGGAAAACTATCTTCAGGAACCCTTTTATAAAAAGAAAATGGGTTCTCAAAATCAGGATCCGAGGACAAAAAATTGAAAATCGCCTCTTCAGAAGCAATGGGGTTTGATGGAAATGCTGGGAAAAATTTGTCGACTGCATAATTATGCAATTCTTCATTCTCCAAGGCTTTGGCCACATTGTTTAGTGCCAGGCGGACATTTTTATCAAATTGATCTTCATTAAGATCGACTGCATAGTTGATCCAGTAGGATTGTGTTACGACAATACCAACCAGTGCGGCACTCATAAGACCAATGATCAACCAAATTGCCTTCTTGTTCATAAATTTTCCCCGCTTTGTTTGTTGCTTTTTGCCGCAATCATCATTCCATAATATGAAAATGGAACATAATATTTCTGACCAAAATTAGATAGAAGGAACAGAGCAATCCACTTTTAACTCCTGTTTAACTTTTTATTAACTGTAGAACCCAAAAGTTGGTATTAATTTTACACAATTCCAGTTTCTCCAATTTTTAATTGCATGCTACTTGGAATCTGCTTATTTTTAGAGGTATCAAAAGTTTCAATTATGCAACAAATCATTTCTACACTCCGACTTACCCTATTGTTTCTGCTTGGCCTGGCTTTGATTGGCTGGACAAGTATCAACTCTTTCTCGCAGAAGCGCCACAACAATCAGGCAACTGTAGCAAAGAAAACCATTATCATTAAAACGATTGATGAAAATGGGAACGTGCAAACAAAAATCATTGAGGATGAGTCCGCAGATATTGGACAAACCCACAATCCAGCATTTGGTAAGGCATTCGCAATCAAAAAAATGACCCAAAAATTTGGGGACAGAAACAAAGAAAAAAAGGTCATCATCCTTCAACATGATGAAGCCATTCCTGACCATCTAAGACAGGAAATAATAGAAATGGGCGTTTCCATAACGGAAGTAGAACAAAAACTCAAAGCAGCAAATCACTCCGTCAGAATATACAAAGCAGCCGGCCAACAAGCAATCATCGAACAAGACGTCTATAATGATGCAGAAGAGCAACTCGAACGAAATAGCGAAATTCAATCCATGAAATTCGATACCGAGGATATTCCTGAGGAAGCCATTCAAAAATTAAAAGAATTAGGTATTGATCTCAACGACATAGGGCAAAGCAAAAGCTGGAAAGGCTGCGGAGATGGATACAAAGAAACAACCACAAAAACATTCTTGGGAGTGATCGCAGGACATCATGACGGAGAAGGCGTGGCCATCACCAAAGTGGTAGAAAACAGTGCCGCCCAAGAAGCAGGTATCAAAAATGGAGACATTATCCTATCCATAAATGGAGATGATGTTTCTTCTTCCCACGAATTGGTCAAAATGATCAAATTATACCAACCAGGAGATCAAGTCAAAATAAAGCTAGATCGCAATGGCAAAACCAAAAAGGTAAAACCAACCCTGCGGGCAAAAGAAGTGAGAAAACGAACAGCCAAGTTTGAAACCCGAAATCCAGAAATCAAACTGCATGATGGTCCAAGACCTGACTACGCAGGACCAAAAGCAGATTGCGAAGAGCTGTGCACAACTCCAATGCTCGGTGTTTTGGTAACCGACAATCGCTACAACGGCAATGGAACGGAAGGCGCTCGAATCTTAAAAGTGTTTGAACGTACAGGTGCAAAAATGGCCGACCTTCACTACGAAGATATCATTACCGCTTTCGACAACGCAGCCATCACTTCCAAAGAAGACCTGATCGCTGAAATACTGAAACGTCAACCAGGAGATATCGTAAGCCTTAATTTTACAAGAGAAGGATCTACCAAAACAGTAAAAGCAGAATTGACCAGCAAAGCAGCAACCCGCAGATACGCCAATTGCGATTGCAGCCAACCAGATTTCAAAAAACAACTGGACAAAGAGCTGATCATTATCAAACAAAGCGATACTCCAGAATACAACCCAATCACAGAGGATGCCGTACTACCAACACCTCCACGCATCACCAAACCAGCCATCAAACGCAGCCTGGAAGTGGAAGCAATTGCCTTGTACCCAAATCCAAATGACGGTGTATTCACCATCGACTTCGCCCTCGAAAATGCAACACCGATACAACTGACGATCGTCAACGTAGCAGGAAAAGAAATCTACAGAAATGAAATAGCTGATTTCAACGGCAATTACAACGACACTATAGACATTTCTCGATTTGCCAAAGGCTCATATTTCCTAAATATTATCCAGGGAGACAAGGTCTATACAGAGACGTTTGTATTTAACTAGACAGTCAAACATAAAATTCAAATCAAAGGGTATTTCATCTTGGAATACCCTTTTTTTGTTCACCTTCCCGTTTCCGCAAGAAGTATCAACCTTCCATTTTTATGCCTAACAAATCAAGCATATAAGGCGTGATTCGAAACTGCACACCAAGAAAATTAGCCTTTCGAAATTCGATGACGGCTTCCTTGGTTTTTGGTCCTAGTACATTGTCGATTGCTCCTTGGTAGAAACCGCGTTCTTTGAGTTTTTGCTGCACTTTTGCAATGGGAATCGGCGCGTCTTCTGGTATCGGCTGTACGCAGGCCATTTTTCTGAATTCGACAAAACCTCCACCCCTTACTAATCTTCTCGATTTTACGGTAGTATATTCCGCGGGCACTTCAATCAATTTGATTTCTGCGGGTTTGACGAGCACTTTCTTTTGGATGGTATCGTATTCTGGTGGCTGTTGGACTTCGATGATGGTTTGCCCATTTACTAGAATTGGAAGACCTGCCATTGATAGTCCGATCAAGGTAGCAGCAATTTTTTTGAAGGGAGTTGTTTTGCTCTTCTGGGAATGTTTAGGCATTGATATACCTTCAGTGAGCTGTTTTTCTGTAAACCGACCGCAACTGTTTATCCGTTTTCCTGGTTTCTGGAAAAACTCCAGGACTTCGGCGTCCGTCATATCTGCAAAATTGAGGACTATTTTTTCGCAGGCATTGCAAAAACGGCCATTATCAGCTTCGGTCATTGCAGTCCAATCCTGCTCACAAGGATTCGTTAATTCAAAATATAGCTTTCCCATAGTATTCAATTGTTAAAAATTAAAAAAGAAAGCTTTCGGGTACTTGAATAAACGGAAGTCGTAAGAATATGGTTGGGATTCTTTCACGATCTCGCAGAGTTTTGAACGTTCTTTCACGATCTCGTAGAGTTTTGAACGACAGTTCAAAAAGTGAAAGAACCGCGACGGCGGTAAATCCAGTACGAACCTCTCAACAAAAGTGAAAGAACCGCGACGGCGGTAAATCCAGTACGATCCGATGCATTAAAATTTTCTCGCCGCTCCTCCCGCAAGAAAGCGATCTCAAAAAGTCGCGAAGCAGTCTCAAAAAATCCTAATTTTTAATAATTGAACTTTTTCACCACCTTTGCGGTAATAATAATTATTCAATAATTTTTTCGGTAGAAAGAGAAAATACCTTCTACTTTCTACCAAATACCTTCTACTACAAAAACCATGAGTCAATCAAAAGTAAGAGTTCGCTTCGCTCCGAGTCCTACAGGACCACTGCATATCGGAGGAGTCCGTACTGCTTTGTACAATTATCTATTTGCTAAGAAGTATGGCGGGACATTCCTATTAAGAATAGAAGATACCGATCAAAAACGGTTTGTAGAAGGAGCGGAAGAATACATTATTGAATCTTTGAAATGGTTGAATATCTTACCGACAGAAGGCGTTGGCCTTGGAGGAGATCTAGGCCCGTACAGACAATCCGAGCGGAAAGACATCTATCCTAAATATACCCAGCAGCTTTTAGATGCCGGACATGCGTACTATGCATTTGACACCCCAGAAGAACTCACCGCCAAACGACTGGAAGCAGAAGCAGAAAAGCAAGTATTCAAGTACAGCTCCGCCTCTCGAATGGAAATGAAAAACGCACTTTCTCTAGGAGACGCAGAAGCAAAAAAGCTGATAGATAGTGGTACGCCATGGGTCATCCGCCTAAAAATACCAGCAGACGAACAAGTTGTTTTCCAAGATCAAGTGCGCGGAGAAGTCACCTACAGTACCAACGAATTGGATGACAAGGTGCTAATGAAGACAGACGGACTGCCGACCTACCATATGGCAAACATTGTAGACGACCATTTGATGGAAATCTCTCATGTGATCCGTGGGGAAGAATGGTTGCCAAGCACACCAACACACGTGCTCTTATACCGTTATTTAGGCTGGGAGGAGACCATGCCTGAGTTTTTCCACCTTCCACTTATCCTGAAACCAACAGGCAAGGGCAAAATGAGTAAACGGGATGGTGCAAAACTTGGAATACCGGTATTCCCAATCGACTACGTAGTAAACGGGATACTCGATGCTCCAGGATTCAGAGAAAAAGGATTTTTGCCACAAGCAGTAATTAATTTCCTTGTTTTATTGGGCTGGAATCCAGGGACCGATCAAGAGGTTTTCTCCTTAGAAGACTTGGCAACGATCTTCGATCCAAAGCGAATCAATAAATCAGGCGCGCGATACGACTTTGACAAAGCGAAATGGTTCAACCAACAATATATTATGATGGCTAACGATGACGAACTGGCTGCGATGGCAAGACCCGTTTTCGAAGCACAAGGATATCATCCAGAAGATCATTTGCTGAAAAACATTTGTCGGTTGCTCAAGGAGCGGGTGACTTCCATTGCGGAGTTCTGGGATCAGGGCTACTACTTTTTTGAAGACGTGACGGAATTTGACAACGAAAAAATCGTCCGCAAAAAGTGGAAACCAGTCAGCCGTGGGCTCTTGGAAGACCTCATGACTCGTATCGACGGACTAGAAGACTACAACGCCGAAGCCATCGAAAACACCGTAAAAGCATACATGGAAGAAACTGGAATCGGTTTTGGCGATGTCCTCCCATTCCTAAGGTTAGGCGTCTCTGGAACTATGAAGGGCCCTCCTGTGTTTGAAATAATGGAATTGATCGGTAAACAAACCGTTAGTCATAGAATGAAAGCAGGTTTTGACAAGTTTGACGCCATAAAATCGCAACAAAATCAATAGGTTATGCCAAAGAAAAACCCCTTAAAAGGAAAGCCAAAAGTCCACGAAGACCTAAAAGGCTTTGAAATCAACATCAATGAGTTTGGTGAAATCACCAGCTCAATGAAAGTTGAAAAACTGAATGAATTTCTAAATGAGAATTTGGAAGATAAGAAGTTGAAAGACCCAAATGATGGGTGGTCAGAAGAGGAGGAGTAGATCCCTTCCCGATCTCACAGAGTTTTGAACGACAGTCCCAAAAGGGAAGTAACCGCAACGGCGGGTATTTAACAAGAACCAGATGGATCTCCCATCTATAATTTAATAGTATTTTTTGAATACTAGGGAATACTCCTACCTTTCAGTATGCGCCGAACAAAAATTAATCTTACCTTTACAGTATGTTTGAAAACCGTCCTGTATCTGATTGGTTGCCTATTACCCGAAAGGAAGTAGAGGCACGTGGCTGGGAAGACCTTGATGTCATCCTTATTTCTGGTGATGCCTATGTCGATCACCCAGCATTTGGCTCTGCCGTAATAGGACGTATCCTGGAGAGCGAAGGCCTTCGGATTGCCCTTGTGCCACAGCCAAACTGGCAAGATGACCTGCGGGATTTCAAAAAAATGGGAAAACCGAATTTGTTTTTCGGAGTGACTTCAGGCTGTATGGACTCTATGGTCAATCATTACACCGCTTCCAAAAGGCGGCGGTCTACAGATGCCTATACACCAGGAGGAGTTGCCGGCTACCGACCAGACTACGCCGTAAAAGTGTACTCACAAATTCTCAAGCAACTTTATCCCGATGTACCGGTACTAATTGGCGGTATTGAAGCTTCTTTGAGAAGAGTAACGCACTATGATTATTGGGCGGACAAACTGTTTCCTAATATTTTAGAATTGAGTGGTGCAGATATGTTAGTATATGGTATGGGGGAAATGCCCTTACGGGAAATTGTACGCCTTCTAAAAAGGGGCGTCCCATTCCAATCATTAAAAACAATCCCCCAAACTGCTGTACAAATAGCCAACAACGAAAAATTACCTGCCAACAAAAATTGGGAGGATTTTGAATTGTCCTCGCATGAAGATTGCCTGAAAGACAAAATGAAATTTGCAGCAAACTTCAAACACATCGAACAGGAGTCAAACAAAGTAAACGCTAGGCGCCTCCTACAAAAAACTGGTAGTAAAACACTAGTCGTCAATCCACCCTATCCACCAATGACGGAAAAGGAAATTGACACTTCTTTTGATTTGCCCTACACTAGAACGCCACACCCTAAATACAATAAACGAGGATCGGTCCCCTCCTATGAGATGATCCGATTTTCTATCAATATGCATCGAGGATGTTTTGGAGGATGCAGCTTTTGCACGATCTCTGCGCACCAAGGGAAATTCATAGCCAGCCGATCAGAAGAGTCCATCCTGAAGGAGGTGGAAGCCGTCACACAAATGCCCGATTTCAAAGGCAACATCAGTGATTTGGGTGGCCCATCTGCCAACATGTACAAAATGAAGGGGAAAGTACAGTCCATTTGCGATCGTTGTGTCGCGCCTTCCTGTATACACCCAGTTATTTGCAGCAACCTGGACACCAGTCACAAACCATTGACAGAGATTTATAAGAAAGTAGACGAGCATCCAAACGTCAAAAAAGCATTCGTGAGCAGCGGGATTCGGTATGACTTACTAGCGAAAAGCTACAACAAAAATGCAGACGACAGCCTGGACGACTATATGGAGCAACTGACGACCCGCCATGTTTGTGGGCGCCTGAAAGTTGCCCCTGAGCACACGTCTGATGCCACCTTGAAAATCATGCGCAAGCCTTCTTTCAAGCACTTTCATGAGTTCAAGAAACAATTTGACGCCATCAATAAGAAACACGGGTTGAATCAACCGCTGATTCCCTATTTTATTTCCAGTCACCCAGGATCTACGGAGGAAGAAATGGCCAATCTTGCTGCTGAAACTAAGGAGATGGGCTTCCGTTTGGAACAAGTACAGGATTTTACACCGACTCCGATGACAGTGGCCACGATTATCTATTATACAGGCCTGCACCCCTATTCCTTAAAGCCGGTCTATACAGCCCTTACCAAGGACGAAAAGAAAGACCAACACCAGTTTTTCTTTTGGTATAAAAAGGAAAACAAGCCTAAAATCAATAAAACGCTTAAAAAAATGGGAAGGGCAGATTTGGTAGAAAAACTGCTAGGTCCATCTAACCAACAACCCTCAAAAGGCTCAAAAAAAGACTTTGGTAAAAAAGGAAAGGCAGTTCAAAATAAATTTAATCGGCGGAAGAAACGGTAGGTTTTGTAGAGGGACTCGTTTTGCTGCGCAAAACTGATGGTAGAGAGTAGGGCCGATTTCTTCAACAACCAAGTTAAACGTTAGCAGCAGTTAAAAATCATCAAACTTTCGAAGTATTTTTTTCCCTACAAGGTATCCCTGACTCCATTTTGTTGGAGTAGCGTATAAAATTTGATTCCCTTCTGCCTGAATAACGAGGTGGTAGGAATAGCCTTCGATATCAAAAACAAAAGTGGTGTATAGAATATCGGGAGTTTCTTTCCAGGCGGCGCGATCGATGGAAAGTTGGTCTTCCAGCTGAACGTCTTTGGTGTAATATTTCTGAATTTCACTGACTTTACGTACCTCTTCCATTAGGTCCTCCTTGCCAAAATACAAGGTTTTACCATGCATTTCTTGTTGTCTTTTCGCGTAGAGGGCGGTTGTTTCTACTTCGTTTTCTGAAGGTAGGTTTTCGCGGAGTCCCATTTCCAGATAGGTCTGCATAAACTGCACGGCTCGTTTGCACTCCAGGCGGTAATAGGTTGGATCCCAGACTTCCATATTTGCATAGGCGATCATATCGGTAGGTCCGGTTCTACAGTTGCCTCCAAGTGCAATCCCTACATCATCGTATTCTTCATCAGAAAGCTGCCAATCTTCTATGGTGAAAAGGTGGACGAAGGAGTAGCGGCTGTTGCTGCAATATTCCTTATACTGGGGGCCGCTGATAAATTTGACTTTCGTGAAACTCCAATGTAGTTCGAATGCTTCCTTGATGGCGTCATTATAGGCCTCGCTGTACCCCAGGATTACTATTGTTTCGGTTTGCTGGAGTTTTTTGATGGCCTTTGCTCCACCATTCCCAAACTGACCGAAAACAACCAGGCTACTTGCAAAAAAAAGAACGATGAATAGGAAAACTCTTATCTGTATAAGCATAAATGCTAGGAATTGTAGATTAAAAATAGGGCGTTAAGTATACAAGGGTCAAAATGGAGTAAATTTCTATTAAATTAATACTCGTTTTGAGGGAATTGTGACACCCTGAATCTCAAGCGTAACACGTTGAACTCCCATTAAACATTCTGATTAACAGATGAAAATAGACACATTCTATAACTTAGCAACAACAAATTATAAGAGAATTGTGCTAACCCGTTACTTTAAAGACAAAAAAGAAACCAATTCCCCCCACTCTAGGAGGTCGTTGAGGAATTGATACGTCTCTTCAAATGTCGAACAACTCCTCGTAAAGATTCCAAATTGTGTGCACTCGTAAAAATATCAATATACGGCATACAAACCTCCATGCCCTTGGTTGCTGGTTGGTAGTTTGAGTTTCCAGCAAGCGGATTTAGCCAGATTACGCGGTCTGCTTTTTTGTGAATATGCCGCATTGCATTTTTTAATGTCGGCAAATCACCAGTATCCCAGCCATCACTCAAGATCAAAACAATTGAATCCTTGCCCAGCAATCGATCTCCATATGTTTCTTTAAAAGACTCCAAGGACAACCCAATCCGGGTACCTCCGGACCAATAGGGCACTTGCTCAGAAAGATTGTTCAACACTTTTTCAAAATCGCTGTCTCGCAGTATTTTGCTAAGCGATACCAAGCGCGTACTAAAAATAAACGAGTGCAACTGGTGGACCTCTTGCTGAAAAGCGTACATAAACTCAATCAAAAATTGGCTATACAACTCCATCGATTTACTGACATCACAAATCAAGATCAATTTGACCTTTCGTTCTTGTTTTTCTTTATATAAAAACTGGTTGATTTCCAGGCCATTTCTGAGGGATTGTCGAATGGTGTTTTTCAGGTCTACCTGTTTTTTTTTGGAAGAACGGACGTATCGTCGACTTTCTTTTCGGGCCAACTGTTTGGCAATTAGGCGGATGATCTCTAGGAGTTCTTTTTGTTCGCCGGATAGAAAGGCAGAAAAGTCTTTTTTGCCAATCGCTTCGAAGGCGGAGTAGGCGGCGACTTCTTTTTCTTCGTCTATTCTTCCTGCATACAACCATTCCTTCAACACCTGTATCGAAGGGGCTTTTTGCTTTGGAGGTGGGTGTGGCGATTTGTCTTTCTGCTGCTTGATTTTACTGTCTTCTGCCAGGGAGCGTTCTTCCCAAAACTGCAGGTACAACTCGTCAAAACGGAGATGTTGTTTTCTGTTTTTTACAAAAATTGCTTTAAATAAATGCTGTTGTTCCACAAAGGAAGCAGGCACTTTTGCCTGATAAGATCGCAACAAGTCCACTTCTTCATTTGGCCCAATATCAAACCCTTTTCCTCGAAGAAACCGGCTAAACTCTATAATATGAGCTGTCAGGTTGGTTTGTCTTTGAGCATTTGTTTTCATTTACTTTCTTTAGTTTTTGGGATGTTCGTTTTTGGCTGTTCGACTAGGAGTTGTTGAGTAATGGATCTACTTAATAATTTAATACACTCAATAACCTTGTACCTACATTTTAGGAATGACGCCTGTTTTTTCGAATAGCTCCGACAAGGACATTTTGGTTTCCCGGATGTCTTGCCAATCTTTTAGCACAACACCAAGTGTTGATTCAACAATCTCCTTGTCCAAATGATCGATATGCATAGAACTAAGAGCAATCGCCCAATCCAATGTCTCTGCAATCCCTGGCGATTTTTCCAATTTCATTTTTCTTACCTCCTGCATAAACCGGCAGATTTGAGTAGCCAGATTTTTATTGATGTCGGGAATTTTAGAATGGATAATGGTTAATTCTTTTTCAAAACCCGGATAGTCGATCCACAAGTAGAGGCACCGACGGCGGAGCGCTTCTGAAAGTTCTCGGTTACGGTTGCTGGTGAGGATGACGTGCGGGATGGATTTCGCCTTTAACGTTCCGATCTCAGGAATGGAGATTTGCCAATCGGACAATAACTCGAGGAAAAAACTTTCAAACTCCTCATCGGCGCGATCTATTTCATCAATCAGCAGGACTTGAGATTGTGGGGCCATGATCGATTTTAGTAAGGGCCGTTCCATCAGGAAAGTACTACTAAAAATGGTTGCTTCCTTTTCTTTTACGGTTAGATCGCTTTGCTCATTCATTTTTAGGTAGAGCAGCTGGCGTTGATAATTCCATTCATAGATGGCTTGGTTGGCATCTAGCCCTTCATAACATTGTAGTCGGATCAAATCGGTGTTCAGTGCCTTGCTCATCACCTTTGCTATTTCAGTTTTGCCTACTCCTGCCGGGCCTTCTATAAGCAAAGGTTTTTGCAGCAGCATTGACAAATGGACGGACATTGCTATCGAATGATCTGCAATATAGCCTTGCGTTTGGAGCAATTTGGTGATTTTTTCTACGGAGGGTTTGTTCATTTTTTAAAGCGAGAATGTGTGAATGCTTGAATGCGAGAATATAAGTATCGCACAGAACGTTGCAGACGACTGAAGTCGATGCTACGTAGCACGTAAAATTACACCAAAAAATTCAATGAATACAAGGAGTTTTGTATTCAACCTAATTTTCTCAAGGCACGTTTGAGGTATACATTTGCTAGATGTGCGCGGTATTTTTCTGAAGCAAAATGATCACTCATCACATTTGTATTTTCAGTAGCATTTTGGACTACTTCGTTGATCGTTGTCTCATTGAGCGGTTTTCCTGTCAAGGCATTTTCGATCGCAGTAGCTCGATAGGCAAACTCCCCGACGCCCGTCAGTCCAAGACGTGCAGACTTGACTACGCTGCCATCCATTTCAACAGCAGCAGCAACCCCAACGATGGCAAATCTCGAAGCGGGTTGCTTAAATTTTACGTAGCACGAATTACTGTTTTTTTGCGATTTTGGGATGTGAATGGCGGTGATGATTTCACCCTCTTCCAATGCCGTTTCGAAAAATCCTTTGAAAAATTGGTCCGCAGCAATTTCACGGGAGCCATTTTTGTTTTGAACGACGATCCGCGCATCAGCTGCCAGTAAAATAGCCGGCCAGTCAGCAGCAGGATCTGCATGAGCAATACTGCCTCCGATTGTTCCGACATTGCGGACTTGGATGTCGCCAATTTCCCGAGCGGCCTGTCCCATCATTGGGCAGTATTGATCGAGCGATTTGTCGTTGGCAATACTGGCGTGTGTCGCTCCCCCGCCAATAGCAATAGAGTCTCCTCCGTCTGAGATCTCCTTGATACTGGAGATTTTAGAAATATCGACAAGCGTTCCCGGTGAATTCAACCGTAGTTTGAGGGCAGGAATTAAACTATGTCCGCCGCCTAAAATCTGTGTATCGTCTCCAAGCATCGACAAGGCCTCCTCCACAGAATTCGCTTTTTTATAATCAAATGATGTAGGTATCATATTCTATTATTTTAATAAATTCAATTAAAAAACGAAGTGCTGTTTAAGCAACTTCAATACTTGAAAACTAGTCTTGCATGGCATTCCAAACGCGCTCAGGAGTCATTGGCATTTTGATGTCTTTGACTTCGTGGCCACCTTTCCATAAGGCATCGATGACCGCATTTACCACGGCTGGAGTTGATCCGATAGTCCCCGCTTCTCCTGCGCCTTTCACTCCTAGTGGATTATGTGGACAAGGAGTAACGGTCCGATCGATTTCAAAACTTGGAAAATCATCCGCTCTCGGCATACAATAATCCATATAACTACCATTGATCAGCTGGCCATCTTCATCATACATCGCTCCTTCATGGAGTGCCTGACCAATCCCTTGCGCGAGCCCACCATGTATCTGACCATCTACAATCATTGGGTTGATGACATTCCCAACATCATCTACTGCGATAAATCGTTTTAGTTTTATCGCTCCAGTTTCTTTGTCTATTTCTACAATAGCAATGTGGGCGCCAAATGGATACGTGAAATTAGTCGGATCATAAAAACTACTAAAGTCCAACCCTGGTTCTATGCCTTCCGGGTAATTGTGAGGGACATAGGCCGTCAAGGAAACATCGCCAAAAGCGACCGATTTGTCCGTTCCTTTTACTGTCCATTTGCCATCATTGTATTCTAGATCATCTGCTGAAGCCTCTAGGAGATGTGCAGCGATTTTTGCGCCCTTTTCCAGTACTTTTTCCAATGATTTCACAATGGCACTGCCGCCAACCGCCAGACTTCTGGAGCCATAAGTCCCCATTCCAAAAGCCACCCGGTCTGAATCGCCGTGAATGATTTCTACATCCTCAATTGGAATACCTAGCTTATCAGCAACCACTTGGGCAAATGTTGTCTCGTGTCCTTGTCCATGAGAGTGAGATCCAGTATAAACACTTACTTTGCCCGTGGGCTGCACGGTGACTTGCGCGGACTCAAATAGCCCCGCTCTTGCCCCTAGTGCACCGACCACAGCGGATGGTGCAATACCACAGGCCTCTATATAGGTGGAGAACCCGATACCCAGCAGTTTGCCATTTGTTTGATTGGCTTGTTCTTGTCGGAAGGCTTCGTAGCCCACCATTTCCAGGGCGCGTTTTAAGACGGGTTCGTAGTTGCCGCTATCGTATTGCAGGGCGACTTGTGTTTGGTACCCTGGTTGCGTTACCCCATCAAAAGCAGGAATGAAGTTTTTAAATCTTAATTCTGCCGGGTCTACTTTCATTTCTAATGCTGCCAGATCGAGCAACCGTTCTAGTAGATAAGTGGCTTCTGGTCGTCCAGCACCCCGGTAGGCATCTACTGCGTTGGTATGTGTAAAAGTCGCCGTGACGTCTACATTAATTTTTGGAGTGGTATACAAGCCTTGTAGCAGTGTACCATGCAAATAAGTGGGTACCGCAGGCGCGAAAGTAGATAAATAAGCACCCATATTTGCATAAGTATATGCTTGAAGAGCTACTATTTTGCCATTGGCGTCAAATCCCATTTTTGCGTTGGTGACATGATCTCGACCATGGGCATCTGTAAGAAAAGCCTCACTTCTATCGGCTGTCCATTTAATTGGGCGTCCAAGGATTTTTGAGAAATAAGTAACGAGCGCTTCTTCGGTATAATGGAAAATTTTACTACCAAAACCTCCTCCAACATCTGGTCCGACTACACGTACTTTGTGCTCTGGAATCCCAAGGACAAATGCACACATCAACAATCTTGTCAAGTGTGGATTTTGAGTGGAAGTATGTAGGGTGTATCTATCGTAGGCCGTGTCGTAGTGGCCGATGGCACTTCGTGGTTCCATCGCATTTGGAACAACTCTTTGATTGGTGAAATCTAGTTCGGTGACGTGGGCGGCGGATGCTAGTGCTGCGGCAACCTCGTCCTTAGGATTGCCCAATTCCCAATCAAAACAAACATTGCTTGGCAGCTCTTCGTGGACTAACGGTGCTCCTGGTTCTGCTGCTTTTTTGGGATCAGTAACGGCATCATGGATATCATAATCGATATCAATCAATTCGGAAGCGTCTTTGGCGATCGCTCTCGAATCTGCTACAATCATCACGACTCCATCCCCGACATGGCGGACTTTTTTCCTTACTAGCAGCGGATGAGGAGGTTCTTTCATGATGTCCCCGTTTTTGAAATTTACTTGCCAGCCACAAGGTACTCCTGCGATGGACTCGGGGATGTCTGCTCCGGTGTAAATTGCTGCGACGCCAGGCTGTGCTTTGGCTTCACTGATATCTATGTTGTTGATGGTAGCGTTGGCGTAGGGGCTTCTTAGAATGTAGGCGTAGGCCATATTGACGAGTTTGATGTCGTCGGTGTATTTCCCTTGGCCAGTCAGAAAGCGTTTGTCTTCCAATCGCTTCACTGATTTTCCTATATATTTTGTCATGTTTTTTTTATTTGATGTTGACGAAAACTAGATTAGTGCGTACTCAGGCCATTTTTTTTGCGGCGTATTGGATGGACTTTACAATATTGTGGTAGCCTGTGCATCTGCAGAAATTGCCTTCTAGGGCGTCTCTGATTTCCTGTTCGGAAGGGTTGGGATTGCTTTTTAGCAAATCTGTCGCGGTCATCATCATTCCAGGCGTACAAAAGCCACATTGCAAACCATGTTCCTCCTTAAACCCTTCTTGGATTGGGTGTAATTCGCCATTCGTTGCCAGGCCTTCTACGGTGGTGACTGAACAACCGTCTGCCTGGACAGCCAATATGGTACAAGACTTAACCGCTTTTCCATCCAAGTGTATCGTGCAGGCCCCACAGCTACTAGTATCACAGCCAATATGAGTGCCAGTCAATGATAAATCTTCGCGGAGATAGTCGGATAGCAATTTTCTAGCTTCTATCGCCCCGGTATGCATTTTTCCATTTACATTAATTGAAATTTTGTTCGCCATATTAAAGGGGTTTAAACATAGGTGATGAATTTATTTTTTATTGCCGAATAGCCATTGGTAGATTCGCTTAAAAAACGATGGTTCTTCCTTGGAATTTGGTGTTTGTATTTCTGGTGATTCGGTGGTTTTGGTTATTTGATTTTCTGTTGTATTCGTTGGTTCTGGTTGTAGTGTAGAGGCGTCTGTCGGCGGGGAAGCGTTTTGTAGATCTTCTTCGATGTGTTTTTCGAGGCTTTCGAATACTTCTCTGGTAATGCTGCTAGCTACGCCTGATAATACGCGTTGGCCGGTACGAGCGATGACGCCTGACAATTTTGCTTTACCGTTGAAGCTGAGTGAGGATCTGTTTTCGCCGGCCTCCTCGAGGGTCATCTGTATGTTGGCGTGGGCGTTTCCGATTTTACTCATTTGTTCCATGTTGATGGTAAATGATTGGGGTTGTTGTTGGTTTTCCACCTTGAGTTTTCCCTTAAATGATCCTTTGACTGGTCCAATTTTAATATCGGAATTTGATTTGTAGCTATCTGTGTCTGTTTTTTCTAACTTGGTATCTCCCGGAGTTATTTTGGCGAGTACCACTGGATCCATAAGGTAAACCCATAATTTTTCTCTGGAGACTTCAAATTCGTGACTTCCTTTTACATTCATAATCCTTATATAAATTTTATGACGGACCCTGTCCAGTAAAAAAAGAAATTATTCTGTAAAAGCCAAGAAAAAAGAACATATATTTTACTTTTTAAGTAAAAAGCGAAATGATCGCAAGGTGCAGGGTTGGAGAAGTGACAAAACCATACAGCAAACGGTCGTCTGTCTGAATCTGGGCTGCTATTCCAAATAAAAATAAAATGGTCAAAATCCATACATGGAATAGATGGATGATTTCGTATTATCGATATTGATGTCGTAATTCGTAGGTTGTCCCTCCAGGAAGGGGATGGGGATTATGTGTCGTTCCCTATGGACTAATCTCAATGAAAGCTCGTATTGATTCTTCCGGACAGGCGAATAGGTTCACCGGTATGTAGAACGTAGCAGTTAGAAACTTGGCAAAATGGACACGAAACGTTTTAGTCGGTATCGTACTTCTCGTTGTACTCTTTGAAGGCATCACTTTTCAGTTCGCCATCATCGTCATAGTCGTCATCTTCTTCAATAATTTCTCGGGCTTCACTTTTGGTCATTCGCACCAAATAGTGGTAGGTATCTGTTTCAAATGGCAAGGCTTTTACGAATTCACCTTTCACGTTTTTAAAAGTGATTAGCTTCTTCTCGAATCCGTGCGGATAGAATAGTTTGATTTGCTCTTGCAACTCAACAGATAACCGGTCATAGTCTTTTATAACTCTTGGCTTATTCATTCCTCTTCTTCTAAGTGTTGATAAATCTTGTACTTAGGCTTTTTGTTGAGAGGAGCCATTTTTTTTCGCCTTTTTTGGAAAGATTTTTTTTTCTTGTTTTCATTTTGGCTTTCCAGGCCGTCTAAATCTTCAAAATTCTTAAGTTTTTTTAGCTTTTTCATCAAAATAATCTTTAGTTGGATTCTCCAAAAAATTCACAGATACAATGGTCGGTGGAGGGTTGAATTCATTTCGTTCCTTTCACCTGTTTATGCGATTAGCTAATGCTGGATCAAACTTCTAAAAAGTTTATACTAACAAGGTTGATGACTTATAAGGTTGTTTTGTTCCTATTATAATTGAACAATTTATTCATCATTTCGTTTTTTTGGCTGGGAAGATATTCCAACCAAATATTAATCAACTACTTACTTTTAAATAGAAGGCAAGCAGCAATTTATTGCTGCAAGTCTGTGGTCTAAGTGATCAACCTCACAGTTCTATACGTAAATTTGTGAATTTTCTAATAAAAAAACAAGCCCTTTATGATTTTTGGTAGATAGGATTTAAGTAAGGGGTCACTTTTGGCTAAGCCTAGTAAATTCTTAGAAAGACAAGGATAGAAATTTACTTCATTCTACAATTCAGTTGTCTCCCTAGGTCTTCTGAAGTTGGGCAATCGGTTACCATCAAAAAAGGCCCTCCTACAATTGCAGAAGGGCCCAATTCACCAAATTCCAATCACACTATGCTTTTACAGGATCGCGCTCACTTAGAAACTTTTCCGTTTTTGCGTTTTCCACTTTGTTTATAAACTTGTCGGATTCATGTTTGTCCCGGACGACTTTGGCTAGTGTAAAGCAGGAAGCCACACTAAACAGATAAGACATCCCCAAAAATCCTTTCATCGCAATATCCGTCCCTAAGTAAAACAGTCCCGCCGCCATACCGGCAGCAGACACAACAAATGAGATCCACGCCATCGTATAAAATGACTTAGTATTGTTCGACTCATAAATGTAGTTGCTCATAACGTTTCGATTTTGTTTACAAAAAACAAGCAGTTTGCTGCTTGCCGTTGACGATGCTAAGATGGGCAACATTCAAGGTCAATTTTTATTATTTTCGATCAAAACACGTATTCAACGGACAGATTAACTGATATTTCAAACGAAGGGTAATTCGTTAATTATCAAACTGTTATCGTTGAGTTAAATTTTAACTTTTAGCTAACAGGTTTTAATGAGTGAATACGAGCATGCGGGAATTTTTTAATACGAAAATGATTGAATTTGCCTGTTTTGATAATATGTCCTGAGTATTGACAGACGCTACTACAATTTTTTCTATTTTTGACCAAAATGCTGAAATGTCGATTTTTGATCAACTCTTTTTTTATGTAGTGTACACCTTTGTTTGGGGAGCGCTGTACTTGTTCCTTGGCTTGTTTAAGGAGCATCATTTGTTTAGAAGCTCTTTCCAACGAATCAACTGGACAAGTGCCGTTCAGTATCTAATTGCGACTCCTTTGTTTACTATTGCTTTGCTTCAGACGGCAGAACCATTGGGCTATGACCTTAGGGCACCACTATTGATGCAGCATGCCATGGCGATGACCGTGGGGTATTTCATCGTAGCCATAACTCATTCTTTTGTTACTGGTCAAAAGGAAAGAACAGGGCTTATCCATCATTTTTTCTTTGGTTTAATCCATATTGTATTACTGGCTTGGGGAGGGTTTCCGAGATTTTGGATGTGGATAATGGTGGCTCAAATTCCTAGTATACTTTTTCATCCAATGATAGCGATCAGCAAAAGCGATAAGGTACCTAAAACGGTATTACTTGCGATCGAACGCCTGCACTTAAAAATTTATATTGGCTTTAGATTACTTTTTCAGAATATAGCAGGAATGGCTATTATTGTTTATGATTTTTCTGGTCAGGTGTCCACCCCACTGGTTTTTTGGAGTATGATCATCCCTGTGCTATTGGTCTCTGTTCCTCTTAATTGGGGCTGGTATAAACAGGCGAAGAAGCACATTAGGAAGACGGAGGCAATCGTTGAAGGCAGTTGAGGAGGAAGTTTTCATTCTGAAGGTTAGTAAGTTTAAAGAGTTGCCGCCGTCGCAGCTCCTTCACTTTTTGGATTGCCGAAAGTCGGGCCACCGAAAGTCGGACCAAAACCAAAACTCTTCGAGATCGTGATAGAATCAGCGAGATTGGGAAGGAATTTAACAAATGCTACTTGCTATTCAATCATCAATTGGTCAAACAATTCATCCAGATCGTCGAAGGACTTGACGCCTACCAATTCCTCTTCTCCGCCAAATACACTCAGACCCGCCGGCTGTAATGTGCTTAACAATTCCTCCACCTCTTCTGGTACCACGTCAATACTCAGTAATACAGAATGCTTCTGACAAATTTCTTTCAAAATGGACAACTCAAATCCAGATTCCGACTTCAAGTCAGACCAGGAAATTCCGTTTTTAAAAAAATCCAGGATAAAGTATTTCACAAATTTTGTTGTATCCCCGCATAGCGCCGCTACCTCCTGCGCATCCGTGAATCCGTCAATGACTATTTCTTTTATGATGGGAATTCCATCCAATAATCCTAGCACATTAGCATTCTGAAATGGGCCAACTTGAACCATATCCAACTTCAACAGTTTGTGCGCCTCGCGAATGCTATCCACCGTCGCCACTCCAAATTCTCCTACGATAGCAGGACCTTCCACCCAATCACGAATTTCGCCCACTTTCTTAGGGTCCGTATAACTTTCTGATGCGGGATCTAGGCTAAAGCCCAGCAAGTCCGCCCCCATCGCCGCAAAATAACGGGCATCTGTGAGATTGGCGATTTGACTGGCTTTTATTTTTGTCTTTAACATGCGGCTAAATTACGGACTTTTTGGTAGATAGACTCGATTTGCTGCACAAATATTTGGGTAGGGGAAAAGGGAGAAATGCAAGCGTAGACTATTTTTACAATTAACATATTAACAGAACATACGAGGAGTACATTTGCATTTGTCTTTAACCCCTATATGAAATGTCTTTCTACCAAAAAATCCTCTACAAAGGACAAATGATCCGTTTAGAATAAACATGGTCTTCGGAGTTGCTTGTTCGTCCAGTGAGCTCGTTGTATTGGAAGTTGCCTTTTCCCTTTATTGCTAGTTGACAGACGTGTAAGGTCGCCTCCAAATTCCAGGGGAAAGCGGTGAACTCTCTTTTGTTTAAAATGGTATTGGAGAAGTTGAAACCACCAGTACACGATAGCTTTCCTTTTTTTGAATCCAAGGAGACTTTGCCAACATCCACGCCCAAATTTCTGATATATCGGCCTGTTTTTCTGGCCGTTTTACGGTGGGCATCCAACTTAAATTTGAAACCGGTGATGGCTGGGAACGCGGTGTTGTATTTTTTAGGGTCGAAGGAAAACTGTAGTTCTTCTTCATGGTCAATTCTGCGTCGGTTGTTGACTTCGTGTTCTATGGTCTGTTGTTCGATGTAGAGTTGATCATGGTTTCCTACAAATACTTTGTAATCTACGACCAATTGATATTTGCAAGGATGGTGGTTTTGCCATTTGCGTTTTGTTTTTCGTTCTACATTGCCGTGGGGCATGGGTTCGGGGCTATTGGCCGGCCGACAAAAAGTATGGACCACAAAACTGATCGTGTCTGCACTCATCCATTTGGCGTCTGCTAGTTCAATACCCAGCCCTCCGAAGTGCCAACCTGAATCGTTGCCTTGGCAAGAGATTGAAAATCCGTTGAGAACGACTTGTAGGTTTGGAGGCGCTTGGCTGATCGTTGCTGGTTGAAAAGGGAAGCTGGCTTGCAAGTTTTTCAATTGCACTCGCACTTCATAATTTTGCTCGAATGCTACTTGGTAAGGCGTTTCGATGTCTAGTACAGCTGTTCTGCCTGTTCCAAAAAAAAGACCTTCCAATTGCAGCACATTGTACCCTACCCGGTAGTTGGCTTCTCCTTTCGGAAAATTACCGATTTTCAAAAATTTATCATGATAAGCGGAGAGTTCTTTTTCCTTCACCACCAGATTGTTGAACTGACTTCCTAGGAAGGAAAGGCGATGCGGCATGCTTTTCCATTGGTACCCAAATCCCTGCCATAAGATTCCGGTGCTTATATTGTTTTTCATTTTTAGATACTGGTGTTTTTTGGGGGTGAGACAATTCTTTCATTGTCTTTACTGTCTGAAAACTATTTTTTTATTCTCTGGGTTTTCGAATTTGATTAGGTGAAAGGGTTGGGTTAGTGCCATGGTGCTCATCATTCCTTTGGCTGGAGCGGTCTCCTTTATATAGACTTGATACTCCTTGCCGGTATCTATGATTTTGGAAACCTCAATACCGTAACCTCCAGAGCTTTTCATTCCAAGATAAACACCAACTACCGTTTCGTTGGCAAAATTCACATTTGGCATATCAGGTTTGGGGTCCATGATTTTATAGGTATCGTCCCAAAGTTTGTCCCATGCCTTATCATCTGTTATTACGACGTTCTGCTTCGTCTCCACGCCACTGTATGCTTCATTAGCGAGGGTCTGATAAGGGGTCCGATCTCCATTGTCTGTATTCCCGTTGGTGTCTCCTCCATTATTCGTCTTGGGAGTACAAGCAACAAAAAGGATAGCAGAAATGGCGATTAGGGTTAAAACAAGTGTGTATTTCATAATGGTTAATTATTTACCTTTTATTCTATTGAGGCCGGCTTTTGCTTTTTGGTGCAGGCTGTTTCGGTATTCATCGGGTTTAATCTGCAGACAAGTTTGAAAATAAGATCTGGTTTTTTCAATATCTCCTAGACTTTCGTAGACTAATCCAGCTTGAAGGGCAGCATTACAAGCAAAATAATAGGGCTCAAACTGACCATTGTCAATAGTATTTTGATAGTCGGTGATTGCTTTTTCGTGCTTTCCTAGCTTATGATAAACTCGCCCTCTTCTGTAGGAAAACTCCAATTGGTTGTAGGGTGTCTCGAAGTCTCTTGGTGATTTTCCAACAAGCAGTTTTTCTGCTCGGGTATAATATCCACCATCACACAGCATCCTTGCCTCTAGTAGCAATTTGTTTGGCCGAGGGCCATATTGTGCTTCTTTCAATGCTTTTTTATCCCCGTCTATTACAGTGTTGCCTTTGGATTTGCATTTGGACATATAGTGGTCGTATTCTGCTCCGTTGTTGGTGAGCAAACTATGCCAGGCCAGTTTTTGATAGGCTTCTTTAATATAATTTTGCCCTTTAAAATTTTCCGTATATCGTTTCAAATAGATGTCTGCATCCGGCTCCAGTGTATACAGTTTTGATAATCCCGTCATATAGTCCAGGTAATGAAATGGATGATAGGCAGGGCTTGTTGGTCGATTTTCAAGAATCTGAATTGCTTCTTCATTTCTTCCGGTATGAATCGCTACGCTGGCTAGGACAAAACAGGCTAGGGGATTCGTTTTGCATTCCAGTTTTGCATTATTAATCAACTCCCAAGCCTCTTCACTCTGATTGCCGATGTGCAACATCAGTAAGGAGTACATCACGAGGGTTTCTTCTTCAAAGATGAAATCATTTTTCCTTCCGTAATAGATCACTTCTTTTATTTCGTCAATTCCCTGTTCGATGGTGCCACTCAGGCCGACCATCTTTACTGCCCATTTATAACTATCAGGTACTGTACCAACCATGGCATGCAGCACCCCAAGACTTTTTTTGGTGACGACAAAATCAGGAAACTGCTCGGCATTTGATTCAAGTAGTTTATACGCTTTTCGAATTTCTCGGAGTGCGGTAAAATTTTCTTCAAATTTCAGTCGCGAGATGGCCCATTGTAGTTGGATTTCTGCTTGGGTGTACAAATAAAAAGGAGAGTCTTTCGGGCCTTTACGGATCCGTTCTAATCGACGTTCTTTGTTGGGCTCGAGCTTGTTAAATTCGTCTTCGTCTTCATTAATGAAAATGGTAAAAAAGTCGATATAGTTTTCTACAAAATCTGCGATTAGATTGTCAGGGTTGGCTCGGCGTTCTTCAGCGAGGGTTGTTTTTGCGGCATCAAATCGAAGGCTGAGTGCTTGCTGGTAGGCAATTTTGGCTTTAGGAGTAAACTCGAAATAAGGAGCGGACTGCACCACAAAAGAAGAGAGCACGAGGAAACCAAGTGCTAAAATTTTGCCCACTTTTGTTTTAGTAATATTCATTGTATAAAAAGTCTCGGCCTTTACTAAAAGACAACAAACCTCGAATTTGAATTTGATTAAATAATGCTTGGTTGCTCCAATGTCTGCTAAATAAAAAAAAGTCCTATGGACTGTTTGACCATAGGACTTCAAAAGTTGTACCAACGGTGTTGGTTATTGTTCTTCCTCCTCTACAAGGTCGCTCATGATATCGGCAGCTACGAGAACTCGGCCACAGTGTTCACAAACGAGTATTTTTTTACGTTGTCCGATTTCCAACTGCATTTGAGGTGGGATTCGGTTGAAGCAACCGCCACAAGAATTCCGCTCAACAGTTACGACAGCCATTCCATTACGGTAGGCGCCACGAATTTTTGTATAAGCTTTCATCAAACGTTCTTCGATTTGTTTCTTAGAGCGATCTGATTTTTTCTGAAGTGTTGTTTCTTCTTTGTTGGTCGCTTTGATAATTTTTTCAAGCTCCACTTTTTTCGCGTCCAACTCTTCTTTTTTCTTATTGATTTTTTCGTTTAGCTCTGCAAGCATTTTTTCTTTTTCCTCAATAAGTCCTTTACTTCCTCTGGATTTCTTTTCTGCCAATTGAATTTCGAGGTGTTGCAGCTCGATCTCCTTGGTTAGCGCTTCGAATTCGCGATTGTTTTTTACTTCTTTTTGCTGCGATTCATATCGAAGGATAAGGGTTTCTGCTTCTTTAGAAGTGTTGCTATGTCTTGCAATTTCCTCTTTGTAGCCATCTATGCTTTTGTTAAGATTGGCTGCTCTGGTTTCTAAACCGACGATTTCATCTTCAAGATCATTTACTTCGATTGGAAGTTCTCCCTTTAAAACACCGATTTCATCGATTTTCGAATCGATTTTCTGTAGTGTGAACAGTAATCTTAATTTTTGTTCTACTGTTAAGTCTTGTGCTTTAGCCATAAATGAAATATTTCTTGTGTCGTACTAGGTTAATAAACAATAAATTTATTTAGAATAATACGCTTTATAATTCAACAAAGTTTATAAATAATTAACTGGATTTGTGTTGACTGATGTCAAATGAACTGCAAAGGTAGTAAATTTCTTTGTTATAAACTCATTAAATAGCTCAATTGTGAACTGTTCGCTCTCATAATGGCCAATGTCAGCAATTATGATTTGACTATCTGCGTCAAAGAACTCATGATATTTGTAGTCTGCAGTGACAAAAACATCTGCGCCTTGCCGGATCGCCTGTTTTAACAGAAAGCCACCAGAGCCACCACAAACAGCTACTTTGTTTATTTTTTTTCCTAGCAGATCTGTATGTTTGACACAGCCTGCCAGCATTGTTTTTTTGAGCATTTTAAGGAATGTCGTCTCCGCCATTGGTTTTGTCAATTCACCAATCATCCCTGACCCGATACGAGGATGGATGTTTTCTATTGGCATAATGTCGATGACTGGATTGATTCTGGAGTTGGCCTCTTGCAGGGTGCGAACTACATCTCGCTCTGAGGCCTGATGATAGTTGACTTCCAGGCGCACTTCTGGTCGCACGGCCCCGTTAGAAGATCCGGCACCAACAGATGCATAAACACTCCCTTCTACTACTCCGACCATATCGGTATTGATAGACAACAATGCGCTACGGAGGTGTTCTACCTCATTGATATCAGCATAAGTGTAAAGTTTTTTTAGCTTTTGTTTTGGAGACAATATCCTAGTGTTTGTTAGTCCTAGTTTTTCGCAGATTTTGGCGTTTACTCCATGAGCAACATTGTCCAGGTTGGTGTGCGAGGCATAAATAGCAATATCATTCTTGATCGCTTTCATGACGACTCTTTCCACATAATTCTTTCCATTAAATCGCTTCAGTCCTTTGAAAACGATAGGATGGTGTGCAACAACTAGATTGCACCCTTTTTTTATGGCTTCATCAAGGACCGCTTCTGTAGAGTCCAAGCACAGCATCACCCCCTTTATCTCCCAATTCGGATCACCCACTATCAGTCCAGCATTGTCGTAACTTTCCTGGTAAGCGGGAGGGGCGATCGTTTCTAAATAGTTGGTTAGTACACGTACGTTCATAGGCGTATTTCGTCAAATTTATAAAAAGTAGGATAGAGTGATTAATGATGGAGTAACCCAATGTGGAAATACAAGATATTTAATCTTTTGCTAAATATCAAAGTCTTTCCTTTGAATGATTTGAAAATGAAGTTAGTAATAAAGAAAAACAACAACTCTAAACATTTTATTTTTGTAATTCTTTAATTTTTCCCAGCAGCCATTTTTTGTTGCTGATGTGCTGAAAAGTATTGAGTTTTTCCTCGATATCGGCTAGTTTTTTTTTGAAATTTGGGTCAACTTTATATTTGAACAGTAAGTTGGTGGTCGAGATAAAGTTGAGGTAGCCTTTGATCTCTTTTTGGTTGATGTCTTTTGTCTGTCGGATTCTTTCGGCTAATGATTTGACAAGGCTTTCGAATGCCAGGGTCTCTTCTTCTTCGTAGTAGATTTTTAAGAGTAAGGTTTGAATATTGATCTTAAAAAATTTAATGATCGCCAATTGCGAGGTGCTTTTGGGCGTCCCAACGTAGTTGGCTTCCAGGAGTTCATCACTCGCTTTTGAAAAATTTCCTTGGTTGTGATAAAGTATTCCTTTACAAAAATGAAAGACAAGGTCTCTAAAATCTTTCTCGATATGAGATTTGTTATTGTCCAGAAAATTTTCTGTCCATTCAAAATTTTTGGTCAGTGCCCCAACCACTACTAAATTGTACAATCGTTGTGGAGGTAAGTAATTATTGACCAAAAACAAGTCTTCCTCCAGGCAACTTTTATAGATATTGAATAGGTCATTGTAGTAAGAAGAGGTTCCTTTTGCGATGTTTCTCAAGCAGTAATTGATTGCGGCACTGTACAAAAAGTTGGCTTCTTTTTTTCTTAAGATGGTTACATTTTCTTTCAATAAAACCAGCAATTTCTCAAAATCGGATTGGTTGTTTTCGGAGATCAGCAGGTAGGCTGTTTTGTATAAAAGGACTATCGGTTCTTCTGCAAACCGTTCTTCGTTGGCAAAGTCGAGTACAATTTCGGTAGATGGAATATTCATTGGTAAGGAACGGATCCGCTGTTCATTTGCCATACTGCTGGTGTATTTGAGGCGGCTGATAAGGAATGACTTGTCCATATAATACCAGAGGTCATCATATTTGGGTGCTGTTATTTCGGTAGAAGAAAACTGATAATCTAAATGTTCTGCTTCAATCAAAAAACGATAATAGAGGTCGGTCAAACTTTGTTTTTTCAAGCTTTCAAAGTTGGAAGCCAAGCTGGTGTATAGGTTTTTGTATTGCTTTACTTCTCTTTTGGCCAAGAGTTGTTTTAGGATTAAATACTTTTTTGAGGTGTGTTGTTTGTTTAGTTCTTCTACGGCTAAAAACTCTTCAAAAAGTCGCAGCATCAATTGTAGCAAAGTCTTAATCGAGTTTTTATTGGAATAGATGGGCTGCAAAAGGGTGGCCGACTCCAACTGATCATTGTCAAAATTTGGTGCAAAAGGCAATAGCAACTCGATCAACTGAGTACATTTTTTGTTTTTATTAAAATAAGGGGAATGCAAAAAATCTTTAAACCGGACTAACTCTTCCCGGTTGAGTGTTTTCAGCATTCGAATGAATTTACTTTTTTTCATAAATATCCATTATTGTTTATATCCTTTTTGGTGGAATAAAAAACCTTAAAGCACTCATTAGTAAATAAATAGCGTGAAAATTCAATTAATTTAATTCAAAAATACATATACTTTATCCATTTTTCGTGGTTTCACACCTCTTTTTGCGTCCCTATCTTTGAATTATCAAACATTAATTATCCACCAGCAGTCATCTGCCAAAAAAGAAGTCATGTTACACCAAGATCAAAAGGCCAAGACGTTAAAAAATAGTTTAGTTAGTAGTTTTTATCTAGGGAGGGAACAAATAGTTAGCTTGACTTCTTCTATAGTTCCCTCCTTTTATTTTAATATTGATTTTTATTTCCATATATTCGAAAAACAAAACCCCATTTCAACTATGAACCGTTTACTTCCAATCATTTTTTTGATTTCATTTTTTGCAACTTCCTCCTTCGCTGGAGATATTAAAATAACAAGCCCTACGGGAGAAATGGACAGTTACATAAGTTCTGTACTTCCTATCCGATGGGAGCCAGGAACTTCTACAAAATTTGTGAAAATTGAGTATGCAATCCATCATTTTGGAATTAAGTTTAGGCTTCTTGAAACTTCCGTACCAAATACTGGACAATATGATTGGGATTTGCGTGATTACCTTCCAAGAGTGGCGACTATTTCTATAAAAATATCAGACACCACAAACCCTAGGAACTACAGTGTTTCTGACAAAATTAGCCTAAAGGACTGCGTAGTAAATGCAGATTTTGAAAAGCCTTCCCGCCTATGTACCGACAGCAAGAATGTCTTTAAAAATTTATCGACAAATGCAACGAACTTTGAATGGATGGTAAATGACAAAACAATTAGCACAGACAAAGACCTCGAGCTTCCAATTTCAAATTTTGAACCGTTCAAATTAACATTGAAAGCGAGCAGCAACAAGTGTTATAATGAATATTATATTGACGTTTATACTCCTTCGACTGAACTGTCCGGGCCTTGTGGGGAGCCAGTAATTCAGGAAATGGTAATTGTTGACCACAACGAAGTAATGCGAAATATAAGTATCGATTATTACTCTATTAAAATACCTCAGAAAGCAAAGATTTTAGCTTTTCAACTTACCCATGAACTTCCTAATTATACGGAAGATTTCCTTTGGGATTGGACAGACATTGCTATAACCGGCTTTACCAATGAAAGCATCGACTACACTAGTGGCAATGAAAATGGAAAATTTAGCGTCAACTGGACATCTCCTGATCCCAATGGATCTTCTCACGATGGAAGTCTTTATACTTTAGAGGTAACCACAGAAAATCGAATTGAACCTGAAACATTGGATATTCCAGCAACACCAAAAGTTCGCCTGGGTAAACGTGATCGAAAAACAGAGCTTCAAGCGGAAACAGTCTCCAGTAACCCTGCAAATGTATCGTACGCCAGAATAGAAGTTGCTAGTAAACTCAACCCGTCTTCAAAATTAAAAACCACCGGCGTCATCCTAACTACCGAAGGAGTTATTATACTTCAATAATTCCTCTTCAGCCTAACAGGCTAAAATTTAAGCACATACAAGAAATTTATGCCCTGAAAGAGCATTCTGCCAATGAATTGCCCTAGGAAATTAATGCCAAAAAACAACCCGTAATTGACTAATAGTCAACCGTTTTTATATTCGGCCACATGTTTATGTGGTTCTAGACCACTCATTATTCATTTACATTTGCATTAAACCTTATTAAAATTAATTATCCAATAAAAAAAGAAATGAAAAAGACAGAATTTTACACCAAACCATTTAGCGCACAATTGACACTTGTGGCTCTTTTTATCTCCGTATTTGCTTTTAGTGTTCAAGCGCAGCAATACACCAACTTAATCAAAAATTCCGGCACCAATGTAGATCTTACCGACTGGGATATTGTAGATGACCAAGGTTCAGGATACGTCCTCTTACCGACAGATGGCTATGATGGTACCGGTGCGGTACAATCTGGATATCAAACACGTATTGAGCAAACAGTTGACCTGGTAGCTGTGGGATACCCTATAAGCTTGTTAGACGAAGCACCGATCATTCGCTACGCTGACTGGGTAAAAGGTGGTGGCACTGATCCTGCAGATTATTACCTATACAGCATAGAACTCTTGGATGAAAATGATAACATTATTACTAGTTTCACTTCTTCAAATGCAATAACTACTTCAAACTGGGAGCAAAACACGACTAATTTCATCAATTATGGCCCTGGTTTAAGAAAAATTAAAGTTATTCGTAGAGGACAGGACGCAGAATATGACGAGACAAGCACTCAGGGAACTATTATGGATGCAGCTTACTTATCTATTAATAATCACTTCACAAATGCTTCTACGGGAACAGGTGATCTTTCTGGATGGGATGTTGTGAATGCCGGAGATGGTTGGAGCCCAAACAATCCTACTGTGTATCCAGGATTCATCACTTCATATGAGACCTGTAGCAAAAGTCAAACGGTCAATCTAATGGACTTAGGTTACACCGCTGCCGAATTGGACTCCGAGCCACGTTTAGAGATTTGGGAGTTTTTCCTAGGTTATGATGGTCCTCAAAATGGAACGGGTATTGGAGACAGCTATTATCGAAATATTGAACTACGTGATGGCTCTGGTAATATAATAGCTAGTGCAGCATCAGGAAACTTAACTTGCACAGACCAATGGCAAGAACAAAATGACGTTTTTGAAAATTATGGCCCTGGATTGCGTGAAGTCTACCTTGAGCACGGCGGAATAGACATCGAATACTGGCAAGGGCATTACGGCAGTATCATCGACGCCACTCAAATGACACTAGAGTTCACTCCAATTGTCAGCAGCGTAAAAGAAACAGCAGACAACAATCTTGACCTAACTGTATACCCAAACCCTGTATCCCCAAATACACCAATCGCTATCTCTATCGACAACGACATCCAAGGCACTTACCTGCTGGAAATGACCGACGTGATGGGTAGAGTGATCCACCAATCTGAAATCGAAAAAACAAATACTTCGCACCAGTCTTCATTTGTTCCTGACAACATCGTAGCAGGAATGTATATGCTGACGGTAAGAAAAGACAATTTCGTTGCAACACAACGGGTAATTGTTAGATAAGTTTAGTTAATAGTGTATTGGTATAATGGTTAATGGTGTTTAAACAAAAAGAATAATTCTATTAACTAATATCCAATTCCAGAAGTTAGTTGAGATCAGAAAGTGCTTGCCTTTGGGCAGGCACTTTTTTGTAGGTTAACCCAAATTTGTCCTTTGACTACCGATATTGTATTTACATATCATTACCTTTATAGTTCAACTAAAAAAAACTTTTGAGGAAAAGCTTATTGTATTTTCAGTTCACTCTTCTTTTAGTATTAGTTAATACTGGATGTTATAGTGTGAAAGCGCCCTATGTGTCGAGTACCGCGCTGGGCTGGAATCAGACACCACTGCCCTCCACTCCATTGAAGCACACCACCTTCTTGATTGGAGATGTCGGAGATCCTCCGAAAGAGGGGCAGGCAACACATCCACCACTAGCAGTTCTCCAGCAAGAATTGATCGCAGTGGGTAGTGCAAGTACTACCGTATACCTAGGCGACAACATCTATCCAAAAGGACTTCCAAAAAAAGATAAACCCGATAGAAGTCGCGCCGAATCTGCCATCAATCTCCAACTAGAAGTACTAAATGGATATACAGGAAAAGCCTACTTCATACCTGGCAATCATGATTGGGAAAAGTCGGGCGATGGTGGACTGAAAGCCATTAAAAGACAAGAAAATTACATTGAAAAGTATTTTGATAAGAATAACATCAAAGGGAAATTTGTACCCAACAATGGATGCGGAGACCCTATTCGCGTAAAGCGTGAGAAAAACCTGGTCTTCATTTTCATTGATTCTGAATGGTATTTACACGATTGGCGACTTCATAAAAAAATAAACAAGGGTTGTGAGATAAAAAGTAGGATTGGTTTTTTGGAGGAATTGGAAGCATTAATTCTTGACAATAAAAACAAACAACTGGTTATCTGCATGCATCATCCGCTTTTTACAAATGGAAATCACGGTGGAAGATTCTCCTTCAAACAACACATGTTCCCGCTCCTTGAGCTCAACAAGTATGCTTATGTACCATTGCCGCTTCTAGGCTCCATATATCCAATATTCAGAAGCGCTGGTGGTTCTCACCAGGATGTTTCACATCCTCGCTATCAGGAACTAAAGAAGCACCTATTGACCATGGTCAAAAAGCACAAAAACATCATTTTTGCTGCCGGTCATGAACATTCATTGCAATATCGTCCTGAGGGGAATAATCATTTCATTGTGAGTGGTTCTGGCTGTAAAACGACTCACCTACGCCCCGGGTTTGATGCAGAGTTTTCTGCTGCAAACATGGGATACTCCAAACTATACCATTACGAAAACGGTGCTACCTGGCTCGAGATGATCCGCGCAGAAGGTAGCCGACCAGAAGTCATATTCAGAAAACAATTAGTAACGCCTACTCCCGGAACAAAAGAACTGGAAGACACTTTCCCGGAAGTATTACCTGACAGTATTACTGCTTCAGCTAGTGATGCCTACCAAGCAAAAGGGATGAAGATTTTTTTGCTGGGAGATCAGTATCGAACCACCTGGAGCACCCCTATAAAAACAAGAGTACTCAACCTCCAAACGGAATATGGTGGATTGACGCCGATCAAAAAAGGAGGCGGAATGGCTTCCAATTCCTTGAGACTACAGACCTCAGATGGCAAACAGTACGCGCTTCGCTCTGTAGACAAAGACATGAGCAAAATCCTGGGACCTGAATTCGCTGAATTAGAAGCGATGAAGCTTATGATTGATCAGACTTCTGCCATACATCCTTACGGTGCTTTACCCGTAGCTGTTTTGTCGGAGTCCGCACAAATTTATCATATCAACTCGGATTTAATTTACTTGAAAAAACAACAAGGACTTGGCGCTTACAACAATTTATTTCCTGAGGGAATGTACCTCCTGGAAGAACGGCCTGCAGGAGACCGGAGCGAACTCGCCATTTTTGGAAATAGTAAAGACATCATTGGGTACATCGATTTGCTGGACAAAATGAAAGGCAGCTACAAACACTATGTTGATCAGGAATGGGTCGTCAAATCCAGACTTTTTGATGTGTTCATCCACGACTGGGACCGGCATGACGATCAGTGGAGGTGGGCAAGCTTTCCGCAAGAAGATGGTAAAACGATGTACCGCCCAATTGCCAGAGACCGGGATCAAGCATTCTATCGATTCAAAGGACTGATTCCTTCCATCATTGGAGCGATTGGAGTACGAAAATTTAAAGCCTTCAAACCGGACTTAAAAGATGTAACTGGTCAATGTTATAATGCACGCTACTTCGATCGGTATTTCACGAACTCGATGAACAAGGAGGACTGGTTGAAAATTGCCAATGAATTGAAAGCACACCTTTCAGATAAGGCAATAGAAGAAGCGTTTGATGTATGGCCAGGTGAAATCTATGACAAAAGTGCTCCTGAAATAATTGAGAATCTCAAATCAAGAAGAGATCGCCTAGACGTTTTTGCTACAAAATTGTACGAATTTATCTCCGAGGGGGTAGACGTCTTGGGTACAGACGACAGAGAAAAATTTGTAGTAGACCGATTAGAAAATGGAGATACCAGAGTTCAGGTTTACCATCTAAAAAAGAAAGGCAAACAAGGGGATAAAATCTACGACCGTACTTTCCACCCTAAAATCACAAAAGAGATCCGGCTCTACGGATTGGATGGCAAAGACATATTCATTGTCTCAGGAAAAACATCCAGGAGTATCAAAGTACGCATCATTGGAGGAGATGACAAAGACGAAGTTACCGACAACTCAAAAGTCAGCGGGTGGAGTAGAAAAACAAAAATCTACGATCAACCAAAAGGTATAAAAATTGAAGGCGGCTCGGAGACAAGAAAACTCCTGTCGGAAAATACCGAAGTCAATGAATACGACAGAGAAGCATTCTTATACAATACGTCCTTCCCCTCCGCCACGATCGGATATACCAAAGACGATGGGATCTGGATCGGAGGAGGCGGATCGTATATCAAAAACGGATTTCGAAAACTTCCTTATCGGGCAAAACATTTGCTAAATATTAAATATGCCCCAGAACGAGGTTCTCTGGTCGCAGACTACAAAGGAGACTACATCGAGGCAATTGGAAAGCTGGATTTATTGCTAAAACTCGGCATTCATAATCCTGAAGTCCTTCAGTTTTTTGGATTAGGCAACGAAACTCTTTTTTCTACAATCGACAAAGATTTTAATCGGATCAGGTTACGGCGATATTTTGTCAGCCCTTTATTCAAGCAAGGTTTTGACGCCGAAAAAATCCAACTTCGGTTTGGTCCCTCCTACGAGAGTGTCCGGCTTGAAGAGGAGGTCGGTCGCATTTCCGGGTCGACAGACGGAGTAAATTTTCCGCAGGAGATTTTCACTCGCAAACATTATGCTGTCGGTGTTCTAGGCCTAAGTCTCAACACAATAGAACGCCCATCTAACCCTAGAGAAGGTGTTTTCGTGGACACAGAAATTAGCCAACATATTAGAATTGATGGCGGAGAGCAGTCATTTGGTAATTGGAATGTTGCTGGTACTTTTTACTTGACTTTTGGAAGACGATTTCCGACCACTGTTGCATCAAGAACTGGCTACGGGGTAGTTTGGGGAAATCCCGACTTTCACCAACGACCTAGTATTGGGAACAATAATTTTCTTCGGGGATATCGCAACAACCGTTTTACGGGAACAAGTATGTTTTATCAAAACGTTGACTTACGGATCAAATTGGCGAACTGGTACAACAAAATTCTACCTATGGATGTCGGCATCATGGGAGGTTATGATGTTGGAAGGGTTTGGCTGTCTGGTGAAAACTCAAATCAACTGCATCAAAGCATAACTGCCGGAATATGGTTTAGTCCTTTGTCTGCCATCGTTCTTTCACCGCACTTTTCCTTCTCAAAAGAAGAAAAACAATTTAACTTTAGAATAGGATTTAACTTTTAATACTATGGACGCAAAAACGGATAACCAAGTACTTACTCAAGTGGAGGCATTTGCCAGCAAGATAATTGTCGAATTTTCTGATAAAGTAGAATTCCATGATATTAAGTTTGCACATCGGTTTGTCAAGAACATAATCAAAATAGGGAAGTCTGTCCCTCTTTCTGAAAAAGACCAGGAGGTGGCCATCCTTGCTGCCTGGCTCCATTCTTCTGGTTGGGGAAAAACTAGAATTCTGAAGTTTAACGAAAAAAGTGGGGAGTTCGATCACACCATGCAGGAAGTAATCACTGGACATGCTAAAAAATTCTTTGAATTAGTGAAGTACCCAGAGGATGGACAAAAGAAAGTATTGGAGGCAATGAGTCGAATGGATGTGACTGTCGGTCCAGAAACGACGATCGATTTTGTTTTATCCGACGCTGCTTATGCTGATTTCACAAATGGCAAGGCAAAAAAGCATATGAAAGCATTTTATAAAGAAATGCTACTCCGAAATGCAGATATTTCTAAAAAGGCCTGGTACGATGTTGTTCTGAATCTAATGACACACATTAAGTTTCATACTGAATACGGGAAAGAGAAGCTTGATCCCGGATTTCAAGAAACTGTTTTACAATTGCAAAAAGATCGAAAATCCCTTGGCAAAGAAGAAGATCTACTGCTGCGTAGAGAATTAGATATTAGTGATGAAGAACTGAAGAAACTTAAAAAAAGCCTTAAAACAGTAAAAGGGAGAGACGACAGAGGTATACAAACCATGTTTCGCACAACTTCCCGCAACCACTACACACTCAATCAGATGGTAGATAGGAAGGCGAGTATTATGATTACCATCAACTCCATTATCCTATCGCTTGTGATTGGTGGAGTTATTGGCAAGACAGAATTACGACAAAATTTTGCTGAAGTTTTGCCTATTGCCATATTGACCATCACCAATATTACCTCGATTGTTTTTGCCATTCTTGCAATTACACCAACACAGACGCATGGTACCTTTACCGAAGAGGAGATTAGAAATAAAAAAGGCAATTTGTTGTATTTCGGAAATTTTCATGGAATGCATCCCCGGGACTTCGAATGGGGGATGTTGCAACTCCTTAATGATGGGAACTACCTGTATGAGTCCATGATAAGAGATTTGTATTACCTAGGGAATACGATAAGACGCAAGCATAAACTGATTCGATTTTCCTTGATCATTTTTATTTCAGGACTTGTGGCAGCCACAATTGCTTTTGCAAGTTGCCAGTGCTTCCTTCCTATGCAATAGCAACAGTCCATCTCCTTGAGGTAGGTCCTTGGTTGGTGGCACTGTGCGAAAGCGAAGGATAAAATAATACAATAAACCCTTTGTGCAAAATCGCTGGTGGCAGACGCCTCCTACTCCCAAGCTGAATTATGAGGAGATTAGATGCTGTGTTTTTGGTGGAATTAATGATAGTCTTAACTTGTTTATTTCAGTAAATAAATATCAAATTTCACCAATCTAATACAGGAAAAATCCTACTTTTGAAGCAAACAAAAATCCAATGAACACATTCTCAATTGCAATACATGGCGGCGCAGGAACCTTAATAAAAGGTAGGATGACTCCAGAAAAGGAACAAGCCTACAAATCGGCGCTTCAAGCAGCATTGGAGGAAGGCTATCAGCTACTGGAAAACGGTGGGTCTGCTGTCGATGCTGTAGATGCAGCCGTTCGAATACTAGAAGATTCTCCATTGTTTAATGCCGGGAAAGGCAGCGTCTTCACTGCAACAGGCAGCCATGAGATGGACGCCTCTATTATGGATGGCAAGACACTAAATGCAGGCGCCGTTTCTCTGGTCACCGGAATCAAAAACCCAATTACACTAGCCAAAGATGTAATGGAAAAAAGCGAACATGTATTTCTAGCAGGAGCTGGCGCCATGGATTTTGCCCGTGCCCACAAACATACTATCGAAGAGGATGCCTATTTCCATGATGATTTAAGACACCGCCAATGGCAAGAAATCAAAAACACCGATGGTTTTCAACTGGACCATTCTGTAAAAAAAGATTCAAAATTTGGAACAGTAGGCGCAGTTGCCTGTGACCAGTCTGGCAATATCGCCGCCGCCACCTCCACCGGTGGAATGACCAACAAAAAATTTGGAAGAATCGGAGACAGCCCCATGATAGGCGCCGGCAATTATGCCAACAATAAAACCTGCGCCATCTCCTGCACTGGAAGTGGCGAGTTTTTTATCAGAGGCGTCGTCGCTTACGATGTCGCTTGTTTGATGGAACACAAAGAAATGTCCCTAGAAGCCGCCGCATCAGAAGTAATCCACAAACGAATCCTAGAAATCAATGGCGACGGCGGACTGATCGCAGTCAATACCAAAGGAGAAATCACCATGCCTTTTAACACGGAAGGAATGTATAGAGCGAGCAAATCGTCAACTGGGGAGCAGATGATTGCTATTTATAATGATTGAATTTTTGTAACTACTCAGCACAACTTCAAAATCTTTAAGAAAAAGCAGTTTTCCATTGAAACAACCGTGCGGGAGGCCGTTTTTATATGTTCGAGGGACGAGTTTATAAAAACAAGATTTTTTTGGTTCGTTTTTTCATCGATTGGAAAAAATGAACATACCCAGTTAAAGTGCTATAAAT
>CALLWB010000027.1 GCA_938016265.1 uncultured Saprospiraceae bacterium
CAACACTAAGCAACATAAACACCGCCATCAAACCAGCAGCAAAAAATCGTGATAAGTTTGTAATAAAATTCATGGTTATTGTTTTTTAAGATGTATTATGAAATGAAAGCTAATAACTGAATCCAGGAAGTCATACCACAATATTAAGTAGAATACCTACTAGAAACTAGTCACAACTTATAAGTGTATCCATTTCATAAATAACCGTTTCCAAATAACAAATTACCGTGATTCAGTATGCACTCCCCTTATTTTATTAGAAAATCCGACTCCAGAAAATTGTCCAAAGTCGAATTTCTAAAATTAATAAACGTCAAAGTTTACTCTACCAAAAGTTTCTCCGTAGTTGTCGCTCCAGTCGACGTAATAAGTTGTATAAAATAAATGCCAGGATTCCATCCTTTTAGCGGCACTAATATGGAGGAGTTGATCAAGTTGGTCCTCGAATAAACCAACCGCCCAGAAGCATCAAACACCTTTACTGCTTCCAGCTGCTCTCCCACCTCAATAACAGCATACTCACTTGCAGGATTAGGAAAAATGGTAACCGTCCATTTTTTATCCTCTTCCAAGCCCGCGCCGACACGCAGAAATTCACCTGCCGGCAATTCATCCAACGTCAAATACACCTCATGATTGTACGTCCAGCTCAACCATCCACCCGGATGGCAAGGATCTGTAACACAAATCAACGGCCCATGATAACCATCCACCGGCGTCCACCAAGCCAAGGCATACACCCACGGCAAATCAAAATCAGCATACCCATTTTCAATTTTGTATGGATTCGGTAAGGCATCACATTCCCCAATTGCCTTTGGTTTGTTAGGAGCAATGTCATTCAGCACATCATAAAAATCCTTGTAAGAATAGTAATTATGATCCCAAAATTTCTTCTTGCCAGTCGTTTGATATTGTACATGATAAATGTCTGCAGCCATCATATCTACCTTCGCATGTCCAGGATAAAAATCCTCGGATTTAATGTTTGGACGATGCACGTCTTTGCCGTCGGTAAGATGTGGAGAAACTTCACTGTTGCTCCAAACCCAAATCAGATTGTCGAGCTGATGATGGTTGATCAACCGATCAAAAAGGAAGTTCCATAGATCCACCGTTTTTTGAGGATTCGTAGGATGTGTCCACCAAAACCAACCCCCATCAATTTCATGGAAAGGACGGAACAGAATGGGAATTCGCTTCCCGTTGGAATAGACTATTTTTTCTAGGACGTCATCTACATGCCGATCCAAATCATCGACAAATGTCTGGTATTCACTAGTGCCAGGAATGAAGATATTGTTCCACTGGGTGGCAGTAAGGCCGGGAGCATGCGACAACCATGCATTCTGGCTGGTAAAATTGGTCGCAAACGGATTCCCCCAATGCCAGTTGATTTGAACAATCCCTCCGGCTTCTGCATGAGCGATGGATTGATTGATGAGTCGCTGCTGTTCATTTTTGCAATATTGCGTCTCGTAATCATGCCAGCACCAAAGGTCATTCCCAAGCAGGGCGGCATGTTTACCAGAATAAGCATGTACTTCCTCGTATCCCATACTATGATTCCAAACACCAGCGATGATTTTATCTTGTGCGGGTATTCCCTTTAGATAATTCCAGAGCTTTTTTGTTTCCTCGGTTGGGTTTGGTGTGACTAGATCACTGTTTGCTGGTGGATTTCCTCCGATTCGAATATGATCAATATGTGTCCAGCCCCAGCTTTTTTTGATGATAATGGTATTCGTGCCTGCATGCAAAAAGACATTTCCAAATTGACTATCCTGCCAGGAAGAGCTCCCTGGAAATTTGTAGTAGGTAGATTGACCATTTATAATGACGAATTGATGTTTGTCTCCAAAAACGCCGGCATATCGGATCACCAGCGGATAGTTGCCGTCTGCATTTACGGTGACCTGAAAGGTGATTTGATCACCATTTGCATCAAGTGAATTGGCACTGATATACCCTGAACCAGAATAGTCTGATAATCCGGAGGCCGCAGTTACTCCCGTCAATTGGGCACTTTCTGCTTCGTAGGTGGTGTTGGAGGAAGGTGGTGGGGTAGTTGGGATGCCCACTTCTATATAGTCAAAATGTGTCCAGCCCCAACTCTTCTTGATCTCAATGGTATTTGTTCCTTGTTGCAAGGTAATATTGCCAAAGGAAATGGACGTCCAGCCGCTCGATTGGGGGAAACTGAAATAGGTAGAAACCCCGTTTACAACAACAAACTGATGTTTAGCCCCATACACTCCAGCATATCGAATGACGAGAGGGAAGCTGCCAACCGAAGGTGAGTTTACAACAAATGAAATCTTGTCGGTGTTCGCATTGAGGGAGTTGCCGTCGACATAACTGGAGCCGGAGAAATTGGCAAGGGTTGTACTTGTCGTCAATCCTGATAGTTGAGCATTTTCGGCTTCCAGTTTTACCGAAGCCATCAAGTCGTCGGTCGCCAATATTAATACAAGAAAACGGAGAACTAAAGAGCAAATATTTTTCATACTGTTTTGTTTAGGAAGATTATAATGGAATAATTCAAAATTAAACAAAGCATGCATATGAAAAATGCAAATTCGAGGCTTTCTTAGATGTGTTTATTTTTAATTTTACTTTAAATAGTACCTATTTATTGCTTATTTATAATGTTTTTTAGATATATTATTTTATTATTTAATTAATTGAGCGAAATTTCAGGAAAAAATTTTGAATGGTATCAAGAATTAATGTTTGCGATAATAAAATGAAAAAATCGTGACGATAGCAGATTTTTTTTTATCCTTTTATTTGTACCCGATAAACACCCAATTGCAGCAAAAATTTTGTATCGTATTAAAAAGTCGAATCGAATCAAAATTAAATTCCGCCCATTAAAGCTAGTGAGTATTGAAATGTCCGTATCTGTGACGGGGTAAAATTAAACAAATTGAAATAATCTAAAATTGTTTGTATAAGTGACTGGTATTCACTATCTTCGTGATCCCTTTTAGCCAGTTTTATAATCATTTAACTTCCCAAACGAATGAAAAGAGTTCTTCTGTTGTTGATCTTTCCCTTTCTCCTAAGCATGAGTTATGACGACAACAAAATCAACTTCCTCGAGGAGGAGGTTGAAGTAATTGCTGCCCAAGCCAAAAAAGAAAACAAACCTTATTTTATCGATTTCTACGCCCAGTGGTGTGGGAAATGTTTTGAAATGGACTACAAAACATTTAAAGACAAACAGTTGACCAGCTATGTAAATTCTAAATACCTAGCCGCAAAGCTGCATGCTCAAAGTTTCGATGCCGTAGGACTTTCACAAAAATACAATGTGAATGCACTTCCAGCAATTCTGATTTTTGATGCTGATGGCAATTTGCAAAACAAACTTGTCGGCTTTCAAACTGCTGGTGAGTTACTACGCAAACTTCAGGAAGCAGAGTAGTATAACGTATAGATTTCATGAAAGTCAGCGATGCTGATTCTCCTAGTGAGACACTCCCCTAAACGATAAATTTCTCGTCTTAGCTCCTTTGCGATTAAAAAAGAAATACTGCAATCAAGAAAAGAAATGCCTTTCCCTACCTTTTTGTTTTGATTATTGATAATTTTGCACCGTTGTATTATATTATGTTGATTGATCTGGCTTTACAGACTTCAAGTCAACAGTTAAGTTAGCAAAAATGTTATCATCCAAACGCATATTAGTTGCTCCGTTAAATTGGGGATTGGGCCACGCCACACGGTGTATGCCAATCATTGATTTGCTGCTGGAAAAAGGGGTCGAAGTTTTGCTAGCCACAGACGGCCGCTCCTACGAATTGCTGAAAAACGAATACCCAAACCTGCGCCTCCTAAAAACGCCGTCCTACAACATTACCTATAAGTCCGGCAATATGATTTTGAATATTGCTCCTCAACTTCCTAAGATCCTTCGGGCCATTAACAAAGAAAAAAAATGGCTGGAAGAAGCGATCACCAAGTATAAAATTGATGCCGTCATTTCAGACAACAGATACGGAATGTGTTCGAAACAGATTCCTAGTATATTCCTGACCCACCAAGTCAATATTAAGTTGAATATTGGTTTGGCAGGCCTTGCCAATTGGAATAGTAAACGGTTGATACGTCAGTTTGACGAATGTTGGATTCCTGATTTTAAGGATACACCAAACTTGTCTGGGGAGTTGTCACACCCGGCAATCTTGCCAAATGTCCGGTACATCGGCATGCTGTCCCGCTTGAAAAAACAGCCGATGCGTCTACTGTACCACCTTGCGGTCATCCTTTCAGGACCCGAACCTCAACGTACGCTCCTAGAAGAAAAAATCAAAGCACAACTATCCAATACCACTAAAAAAGTAATACTCGTAAGAGGTATTACTGAGCAAGCAGACGAAGAGAACTTGGGCAACCTGACGATCAAAAATTTCCTTACTGCAAATGAATTGTCAAATGTCTTTGCCTCCACTAAATTAGTGTTGGCGCGATCGGGGTATAGTACTATTATGGATCTGGTAAAACTAGGCAAGCGTGCCATTCTAATCCCTACTCCCGGCCAAACTGAACAAGAGTATTTGGCCAAACGATTCCACGAAAAACAACAGTTTTACTGCCAGCAACAAAATAATTTTGAGTTACTTCCTGCTATCGAACAAGCAGAGCGTTTTACCGGTTTCCCACTAGAAGAACAGCCAGAACTGCTTGAAGCAGCGGTAAATCACCTACTCGCCAAAATCAATCACGAAATCCCGCAATGGGTCAAACAATAAATCGCAAATGGATCAGAATCTTTTAGTTTTACTGGCAATACTTCCTGGCTTATTGATCGCAGGCTTGATTTGGTGGCTGGACAAAAACAGAGAGACAGGGCGCAATATCATTGGCTTTTTTTTCCTGGGAATGGTCATCACTATTCCTGCCTACGCCTTTCAAGAATTGAGTTACAAGATTGGACTTGATGTATCGGAGCAAATATGGATGACGTTTCTATTTGCCTTCGGAGTTATTGCGCTTACTGAAGAGCTGATGAAGTTTGTAGCGATGCGCTATTACCTGTTTCCCAAGCCTTTTTTTGATGAACGGATGGACGGGATTGTCTATGGGGGGATGCTGGCAATGGGTTTTGCTACCTTAGAAAACATACTATATGCAACAGACTTGGGGCTGGAAACCGCCATTTTGCGGATGTTTACTTCAGTGCCGGCACATGGCGTATTTGGAGTGTTAATGGGGTATTATATTGGAAAGGCGAAGTTTGAAAAAACCAATAGGATGCGCCATTTGACGCTTGCTTTTGTTGTCCCATTTTTGCTGCACGGATTGTTTGATTTTTGTATTTTGCAATTGAACTATGATTTGTTGATGGGCGCCTCGTTACTGGTTTTGTTGGGCGGGTTGATTGCTTCAGGTTTTGCCATTCATCAATTTAGAAAGGGTAGTGTTGTTGCTCCTGCGGAATCGGACGTGGTAGAATCGGAGGTCCTCGATCAAACAACCGAGGAAAATTCACCAACAGGAAAACAAGATACAGACCCCAACATCGTAGACGATCCGATTTCGATCCAAGATGCATTCGATGTAGAAACACCAATAGATGCACCAGCAGAAAAAACACCAATCACCAACCAACCACCGGTCGAAGAACCAACTCCAACCCCAAAAGCCGAATCCCAAACCCCTCCCCCAATAACAAAAGAGCCCACAATAAAACCAGCACCCAAAACACCAGAACCCCCTGCCAAACCAATAGAAAATCAAGACCCTGAAGCCATAGAAAAAAGTCTCGCTGATCTAGAAGCAGAACTAGAAGAAATGAGAGAAGACCTAGAAGACGACGATGAAGCAGACGCCTAGTTTATCGCCTGATGTTCTAGAAAACTACGTGTCACATGAAAAAAGGGATTCATTTTCGTAGTAAAATTCAAGACCTAAACTTCCACCAACCAACACCAACTAAAAGCAAGAAACAACCACCCATCCACCACCAGTTCGCCCCACCAATCTCAATAACCCGCATATCCCCAATAGCAATCGGCGCCGCCCAAAAGAAAGGATGCGAATGATAGTGATCACTAGTCTCGAGGTATTCCAGTTTAGCTTGCCGCAAGGCTTTGTCTTTAGATTTTCCCGCTACCAAATTTTCATAAAAGGATTGAATAATCAAGGAGGTCTTCGCATCATTCACACTCCACAACGTAGTAATAATGCTAGGGACGCCCGCATAAGAAAAACCACGCGCCAGACTCGCAATCCCTTCCCCCCGTTGAAGTTTTCCAATGCCCGTCTCACAAGCACTCAGCACCGCAAGGTCCGCAGACAGCCGCATTCCGTAAAGGTCATTTACATACAAAAATTCATTTTCCAGAGAATCACGCTGCTCGGTAAATGCCAAGTAAGAATAATCCGAATTTTCATCATTGGCCTTGCCATGCGTCGCAAAATGAAGGATCTGATAGTCAGCCGCCAGCGCTCGAAATCGGTTTTCTGTAGCTTCAGATCCAAGCAGGTATTTACCGCCTATTAGTTGCTGAATGGCTTGCACTTCTTCCTCATTGTGGGCGAGTGGGCCAAGTAGGCCACGGGTGTTACTTGCTATTTGTCGTACAGCGTTCGATGGATCTGTTTTTTCTCCAAAGGTAGGTGCGAAGGCAAGTAGCCCACGTCCATTATTCTGACTCCGACGACTAAATTCCTGAAGGAGTGTAGCTGAATAGGCATAGGCAATCTGATGGTCCCGCATCAAATAGGGGTGCGTTTTAAATTTGTCCACTTGCTCAGGAATGGTTGTCAACAGCGCATCAAACGGTAAATACCCGAGCACTCCATCCGGTATAATGACCAGTTGTTCTGGCAAATTCGCCGCCACCTCATCAGGAATCAAATAATCATAAAGCAATTTTCCAAGCTGAACATATTGCTGACTAGCTTGCTGATAATCCTCTTTGGTCGAGCCTTCTGTCATAAAATAATTAAAAATGCTATTTCGAAATGCCTCAATTTGATTGGCCAAACTGTCTGACTTTCCTAGTTGATGATAGCTGACTTCGGTAGCGGTGATTTTAAATAGAAACACCTGTTCATTCCCAACAAAATAATCCAGAATCGCCTTGTTTGGGCCAAGCTGTTGTTGGGTTTCTTTCAGGGAGGCGGTTCTGGTGTTGTACTTCATTTTGTAGTACTCGGGGTGGTTGGTTTCCAGCTCCTTGACGATGGCTAGTTTTGCTTGTGCGTACTCAAATTCTTGCGAGGCATATTTTTTTAGTTGGGAGGAATCTGCTTCTTCTCCAAATTGTTGTTCGCTAAATAGGTTTTGTTGTGCGTCGGTTAATTTTTGACTGAGGTCTGCTTCTTTTTCAAGGAGCTGGGGAGGGATTCCTGCAAACTGTTTGGCTTTGTTGTCTTGTAGGGATTCCAATAAAAGGATGCCTTTGCTTTTTTCTGAAAAGGTGAAGGCTTGATCTAGGTATTTGGGCTCCTTAGTTTGGTCGTAGAGTTGAAGGGCTGTTTCTATTGCTTGCTCGTAGATAGGCAGGGTGGTGGCGGTCCAGAAGAGTTTGGATCCTTTTGCGGTGTGTTCTTTACGCATCAGGTCTATAAGTTGGTCTGCGCAGATATAAGTCTCCAGGGCATACTGTTTGTAAATTGAATCAGGACGATCAGAATCAGACTTGGCAAGCGCTTGATAATTGTTAGCTTTGAATTCTAAGGTCTCCAAAAGGCGTTTTTTACGACCAACTACTCCGTGTTTTTCAAAATCTGGTAGGGCATGAATGTTATCTTTAAGTGAAATAGTAAGGTGAGATTGAATCGTTTTTTGAAAATACTGGAGTGCCTCCTGGTACTTTTTTTCTTCCAAGTTCAATTCGCCTAAACTGAATAAAATACTCGAGTTTTCAATATGGTTTTCGCCCCAATTTTCCTGACTGGCAGCCAGCGCTTCAGAAAGGAATTTTCTGGCTTTGGTATACTTTCCGACTCCTAAGTACAACGAGCCAATATTTTTTTGAAAGTCAATTATCTGCCCAGCATTTGGGTATTCGATTTGTTTATAGGTATCCAGCGCTCTAAAAATATAATTGATGGCCTCTTCAAAGTTGTTCATTCTATTGTAAGCAAGCCCTATGTTGTTATAAGCTAAAGCTATTAACCGCTTATCTTTTTTTTCTGCATTATTGTAAATATTTAGGGCTTTTTGGTAGCTATCATGGGCATTTTTATATTTTTTATAGTCATAATATAAAATACCGATACTATTGTATAGCTCACCAAGTTTTGTGTGGTTTGGGCCTTTTTCTTTCAATATGATTTGTTCCGCTTTGCGATAAAAGGAAAGGGTTTGGTCGAAATCTCCTTTTCTACGATAGCAAATTCCCATGTTTATGTAGACATACGTTATTTGAGAGGGATTATTGTCTTTTTTTGAAAGAAGAAGCAATTGCTTATAGATGTCTATTGCTTTGTCAAATTGACCAAGGTGTTTATAAGAACTTGCTGTGTTTTTAAGACTGGCCGTCAAATCTTTTAGATTGATAGGGGACAGTGATTTTCTTATTTCTACTGCCTTCTGGTAGTATTTAACAGCGTTTACTTTGTCTTGGTAATTGCTATAGGCAACACCAATTTTGTGATAAATCAACCCTAGTTGTTCATCATTTTTATTAATTTCTTTTTTGTGGTTTTTCTCTAGTTTTAAGAGATAAGATTGTGCTTGTTTATATTTCCTTGCTTTGGTGAGACAAATTCCGGCCTTTGTACTTTGAATGAAATACGCTTTTTTATCCTTGTGTGAAAACAGCTTTTTCCCAATAGAGTCATAAAGAATGGCAGCCTGCTCATATTTTTTGTTTGCCATTAAAGAATCTGCCGTATTAATTGTGCCTTGCCAAGAAGCAGGTGTCTCCTGGCAAAATGAATTCAAAATGACACTAAATAATAGTGCATAGGTTATTGAAAAGGCTTTCATTCAAACAAAATTGAGTTTAATACAAACAAGATAACATTAACCAATTAGATATTATTAAAATGTGCCAACTCTGATTGGAGAGTTGACACATTTCAATATTTTGAACATTAAATTATTTTCTAATGGCAGGTGCTGCATTGACTTATAGTGTTTCTATTTAAAAAAGAGCGACCCCAGTCAGTGAGATTCGTCTCGCCATCCATATTAATATCAGTTTCGTCGTAATAATCAGTGTTGCCATCCTTGTTAGAAATTGCAGAGCGATCTGCAGCATCAATAACATTGTCCTTAGTGGCATTACCCGCGTACAACAAATTTAAGTCTGTGGTAGGCATGTATTTTTGGCCACTTGTACCAAAAGTGAGCGTACTTGGATCTGAAAAGTCAATTTTAGAGGGTTGATAATCAAAAGACATCATTTCTTTTGTCATGACCCCCAAATGGTTCCGATGTACAATCGTAATGTGTCTATAGCCAGGATCTGACGGCATTTCAAGCAGACCACCATTATAGTAATTAACAACTTTTCCATCTCTTCTAACGAGCGCTGCTGTGGTAAGGGCGTTTTCTGCATCGGCTGGATCCACAAAACTAACCAATACCCAATCCACAATATTATGATGGCTGATCGATTGGTTTAAAAGTAAATCTGGATTAAGCACTTCACCTCCATTATGGTTCCAGGGAGCGGTATTATAGGGTTGATATAGTGGGATTAAATTATCTTGTCTTAATTTATTTGTCATAATCCCAGTGCTACTTATTGCTCCTTCTAGTAGAACGTTCAAATCAAGCAATGATTTAGTCTTTGTCAAGTATTCAAATCCATTAAGGCAGAGGTCTGATTGCGTCAAGTTGATTCTTCCTTCAGCGGTACACTTATCAGCATAAGATGGATCATAAACTACAGACTCCATTAGACAATGTTTCAAGGCTTTAGGGCTTGCTGTTGGGTAGTTTTCAATCAACGACGCCAGGACTCCAGAGACATAAGCCGCAGCAAAAGAAGTTCCAGTAACAGATTTTTTGACACCTCCTAAAGATTTTGTTGGAATACCAACTCCCGGAGCCGCCAAATCAACAAATCTTGAACTATAATTAGAACCATGATCACTGGCTATATGCCACCAAGCATTCGTGCCCAATTGATATGCTCCGACAGAAATAAGATTATCCAATTCGTAATTGGATGGGTAATGTGGAATGGCGTCATTGTCATTATAGCTATTGCCAGCAGAAGTTACTACAATTGACCCTGCATCTACCCCTGCATGCTGAATTGCCTTTTTGAGTGGGTCTGAAGCTTCTCCTTCGTATCCCCAACTCATATTGATAACGTCAGCGTTTTTTTCAGCGGCATAATAAATGGCACAAATAGCGGGAAACAAATCACCTTCTCCATTTTCATCAAATACTCGAAGATTCATTAGTTCGGCTGCGGTCGAACCAGGTTGTGTATAGGTGATAATATTGGCAATCTCCGTACCGTGCCCAACTTGATCACTTAGATTGTTGTAGGTATCATCTGGAAAATTCCAACCAAATCTATCGTCCGTATAGCAGTTTGCATCCTCATCAATACCATTAATGTTGTTGTCTACCAGGTTTTCCCATCGTAATGGAGTCAAATAGGGCTGAGTAGCATAGTCAAATTCAACTCCAGTGTCTAAAATGGCAACTAAAGTGGTACCTTTCGTTTTTGGTGGGGGGGTGAAACTTCCTCCTGCATTTGCAATTGCTTTAGGTTTAATACCTTTATAGTTATAACCAAAACCTTCCTCTTCAAGTTGTTCGGTAGTCTCGGCTGTCTCTTCTGCGCTTTCTGATGCGCGTTCAATAGATAAGGTCCAGTCTATTCCTACTAAGTTAACGTCGGTGCAAGGGCAAGTTTGACCAGCACTAAACTTAAGTTTTTGAAGAAGTAAACTAACTTGAGGCGGAGTCAATGATGGGTTAATTTCTATGATAAGGCTGTCGCAATCTATGTAAGCTCCAAAACTGTCTTTACAAACTTCTTTTTGTACCCCAAGATGCACCATACGCCTTGTCAAGGTCATGGATGTAAGTCCTGGGTGTGTAGAAGTGGCTACCCAAAAATAGGTGCCAGCGTCTGAAACTTCTAATTTGCCTAAGTCTTTTGTGTTCCCAGTTCCAATATTTTCATTTGGGGAGCCAGCTTTATACCAAGTATAATTGGTGGTGGCAGAAGCTCCAGCTTCGCCTATCATAAGATATGGGTCATCTGGTTCTCTGTCTACGTACACCTCTTCGCCATAAAACGTATCCTGATTGCTATAATTAAATACAACAACATTAGGATTTGTTGGCAAGTTCGGCTCCAGACTTTCAAACGTAAGATTGTTGTATTGGACATAGATATACATTAAGTTGGGGGAGGACGTAAAGTCGGGAATACTTGTAAGTTTATTCCAGTGAAGTTGAAAGCTAAAAAGTTCTGATAGACTATCTGCAACTTCTTGAGGGATGGCACCTGTTAAGTTGTTGTTGCCAAGGTGAAGTTTCCAAACTCTTATTTCACCGCCTATTACATCAGTAATAACGCCTTCCCAATCAGAAATTGGAGCCGAAGACAACCAATTCGTATTGTCGTCCCAGTTTTCGCCATCTGTAGCGTGGTACAATTTAATGAGCGCATTGTAATCTTGCTGATTTACAGATTGTGCATCAAGATTCTTGTCAGGTAAAAAAAATGTTAGTAAGCAAAACAATAGAAAAAGGGGGTTCAGTCTTTTCATAATAGTTATCTTTTATGTATTCGGCGCTATTCGCCAAATGGTTAACGAAAATAAGTAATTATTTTTAAAATAACTACCTTGATTACTAGCTAAGTACATTACCTATCAGGTTTCGTTACCAGACAAAACGATTTTTTAAAAATAATAATGGATTTAATTGTAATCAACTGGAAATATTACTTTTAAATATGCTAATTCTGTGTATTTTGCGTGGGAAATTAACATTGGAAATTAGTGAACGTGTTATAAAGGCATGCATTTGTTAATTTTTGTCATAATTTGGTAACAATTTTTTTTTGTTAGGAACTTATCATTGAAAGCTATGGACTCGTACACTGACGAGCATATTATTAAGGGGATTAAAGCTGGCGGCAAAGAACTCGAAGATGTCATGCGTCATTTATACAATGACGACAAACTTAGAAAAGACATCTTTAGCTTCATTCAGTCGCGGGGTGGAGTAGTGGAGGATGCAGAAGACATATTTCAGGATGGCATCCGAAGTCTGATCGTCAATGTCCGTAGGGATAAATTTAAAGGCGAAAACCCTACAAGAGGCTATCTGTTTGGTGTTTGCCGCAACCTCTGGTTCAAAAAGTTTAACAGAAATGTCCGTAGCGAAAACTATAAATCTTCCTTGAAGGTAGAAGACAGGGATGAAAAAGATCCAGAGTCGGAATTAGTTTCACAGGAAAGGGCAGAACTCCTTAATAAGTTGCTTGAGCAGCTGGGGCCCAAGTGCAAAAAGGTACTTGAGCTTTGGAAGCTAAGTTATTCGATGAAAGAAATAGCTGAGGAGCTGGGTTACAAAAGTGAAGGTGTGGCACGGAAGAAAAAACATCAGTGCTTTCAAGGATTGGTAAAAATTGTAAAGGAAAACCCTCACCTGGTCAAGCTTTTAAAAAATAGCCCGCAAAAATGAAAGATTATTTCAACCAAATTGAAGATTACCTGGAAGGCAATCTTGATAAAAACGATCGAACCATGTTCGAACAACAACTACATATAAATGCCCAATTGGCCGAAGCCGTAGAAGAACACAAAATTGCCTACGAAGCAGTCGATGTCCTGTCGCAAGAGCGCCTGAAAACTCAACTTAAAAACCTGCAGAAAGAAAGGAAACAGCGATCCAAATTTTCTATTAAGAAATATTTGATTCCTATTGCAGCCAGCCTACTGTTAGTATCTCTTTTAGGGTTGTATTTGGTAATGGGCAATGCCTATTCCGACAAAGGATTGGCCATGAGCAATTTTCAGACTTACGACGCAAGTGGTATCCGCGGCACCCAGGAAAACAACGCATTCAGTAATGGAGTAAAAGCATACAGCACGAAGGATTATACCACAGCACTCCAGGAGTTTACCACTCTTCCAGCAACCCACCCTAAAATAACAGAAGCTTCTCTACTAGCAGGAAATGCCGCGTTCCAGCTTAATAACAACAAGGAGGCGATTGATCAATTCTCTAAAGTCATTGCATCCGACGATGCCAGGTACAAAGAAGCTGCCCAATGGTATCAAGGACTTTCTTTTCTTAAAAACGGGCAGTCTGATCTTGCCAAAAAAGTGCTGCAAACAATTGTTGCAGACAAGGCACATGCCTATCGCAAAAAAGCAGAAGCATTATTGAAAGACATGGATTCCTTTTGGCGGTAAATTTAGGTTTAGCTTTATTGAGTCAGCATTCCTAGATTAAATCACCTTCTTCTAGGCTTTAATCAAAATTCTTATTTAACACTTAGTAAAAGGTCAGGTCATTTTTAGATGAGTTAGGCCACAGTCTGCTTTTTCTACACCATCCTCCAATGGCTAAAGCCTGCTTTCCGAATCGTAGTAAGCAGGCCAACGGCAGTTTTTTCTGACTATCTTTAATGGTTTAGGTGGGAGGTTTGCTTGTGGCGAGGACTTCGTTTGCCAACATTCTGTAGGGTAAGTACTATGCTTTACCTGGTAAAAACGTTTAGGCGATTGAAGATGATCCATAACCCCTTATTTAAAACGTCTATTCTGCCAGTTTTGCAAAGTAATATGAATCAATTCAGCACGTTTACGGACTACCCTAAACAAAAAAAGAGGGCAAAATGCCCTCTTTGTATAAATCCTAAAAGATGTTTTCTAATTTTTTGTGAAGTACTTGACTGACAAGGTGTTTTGTCCTGAAATTATCAGAACTGTATACTGACCAGCTGGAAGAGCGCTAATCTCTACCGCGTCTGAACGTTTATCAGATCGGAAATCAAGTGGTTCGTTTATCACCGCAAAGCCAGCTACATCATATACTACAATAGCAGCTTCCCCCCAATTGCTGGCAGCAGGAACATGAACATTAATATGAGTTTGACTCTCGTTTAGTTGCAATGGAGAAGCAACTTGCAAATTCATAGATTGCGCCTCAACCATAGTCGTCGAAATAACAACAAGAAACAAGGCTAAAATGGTGGTAGATATTTTCTTAATCATCTGATTTCTTTGGGACATAATAGTACAATTTGAGTAGAGTAAGTGGTTTATATTATTTGTCTTTTTGTGACTAGGGTATTGGTGAATTATTGTAAAGGTAGAATTTTTTTTGTTCAAATCAAAACATTTTTGAACTCTTTGAAACATTAGTTTTTATTAGATTAAAGATAAAAAAATAACAAAATTTCGCTTGCTGTATTTTTGTATAATAATATAATATCTGTGACAGTTGTTTGTTGATTTAATCCTGCTTCACTCATCTTCTACTGGATTTTGGCTAAAATGTTGCGTATCAGGGCGAATAAATTTTTATGTCATTTTTGTGAAACCGAAAAACGTAGGTTTTACAGTACCTGCAGCGTAGTATATTTTTTGCTAATATATTATTGGTTTTTGCTGAAACAGGCATTTTTTCGAGTGATGGCTAAATTGGGTTTTTAATACAAGTTTTTGTAATTTTCTGAATAACCCATTCGCTTGACTATTCTGGTATCTTCTAGTTGGCAAAAAGCTTTTGGGAAAATAGAATTCCTAAAACAAACAAAATGAAGCGAGCATTTACATTTTTCCTTTCTACATTATTTTTACTTCAGATTTCAAAGGGCCAGGACGTTATGATGCAGGGCTGGTATTGGGATTACCCTTCCTCGGTTAGTGGGGTGAAGCACATAAGCCTATTAGATCAAAAAGCACAAGCACTAAGTGATGCTGGGTTTACTTACATTTGGCTACCACCGCTTTCAGAATCTAGCGTAGGAGTCACTAGCACAGGTTACGATGTGAAAGATTATTACAACCTAGGCCAATATAGTTCCGCCCGATGGGGCATCAGACCGCAGTTGGACAATTTGATCAACACTTTCGACAATGTAGGAATCGAAGCAGTAGCAGATATGATCTACAACCATCGCGATGGAGGAACATTTGAAGACAATCCTGCAGTCACGGATTACATTCGCAACTTTTCTGGTGGCTGCCCATTCCCTTCAGATAGATTTCAAGGGTTTTTACCCCTTCTTCCTATGGGGGCTCCCACAGAAGGAGATTATTACATAAAGATGAAATCTGCTACAGAATCAGCGAACTATTTTGGCAAACGCTACTACTTAATTGTATGGACAAACAAAATAGGCCCTGACTATGGTGCAGCACCTACTATCGAGTCGGCAACAGGCAATGGCGGTGGTGGGTGCGGAGAGGCAAGCGACCCACTGTTCCTAGGAAAACGAAAGTTAGTCTATATCGATGACGCCAGTGTTTCCTGCAAAATTGATGAGTTTAAACTGACGCTTACTTCTTCAGACTTCAACCCTGCAGGAGATACCCTTTGGTTCAAAATGTACAATGTCAATAATGCAAACGGCGCCGCTGATCTCGGTGACATGTCAGATCATCACCCCTACGAAATTTACCACAACGGATCAGATATCGCCAACCAGCTCACCTATCAAACAGCCACCAACTTCAACAACCTGCTAAGCGGCCGCGGAGGAATGAATTGGCAGGACTTCCGACCAAACGGCATAGAAGGAACCAATTTATGCGGAGATGAAGACGCCATGTTATTCTATTATGATGTAGAACAAGAAAACAACAATACAAGAGATTCTCTTTTTGAATGGACCAAATGGATGTGGCAAGATGCTGGTATTCGCGGATATCGGATTGATGCGGTAAAACACTTCAGTGGTAGCTTCTTCGGAGATATGATGGATTATCTATACGATAATGGGATCGCTCCGGGAATGGTGGTCGGAGAATCCTACGATTTTGACGCCGCAACGCTCAATGGGCGGTTGACCAACATCACCAACAACATGGATGCAGACACCAAGGGCGCCATCGACATCCGGATGTTCGATTTTTCTTTGAGAAATTCCCTAGAAAATGCTTGTGATAATGGAAATTACGATACCAGAAATGTCTTTCAAAGTAGCATGGTCGATGCCGCTGGCACCAGTCCTTTTAATGTAGTCACTTTCGTGAATAACCACGACTTTAGAGATCCCGGAATGCCCGTAGACAATGAGCCAATATTGGCTTATGCCTATATTTTGACAAATAATCAGGTGGGGCTACCTTGTGTCTTCTACACGGATTATTATGCACCAAACAATCTGGAAGCAGAAATCAATGGATTGTTGGAAACCCACAACCGCTATATTTTCGGAGCATCAGATCGGGACTATCTCAACAACTGGTCTTCTGCCTATCCGTCGAACTTTATTGCTGGATTAGCCAATAAGTCCTTGATCTATCAAATAAGAAATGGGGTTTCTGGCAAAGACGTGGTGGTGGCGATCAACTTTTCTCAAGGGCCATTGCGGGTCGACCAAACCTTAAACATGAGCAATCTGGCGGTTGGAGATACTTTGACGGATATTCTGAGTACTTCCGCAGCGCCATTTACGTTGGTCAATAGTTCCAATCAAATTTATATGGAATTGCCTCCTAGGAGTTATGGGGTTTGGGTCCAGGGCGATTTGCAGGACGAAGTGATTCTGACCGCACAGGAAGAAGTAGTATCTACTGTCCAATCGCTTGATATTTTCCCCAATCCATTTTCTGAGAAGCTGTCTATCGATATTACTATGGAAGCCCCTGGGATGTGGACAATTAGCTTATTGGATGTGCTTGGACGCGAATTGTACGCGATTAAAAAAGAGTTGTCCGTCGGCAGTCAATCAATGGAACTAAGTTTGCCAGCATTCCCGCAAGGGTTATATTTTATCAATCTTCAAAGCAACAAAGAGTCCGTTACCCGAAAACTGATGAAGGAATAGGGGAATAGCGCATATTTGTAATTTATATAAGGGGGGCATCAAACAAAATGGTCAGAAGTTTTGCTATTTTTATACGAAAATCAGATTGTTGCAGAGGAGAAAGACGAAGGCAATCAATGTATCAATTGGCTCCGCCACCTGCAAAAGAAAAAATCAATAGCTACTCTACCAACAGAATGAATAATTCCCATTTTTTAATAGGTATCGTTTTCAGCATTACACTTATACTAGGAAACTTAAAGGCTCAAAACCTGGTGCCCAATCCTGGATTTGAAACGGGATCTTGTCCAAACTACATAAACCTTCAGTCGGGTGGTGTTTATCCAGCAGATTGGTTTGAATTTCCAAGAGCGTCAGCCTACAAAACCACCTCCGATTACTTTAAAATCGGATGTTTTGATGGGTCGACATTTGGAGCTGGAGACGAGGTAGGGGAGGCTCCTCCGCATTTCGGGGATGCTTGGATGGGGATATTCTGCTATACCACTCAGAATACGTGTCCTTATGGCACTGCAGAAGGAACAATGGCTAAACTAAATACAAGTTTAGTGCCTGGAAACTCGTATGTCGTATCTTTTTGGTTAAAAGAGTTTGTAAATAGCGTGTATAACAACAATATAAAAAACCCTTCAGAGGGTATCGGGATTTGGCTTTGGGGGGCCAACTCTCCGGCGGTTGATTATTGTCCTACTGGTCCTAGGGGGATGGAAGTATCTGCATCGTCTCCTCCACAGTACCTGGCGCAGTCAGATTCAATTACTAGCACTTGGACCAATTTTTCCTTTGTTTATACTCCCACTACTTCTATAGACTCTATAGGTATTGCTGGTTGGTTTCCGTTAGACTTGTTAGATGCTTATTACAACTTAGATGATGTGTCGGTGACTTTATTACCTCCTTGTGGAGCTTGTACTTTATCTGGTTCAGGAGCTGTTTTGACCTGGACGGGTTGTCTGAGCACCGATTGGTTTGATCCTTGCAATTGGGATCAGCAAAGTGTACCAACCATTACTTCTACAGTGATCATTCCCAACACGATCAATCACCCTCTCATTAATAGTGGGACCGCAAATTGTTATGAAATAACCATTCATGATAATGTAGACGTGACGGTAGTTAGTTCAAATGGAGCCTCCATAAATATTGTCAATCCTTAATTAGGCAACAGCTTGACCTATAAAGACAGAATTCCAACCAAAACCGTATCCAGATCGCCAATTTACCTCCCGCCTTTTACAGTTTTCTGGTAACACAAGGAAACAAGCAGTTCTCTGGCAAAGTTGTCGTTGAGTCGCTTTAAAGAATTGAGCGGTGAATACTCCAGAGTTATTTAAAATAACTTGATTACTAACAGATTGTAAACTTGATTTTGTTTATATTTAATAGTCTGTTCTTATTTATACTCCTCAATTCTGCACTATGAAACGACTTTCTACTTTACTACTTTCCTTTTTGCTACTCTCCAATGTTCTAGCAAATCCATACTACGTATCACCTACAGGTACTGCCAACTTGTCTACAGACATCAACGCACCTGGTTCGATTGATTATGCTTTCGCGAATGCTCCCACCGGAGCAACCGTCTATGTAAAAGCAGGAAATTACGGGGCACACAATTTGGCTGTCGGAAATTCCGGGACCACCTTTATTGGGTATACCACAACACCCGGCGATTTGTCTGCCTCCAGCATGCCGGATTCGCTCGATACCTATCTGGCCAGTGACTACTCCCTTCTGTTTCCTACGTTAGAAAGTGATAGAGTGACAGGAGGCAATGCCCTGGCCATAAGCAGTAAGAATGACGTCTCCATTCAGAATTTTTATATCCGCAATTACACCTACGCGTTTTCGTCGGTAGGAAACAACAACACCCTAGAACAAATCATAGGTGATGGTTTTGGAGACATTACCAACAGCTACAACGGGAAGGGATTTATTATTTATGGAAACAACAATGCCATCCGAAACAGCTTCCTGCTCAATGCCGCCGCCGAAGGTATTACCGTAAAGGGAAATGACAACCTGGTAGAATCCTGCAAGGTTTACTGCAACGATGCTGACAACGCAAACCACGGCTCTACAGATTATTACATCCTGATTTCTACCAACTCTGCAACTCTGGAAGCGGAGAATAACATTGTACGAGATTGTTATATTGAGCGAGTAGGCAACCTGAGGCATGGTGGGCACGGCTTCGTACTAGCCTCTTTCTATATCAACAAAACATGCGCTACGGGTGGGGGATATTGCTACGACCCAAAATACGAAAACTGGACGGTGCAGAACAATACAATTATAGATTGTACTTCAAAAAATATATCAGAACTTACCTTGCTAAGAGGACCAGGCGTGCAGCACAACGATTTGATCAATTTGACCTCACTAGACAAAGGAAGTATCTATATCACCTCTGGAGCCAGTTTTAATAATTATAAAAATTGTAAAATATACAATACTAAATATTACGATGACCCAAACAGTACCTCCGTGCAATGGCAAGCAGGAGTAAGCTTTTTTGCCGCCCCCTACGGAGAAACAACTGACCAGAATGTCTCTGGCAATGGCATAGGTGCTTTCTCATTTCAGACAGAAGTTGCGGCAGAAGGCAATACCTTCACCAACTGTCTCTTCCAGAATATTGCCGCGGGGATTACCCTCAACTCCTACAGCGAATTTAGGGATTATGATGGTAATGTGGTCTCCAGAACCGCTCGGAAGATTGTAAAAGACAATGTCTTTGTCAACTGTTCTTTCCTAGGGTCTGACCGAGATACGGATATCATGTTTCATGCGATGCGTGGCAACTCGGGCAACAAAATGATCAATTGCGCCATCTCTGGTTTTGAGCGGTTTGAAGCGCGATTATTCCCGACGAGTTATACTACCCCTGCTATTCAATGGCACGGAATCATCCATGCCGATTTTGAGTACGATCATTGCAATTTTTTCAATAATGGATTCAACGACCAAATCCCGGAAAATGGAGATTTCAACGGATATACTGATTATTTCCCTTCTGGTTGGAGTGATACGCTGATTGGGAAATTTATAAACTGTAACACCTTGGATCCTGGCTATGTCGACGAGGCAAATCAAGACTATCATCTTATCGGCTGTCCTAGTTGTGGGTTGTTTGATAAAGGCTTGACCGCTGCCGAAATGAGCGCTGCTGGATTTGGTGGTTTAGTATCTGATTTGGAGGACAATCCACGACCACAGTATGATGCCTACGATATTGGTGTCTACGAGCGCGGAGATCCTTGTGCCAATCCACCAACCGCTTCCGAGTATTATGTTGCCATAGGAGGCAGTCAGCAATTGTCTACCGACATCAATAATCCAGGAGATATTGTTTATGCTTTCGCGAATGCGCCCGCAGGTGCCACCGTTCATGTAAAAGCAGGAAACTATGGAGCAGTAAATCTCGCTGTCGGAAATTCAAATACCACATTTCTTGGTTATCAAATTAGTCCGGGAGATTCTTATAGTACAAAAAAGCCAAAAGACTTGGCAGACTATGAAGCTAAATTAAGTGGGTATGCTTCTTCCTTCCCCGTTCTTGATAAGCAGGATAGAGTCACTGGAGGTGCTGGTATTGTAGCGTCTTCAAAGAGTTGTGTTACGATAAAAAATTTCTTGATTCGAAATTATAGAACTGGAGTTTCTTTGGTAGGACAAAACAATAAAATGGAAAACGTGCTTGGAGACGGTTTCGGAAATGTTGATAATTCTTATAATGGTAATGGATTTGTAGTCTATGGTGACAACAACGAGGTAATAGGCTGCTTCCTGCTCAATGCCGCCGCCGAAGGCTACACGGTAAAAGGAAACGGCAATCTTATTGAATACAGCCAGGCTTGGTGCAATGACTCTATTTCGCAATACGGCGCAACAGATTATTACATGCTGTTTTCTACTAGCGGAAGCACTCGAACAGGCAATTACAATACAATGAGGAATTGCCATATCGAACGAGTCGGCAATTTGCCGCATGGAGGACACGGATATTGTCTGGCAGGTTGGTACATTCATAAACCATGTGCTACTGGTGGTGGATATTGTTATGATTCGAAGTATGAAAATGATGAATTGTCTTATAACACAATTGAAAATTGTACGTCTACCAATGTCGCAGAACTAGTATTGCTCCGAGGTGTGAACACAAAACATAATGAGATGAAAAACCTGGTTTCCAATTCGAATGGAACATTAAATGTTACCTGGGGAGCTAGTTATAACAACTTTACCAATTGCAAAGTTAAGAATACGGGATATCGGAAAAGTCCTACGAGTTCTTCTATCTATTTCAGGGCCGGGGTTTCCTTTTTTGCTACCCCCTGGGGAGATACGACAGATATGAATGTACCCTACGCCGCACAAAGTGCCTACCCTTGGCAACAGGATTATACTGCCATCGGCAATCGATTTTATAATTGTTTGTTCGAAAATGTTGCGGCAGGATTGCTGCTGAGCTCCTATAGCGAATTCAGAGATCCCGACGGCAATGTAGTCGATCGAGTGAATAGGAAAATAATCAAAGACAATGCTTTTGTCAATTGTACTTTCGTAGGACGGGATACTACTGACGACTGCCTGTATTATGCCATGCGTGGTACGGAAGGCAATCAAATGATCAATTGTTCATTTAGCGGTTTTGAGACTTATGAAAGTCGGTATTTCCCGACCAATAATACCCAGCCGGTTTATGAGGTTCACGGTGTTATCCCAACATTCAATACCTACAATCATTGCAATTTTTATAATAATGCATTTGATAGTCAGATTCTAGCAAATGGCGTATTGCCAGCAGCACAAGGTGTGCAAGTCAACGGATTTAACAATACGGTAGCCGGTACTTTTATTGATTGTAATGTGCTCGATCCTGGATTTGTCGATCCGGCAAACCGAGACTTCCGACTTCAGAATTGTGCTACTTGTGGAACAGTAGATTTGGGAATTGATCGTGCTGAAATGATTGCACTTGGACACAGTAACCTCACATTTGATCTGGATAATATTCAACGACCTCAAGGCGCTGCTTACGACATCGGTGCCTACGAGCGAAACAAAAAAACCAACTTTTTTGTAGAAGCAATTCTTGAAGGGCCGTACGATAAACTGAATGATCGTATGAAGACTTCAATAAACAACAAAGACCTTGTACCTAATGTGGATCCTTATGTCGGTACATTTCTGGCTGAGGCTTCCCTTTTTGAGCGGACGGGAGATTTGGCCATTGTCGATTGGGTCTGGTTGGAGCTGCGAGATCCTGCTAATATTCAAACTTCAGTAGCTGGTGCTGCTGGTTTATTGCAAGCAGACGGTAAGATCATTCACCCGAGTGGCCGCGAGTTTTTCTTTGATAATTTCACAGCAGGGACGTATCATTTGTTTATCAATCACCGCAATCACCTGCCAGCTTTAAGCGTGAATACTTATACACTAAATCCCGAAAATGAAGTAGCGATCCATTATTTCCAGGATTCAGATAGCTACTCCGGGTTAGGTGCTGGTCAAAAAGAACTCGAGCCAAATGTCTGGGGGCTGTTTGCCGGAGATGCCCAAATCGATCCAAATGGCTATGATGTTAACGTAGATGACAAAGCAAAATGGGCCATAGAAAACGGTATTTTTCAAGAATATTTCCCGACTGATTTTGATATGGATGGCGATATAAATGGGCAGGACATTATCTTGTTTTATCAGAACTTTGGGACGTTTTCCGCTATTCCAAAGTAGCTTGTTTTATTTCTATTGTCTTTTGTACCAACCATTGTCTTTCTACCAGAAGATCCGTGGTGTTTATAGCCTGGATTAGCTGATCTGTTTTCGTTGTTGTCTTTTGATCGGCAAACGGGTGGTCTGAAAGCCGGAACAACCGCTCTACGGTTTTTATAAAATTTTGGTAGCTAATCTTTTTTTCATTTGATAGGATTTTGTTCCGTTTTATAAAAATTCTTAGCGTTGCTGGACGGTGTCTATATCGCACTGTTCAAAAACAACTATGGAACATTTCAAGAGAAAATAGTCGTTTCCAGCGGGAAGTAGTAACCAGGTGGTTCATGATCTAAGGTTGGGTTGCAGTAAGGAGATAGACCTTGCTGCACCTTTTTTTGTTTAAAATAACAAGTTGCTACGGATTAATTTCGTCTTTCAATACTCGAGTAATAATCGTACATTCATAGAACTTTTAATCATTAAAACAATAGTAATGGATCCAATTTATATGTTGCTTGCGATACCAATGTTTTTCTTGATGATGGGGATTGAATATCTAGTGGGCTGGTTTAAGAAACAACAATATTATCGGTTTAATGATGCGATTACAAATTTGTGTATTGGCATTGGTAGTCAAGCGATCAGCTTATTTTTGAAAGGAATTTTGCTAGGAGGTTATGTATTGATTTTTGAGCACCTTTCGGTAATTGCCATTCCGGTGACCTGGTGGACGACAATAGCTTGTTTTCTGGTGTTTGACTTTTTGTATTACTGGGCGCATCGCTGGAGTCACGAAGTCAATTTTTTCTGGGGCGCGCATGTGGTACACCACCAGAGTGAGGACTACAATTTGTCGGTAGCGCTTCGTCAGTCATGGTTTCATGCACTATTAATGTTTTTTATTTTTGTACCGATGCCAATTATGGGATTTGTTCCGATGCAGTTTTTTGGGGTCGCTTTGTTTGTTACCCTCTACCAGTTTTGGATACATACCCAAGCGATTGATAAAATGCCGGATTGGTTTGAGTATATTTTTAATACGCCTTCTCATCACCGCGTGCACCACGGAGTCAATCCGAAATACATCGATAAAAATCATGCGGCGACCCTAATTTTATGGGATCGGATATTCGGTACTTTCCAGATAGAAGAAGAAGCTCCGACATACGGTATTACGACGCCACTAAAAAGCTTGAACCCGACCTGGGCAAATTTTCAATATTATGTCGAGATTTTCCAGAAAGCACGCACTTTTTCTTCCTGGAAAGAAAAGATAAAAATCCTGTGGGCTCCTCCGGGCTGGCTCCCTGAAGACCAAGGCGGACAGCAATACCCAGAAGAAATTGACGAAGCGACCTATACCAAATACGACCCGGCTCCAAAACGAGTTTCCAACGTCTACGTGCTCCTCCAATTTATTCTGATTGCCGTTGGACTGACGGTTTACATGTATCGTTTTGAGGAACTTAGCACGTTTTATCAATGGGTTTTTCTAGGAGCGATCATCTTATCGACAATGATTTGTGGAGCGATTATGGAAAACAAGCCTTGGGTCCAATATGCGGAGTATGGGCGTTTGTTGTTGGTGTTGGCAAGTCTGAACAGCTGCTATTATTATTGGTATTTTGATTGGTTTACTGTGATGTTGGTGGGATCTGGTGTTGGGTTTTTGGTGTTCGTTACTTGGTTTACTTATGGGTGGCGGTTGGTCCCTGTGCATGTCGACTAAGCAAATATACATAAGCTTACAAATAAAAAATACAATCTACCTTCTGCTATCTCTGCTGTGCCTGGTCTCTTGTGATAAAAACAACGACTTAGGGGAAAGTTGTAATTATGAGGAGAACCCTTTGGGTGTTGATATTCAGTCAAATACAGTTATTCCTTTGCACTCTCGCAACTTTTGGGTTTATACTGATTCATTGTGGCAAGAAGGCATTTTTGAAGGAGAAAAAAGCAGCTTGATAAAAATAGAAAAGGTCTATGATTTGGATGGAAGGAAATCAATGAAATTTTCCCAAATTATTCCACAATTAACACTTAGAAATGACACCTTGTACTCTACAAGGCTTACGCCTGAACCTACCGTCCCGATTTGCTACGAGATTCTGCATCCAATGTTTTTCTCGCCAACAGGCATTGTTCAGGTGGATGATGATCCATTTGCTAAATTCGTGTATAGAAGCTCCAACCCGGTAGAAACACCTGTTGGAACATTTTCTGACAATATTGTTTATGAGGAAGAAGACACATTCGAAGTCATTGTCAATGAGGAAGTAGGGATCGTCAAAATGTCGTTTTTTGTTACTTACGGTAACATTCAAAAAACAAAAAGAAGGACATTAACACTGAAAGATTTTGATCTAATTTGAAGGTGTACCCCTAGGGAAAATCTACCAACTTCGGTTCCGAAAATTCCAAGTGCTACTCCGATCTGCGGCATCCACTTTCCCATCCAGATTAATATCAGTCGGTAGATAACCCGCATTGTTTCGGTCATTCCAGCTCCCGCTTCGATCGGAGGCATCAATAAAACGATCAGCATTAGTATCGCCAGGTAGCAGGAGGTTTGTCCTCAAATCAACAATACTATTAAGGGAGGCATTTAACAATACTGGCGTTAATGTCATCACCGGTAAATGGTTTCTATGTTTCAAAACAACATGATAATAAGCAGGAACTAAATTTTCCATTTTCAAAGCGGATACCCCATCAAGGGCAACAATATCTCCGTCTCGCTGAATAAGTGCGTCCGCAACCATCCGATGGACAGAAGTATCCTGAGCATCTCGCAGTTCCACTTGCACCCAATCCACAATAGCATTATTGCCTTTTATGTTTAACACCCTGGCATCTATTTTATTTGAATTATTGTAAGGAGAAATGATAGGAATTAGGTTTTCTTCTCGTAAGAAATCCCTCATTTTTCCGGTAGCAGTTTCGTAGGGACCTCCTAAAAAAGCGATTGGCTTAACGATTAGTTGATCTTCGTCCAGGTAGAAGGAAATAACATCTGTACAATTATCACTTGTTACCGTTAGGTTGTGGAATCCACTTTGCAATCCCGTAACGGTTTCAGAAGTTTGCCCATTCTCCCACATATAGTCTTGTATTGCCGGACCATCAACTGCGGTGACAATGGCGGTAGAGATCACATCATCAGCACCCACTGTCAATTGTACCTGGAAATTTTCATTTTCACCGACATTGATGCTTCCAACTTGCGATTCTCCAACGGCATCAGTGATGGTAACATAGTGGGTTCCACTACCCAATCGGTAGGTTGTTCTGGAGACAACACCATTGCTCCATTGATAACTGTATGGGGGAACACCGCCGTCGAGAACAGTCACCGTCGCTCTGGTAAATCGGTCACAGACAAATGGAGAAGCATTTATGAAAAATTTTAAATTGTCCTGACTTGTGGTACTAGTCGTCCCAGGCACAAAACTTTCTACACTGTTCACTTTATAAGTCATGACATCACTTGTGATTTCCACCGTTTCCCCCGTTTTAAGAATCGAAATGGGAGCGTTGATTTGTAGTGCACCATTTCCACCGTTCGGCAGGTCCTGTATCGTTACGACAGCAGAGCAAACAGGCCCTTTCACTTTTCGATTTTGCCCCTCGTGCAAACTGGCCACTATTTCCAATGATTCCTCACTGTAATCATGAGAACCAGTTATCATATCCACATTGTTAATGCCTAGCACAGAATTACTAAAGTCAGCAATAGCATCTTTTTCATCATATTCCATTTCAAAATAAAATCCAAAAATGTCCACTGAATCTCCATTGATATCCTCAATATTCATGTCGATGATCAGCTTGGTAGTATCTGTCGGGGATAAATATGGATATGGGACAATTACATAATTGGAGTTTAACATTTTTAAGTGACTACTAATGCTGGGGGCGGTGAAATTTTGGCCGCAACTGTCGATTTCGAGATCGGGAGGTCTTGTTTTACCATAATTGGATAGTACTACATTCGCATCAGTAGTATCTATGACACCATTCCCATCACCATCCACGTGTTTGTGGTCAACTCCATAATAAGTAGACGTGTTCCAATCCGTACTTAATTGAGGAGCCCATTGAGTGGTTGGGTTTGTTCTTGTTGAACCTGAAAGGTTCTCCCTTATGGCAGGGCCAAGGACAAGATAGTCTTTGAAATTGACGGTACCATCAAAATTAAAATCTCCCGGCCATACACAATCATCAGCCTCCACGATAACCTCCATACTGTCAACAGCAACATTCCCACACATATCTATAACGAAAAGAGTGTAAATCCCACTCTCGGTGATCTCCAGAGTGTCTGTGGATCCTAGTAAATTGCCTGAGTTCCACCATTCATAACCAGCCATCTCCTCCAGCCCGCTATGGACAAGCCCGCCACAATTGCATAAAAGCTGTTCAGCGGGTAAATCCAATTCTTCTGCTCCTTGTTTTACATGAAATTGACGAACAAAACTATTGCTACAAAATCCATCATTGGCGATTAACTCTACCTTAAATGCGCCATGTTCCTGAAAACTATACGTCAAATTGAGGGTAGTTGCCACCATGCTGTCATTTATGTACCACTCAAAATCGTTGGCAAAAGTGGACTGATTAATAAAAGTAGCAGCGCTCCCTGAACACATGCCTGATATATCTGCTAAAAAAGAAGGATTTGCCTTACAGAAAAGAATAGGTTTACTAGTAAGTACCAGATTTTGTCCTGACTGTGGCAGAGTGATTTGATCATTTTCAATTGTGCAATGAAAGTAGCCGGATGCCGCAGGTGTATGAGTGCTATCTCCTTGGATGGTCGCAACCACGGCCCCATTATTCCACCAATTATAAGTGTTTTGATTAACCCTTCCACCTGCATTGACATAAATCGTATCATTCTCAATAAGGGTAGACATACTGTCTTGTGGCGCATAAATAAAATTAGAAATACAATCTACATTTCCAGGGCTGCCTGCTAGTTCGGTAAACGTTAAGTGATTGTTTGATAGATCCAAATCGTTCAGTAGAGGAAGGTGACAAAAATCAGGGACATTGCCTTTTACAGCGGTGTTTTCTAGATCTAGAATGGCTAGATTAGGTAAATTTTGAAAGGTTGGAATTGTGCCTCTTATTGGGTTATCTGATAAGTCTAGTTGTGTAAGGGCGGGTAGCGCAAGATCAAACAAGGTACCTGTAAGTTGATTGTTTTTTAATACCAGTTTGACGACCTGGCAATTGCCAAGACTTACTCCCTCCCACAGGTGAACTGATTTGGATAATACCCAAGGAGTCGTCCAATTAGGACCATCCATGGCATGATAAAAATCGACCAGCGTAAGCGAATCGCTTTTAAGGCAATGGTCAGCCATACTGAAGTTGATTTTATTGGTAACAAGCGTTAGATTTCGCGGTTGTGAAGCACCAGTAATCCGACTATTCTGAACCTGACAATGATAAATACCATCGTTTACAGGGAGGAAGGTGTTTTCATCAAGCGTATTCCCAATTAATACATTATCGCGATACCAGAAATAACTAGTATGCTCAGTAGTCTCTGCTCCTAGCACCTGGAGTCGGCCATCCTTAATAAGGATCGGGATGCTGTCCTGTGGAGCATAGCTAAAAGTGGAAATACCTAGATTGCTATCAATATGTTGGTCAAAGTCATTAAAATCGAATTGATTATTTTGAATTTCAAGGTTTTCCAGATTGGGTATAAAACTGTTGTTTAGATTGGGAATCGTGCCGGAGAGGTAATTGTTTGCTAGATTAATAGACAAAATGTTTGGCAGATTTGAAAAGGAGGGGATCCGTCCATTCAATTCATTTCCTGCAAGGTACAAATACCTTAACTCAGGCAAATTCAAATCATTCAGCTTGCCATTCAAATTGTTGCCGGTAGTGATTTGTTCGGTACATCCTGAAACCCCATCCAGATCAATACAAGTCACCTTACAATTGTCTATTGATACTCCAAACCAGGTACTTACTCGCGTGTTTAAATCCCAGGAGTTTGTCCAGTCTTCTCCATTTGTTGCGTAATAGAAAGCGACCAATTCCAGACTATCCGCTACCAAACAATCAGCGGAATCAGAAATGCCCTGATAATAACAAAGGGTATCAATACCATAATTGTTAACCGCAGTAACGCAGACCTGGTAGACTCCTGCCTGCAAATAGGAGTGCGAAGGCGATGGTCCTTCTGCTAGATTTCCATCTCCAAAATCCCATAGGTAGGTGTTCCCGTTCCAAGGATAAGTTATATCAAAAGAAACAGACAGACCATTTTTAATACTTGAAAAGTCTGCTTGTGGCAGTTCATCATATACCGCATTCCAAAGGTTTAACCTGCCATTACTTAAGCACCTTCCGTAAAACTCATTTTTCTGATCAACAGTAGACAATAACTGGTTTTTGAGTGAAACATAGTCCAGCGATGGAAATTTAGAGCCAACAGTTGCCAACGCGCCACTTGCAATTGCCGTAGCAGCTGAAGTCCCACCTTTATAGCTATACACCGCATTTGGCAACGTACTGAACATGCTGTCTCCCGGAGCAAAAAGATCAACTGATGTTTCCCCAAAATTGGAGTACGCAGCGATCTGATCAAAATGATTCGAAGAGCCAACACAAATAATATTGTCCAGTGGGTAAGAACAAGGGAAATAGGGTAGGGCGTCATTATTTCCACCATTTCTATTTCCTGCGGCAGCGACAAAAAGCCGACCATTCGTTTCCTGTAGAGAAATAGCAGCTTCCAACGCAGCAGATTCTGGGCCTCCTCCCCAACTGTTGTTGGTTAGGAGTACTCCTGCTTCATCGGCATACTGCAAGGCGAGGTCTATATCCGCTGTAGTAGCATTTGTGCCATTATCCCCGAACACTTTGAGTGCGATCAATTTGACCTTGTTCGATACCCCTGTGATGCCGATGTGGTTGTTGCTTTCTGCTCCGATTATTCCTGCACAGTGGGTCCCATGACCATGACCATCCATCGGGTTGTTATCTCCGTTTACAAAATCCCAGCCGATGAAGTCGTCGATGTAACCATTGTTATCGTCATCTATCCCGTTTTCATCATCAGGATCGAAGACCCAGTTTGTTCCATTCCATTCTATCACACGCCCGTCACGGTCAATGTCTTCACCATAATTTTGCCAGATGTTTTGCACCAAATCCGGGTGTGTCCAGTCGATTCCTGTGTCTAGGATGCCAATCTTTACTTCAGGGCCATCCTGATTGGTTTTCCAGGCTTCTGGAGCGTCAATGTCTGCATCCTCAAATCCTCCAGTTTGCCCCAAGTTGTTTAGAGCCCACAGTGTTGGATAGTACGGATCATTGATCGTGTCCGAATTTAAGTAATAATAGTAATTAGGCTCTGCATATTCGACTCCGGGCAATTGGGAAAGGTGCACTGTCAACTCCTCAAGATTGCCGATGGTCTTGTTGTTGAGTTGTATGGGGAAAGCTACGTTCCAAAGTTCTTTTTTTGGGGAAGACAGGGACGTGCTTTTGCCGATAGCGAATTGGTTTTTCAGGTTGGTGCGAGCATTGGAATGGGGATTGGAAAATTTTACAATTATCTCATTAGCAGCAAACGCGGAGCTTTGAGAGGAGGCTTGGTCGATACTTAAAAACCAACAACTAAAACTAAGAAGCAGGAGGAGCAGACGTATTCTAAACATAGTGGAGAATTAGTGTGAGCAATTACTATTCTGGCAGGTTAAAAATACACACAACTTGCTATAAATAAAAAGGGAAAATATTTAAATTGTCTCAACAAAATTATTATTATTTAAATAAATTGTTCTGTTTAATAGGTTGGTTGTTAGTATTATTTGTCGGATAGGTAATTTATATATTGAATAGTCGCCACCCAAAAGATAAACAATTGGATGGCGGACTATCTTGCCAGGATGTAGTATTACTACTAACTAAACTTCCCCGGGGATTGGACTTTTCTTGTGACAGGATTCCCAAAAATCACAATTTTTACAATCCCAAATATCAATTTTTTCTCCGTCTGAGTTGATAACGGTACTTGAAATGAATGGTATACATTCTCCCTCATCACAATTAAATGATTGACAAACTCCGACAGGTCCTTTGGCTGCTACTAATGTACCATTTTGATTGTTTAAAAGTAGGAGGTAGGTAGAGCTTTGGCTAGGAGCTTTAGCTAATAACACATTTACAATTTTGCCGTTGGCTAACTTTTGTTCATCGATATTGATCTCGGTAAGTTTTACTGTTGGATCCGTTTTTTTGAACCTTGCTTCCAACTCTGCTTTTAGAGCTTCTTTGTTTTTAAATGTGAATTCGCCATTTTTCTTTGCTCCAATTATCAGGCGTTCGCTTTTTGTGACTTCTTTTTCTGATTGGTCGAAGTAGCTTTCTTTGTCGCAAGCAACAAAAGTAATCGCTGCAAAAGCAAATAATGCGATTAATAAACTGGATGTTTTAAATAAATTTTTCATAGTAAAAGATTTACTAGTTAAGCATACTCTTTTCATTAGGATTTTCTGCAAAATCTCCTTTGGGGAGCAAGTCGAACCTATCCGTTTTCTTCAAAACTGATACTCCAACATACTCTATTCAATAGGTTGCAACCATATTTTCTGTAGATTAGAAGTGTGCCCATAAACCAAGAGACTTGTGAGGCTAATTTTGTTAAGTCAATTAGTTACAGGTATTAATTTTCAGTAAGGTAAGCGCAGAAACTGTTCTTAAAAAGGGAAATTGGGCCTGACTTTCTATTTGTAAAAAATGATATGTAAAATAAAATATTTTATTATTGAGGAATATGCAGCAACATCTCTGTGCTAACTTTAGTAAATTTGACGGATTCTATATATTATGAATAAATCGAAATTAATAGTATTATTAAAAAAAATGTCTCTTCGGGAATTAAAAAAGCTCGAGGTAATGCTGGAATCTCCCTATTTCAACCAAAATGAAAGTTGTTTAACGTTATTTCTTTTCCTAAAAAAAGAGATTCTGGAAGAAGGTAAAACCCTTAGTCGAAAAGACGTTTTTGATTATTTGTATCCAAGTAAGAAAAAGCGGGACTCTTCGCTAAGTGTTCAGATGAGTCGGTTGTTTGCTTTCGCCCAGGAAGTTTTGGTGCAAGAGCAGCTAAGGCTTCGCCCAGAGACCTGGAATTATCTGTTGCTGAAAGGGCTTGGCGAAAAAGGCGATGCAGATACAATTCAACAAATTGGAGAAAAGAGCCTGCAAAAACTCAACAGCTCACCAAAAAAGAGTCGGGAAGACTTTCAAAATGATTATTTGATTAATCAACTGCTGTATGATTTGTTGGTTACCACAACCCGCACGAAGCAACAAAAGCCAGAAAAGGTAGTCGAAGCGCTAGACAACTTTTACCTCATTCACCGATTGCACCTGACTTATGAGATATTAAATGTTCAACAGATTTTAGCGCGTGAACTGCCCCAAATGTATATAGATCCGATGCTGGATTTTTGCAAATCTATTTCAACAGATGCAGCACCCCTCATTCAGATGAACCTCCTTGCCGTTCTACTAGTCGCAGAACCTAATGAAGGGCAACATTTTGAAAATTTCCTGGCACTATTGTCTAGTGATTCTGAGGCGATAACCAATGAAGAGCTGCATAGCTTATATACCATCGCAGCAAATTATTGTATTCAGCAAATTATAAAAGGCGACCGGTCTTTCTATGAAGAACTGCTACAAATTTATCAACGTATGATTGATGAAAAAGTATTGTTCATCACAAAATTTATTCCGCCTGCTCAATTTAAAAACGTCGTCTCGCTAGCTTGTCAGCTGGGCAAGTATGAGTGGGCCCAAAACTTTCTGGCTGAATACAAACAGTTTCTGAATCCAGAAATTCGTAAGCTAAACTCTGATTATTATCAAGCAACAATTCATTTTTACAAAAAAGAATACGAGCAAGCAAGAGAACTATTGATTCAAACCGAAAGTATGGAGGTGTTTTTTGAAATCGGCAGGAAATTTTTTCTACTAAAAATCTACTATGAACTGAAGGAGGACATTGCGCTCTATCAACTGATTGACTCCTTTCTTTCCTTTATTCGCAAAAATAACTTGCTTTCGACTGCCTTAAAAAAATCCTATCTCAATTTTGCAAAAATTCTGAAACTGTTGTCCGATTACCGAAATGAACAAAAAAGTAAACAACTCCAAAAAGTGAGCGATAAGCTCGATGGCTATCAACAAGTCAGTGATAAACGGTGGCTAATGGCAAAGATTGTGGAACTTGAAAATGGTTAATAGTGACCAGAAATCATTACTTTGATGTTCATAAAATAAAAGGTAACCAATAGCTAATTACTCAGGAACATACGATTGCTTATTCCTATTGTTCCAGGCCTGACTGCGCTCCACAGCGTCACATACCCCATCAAGATTGGAATCTTCAGAAAGGTAGCCAGTTTGGTTTCTGTTGTTCCAGACGATGGAACGATCGGAAGCATCGATGGTTCCTGCTTGATTTAAATCACAAGCATAGAGACCAAAAATACCAGGACTAACCATCTTTTGGGCATTAGGTCCGCCTAGATTGCCAAACGCAGATCCGGTAGTAAAGTCGTGGGAGACCGATATATAGCTTAGTGCTGACAGGGTACCGGGAGTCATGACTGTCAGGTGGTTTCTATGTCGAGCAACTACGTAATAATTACCAGCAGGGATACCAGAGAAAAATACAGGAGAAGCACCATCCAAATCAACCACCTTGCCATTGGCAAGCAGTAAAGCAGATCTTGTTGCAAGTATCACTGACGGGTCGTCTGGCGCACCCAGCTCTAGGAATACCCAGTCCACCACGGCATTAGAGCCATTGACGGCAAAGACTGGCGGATCAATGACTTCTCCACCGTCTGTTGGGTTTTGCTGGAATCCTAATGTAGAAAACGGTTCTTCCAACGGGAGAATAGAGTTCACCCGAAGGTGATCATTCATTAATCCAGTAGAACTATTGTATGGCCCTTCTAGCAAAAGAGTTAAGTCAAAACCCACGGCTTCCTGTATGGTTACTCCAATTATGCCCCATCCTGAACCACTACTTCGAAGGATGGTAACAGAGGTAACATTAGAACGTTCTATCGTGACATTCTGATAAGAATAGTTAGCACCATTAGATGCGGTATTTGACCCAATAATACAACCTCCGGAAAACAATACTCCAGTAGGACCAGGGGATCCGTAGGTGGTGTTGCAGATCACTTTTGTATCATAAGATGCAGTACTCGAATTAAGTGGATAAGGAGAATTGTTTACAATAAACTCACCTGTATCGTCCGAATTCATACCCCAAACTCTAATCGATGGATTGGTCTGCGGAGTAACAAAGTTTATGGTCATGGAATGCCCGTTTCCATTCATCCAATAGGTAGGATCAAATCCTGAGCAGCCATAGCTCTGAAAGGAACCTCCTGAAAAGGTATAGGAAAGAATACTTGGGGCCGCAGAATCTGCCCGGACAAAAAGTGGTTGTCCACTTGCCACCCCAGCGAAAAAAAGTAATAGAATTCCAGGCACAGATATTTGAATACTAAAGATCGTCTTCATTTTAATGGAGTTTTGATGCCGCCTGGGTGGGAAAATGGCATACTGTTACCTAAATATAAATATTTTTAGCAATATTTATGGTAAGTTGTTTTTATTAATTTTGGACGAATATAACTTTAGCTTCTATGAACTCATTCGTGCTACACGGAAAAAATTCCTGGCTTCTGTTGCGCTGACTTCATTCGCCTGAACGAGCTACCAACTAAAATCCAGAGAACAAATTCAAACTGATGCGAGCGACTGAAGTCACCGTTAGAGATACACGCTCTATTTTAGTTATGAATAAACAGGAATACTAATTAGTCCTAAATGATATTGGAAGAACTCCAATAACTTTTGCAGTTTTCAAAGAAAGAATACTCATTTACGCAATACCTACTTACATTTATCACAGACACCAGTCACCGAAATGGAGATTTGGTGGATGTCATACGCAGGAAGAGCAATTTCAATTTTTGCATGCAATTCTTGACAAGTAACGGCCAGACAAACCAAACATTTGAAGTGGATATGTTCGTGGTTGTGGTTTTCTTTGTCGCAGGTTTTTCCACAAAGCGCGTAGTACGTTTCGTTATTTTCTTTGTAGGCCTGATGAATAATGCCCTGGCTCATCAGCGAGTCAATCGTCCGGTATAAGGTGACCCGATCAATTTTTTTCATGGTATTTTGAATAGCTGAATAGGGCATCGCTGCCTGATGTTGGTCCAGATTTTCAAGCAACTGAATCCTGGTAGAAGTTGCTTTTAGATCTCTACTATGGAGTAGCTCTTTGAAGTATAGTCGGTTGGTCGATTCCATAGTTAAAATTTGAAATTGATGCCCAGGGTGGCACTGATCCCCAGATCGTCTGCAAAATAGCGTTGTCGGTTGAGGTAATCTCTGTAGGTAGTATTCAACAGATTATCCACTTTGACAAAAATACGAAGTTTATACTTACGAAGGATAACATTAGTGGAAGCTTTCGCTCCTAATAAGGTGTAGGCACCAGGAGGCAAAACAAAGTCTTGCTCTGGAAGAAGGTGATTTTGTTTGAAAACGAATTTATTATTGACTTCAAACTCGAAATCCTCAATGTTTATCTTGCCGATAGGTACTGGCTTGTTGAGTCGATAGGTCAAACTACCGAAAAGACTTCCTGGAGGAATATTCACTAAAGGAATAGATTGACTAAGATTATCTCCTTGAATAAAACTGTATTTCAGTTGACCCGCCAATGCTTTGCCAATAGAAAATTTTGAAGACATATCAATTCCGTAAATCGCGGCATTGGCTTGCTCAAACTTAAAAACAGGAAAAGCACCTCGGATGGTAAGGCGCACTTCGTCTTGCGGATTCAGAAAAATGTAATCAGCAAACCGTTGATAGTAGGCAAGCGCCCCAAAGGAAAAACGAGAACCCCATTGAGCAGTATATTCCAACGTCGCCTTCCCGGCTTTTTCAGTTTTCAGGTCCACATCGCCTTCTTCAATGCCGCTGACTCCTTGGTGCAAACCACTGCTATAGAGCTCATTGACTGCAGGGTTGCGCATCGCATAACCAGCATTAAACGCCAATGAATGATTTTTCGTAAGATCATAAGTAATACCAGCTGTCCCACTAACATTATGAAATTTGTTGTCGTACCGAAGGATTTGTATGGGTACGGTGCGGCTGAGGGCAACTACTTGCTGTCTTTCATAGTCATAGCGGATACCAAAAAATACAGCAGTTTTTATCCAGGACTTGGTTAGTGTAGTAAAGAAACCAGTTTCAATGGAGTTGTAATCTGGAATAAGTGGTAAAATCCCTGTTTCTGGATTGTTGGTGTTGTCAGTAAACGTGTTTTGAATTCCAACCTTGAGGTTCAAATCTTTCTTAAATGTTTTTAAATACTTTAGGTCGGAATTGAATGCATATTGCTGCAGGCTTAGTGCGGGGATGTTTGTTCTGCCGCCTCGACGTCTATCAAATTCTTTACGGTCGTTGAGTTGGCCGGCAATCGTAAACTGGAAAGATTGATGATCATCAAAGTAATGCTTGGCATTTAACTTAATAAGGTGGTGGCCGACCGTTTGTTTTGGAGCCTCAATGATATTACTAAATTCAGACTCTGTATTAAATGGAACATCCCTAGACAGTGCGGCCTCCAAATCCGTCAGATTGCCAATATGCGACCCACTCATAATACCCAGATTCGTATTGAATGTGCTAGAATACAACTCAAGGAAGGTTTTTTCTTTCCAAGATTTTTCTAACTGTAAAGAAAGGTTTGCTTCCTCTGTGCCCGTATTGTTGAGGAGGTAGGACGGTGATTTTCGATCGCCATATTTTTTTAAAGAACCATTGATTCGCCAGGCCAAAGCTGAGGAATATTTCTGAAGTTGTACGTTGATATTATTCCCACGGCCATTTGTCTCATAGGAATAATTGACGCGACCATGAAGGTGTGGGTCACGACCTATTTGTTGGGACTCAACGAGGACGATGCTTCCTAGGTTGCCACCAGCATATTCCAAGGCGCTGGTTCCTTTGATGATGGTGATCTTATTGGCAGCAGAGGGATCGATTTCTGGGCTATGGTCGTTGCCCCATTGTTGTCCGCTTTGCGGGACACCATTGTTTAGGATGGTTAGGCGATTGCCAAACATACCATGGACGACAGGTTTGGCGATGCCGCCACCATTTTTTAGAAGGTGGACACCTGTCTCGTTTTTCAGAAGACCAGAGAGATGCTCATCCGAATTATCTTCAATTGCCTGCTTTCCGATGGACTGATTCGGCTGATTAGAAAAGTCATTCGATTTTCCTTGTACAATAACCCCTTCCAAGGAAACAGAGGTATGAGAAAGAGAGATATTCAAAATTGTATCCCTATCAATATCAAGATGGACTTCTACTGGCTCGCAACCAATATGGGAGACGATCAGATGATAATGACCCGGACAGATATTCTCTACTACAAATGCTCCATCATCATCTGTGATGGCTCCTTTACCTAGCTCTTGGAGAATGACATTTACAAAAGACAATGGTGCCCGGGTTCCCTTGTCGGTTACCAGACCTTCTAGTTTGATCTGGCAGTCCTGTGCCAATCCTAGCGTGGATAGGAGGACAAAAAACAAGGTGATTATTTCAATTCTACTGCACATCAATCGGGAAGACGATTTGAAGTTCAGTTTCGCCGCCAGCATTTGTTGGATCGCCGCCTGCTACTCCGTCCTCTAATTTTTCAGGTTCGTGTTTGAGGATAAGCGTTAGCGTGCCTGATCCTTCTGCTCCTGTTGTAAGGGTAGTGGCTAGACCGATTGGATTGTTCTCACTATCCTGATCAGTGTATGCGACGGACAAATCGTTGATGGTCGATTGGAAAAAGAATTGGTGGTCTTCGTCCTCTTCCTGGATTTCTTCCGTGACATCCTCGGTTGGAGTCACCGATTCATTAAGTAGAACTAGTGAACCGGTATAGGTTTGGTTGGCGCTTAGTGTGCCACCTGTGATTGTTGGGGCGTTTCCTCCTTCTTCTCCATCTAGATCGACAAAAATTAGCTCTACTGATGTTCCTCCACCATCAGGAACGAGTGTATAGGTGACTGTAGTGATAATTTCTTGTGGATTAGGAATGAAGGGTTCTTTCTTTTTGCAGGAAGAAAGAACAAGGAATGCTGAAAAGGTCAGCGCGAATAAAAGTTTTAATGTATGCATAAGTTTAATTTTTTTGGTGTGGTTATACAAAGTTACTAATAAATGCAACAATGTTGCATTTGGCTGAGTGTTTTTTTGATGGCTTGCCCTAAGGAGTATAGAGAACGTATATTTTTTAGGTGCTTCAGTACAAAAAAAATGATAGGTTCGAATTTGTTTTTGTTCTAGAAAAGTAAGTTTACCCCTTGATTCCAGCCGATTTCTTTTGCTTTTTCTTTATCCTTATTGCCTTCTAGGTACTTATGGAGATAATCTCTTTTTAAATCTCCTCTGACATGATAAGCATAGCCGTCATTTGGAAACTTTTGAATTATGCTATCGCATAATTTTAGTGCTTCCTTATTCTGATTTGTTATGAATTTGACTCTGAGAATGTTTCCGTGAAATCCAACATTTGTGGAATCAAGTTTTCTGGCAGTTTCGAAGCTGCTAAGTGCCTCGGGATACTTGTCTTGAAATTGGTAAGCCCAGCCTCTGTTATTGTAGTATTTTGGATTTTTGTTATTGATTTTTATTGCTTCGTTAAAGTCCTTAATACCTAAACGGAGTCCCTCGGAATCATTGATTGGTCCTTGACACATGTAACATGCGCCTCTTGTATTATATGCATCGGATTCATCCGGATATTTGGTGATAAACTTGTCGAGACGCACTATTGCCTGGTCATAATTTCTGTTCTTTACTTTCGCCGTTATTTCATTGAAAAGGGTCTGCTTGATTTGTTGTGCTGAAGGCTTTTCATTAAGTTCCACTTCATTTTCTAGCGGGGCTGTTTCTTGCTCAATTGTGGTGTTGGTGGCTGTTTTTTTGAATTCGCATCCAATGTTCCAGGCAATTAAAGACATCAAAACGATCAAGTATATATTCTTTTTCGAAAAAATCATTAGCAATTTTTTGTTTTTAAGAACCCAATATACAAAACAAGAATTTTCTCCATGGCGATCCCCATCACGAATTGTCTTTCGCTGATGTCCACCCCAAAGAGATTGCATATGTGGCGGCTCGTGACGCGGAACCTCAGTCAAGTATATAACTGTTTCTAGATCAGGCAGAATTCAATATAGTGTAGCGGAAGTCTGCACAATAACCCTGTTGTTTATTAAAAAAAAAACAACACTTAATAGCCTGTTTATCAGGACTGAATGCTTTCAGGTGCTAGGCTGACGGTAAACTCCATTTAAAACCCCCAAGTGTATAACTTCTAATATCAAAGCAAAAAATGTATCTTTGATCTAAATCAAATCTTATGAGAAAAGTCACCTCTATTCTTTACTATCTAACATTTTTATTTTTTGTTAGTAGTTTAAATGCCCAGGTACAAATTGGGACGGACATGCTTGGCCAGCCATTTGGAGATTTTGGTACATCAATGGCAATGTCCGCTGATGGGACCATTATTGCAACTGGCTCACCAAGCCATGATAATCCATCATCTCCAAATGCAGGGTTGATAAGAGTGTTTCGATTTAATGGAACCTCCTGGACTCAAATGGGACAAACTTTTACTGGCCTATCATCGAATGTTTATTTATCTGGTGTAATGTTATCGTCTAATGGAATGGTGCTTGCCACTGTGGACAAAAATTTTTTAACGAGTTATCAATATAATGGATTTAGCTGGGTGCAAACGGGGCAAATTGCCACGGTAAACAGTCCTAATATTCAATCATTTTCATTGTCAGCTGATGGTACTACTATTGCTCTTGGCCTTAACTACCTAACTTGGGGAAGAACCTATGTATACCAATACAATGGTAGTAATTGGGTACAACTTGGACAGGAAATACTAGGAGGAGGAACTACCTACACGGAAACTGTCGGAGGCGTTTCTTTGTCTTCTGATGGTAGCATTCTGGCGATGGGAGTTCCATTTATAAATGTAGGCTTCACAGAAGGATTGGTGAGAGTGTTTGAATTTGATGGTATTGATTGGGTACAAATAGGGAATGATATTCTAGCGCAATCTAATGGTGAAGAACTCGGACGCACAGTTTCACTATCTTCAGACGGAACAATAGTTGCAGCTGGCTCTGGATTCGCAGACATAAATGGTGCTAATTCTGGAGTCGTAAAAGTTAACAAGTTTGATGGGGTAAACTGGGTGCAACTTGGACAGACTTTTACTGGGAATGCAGGAGATAAACTAGGCTATTCAATTTCCTTATCTTCCGATGGCAATGTCCTGGCGTTTGGGGCACCTGAATTTAATAACAACTTTGGCCAAGCGAAACTTTTTCAATATGATGGTTTTAATTGGCTTCAATATAGTGAAGATATCAATGGAGAATTTCCAGAACAATTAGGCACTACAGTAGTTTTGTCCTCTGACAAATCGACAATAGCTGTTGGAGCTCCTTTCTACAATGATGCTAGCGGCTATGAAATTGGTAGAATACGTGCCTTTGGTAACAAAGGAGTTGCAGGGTACCTATTTTTAGACCTTAACCAAGACTGCAATTTAAACCTTAATGAAATTGGTCTTTCAAACAGAAGAGCCGTTATCCAACCAGGAAATATCATTGTAGAAACAGGAGGCAGCGGTAGATGGTTTACAGAATCACTTCCAATTGGCAACTATACTTTATCAGCAGATACCAGCGATTTATGGGATGCTAGCTGTCTTAGTAGTCAAAGCTTTAGTATAACAAACTTGGATAGTCTTACAATTGTTCCATCTATAGGTTTAGTTGCTAAATTTCCTTGTACCTCACCAGACATTAGCATCGACATGCCATTTATGCGGCCATGCTTTACTGACCAAGCAATTCGAGTACGAGCTTGCAATAATTATCAGGCCACAGGCACCTTAAACAATACATTTGTTGTGGTTACCCTCGATTCCTTATTATTACCAACTTCGTTCGAATTACCCTTTTCCTTCTTAGGGAATAACCAGTTTCAGTTCGATCTGGGCTCGCTCATACCCGGAGAATGTGTTGATTTTTGGATAAAAGCAACAGTAGATTGTTCCGTCTTACTCGGGCAGGCTTTATGCATGGAAGCAGAGATCTTTCCTACAGTGCCCTGTGTCTTAGACAGTATTCCAAATCCATTTCCACCGACGGTACAGCCCTGTCTGGGAGAGTGGGATGAATCCAGTCTGCAAGTAGAAGGCTATTGTCAAAATGATACGATTTATTTTGAGATGGTGAATGTTGGTGTAGGAAACATGGCCTGCTACAGCCCGGTCACCGTCTATGTGGACGGCGTTTTAGTCATGTTAGATTCTGTGCAGTTGAATGCCCAGCAGGTGATGGTGTATTCTTTTCCGGGCAATGGCGAATCCTGGCACTTGAGTGTTGATCAGCACCCCCATCATCCTGGCAATTCCAATCCTAATGCTACGGTAGAAAACTGTGGTGGCTCAACTGGTCAGACAAAAATCAATTTATTTGCTCAGGATGATGCCGATCCGATCATTGACATTTATTGTGGAGAAGTTACAGGCAGTTATGATCCCAATGACAAAACGGGCTATCCGATAGGCGTTACACAAGACAAGCACATTGAGGCGAATCAACAATTGCAATACAGAATACGTTTTCAAAACACTGGAACAGATACCGCGTTTACTGTTGTGATACGAGATACGTTGGATATGGATTTAGATATTTTTTCTACACGATCAGGTGTGGCCAGCCATTCCTATGATTTTCAATTGTATGGCCCACGTGTTTTAGAATGGACCTTCAATGATATTATGCTGCCAGACAGTAACATAAACGAGGCGGGCAGTCATGGCTTTGTAAGCTTTATTGTAGATCAACTTCCAGGCCTTCCAGATGGTACCCAAATCACCAACTCTGCAGGTATTTATTTTGATTTTAATACACCGATTATTACCAATCAATCATTGCATACTATTCATTACAACTTACCGGTGTCCACACAGTTTAGTGCTTTATGCCATTTTGTAAATCCCATAGTCTGCAATGGAGATTTAGGCACTTTATTGTCGGTCAATGCTTATGGAGGGTTGCCTCCTTACCAATATCTGTGGAGCAATGGCCATACACTTCCTACAATTTCCGGACTTTCTCCTGGCAGCTACTCTGTAACGATTACGGATAGCTCCGGGCAAAATTCTACAGATCAAATTACGTTTGACGAGCCTTCGGCTATTACTTTTACGGAGGATCAGGCAAATGTTGCGACTTGCAATGCGTGTAACGCAAGTGCAATGATTACAATCTCAGGTGGAGTTTCCCCCTATTCATTTCTATGGTCTACAAATGAAACCAACCAAAATCCTTCTTTGCTATGTCCTGGAAACAATCAAGTAAGTATAGTGGATGCACTTGGTTGTGAAAATGTATATACTATTAATATTTCGAACAGTTCATCTCCGACTAGCAGTATGGATGTAATTCAAGCCTGTGAAGCATATACCTGGATCGATGGAAATACCTATACTTCAAGTAATAACTCGGAAACTTTTACAATTACAAATTCTGTAGGTTGCGATTCTACCATTACCTTGGATTTAACCATTACAAATGTAGAAACAAATGTTGCGGTATTCGGTAACACCCTGACCGCAACGGCAGTTAATGCAGGATATCAATGGCTCGATTGCGATGGCAATTTTAATGAAATTAACGGAGAGACGAATCAATCCTATACGCCTACAGCAAATGGCAACTTTGCCGTTGAAGTCTCTCAAAACAATTGTGTGGATACCTCTTCTTGTAATATAATTACATTAACGAGTTTGGAGGACTATGTCTCCAAGTCTACATTTACGTTATATCCTAATCCAAATGATGGACTTTTCTTTGTTGACTTAAAGGGAAATCACCCGCATATTACAATCACCCTCCTGGACTTTACTGGTCGTTTGGTTAGTGTGAAGGAGTATGAAAATGAGTCGGGTATTCCAGTGAAAATAGAGGTTGCTGCTGGAATATATTTTGTAGAGGTTAGCGTTGATAACGGTAAAAAACAGGTGTTTAAAGTAGCGAAGTATTAAGTAAACAATCCAAGGACAATTCACAAAAAAATACCGGGCAGTGCCGCGAAACACTACCCGGCTTGGGGGTACAGTTATGCTAATATCTGATCACGACTTATTCCTCCTTTTCAGAATCAGAGGAAGTGTCTTTTTTATTGTAAAGTTCAATGCGTTGATAGATCGCTCTTTTTGCAAAGGCTTTTTTAGGTCTTCTATTATGCATTGGTCGTTGGTTTCCCAAATTTCTGAATCTCATAGTGTCTAGTTTTTAGTAATTATTATTAAATAACAATCAACTGTTTAGCTAACTATTTTAAGAATTGTCATTGAATAAACAACTTCATAAAATCCGGTGGTTGTATTGTTTGATGGTAAGTTGCAGGGAAAATTGGAGGGCCGCAATTTTTGTCGACCTGTCCTTGGATTTTTCGGTTAAATCCAAGGAGAAATCGGAAAGGGGTAGTTAGGTTTTTGTGGTAGGAAAGACAAATGAGGTTGGGGCAAATCGTCATTGGCCCGCTGCCGATTGATTTTTTTGATGATTGGTTAGATTCAGCGCTTCCTAAGCCTAGAAGGATTGGTATGTTCCTCACTCGGTATGGTGAGCAGTTCCCGCTGTCGAAGTTTCTTCTCTTTTTGAATTGATCGCACTGGTTGGATCGTAGGGATTTCCGCTGTGGCGGTTTTTTTACTTTTTGAATTGATCGCACTGGTTTGATCGTAGGGGATTTCCGCTGTCGCGGTTTCTTTTCTTTTTGAATTGATCGCACTGGTTGGATCGTTGGGGATTTCCCGCTGTTTGCGGTTTTTTTACTTTTTGAATTGATCGCACTGGTTTGATCGTAGGGATTTCCGCTGTCGCGGTTTCTTTACTTTTTGAATTGATCGCACTGGTTGGATCGTTGGGGATTTCCGCTGTCGCGGTTCCATCACTTTTTGAACTGTCGTCCAAAACCCTTCGGGATCGTGATGGAACCTTCGGGATCGTGATGGAACTTCGGGATCGTGATGGAATCCAGTGTACGATAATTCTTACCTTTACTAACAAGAATATTCTATTAGAAAAACAACGACCAATGATCATAGACCTCACTCCACAAACCACCAATTCCCAAGCCACCCACCTCGCCCAACAGCTCAACGCCACCCTCCTAAAAACAGAAGACAGGTACACCATCATCACCTCCTCCAAAATAAAGACAGTCGACCCCAAACACCAACCGATAATTGAAAAAACCTTCCTCTTCGAAAACGACCTTCAACTCGCCAGCAAACAATACCGCCCCCAAACAAGAACCGTCCACCTCGGAAACGGAAAAACAATCGGCGGAACCACCAACCACACCGTCATGATCGCCGGTCCCTGCTCCGTAGAAGACCAATCCCAAATGCAACAAACCGCCGAACTACTAAAAGAACTAGGCATCAGCATCCTCCGCGGCGGCTGCTACAAACCCAGAACCTCTCCCTACAGTTTTCAAGGACTTGGACTCGAAGGACTAAAAATCCTTACCGATATCAAACAACAATATGGGCATACGATCATCACCGAAGTCCGCGATGCCACCCACGTCGCCGAAGTAATCGAACACACCGACATCATCCAAATCGGAGCAAAAGCCATGTACGATCACGGCATCCTAAAAGCCTGTGGCAACACCCAAAAACCAGTACTTCTGAAAAGAGGATTTGGCACGACCTTGCAAGAGTTTGCCCAGGCAGCTGAATTCATCCTCTCCGCTGGCAATCCCAATGTCCTCCTCTGCGAAAGAGGCATTCGCACCTTCGAAACCAAAACCAGATTTACACTGGACCTCTGTGGGGTGGCCTATCTGAAAGAACACACAAATCTACCTGTGGTCCTTGACCCCAGTCATGCAATGGGTTACCGATATGGTGTTGCGGACCTCACTCGAGCCTGCATGGCAATGGGGATTGACGGGCTGATCATTGAAGTCCATCCGAACCCTGTTGCTGCAAAATCTGACGCTGCCCAACAACTTAGTCATGAAGAATTTCGGATGCTTTACAAAAGCCTTCCACCGATAGCCAAAGCCATTGGTCGACAATTGATTTAAGGAGGCTTTAAGTTTGTTAGATGTTCAAAAAAATCGAGGCAATTACCTACATCAAACAAATCACAGTTCAGATTTTTTGTTTGGTTACTACCTTTAAAATACCACCCGATACTGAAGATTGAAAGACCGCGGCGCACTCATCTTCCCAGCCCGCAACATATATTCGCGATTCAACAAATTCTGGGCGATCACGGTAAACTGATGTTTGTCCTTCAATTTGTAGCCAAGCTGAAGGTCCAGGATGAAATCTCCAGTGTTGTGTTCTTCTCGAAATTGTTTGATGTCGGCGATCCCTTGCACTTGTCCTTCTACGAGCGCGGAAAATTGATCTTTGCCGTCCAGGATGGCGTCGATGTTATGGACGTAACTATTGTAGCTGGCATTCACTCCAAAGGTAATCCCCTTTACATCTGTTTCGAGATTTAGACGGGTGGTGTGGAGGCTTCGGTACTTAAGGATTTTTGGCGCGAGTTCGTCATTTACTTTCCCTAGTCCCTGGAAGAAATTTCCTAGATAAACTCCAATGTTTTTTTGTGTGGAATCGGCACTAATATCTCCAGGAAAACTATAGGTATAGCCTGCCCAAACTCGAAGTGGTAAATTGCCAACTCTCCCTTCACCAAAGAAGGAAAATTCAAGCCCGGCAACACGTGCATGAGAGACATTAGTCGATTTGAAGCCCAGATATTTAGTTAGCGCTTCCAAAGACGGAGCCACTGAGTCTGGTTTATGGAAATCAAAATAAAACTCTGTCATATCCTTGTATTCCATCCAGAAAAAGGCGGCATCTACATACCCATTCCAACGTTTGCCGTCTATGGCTTTTTTGAGTCCGATTTCGGTGCTCCAGCCTTTTTCAGGACGTAAATCTGGATTGGCCAGAATCTTGACGGATTGGCCAAGATTTTCTTCAATGTAACGTTCTCCAAGACTTGGTACTCGGTAGCCTTGTCCATAGGAAGCGCGTAGGAAAGTCGTTTTGTTTAGCTCGTAGTTGAGTCCTAGACGCAAAACAGGCAGTGCGGCAATATTTTCTTCCTTGATACGGAAATTCTCCCAGCGTAATCCGATGGTCGTATTGAGTTTGTCAAAAAACCGTTTGTCTACCTGAGCGTACAACGCATTAGTAAAACCACTTTGTACAGAAAATCCTCCTAGGGAATCTGCTTGGAACAAAACGCTTCGTACATTAAAATACTGAAACAACGATCCGGTCGAGAATACCCAGTCGTTCTTGAAGGTACGCTGAAACTGGTACTCTAAACTAGCAATATTTGCAGGAGAATTTTCATTGCCTACACCTCGCCATTTAGTAATATTAAAATACCGGGACTTGAAGGTGTGTTTGTTTTCAAATTTATCAAAATAAGTAAGCCACGGATCAAGCGTGACTGTAGAGTAATTGTCTAACGTATAGGTAGGATCAATGTGTACAAAAGCACTGTCTTGGCCATTCAACCACAAAAAGAAATTGCCAATTTCATGGTACATGAAGTTCCCATTGATACCCAGGGTGAGTCGGTCGTTTTTCTCAGGGCGGAATCGGGTATTGCAATTGATGCGAAACCGACGTTCGTCACTTCCTTTTAGATAACTTTGCAGATAATGCACATTCCCACCTAAAACAAGATCGAAATTTGGAGTTACTTTTCGTCGGTGAGCAAAATAGGTTCCAAATTGATAGGGACTTTCTCCTACGGTACTCCACCATTTTCTGAATTTAGACCGCGGCGCATTATACAAACCAGCGTACAAAGAAACAGAGGTAAACGGTTTAGCTGTAGGCCAGGCAGACCGTACATGTATGACCCCATTCAACGCAGAAGAACCATAAAGAACAGAAGCTGCACCTTTGATAATTTCGATTTGCTGTGCATTTTCTATAGGCACAAAATTCCATTTTACATCGCTGAGTTCGGCCGATAAAAGAGGTTGTTCGTCCACCAATAAAGCAACACGACTTCCTGCACCATAGGCATATCCGCTTCCACTCCTGATATTTGCCTGGCCATCGACGACTTCCACGCCGGGCACTCTTTTGACAACATCCGAAAGACTGGTATTGTTATTCCTATTTATTATTTCAGGAGTAATTACATCGATGGTAACGGTTTCTTCTGTGGCTTTTCGTTCGAATCGGCTTCCGCTTATCACGATGACGTCCAACACGGAATTCGTTGTGGATAGATTGATGTTTAAGGAGATGGGCGAACTGCCATCTGCTTCTACCTTCAGGGTTTGTTCGGAGTAGCCGGTATATTGAAATACCAGTTTATGACTGCCAGCAGGCAAGCTTAGGGTGTAGTTGCCATCAAGATCAGTAGAAGTCCCTGAAGTTTCATTCAGGATAACATTTACTCCAATGAGGGTTTCCTGGCTGGTCTTGTCCACTACTGTCCCTGTGATTACGGACTGTGCAATCAAGGATTGAATCCCTAGTACACCTAGCAGCAAAGTGCCCCACCATTTTATATGAAGGTTATTCATTAAATGAAAATTTATAAAATCATAGTCTCAATATAGTCCATTTGTTCAGGATAGTCGGTCGTGTAGTGGAGGCCTCTACTCTCCCTGCGCATAGCCGCTGAGGAGGTCACCAAATATCCAATCGTGATCATATTTCTAAGTTCGCAAAGTTGAGGGGAAAGTGTGGTGGTGCTGTACAATTGTTCCGTCTCTCGATAGAGTAGCGTCAGGCGGTCTTTTGCTCTGTTGAGCCGCACATTTGAGCGTACAATACCGACATAACTGCTCATGATCTCCTTGAGTTCTTTGTTGCTTTGGGTGATCAAAACCATTTCCTTCGGATCGGTGGTGCTTTTGGCATTCCATCCAGGTATCCCTTCCATCCAATCATAATCATCGATATTTTCTAGGACATCCTTTGCGATTCGGTGTGCAAAAACCATGGCTTCCAACAAGGAGTTGGAGGCTAAACGATTGGCTCCGTGCAATCCGCTTGAAGTACATTCGCCACAAGCATACAACCGTTGGACAGAAGACCGCCCAATCTGATCTGTTTTTACACCGCCACACAAGTAGTGCGCTGCAGGAACAACTGGGATCATTTGTTTGAATGGATCAATACCAAGACTCATACACTTATCATATATCGTAGGAAAATGTTTTATGAAGGCTTCCTTGTCTAAGTGCTGACAATCGAGACAAAGGTAATCATCACCACGCGTTTTCATTTCATTATCTATTGCTCGGGCAACGATATCACGGGGAGCGAGCGACAATCGTTCATCGTATTTTTGCATAAATTCCTTGCCGTCCTGCGTCTTCAAAATTGCTCCAAATCCGCGCACGGCCTCGGAGACCAGGAAGTCTGGATTTTCTCCAGCAGGGTTGTAGAGCGCTGTTGGATGAAATTGGACAAACTCCATATTTTCGAGTCGTCCTTTTGCCCGGTAGACCATGGCTATCCCGTCTCCAGTGGCGATCACCGGATTGGTGGTGTTTCTGTATATCTGCCCTGCGCCTCCAGTGCAAACAATCGTTGTTTTTGCATTGATGGTTTCGATGGTTCTGGTTTCGAGGTCCAAAACGTAGGCGCCATAGCAGGCTACATTTGGAGTTACTCTGGTCACTACTCGCCCTAATTGATGTTGAGTAATCAGGTCTACTGCAAAAAAGTGATCAAATATCTCGATGTTTTTGTAGGTCTGTGCTTTTTCGACGAGAGCTCTTTGAATTTCCCAACCTGTCAGGTCTTTATAGTGGAGGATTCGGTATTCTGAATGACCGCCTTCCATACCTAGATCGTAGTCGTCATCTTTAGTTTTGTCAAAACGAGTGCCCCAATTAATGATTTCTTTTACTCGTATCGGACCTTCTTTTACTACGATTTCTACTACTTCTTTATCGCAAAGACCGTCTCCTGCATCCAGGGTATCGGCGATGTGTTTTTCGTAGGTGTCGATGTCTTTGTTCCAAACAGCGGCGACGCCTCCTTGAGCATATCGGGTATTACTTTCGCTTCTGTTTGTTTTGGTAAGTACAGTGATCGTCAGATCTTTTCTTTTCTCTGCAATTTTTATGGCGAATGTTAATCCGGCAATGCCTGCTCCGATGACGAGAATATCTGTTTTTTTCAAACTAAAATTATTTTAGATAAATACCATTTGATTATGGGCGCACAAATTTAGTTAAAAGAATGCGTCAAAAATAAACATTAACAAAAAATTCATTATGCGGTTTCATTTATAATAATTAATTATATTTGTGTGGTTTTAACATGACGACTAATTTTTATTTTTCTCTTGTTTCGTTCCCCAAGAATACAAGCTATGAGGAAATGTCATCCTCTTTGGTAGTATAGTTTAGTGTAATAAAAAGGCTTTTTTAGCATTAATACTAATGACTTGCAAGGATGAATATATTGACAATTTTATTTATGTTGTTTGCTTCTCTGGGCTTCTCAACGATAAGTTACAACCCTGACTCTCGAGAGAATCCCGTCTCTACCTATACAAATTACAGTTTGGGGCTTTTGATCTGGCTTTATGGATTAACAATGTGTGGTCTTTGTTTGTTTGGTTTTGAAGTAAAATTTGTTTGGATTTATTTGTTGATTGGAATCTGGCCGATCATTGTGGCTACTGGGATTCACTTTGCTGTTTCCAGGAGTATTTTGCCGACTCTGTTTAAGGAGGGTTGGTTTATGTCGGTGTATTATTTGCTTGCCTTTTGTTTGTTTATTTACCCTTTTTTTGAGGCCTCCTCTTTTCTTTTTCTGTCAGAAGGACAAGGGGTTGTAGGTTTTTCTCAAGAATGGGGTTGGTTTTACTTTTTGCAGTTAGGCTGGTTGTTTGGCGTCATTAGCATTGGAATTTATCTGCTACGTAACCATGAACAGGTTACTCCATCTTTGTTGATTTTGGCACTGTTTGGGTTTGGGTTTTTCCATTTGCTAAAACTTCCCTACTGGTTATTTTTCTCTGCGTGTATACTTGTTTTTTTAGCTTGTATCGTTGGGTTTATTTTTCTAATAAAACGGCCAGAAAAAGAAGTAGTGGGCTATCAAGGTCTGCTTGGAATGCTGGAGTCTACTGATTTTTTCTCAATTATAGAGCGAACTGGTCAAATTCGGCATCTAAGCACACGAAGTAGAGAACTGTTAGGATTTACTGCGACCACTTCCCTGGAAGGGAAAAATTTATTCGATCATATTTTATTGACGAATGACACTCCCTATGAACCAAATATCCAACAACAAGAAGTCCAACTCAAAATAGGAGAAGACATCAATATACCCGTAACAATCATTGCAACCAAACTAGGACCAAAAAACAATCCGTCAGGATACGGTATCATTGGCTTCGATACAGCGCACTATCATCAAAAAAATAAAGAGTTAGCCGAATACAACCTCAAACTAAAAGCGAGCAACTATGAACTCAGCCAATTCGCCAACATCCTTTCTCACGAACTCAAAGAACCCATCCGGACAGTAAACAGTTTCGTCCAACTACTCGCAAGACGCAGCAGAAAAACGCTCGAACCTGACGTACAGGAATACATAGATTATATTGAAGGCGGAGCCACCAGAATGTCCAACCTCATCAATACATTACTACAATACACCAAAATCGAAGGCGGCAAAAAAAGCAAACAGGACCTCGAATTCGAGGACCTATTGCTAACAGTAAAAAAAGATTTACACCTCAATATCGCAGAATCTAACGCGATCTTCCTAGTGCGAAACAAAATCCCTAATCTATTCGGCAACTATTCTCAACTAGTACAGCTTTTTCGAAATTTGATCAGCAATTCGATAAAATACAAAGGAGCGGAACGGCCCATCATCGATATTCGGTTTAAAGATGATCCTGAATTCTGGTATATCACATTGAGTGACAATGGGATTGGTATTGACCCCGCAGACCGAAAATCCGTATTTAAGATATTCAATCGATCTAACCAGACCAAAATAGAAGGCCGCGGCATCGGACTCGCTATCTGCGAAAAAATCATCGAAAACCACAAAGGAGAAATCTGGATTGATGAAAAAAACCTGATAGGAACTGTTTTTCATATCCGAATCCCAATTATAAAATCCTCCACACAAAAATTGGATTCACTTGTTTCTGAAGAGGGTTAGTACATTTTTTTTCATCTTTATTTTTTTTCATTTCAAAGACAAAAGTCAAATCCAAATCTCAAAATCCCAACTTTTATACCCAAAATGTTTTTGCATTTGGCTTTCAATATGAAGTTGAAGTCCTATATTTGATTTCAGAAATATCAAATCGGGAATGAAAAAAGTCAAAACCGTAAAAACGGTAAAGAAGAAAAGCAAAAAAACGAGTAAACACTTGCCGGTCATCAACCCATTTATTGCAATGGGCGTTTTGGCCGCAATCACGATGGTCACTTTTTCTCCATCTTTGAGCAATGATTTTGTCAACTGGGATGATCCGTCCTACATCTTGAACAATGCAAGAATTCAAAATTTCAGCTTGAAGAACCTGATCATGATGTTCAACCCCTTCCCGCAGTCGTATTTGGTCAGTAACTATCACCCACTCACAGAGCTATCGCTGGCGCTTGATCATATGGTGTACGGAGTAAAACCCTTTGGTTTTCACCTCACCAACATGATTATTCATACCATTAATACCATCCTTGTATACCTTTTGGTGACCAAACTTCTTAAGGGATTTCAGATAGCGGCGATCATTACTGCCTTGTTTTTTGCCATTCACCCGATGCACGTGGAGTCCGTGGTTTGGGCATCAGAACGCAAGGACGTGCTGCACGTATTCTTTTACTTGCTGGCCATGTTGCAGTACCTTCGATATCTGGATAGTGGTCAATTGAAAAAATACCTTTGGTATACGCTGGCGTTTTTTGTTTGCTCTTTGCTTTCCAAGGCGCAGGCCGTCACCTTGCCGATTGTTTTGTTGTTGATGGATTATTTTTATAAGCGGGAGAACAGGAAGTCTTATGTGCTTGAAAAAGCGCCCTTTTTAATGTTGTTTCTGGCGTTTATGTTGTCTCTGGCGTTTGGATTGTTGGCGATTTGGGCTCAAAAATCGACGCAGGCGGATTCCTTGGTTTCTATTTCTTTGGCGCAGCGGCCATTTACGGGGAGTATGTCTTTGGTAATTTATTTGCAAAAGCTTTTTGTACCGACTGGATTGTGTGCGCTTCATCCGTATGCATTTAAGCCTGGAGAAGCGATGCCTACTTACTTTTATGGGGCGATTTTTGTCTTGTTGGGATACCTGTTTTTACTATACAAAACCTTTGTCGATAACAAGAGGGTACTATTTTTTGGCCTAGCTTTTTTCCTGATAACGATCCTTCCTGTATTGCAATTTTTGACGATTGGAGAGGCGCAGTGGGCAGAGCGGTATTCTTATTTGCCATACATCGGGTTGTTTTTGGTGATTGGTTATTATGCGGATCTTGTTTTTCAAAAAGGGACGACGGAGCAAATTTCGGAGGAGGATTTACCTTCCGGGAATATGGATAAGTTTAAAATTCCAGTGATGGCGTTTCTTGCTGTTGGGTTGCTTGGTTCGGTGATTCTATCTTGGAATCGGATTCCCTATTGGGAAAATTCGCCTAAGCTTTGGGAGGATGTTCTTGACAAATATCCAGGAGAAAAACTGGCGTACGTCAACCTTAGCCATTTCTATAGCGAGGTAAAAGAATGGGATAAAAGTCAGTCTTATGCGGAAGAAGGGTTGAAATTTGCCCCCAATCACTACAAACTGCTAGTCAATAAGGCATTTTGTATGATGAAGAAAAAGCAGCACAAACAAGCCGTCGAAGTGCTGCTAGATGCAGTCGAGCGTGATGGAGAACATTATGAAATTCATTTTAATCTTGGAATCTGCTACGACAATCTGAAGGACTACGATAAAGCATTGGCCAGCTACAAAAAAACACTGGAATATGAGCCCAACCACATTCAGGCCTTCCTGCAGCGGGGCGTGATTTATTCCAATCAAAAAAATGATCAACAAGCAGCAATCAAAGATTTCGAGCGCGTCATTGAATATGCCCCAACACACAAGGATGCATTGATGAATATGGCCGTAGCACTCTACAAAACCGCACAAACAGACAAGGCAATTGCCACCATCGATAAAGCGGTAAAAGTAGCACCAAACGACGCTAAAGCCTGGTACATTAGCGCCCTGGCAAACGCCCAGAAAAAAAATTACCAAAAAGCAATATCCGACGGCAACCGCGCAAAAACGCTCGGCCAAACAGGACTAGACGCCAGCCTCCAACAATGGAAACAGGCGCTTAAGTAATAATAAATGATCTATTTCGCATCAGACTTTCATCTTGGAACGCCGACTTTTGAGGAATCAAGAGCGCGGGAGCATCGGATCGTAAGGTGGTTGGATAAGATCAAGGAGGATGCGGAGGAGATTTATCTAGTAGGCGATGTGTTTGATTTTTGGTTTGAATACAAAACCGTCGTGCCCAAAGGGTTTGTCCGACTCCTAGGGAAATTAGCAGAACTTAGAGATCAGGGGATTCCAATTTATTTTTTTACTGGAAATCATGATTTGTGGATGTTCAACTATTTGACCGAAGAATTAGATATTCCGATCTATCGGGACCCCATCCTAAAAACCATCGGCAATAAACAGTTTTTAATTGGCCATGGCGATGGATTAGGGCCAGGAGACAACGGCTACAAACGGATGAAAAAAGTATTCTCCAATCCGGCTTGCCAATGGCTGTTCAAATGGCTACATCCCGATATTGGCATACGGATTGCACAGTACTGGTCAGGGAAGAGTCGTGATCAGAATATGAAGGAGCCGGAAAAATTTCTGGGGAAAGAAAAGGAATGGCTCTATCAATACGCCAATCGAAAACTGGAAGAACAACCGACGATCGATTTTTTCATCTTTGGTCACCGCCATCTACCGCTGGATCTAACACTAAATAATGGGAAAAGCCGTTATATTAACCTGGGGGAATGGATGAATTTTAACTCGTACGCCCGATTTGACGGAACAGAATTGCGACTTGAATATTTTGAAAAGGAACAACATGCATAAAACAATCATAAAATTGGCCAGTTTTTGTTGCTTGCTATTTGCAATGTTGCCTGTCTTGCTCCTTGCTCAGGAAGAAGTTGACCAATACCCAAAATCCAGCTACAAACTCCTTCAGTCTGTCAAAGTAAAAGTCAACCATCTCAGCACTGACAACCTCCAAAATGTATTTGCCATCACGAAAAGTGGTGAAGTAATCAAGTACAATTCTTCTGGAAAAGAACTCGGCCGATACAACGAATTTTCCCTGGGAATGCCCAGTCATCTGGACGCCACCAACCCTTTTCAAATTCTGCTGTTTTATCCAGACTTTATGACAGTCGTTACCCTAAACAGTACGTTAAATAAGATCGCCGCCTACGAGCTATTCGACTTAGATCTGAACTATGTGAATGCCTTGAGTTTTTCGAACGACGGCAATATCTGGCTCTACGACGCGACCACGTTCCAAGTAAAAAAAGTAGACCGTAACAGCCGCGTGCTGCTCACCAGCCAAAACCTGACCTTCGAATTTGAGGATGCGCTGAATCCTAATATTTTAGTACAACGAGAAAACAGCTTGTTCATGAACGATCCTGAACAGGGCATTTTGTTTTTTGATTTATACGGTCAATATGACCGACGCCTTCCTATCACCGGACTGACCGACTTCCAGGTATTGGACAACCGTCTGTTGTTTTTTGAGGAAGACAAGCTGGTGGCGATGGACTTGATTTCCAAGTTTGTGGAGCGGATAGATTTGCCATCTGACGTTGGACCAGAGGATTTGGTGCGTCTGGAAAAGAGCCGATTGTTTGTTGCCAAGGAGAAGACGTTAGATTTTTATTCTTACTAGTTGGAGTAGAGGGCAATTGATAGATTCAAGGATGATCTCCTAGCGTTTGAATGTGGTTCGACTTTCGGCAATTCAAAAAGTGGAGGAACTGCGACAGCTTACCTCCTGTACGATAAAACTTTGCATCTTTTCTCCCTTCTTTTAAATAAACATATTATACGCAATTCCGGTTGTTTTATCAACTATATTATTCCTAGAAAGTAGTTGGTATCAGCTGGGCCGGATTCTGCTATAAAGTCTAGGATGTGGAAGAATTATCTTTGATAATACCTTTGTATTTATTATGTTTAATATTCACTTAATTCTCGCATTCAAGCATTCTCGCATTAAAAATGATAAAACGAATTCTAAAGCTATTTTCCATATTTCTCCTGGTAGTGTTCCTAGGCGCCAGTAGCTATGTTTATACCACCACACCAGCATTACCGGAAGGGACTAAAGAAACCATAAAAACACTCATCAGCCAACCAACTCCAGATATGATCAAGGGGGAAACTGGTTATGTGACTTCAGAAGGATTGAAAATTTGGTATGAAAATATCGCCCCAAAAACGCCAGAAAAAGGGACTTTTTTGTTCATCATGGGGGCCGCGAATGATGGTTTGGCGTGGCCTTCCGGTTTTGTACAGACGTTTGTTGATGCGGGGTATCGGGTGATTCGTTTTGATCATCGGGGTACAGGGATGTCGGATTGGGTGAAGGACTGGGATCGTTACGATCCGTACTCGCTTAGCAATATGGCGGGCGATTGTGTAGCGATTCTTGACCAGCTTGGCCTGGAGAAGGTGCATGTCCTTGGTATTTCGTTAGGCGGAATGATTGGGCAGGAGTTAGCAATTCATCATTCGGATCGGGTGTCGACGCTGACGTCTGTGATGTCTTCGGGTTTTGTTTTTGACCAGAGTGTGCCGCCTTTTTCTAAGAAGACAGCTACCAAACTTGTCAAGATCATTCTCAAATACGGGTTGTTAGGAGGGGAGGAAAACACGATAAAATTGTACCTGGCGGTCCGATTGACCTTGATGGGAGAAGCCAATCACGGCGTAAATACGGAGGAGATTGCCAATCATGTGCTCTACAATCTTCGGGAGCGCAAGGGGTTTAATAAAATGGCTTCTCAGCAACATATGGCTGCCGCAGAAAAGTCGGGTTCACGGTTGGAAATGCTGAAGGACTTAGAAGTGCCGACGCTGGTAATTCATGGGGAGGCAGATCCGTTGATACCGATTGCCCATGGTAAGAAGTTGGCGGCTTTGGTGCCTGGTGCGGATAGTCTTTGGTTGGATATGGGGCATGACCTGCCTGTTGTTTTTTGGGAGGATATTTTGGAGAAGGTGGATGGTTTTGTTGGTGGGGAATAATGATTGTAGTTCTAGGGTTACGTTGCGGAGAATTTATTCGCCTGCTGCGTTAGAACAATATTCAATGAGCGCTCGCATGTATCTAACTTACCGTACCGTACCGTATTGAATTTGATCGGCAGCAATTGTCAGGCGAATGAATTGGCCAACAGCTGGTTCGTGAAAACGTTGAATTACTTCCTAATCAATTCAAGCACAAAATTCTTCTGGACATCGACTCCTTCCAACAGGCTTTTTATGGTTGGTTTTACTTCGTGATCTGGTTGTACACCACTTAGTTGGGCCGTTTCATAGTCTTTTAAAAGGAACAATATTCTAGGGATTTCTACTAGCACTTTTGTGTTTGGAAGAGTGATTTTTTTAGACTGGGCACAAAGGAGGTATTCGCTTCCTCCGGTTTCTTCTCCTATGAATGTTCCCCTGTTGTATTTTTTGAGGGCGGAACTGAAAATTCCGGTATTTGAAAAACTGCCTCCGTTTATTATAATGAATAACTCCCCTTTGTAGACATAGTTTTTAGGAGGGTGCAGTCCTGTTGAAGGGCCTTTTGCAGGGACAAGCGTTCTGTTTTTTACTTTTTTGAAGGCTTTGATCATTTCGAAGGGAGATTCCAGAAGGTAAGACAACAATAATTTAGAGTTGGAAATATTGCCACCCTGATTGTCCCGTAGATCAATGATCAAATGGTCAGGATCCTGTACTTCAATCTCCTTAAATTGTTGAGTGAGCCATTTTTTGAATTTTGGTGCTTTGTTTTTTCTGAGAATGTTATTGTGCCAGTCTCTGATGGTAAGTGTAGTGGTACTGGTTACTTCGTCAAAATCAGCCTGCAGTAAATTATTTAGATTTACCTTGTCGCGCCGAATATTTGCCATCAAAGGCGTTCTATTCACACCCGCAACTATCACCTCTTCACTATTCCCATCCTTCTCCTCAACAGTCAATCGAAACTCCGTTGATCCGCCGTAAAGAAAATTATAGTACTCAAAAAAATAGGTATTAATCACCCATATCGGATAGGCAAAATTATCGCCATCCCGCATCATTTTTTGAAGCATCGTCGATATCAGAACGTCGGACTTCACGCCATTTATAGCGATGATTTTCATTCCAGCAATATCCACCTTCTCTTTCTCTTTTTGTTCATTGCTACTATAGTCTTTTACTGCATACAAATCTGCCCCATCCCAAAAAACAGACACTGGAAAACAATGTGACTGTCCTGCAGGACTAGCCATCCATTCCGAGTCAGGATAAAAATAAGTATGCCCATCCTTTACCAATGATGAAACGGAGGCGATACAAGCATAGGCTTCATTTGGCGTTGCCGTTTTAGGAACTTCAATTCGATCAAAAAAATCCTGAACCTCTGCAGGCGTATTGTTTAAAATGATATTCGGATGCTTCTCAAGGAGGTGTTCCTTCAAAACAATAAGATCTTCCCGTATTTGGTCTGCAGTAAAATTGTTTGATTGCGCATGCCCAAATTCCAGCGAAAACATCTGAAGTACAACTAATAAGGTGGTGTAGTATTTCATTATTTAAAATTAACGAAATTATCCATAGATCTGTTGTTTGTTTTATGAGGTCGTTTCGCTTCCTGAAGAGAGACCATCTCCCTTAGAGACTGCTAGACTTCCTAGTTTTTTGAATGGATTGTGTTACCGCCGTCACGGTTCCATCTCTTTTTGAACTGCCGAAAGTCGGACCACATTCAAAACCCTTGAGGATCGTGATTCAATCATCATAGACAAAATCAATAGGTCCATGTAATATTTCAATAAACAAGAAGCCAATTTTACTATTATCTTTGCAAATAAAATATAAAATTTATGGATAATAAAAAAACAAATAACGGAGAAGGGAAGTGCCCTTTTACAAGTGGACAATTAACGAAAACTGCTGGCGGTGGAACCTCCAATCGCGACTGGTGGCCAAATCAATTGCGGTTGAATATTTTGCGTCAGCACTCCGCACTTTCTAATCCAATGGGCGACTCTTTCGACTATGCGGAGGAATTTAAAAGCCTTGATCTAGGGGCAGTAAAAAAAGACATCAATGATCTAATGACCGATTCCCAGGAATGGTGGCCTGCAGATTATGGACATTACGGACCATTTTTTATTAGAATGGCGTGGCACAGTGCTGGGACCTATCGGATTTCTGATGGTAGAGGTGGCGGAAGTGATGGAGCACAACGTTTTGCACCATTAAATAGCTGGCCGGATAACGTAAACTTGGATAAAGCGCGTTTACTTTTATGGCCGGTCAAGCAGAAATACGGGAAAAAAATTAGCTGGGCAGATTTGATGATTCTTGCTGGGAATTGCGCCTTGGAATCTATGGGATTTGAGACCTTTGGTTTTGGCGGAGGCCGCGCAGATGTTTGGGAACCAGGTGAAGACACTTACTGGGGCTCAGAAGCGGAATGGCTGGCAGACAAAAGATACAAAGGCGATAGAGAATTGGAGAATCCATTAGGTGCTGTACAAATGGGATTGATTTACGTCAACCCTGAAGGACCAAATGGCAATCCTGATCCATTAGCCGCAGCTAAAGATATAAGAGAAACATTTGGCAGAATGGCCATGAACGACGAGGAGACCGTCGCGCTAATCGCAGGAGGGCACACCTTCGGAAAAACGCACGGTGCCGCTGATCCTGACAAACATGTCGGTCGCGAACCCGAAGCCGCAACCATGGCCGAGCAAAGTTTAGGCTGGAGCAATAGCTTCGGTACCGGAAATGCCGGAGATACTATCTCCAGTGGACTAGAAGGTGCATGGACAACAACTCCAACCAAATGGAGCAACAACTTTTTTGAAAACCTATTCGGCTTCGAATGGGAATTGACAAAAAGCCCAGCAGGTGCTCAGCAATGGACACCAAAGAACGGTGGCGGAGCCGGTAGCGTGCCAGATGCACACGACGCATCAAAAAGCCACGCACCAATGATGTTAACAACGGACCTTGCCTTGCGAATGGATCCAATTTACGGACCAATTTCAAAACGTTTTCACGAAAATCCTGAGGAGTTTGCTGACGCTTTTGCAAGAGCATGGTACAAGTTGACGCACCGTGATATGGGGCCGATTGTTCGTTATTTGGGTTCAGAAGTGCCTTCGGAAACATTGATCTGGCAAGATCCTGTTCCTGCAGGGACAAAAGTCTCTGATGGAGATATTGCAAGTTTGAAGGCGATGATCGCAGATGCTGGATTGTCAGTTTCTGAGTTAGTTTCGACGGCTTGGGCTTCTGCTTCTACTTTCCGTGGGTCGGATAAGCGGGGTGGAGCAAATGGTGGTCGGATTCGTTTGGCGCCTCAGAAAGATTGGGCGGTCAATCATCCTACCCAACTAGCTGGAACACTTGAAAAGTTAGAGAAAATTCAAAAAGATAGCGGCACCTCCATCTCTATGGCGGACCTGATTGTCCTTGCCGGTGGAGTAGGCGTCGAGCAAGCAGCGAAGAAAGCTGGCCACGACGTAACGGTACCGTTCACTTCAGGAAGAGGAGATGCGACACAAGCGCAAACGGATGTTGATTCGTTCAACGCGTTAGAGCCATCTGCTGATGGATTCCGCAACTACATAGGCAGAGAGCACCTTGCTTCTGCGGAGGAATTACTAGTAGATCGTGCGCAACTAATGTCATTGACGGCACCAGAGATGACTGTTTTGGTTGGTGGCATGCGTGTACTGGGTACGAATCATGGTTTTACGAATCATGGTGTATTCACTGATCGTCCGGGCGTATTAACGAACGACTTTTTTGTGAATCTGCTTGATTTAGGAACGACTTGGAAAGCGACTTCTGACGCCGATACGGAATTTGAAGGGCGCGACCGTTCTTCAGGTACTGTGAAGTGGAAAGGTTCTAGAGTGGATCTTATTTTTGGTTCGAATTCGGAGCTTCGGTCTTATGCTGAGGTGTATGCATGTTCAGATTCGCAAGAGCATTTTGTCAATGATTTTGTAGCAGCTTGGGCAAAAGTAATGAACCTAGATCGTTTCGATTTGGCGTAGTTTGAATTTATAGCGGCTTCGGTCGTTTAGTTTATAGAAGGCAGTCCGGTAACGGGCTGCCTTTTTTTGTTTTGGTGTTGTCAATTTTTGTGTTGGCGGGTATTCCAAAAAAAATCCTTCAATAGATTACCCATTCTTACTCTCCGTCACCCGATCCAACAACAAATAATCATTCATGATCAATAACGACTCATAGACGAATTTATCGTTTTCAACTATCCTTTTCTGGAAGGCTGTTTTTTCCTTTTCGGAAGTGCTAGGCAGGTCAGATACCTGATAGTTGGCAATTTTTGGAGCGGTTGTTTTTGTTGATTTTAATTTTTCCTTTTCTGATTTGAAAGTGGTATAGTTTAGGTTGACCAGAGATTTTTCTTGCTTGTCTTTTTCTAGGAGTGCTGCTTGTTCTATCTGCTGGAAATACTGGTCGTTTTGTAGGCGACTATTGCTTTGAGTTTTGATTTTGGTTAGGGAATTTTTGAAGGAAGAATTGCTGGGTTGGATCGTGGCAAGGTCTTCAAATTTCAAGGCATTGGCTACCTTTCGTTCTCCTGTTTTTAGGTATTTGCTTTTGCTTGGGAATACAATGTCTGGAGTGACTCCGTGGTATTGGTTGGAGCGGCCTTTTCCAGAATAGAAAGAACCAGTACTCAGTTTTACTACGCCCAGTTTTGTTTGACGGTCATCCAGTACCTCAAAAAACCGCTGCATCGTCCCTTTGCCAAATGTTTGATTTCCAACAACAATCGCCCGTTCGTAATCTTGCATGGTGCCAGCAAACAATTCGGAAGCGGAACTGCTACTTTCATTGACCATGACCACTACTTTCCCATCATATTGAACCGACGGATCACTATCTTCAGAAGTTCGGATTTCCCCATCAGCATATTTGGCCTGCATGACCACACCGCCATCCAGAAAATACCCCAGCATTTCCCTAGTCTCACTAGCAGAGCCACCGTGGTTATTCCTTAAATCAATAATAACTCCTTCTACGTGCTCTTTTTTCAATTGCTCTAATTTCGCCAAAACATGGCTCGCACAGCCATCAGCTCCTACATAAAATCTAGGTAAATGAATGTATCCAATTTTTCGATTGTTCAATTGGTCCTCTAGGAGAAAAGACGTCGCCAAGGACATGGCTACAGTGCCTCGTTTTATGCTGACTTCTTCCATTTCGTTTTCTGAATTTCTGACGACTACTTGGACGCTACTCCCTTTTTCCCCTTTCAGTAAATCGATCACTTTTTTCAAGGGGAAGCCTGCAATATCGATTAGAGTATTGTCCTTGTCTGCAATTTTTAGTAAGGTATTCCCAGCATGAATTCTTTTAGTTTTCCAGGCCGGCCCATCATAAAACACCCGGGCAATTCTTGGATAATCAATGGTCGTCTCCAGGTGAACACCAACCCCTACGAATTCCCGATTAAACTTTGCGTCCCAGTCTGCTTTGCTTTTGGGAGATAGAAAATTGGATTGATAGTCGATGTTGGTCAAATAAGAATTGGCGTAGACCTCTATCAGTGCTGCTTTGGTTTGGCTTCCCATGTGGAATAATTCATCCTTAAAAAACACCTTTGTTTTGTTTAAAGCAATGGCTTTATGCTCTTGAAAGTTAAGTGTTGGATTGGCGATCTCTGCAATAAACAATTCTTCTAAATATTGCTTTTTGACGAGCAGTCCCCAGTGATTCTTAAGTGCCTTTTCATTCTTTGCAAATTCAATTTTGTCAGAATTAGACTCGAGGTATTCTTCTTCAAAAATTGCTAGATCTTTATCTAGGAAGTCATCAGGAAATTCTTTTGCTCGGGCAATTCCTTTTTGAAATAGGGCAGTTGTCTGTTCAAAGAATTGGCTGCTGCCTCCTTCATAGGCGTCTGCTAGCGTTGTTTGGGCTTTTTTTAGTTGTCGGACTTCTTTTTTTGTGAATACTTTTTTTTCTGGATCCAGTTTTTTCAGGAAGGAGTCCATTGTTTTTTTGGATAATTGAGCATCATTTTTTTGTGGAGCGAGGTGGTTCTCCTCGACGATGTCAAACAACTTTTTCAAGAGTACGTGGTCGTTGTTTGCTGCTTGTTGGGCGCACCCACTCGCAGAAAATAGAATGGAGAGGATTACTATTACTATATTGTATTTCATGTTGTTTCTTTTTGTTAATGGTGGATTCCTTTTAAATTGATTGCCCTCAGAGCTTTCTATGCCTGACTTGGTAAGTTCACTCTACTCAGCGCTTCAGCTAATTCCAAACTAAAAACTCAGATTCCAGACTAGCGGGCTTAATTCCTAGGTGGTCAATTGGGGCAATGGTGCAAAATACATGGGGTTTGCCATTATCCCTCGTATTTTGCAAAGATGCCTTTCCGTTTCAACTAAAGTAATAGTTATGTTGGTTAATTGGACTACAAATTCCTGATTTAATAAATCTTTAACATTCCATCACGATCCAACCAGTGCGATCAATCAAAAAAGTGATGGAACGGTGACCGCGGATATTCAATTTTTTAAAATTACATCAATCAATCTCCTGAAGTCCACTCCTCATGTCTACTGGAATACCGCCTGAAATGCCATCCGTCCACTAAATAACTGATCACAAACTCTTTGTTCAAGGAATCGACTTGATAGAAATAATCCTTTTTGGTTATTCCTACTTCGGTTAGCTGGTTGGGATAGGTGCCAGTTGTCTTTTTATGTTCCTTAAGTTGGATGATAATTTTGTCCGTGTTGTCGACTTTGAGCTGAACTTGGAAGGCAATCGTTCTTTCCATAATTATTCCCGTAAGGAGAACAAATCCGATAACCCCAGAACTAATCATTACTGCTGTTTTATCTAGGCTAAATAGTCCGAAAATCAACGCGATTCCGCTTAAAAAAAGAACCATAAAAAACAAAGCTCCAATCCACATCAGTCCAAAAACATTCGTTTGACCAAACAAAATTCCTAGAAAAAACGAAGCAAGAATTAGTAAAAAAAGGGGGACAATTTTCATTTCTTCCTAAATTTCACCATCCAATAATATTGGAAGTCGATCCATTCAAAATCAGTCCCTATTTCCTCCACCAACAACTTCAATTCCTCTGCATCTGGGAAGTTTTTGAGGACTTCAAATTGCTCCCCTGAATTTAGTGTTCTGATTTGGAAGGTATTTCCTACTTCGTCTTTTCGACTAATTGGCGTACTGCTGCCTGCTACATATTTATTGTCCAAGAACAGCACTTCAGCACCCTTTTTAACTTGATTGACCGCCATTTGCAGAAAACTGCACAAGTCTTCCTTGCGGAGGTGGGACCAGATAAAACCACCGAAAAACCCTTCAAATTCATTAGTAACGCTAGTCAGATCTTCAATGGATTGTTGTTGGAAAACGACATTTTCTTTAGGATACGTTTTTGACTGTGCAATCTCCAGGACTTCTGAATTGATATCTGTCGCTAGTATGGAGGTTGCAGGATTTGCCAGTATTGCTGTCCAATACCCAGTCCCGCAGGCGATTTCAAGAACAGAATTGTTCAAAAACTGAGTGCTGAGGTATTCTTTTATTGCTAGAAGGTCAGTTTGTCGTTCTGGTTTTTGGTAGACCTGCTCATATTCTTTGGCTCTTTTTTGATAATAGATAACTTGTTCCTGCATTTTTAGGAGTTATTTATTTTGGTTAATTGGTGGTTGGCGATTCAAGGTCGGGGTACCGTTTTAAGTTGTAAATTCCCCATAATGCCATCAAAATCTCCCCAACAGTAGCCGCAATAAACGTAATAGACGGGAGTCCGTCCAGCAAAATACTAGAAAGTCTTCCAAGAAAAAGTCCCCCCATAAAGAATACCGCTGACATAGTGGCAAATCTCCAGTACTTTGGTTTCATTATACCTATTGTCCACAAACCCACCATTCCTAAATAGAGGCCCATGATCGCACGAAAAATATGCTTTACATCGGTCGTTGCCAATTTGAAATCGTAGAGGTTAGCAGTAAGTTCGTTCGATAAATTTGGAGCAATGCCATAAGAAATCGCAATTGGGACGAGTGCAACGGCGCAAAAAATAAGGTGGAAGTTCTTGTTCATGTTTTGGTGATTAGTTTTAGTAGTTGGAAGGATCCGCATTTGGGCACTGCTTCTTGATGGCAGCTTTCACTTTTTTTTGTAGTGTTTCTTTTTGCTGCTCCTCGAGTGCTGCAAGCTGTTGTTTTGTTTTGCTACTCCGATTGTTGTTCATGCACTCTCCAAAACTGAAAGTTAGGGTATTGCCTCCAAACAGTTTCATTCCTGGGGTGTAGGGTTTGGGTTTGTTTTCCTGTCGTTTTGCCTCCTTGTCCATTTTTTGGACGTGCTTCTCCAGCGATTTTTGGCAGTTACAATAGTGTTTCGCCTCTAACTTAACAAGCTGATGATCCTGAGCTTGTACTCGAATAATTCCTAGTAAAAAAATTACTATTATCAATAATGTTGTTTTAGGCATCGATATTTTTTGTCTGGTCATTCCTACATTACTAAATCCATGAACTATAACGCCAATCCCAAACAATTATTACCCATTAAGTGCCGCTTGTAATTTGGCAATACTTTCTTGAAGCAGCACTGCTTGATCATCGGCCAATTTCCCGTCTACAACGTTCTGTTGGAAAGACGGTAATCCATAAGAGGCAGCAATAGTTGCTCCTTGATAAGGCAAGGTGTGCTCCAGAAATTTTCGATTGGTCGCACCACCGCCACCGCCAGGAGAAGTACTCATCAACAAAATCGGCTTATTGTCAAATACCTTTTTCGCCCTTCTGCTCAACCAGTCTAAAATATTTTTGAAAAACGCAGGTGTCCCTCCATTGTGCTCGGGTGAGGCAATAATAAATCCATCAGATTCCTGAATATGACCAATCAATTTAGTGATCAATTCTGGGGTTTGGTCCGGGTCCATGTCTATCGAATAGATGGGAATGTCCCAGCTTCTAATATCCAGAAGGTGGATGTCCACTCCTTCCATAAGCGACTGCGCACTAATTGTTTCTATCAATTGATAATGGATGGATTTTGAGTGATTGCTACCAGCAAATGCAAGAACTTTTTTCATAGTGGACGATTGTTTAACCCAATTCATGCAATAGGAGTTTGTTTTAGGTTGAAAACTCAATAAAAATGTGCACTCTACGGTGATTTAGACTCGCAGACGTAGTAAGATTACGGTGAGAATCAAAATTGACGGACGTGCGCAGTTTTGCAGAGGTTTCAGCTTAAAATGAATTTTCTATTGCATGAATTGGGTTTAATAAGGAAATACTAGTCTTTTATTGAATGCAATTATAAATAAATTAATTGAATATTTTTTGTTGATTGCTTCAAGTGGACTGCCTTCCAATCGTCCTTTTATTCGAAAGTAGTTTTCAAAATTTTCTAAATTTTTTCTTGTTCCTTCTGCTTTTCAAGGTTATAAGAAACTGCAATTTGAAAAGATTTATTCAACTTTAAATTCAAATTTGCGGCATAAGCCAGATCGACACCTATTCCATTAAATCTAAATCCAATCCCGCAAGTCAGTATTTTTCTGTTACCTTTTGTTCTATGCTCGTTAAAATGTCCAAGCCGGGCAATGATAAATTGATAGCGGTATTCGGCTCCTATCGAATAGTTATTCTCCTGGAAGTCTTCACTAGCACCGTTTGGCGCATCGCTGAACGAAGAAATCATACCCTGGATAGCCGTTTTTTCCTGAAAATCATAATAAAGTGGTTGCCCCTCCTCATTGGTGTTAGACGGTGTTGGTACCAGAAGTCGATTTACTTCGCCGGTAACGGTCAATGTGTGTTGTTCCTCAAACTTATGGATATAACCAAGGCCTAGACCGAGATTCGTAGGCAAAAAATCCGAACGGTATCTGTTCTCCAGGTAGGTCACCTTTGGTCCGACATTCCTTATTGCTAGGCCAGTAACAATTGTTGCTTTCTTGTTGATTATTTTTAGTGGTTTGCGAAAAGTAAAAGAAAGGTCTCCTGCTCCCGTATTAATGGGTAGGACTTTTGTCCCATCTGATATTTGGCTATTAGCTTGTGAGCGGATATATTTCAGGGATAGCCCTACTGCAAAGTTTGGACTTAGCTTTTGATTGTAAGACAAAAGTCCTTCCCATGCCTTAGGCGGGGGGCTACCAATACTCCCCCCTCCCTCGGAGTCAATATAGACGAATCTATCAGAATTAGAATACCGGAAACTTGCTCCAAGGGCACTGTTTTTTCCTAGTTTGGCGTACCCCGTAATTGCTGGAGTGATGTACACTTTTTTGTTACCTCTTTGTTTGTACCAGAATACATACGAAGCCTGCACCCCAAATTTCGATTCAATAAACGCCAGATTGGACGAGTTCAAATTGACGGAAGTTAGAGAGGGCAAGATGGCAATTCCGCTACCACCGATACCTGTAGATTGAGGATTGAAAGGTAGTTGAAGAAAATTCAGGGTTGTTATTAATGGGATGGTACAAGGAGCTTCTGTATAGGGATTAATGCCTTCATTGCAATAATAGATTTGACTTAGTACAGCGGTCGATGAAAAAAGGACGAATACAATACAAATTGATAGATGTCTCATAGCAAAGAGGATATGATTGGTTACAAAATGAATCTGCTAGGAATATTCCGAAACTATAATTAAGACTGGGGATATATTAGTATTATAATAATCAACGATTTTTGCTATTACTTCGTTGCCAAGTAAATGGGGTTTATTAAAAAAAAAGTACTTACAGGTATTTTCTCCTTAAGGGAATTCGTCCGATACTTGCTATCGTGATGGATTAACTTTCTGAATTACAAGGACTTTATTTCTACCAAACTATTTCTTTTTCCTTCAACGGCTCAAAATTATACAAAACAGATACTCGGTAAGTTTCACCAAGCCCTTTACTTGTGTGAGTGACATAAGATAGATCGATACCAAATCCCTTGCCTCTGATACCGATACCTCCAGTTATGAGTTTTCGGTCTCCTTTTGTTTTGTGTTCATTAAAATGACCAAGTCGGCCAATGATAAACCGATATCGGTATTCCACTCCCAATGAATATTGATTTTCCCTGAAGTCTTCCCCAAGTCCCCCAGGTGCATCACCAAAGGAAGAAAACATACCTTCAACAACAGATTTTTCCGTGAAATCCAGATATTCGGGGCTTCCTTCAGTATTAACAGTAGAAGGTGAAGGGACAAGCAGTCGATTTAGCTCGCCAGTGATTGTCAACGTATGTTTTTTAGCGAATTCATGGACAAACCCAAATCCAAGGCCTAGGTTAGTAGGCAAAAAGCCCCCACGGAATCCATCCTTAATGTAAGTCACCTTTGGACCGATATTTCTGATTGCAAGACCAGTAATAAACGTCGCTTTTTTGTCACCTACCTTAAGTGGTTTGCGAAAAGTGAACGACAGGTCTCCAGCTCCTGTTCTCAAGGGTATGATGCTGTTCCCATTCACTGTTTGGCCAGATGCTAATTTTGAACTGAGGTATTTTAGAGACAATCCCATTGCAAAATTCGGACTTAATTTCCGATTGTATGACAAAAGCCCTTCCCATTCCCTAGGATTAAAGGAACCAATAGAAGCGCCATTCTGATCTGTATATAGGATACGACCAAGATTGAAAAATCGAAAACTTGCTCCTAGTGTAGTCGTTTCTCCCAGTCTGACATATCCTGCAGCAGTCCCCAAATAAACATCCCTTAATCCTAATTGCCTAAGCCAGGGAGCATAAGACACCTGCACTCCAAACTTCGAATCAATAAACGCCAAATTGGAGGAGTTCAAAGCAATAGAGGTCGTAGAAGGAGAAATGGCAATCCCACTGCCTCCCATCGCTGCGGCCTCTGGATTTACAGGCATAGTTAGAAAAGGCAATGCTGTTGTTACAACATTAGAACAATTTTCTCCTGTTGTCTGGTTGATACCATCCACACAAGTTTGGCTAAACCCTAAAGTTGCTGAAACAAGGATGAAAAACACACTAACAATCAATACGTGGCGCATAAAAAAGGGATTTATTCACAAAGGTATTACGAATATACGCAAAAGCTACATTATATGTATTGTTAATTTATTCCAATCCAAAATGGGCTACGATTTTCTCTGCTACTTCCCTGGCAGCCAAGTGCGTATTGTTTATTTTGAAAATGGACTTATAAGGGATTTCTCCTTCCAGTGTATTCATTCGATACTTGGATTCATTGTTGAGCAATCGTTTTTCTGAAGCGTCGACGTTTCTTTTTGTGGGTTTGAGTGCCAAGCGGTGTTCGTGTTTATTTCTTATCAGTCGTTCTTCGAGGGTGCACTGCAATTCTACAAAATAAATTTTGGGATTTCTGTCTTTGAATAGGTGGACGATTTCATCAATATATTCTTCATCTCCTTTGTCATTCAGGTCCCAGACAAGTGTAAAGATTAAGCCATTAATAGCACTATTTGCCACTGCTTTAAAAATGTCGAATCTGATTTTTTTGTCTAATTTTCGGAAATTGGGTGTTCCAAAATCAAAAAACTGATTGACCAGCTCCAGGGACATATGATTGTAAAACAGCTTATATTCCGTCAGTTTTTGCAATTCCTGCCCAACAGTCATCTTCCCGGAAGCAGGTGGCCCGAAAATGAGTACAAAGCTAAATGGCGAGTTTGTCATAGTTTTTAATTTGCGTCTTTCTTATAAATATATCAAGCAAAATGCATTGACCAAAATATAAACGGAAAAGGTTGAATCGTATTTTGCTTGTGAAAGTTTATCAAAATCGCAGGATTTAGTTCATTTTTTATTTTGAAAACTCAACTTTTTTTAAAATTTTTTCTTCCTGATTGTGAATGGGTTAGGAAGGTTTTTGAGCGAAATTTGAAAATCGGTTTATGTAAAATCTCTTTTTCTGACTCTATATAGTAGGAGAAATTGTTTCTCTCTGCAGTCATACGGCCGATTTTACATAGTTTTAGTTCTAGGGCATACCACTAGGGTTGGGGTTGCTCTATCAAGTACTAAAATGTTAGTGTTTTGCTCCCTGATTTTTGCAGAAAATCAGGGAGGCGGTGGCCGGAGGGTTGGGAAAGCCCTCCCACAATCGTGGAGGTCCGTTTTTGGTTAATTTCTTGATAGTCAAATGGTTGTGGGTTTGCTGCCAATTTAGATCATCCATCAACGAGTACTTTTTCCCTTATTCATAAATAATAAAAAATAACCACCAATGATACTATCCAATAGTGCAAGAGGATTACTAGTAGAAAACAATAAAGTCCAATTCATCGAATACCAGATAGACGGAGTTACCCACTAAGTTCTACCAGGTGGCACCGTCGAGATAGGAGAAAGTCTGATCGAATGTGTAAAAAGAGAATTCCAGGAAGAAACCGCCCTTACAATCCCCCAGAACACCTCATTTTAGTCAATGAGTGCACAGACCCAGCACCTAAAAATGTAGCAGAAATCTGGAAAAATGGCATCCACCAAATAGAAACCCTCTTCCTAGTAAAAAGAACCTCCAATCCACCACCCACCGACACCAGCATCAAATTTGACTACGGCATGCAAGGAACAAAATGGCTGTCAAAAGAGGACCTGGCATCCCTCACCTACTATCCAGATGTCGATTCCGACTGGTTCTTTGCTCCCAAAAATCCAACAAACAACTCTCGGACAACAAATAGATAGCATTTTATATTCACATCCTCCAATTCGTTATATTTGTTCGTTAGCAAAATCAGTGTACTTGAATCCAACAATATGACCACGCTAAAAGGCGGTGCATTTCTGACCGCCACCACTTCTCCGAAACAAGTATTCATTCCCGAAGAATGGAATGATGAGCAAACCCTGCTTATGGAAACCGTCCGCGATTTTTTTATCGAAGAGGTCCACTCCATTGGAATTGAAAAGGCAGCGCAGATCGATGTATCCAAGGACTTACCATTGATTTTGGAGGTGTTTCATAAAGCAGCAGCACTAGGATTTTGTGGGGTGTCGATTGAAGAAGAATATGGTGGAATGGATTTGGATTTTAATACCAGCTTGTATTTGATGGAGGCACTAGCACATGGCTTTTCCTTCGCTACGACCATTGGCGCTCAAACTTCAATTGGCTCATTGCCGATTGTTTTTTACGGTACGCCAGAACAGAAATCCCAGTACCTACCAGGAATCGCTACCGGAGAAATAAAAGCCGCCTATGCGCTGACAGAACCCAGCGCAGGCTCCGATGCCAACAGTGGAAAAACAAAAGCCACCCTCAATGCTGCAGGAACACATTATCACCTCACGGGACAAAAAATGTGGATCACCAATGGTGGGTTCGCGGACGTATTTATCGTTTTTGCGAAAATAGAGGACGACAAAAATCTATCCGCATTCATCGTCGAAAAAGCATTTGGTGGAATAACCATCGGCAAAGAAGAAAAGAAGCTAGGAATCAAGGCCTCCAGTACCACCCAAGTATTTTTTGAAGATTGCCCAGTACCCAAAAACAACCTGCTTGGAACACGTGAAGGCGGCTTCAAAATGGCATTAAACATACTTAACACCGGACGGATAAAACTATGCGCCGGCGCACTTGGCGGAAGCAAATTTGCAACCACCAGAGCCATCGAATACGCCAGTCAACGCAAGCAATTTGGCCAACCCATCGCCGATTTTGGCGCCATCAAATACAAGATTGGAGAAATGGTCATGCGCATTCATACCGCAGAAACCGCCACCTATCGCACAGGATTTAACGTCGATCAAAAAAGCAAGGAGCTAATGGCCGATGGAATGAAACCCAGCGAAGCAAAACTAAAAGCCGTCAAAGAGTTCGCCATCGAATGCGCCCTCCTAAAAGTGGCAGGATCTGAGGTGCTAGATTATGTAGTAGATGAAGTATTACAAGTACATGGAGGAATGGGATTCGCCGTAGAAACCGGAATCGAACTAGGCTACAGAGATGCCAGAATCACCCGAATCTACGAAGGCACCAACGAAATAAATCGCCTCCTATCTGTAGCAGAACTCACCAAAAGAGCCATCAAAACAAAGGAGATTGATTTGATCGGAGCAGGCAAAAAAATCCCTGGCTATCTAATAAAACAATTGCTCCCGTTTAAGTCAAAAAGTGGGCTAAATCAAGAACGACGATTGATTGAAAATCTTAAAAAATTGTTCATCTTGCTGTCTGGTGCCGCAGGCAATAAACTAAAAGAAAAGATGGTCGACGAACAGGAAATGGTCATGAATCTAGCCGATATTTTAAACATGGCTTTCCTCGCTGAATCCACCCTCCTGCGCTATGAAAAATTGGCACAAACAACCAGCCATAATGCCGAAAATTTGAAGGCTCAACACCAAATCCTGCAACTCTATCTCTACGAATCCATACAGTTGGCAAGAAAACTAGGCGAAGACCTCATCTCCAGCTATGCCACCGGAACTGAAAGACGCACAATGAATTGGCTAACCAGCATCTTACTACCAAAATACAACGTCAACCCTAAAGAGTTGAGAAGAGCCATCGCCAATCACGCCATCAAAAAAGGAAAATATCCGTTTTAAAATGAGAAAAAAGTACTTGATCACTTACAATTTTCTCCTGGCTATTGGCTGGTCTGCCCTGCTTGGCTATTGGTTGCTAAACGGCAGAGTGCTAGATAGGGGAGGCTGGGGATTGTTGACGGTTTGTCAGTTGGCTGCTGCCCTAGAAGTGATGCATGCTGGATTGAATTGGGTGAAAACGCCTGTTTTTACTTGCCTGATACAGGTGAGCTCCCGGATATTTGTGTTGCTTTTGATGTTGTTTTTACCGGGGGCTGACTTGCTGAGTTTTGTTGGTCTGGACGGGATTGCATTGATCCTTATTGCGTGGTCGATCACGGAGATCGTGCGATACAGCTATTATTTTGCCAACCTGATTGAACGTCCATGGTCGGTGTTGACTTACTTGCGATATACCTTGTTTTTGGTGCTTTATCCACTAGGCGTAACGGGGGAGGTATTGATCATTGTAGCTGCGATTCTGGCGGTGAAAAAGGTGTCTGTTCTATTGGCCATTGCGCTTGGCTTGGTGCTGCTCTCTTATGTCTATTTTTTTCCAAAAATGTACCAATACATGCTCGGGCAGCGTAAGCTGAAATTAGTAGAAAGTAGTTGGTAGAAAGTCTTCAGCTATAAAATCCAAAATACTTGCAAGAATCAGCTATTTTTAATGCGGGAATGTGAGAATATTTCAATTTTCTACTAGAAACAAAACGAATGAACGAAGCACTCAAGCCCTTCTACAACGAGCAAGTATTAAAAGAAGCCTGCCAACACTACAGCCTGGACTCCACCACCGCCCAGTTGCTGAAAGCCAATTTTAATTTAGTTTATGCTTGTAATGATAAAATTCTGCGACTTTCTCACTCGACGATTCGCCCCAAGGAAGAGATTTTGATGGAATTGGATTGGGTTATGTTTCTCTGCGATCAAGGCTTGCCAATTGCCCGTGTACTCCTATCCGATCAACAAAACATCACCGAACAAATAGGCGATCAAACCAACTACTTCACCGTCGTCTGTTTTGAAAAAATAATAGGCACGAGAGTCATCGAAGAACAATGGACAAACACCCACTTCAAAAAACTAGGAGAAATAACGGGACAACTACATCGCATTGGCCAAACCTACCAAGAACGACCAGATTTCAGCTACCAGCATTGGGATGAAATCCCCGAATATAACAGCTACAAACACTTGCCAACAGACGATAGAAATCTATTAGACTTGCATGATCAACTCGTCGAAGAATTTCAGTCCTACCCAAAAACCACGGAACTCTACGGATTGATACATTACGATATCCACCACGGGAATTATCTCCTGACAGAAAACGATCTCCGACTTATCCTTTTTGATTTTGAAATGGCGTCCAAATCCTGGTATATCAATGACGTCGCCACTGTTTTGTATTACGCCTGCAATTTCCCAACCAACGAAAACCTAGACGAATTTGAACCTAGATTTCTTCAGCATTTTTGGGAAGGTTATGAATCAGAATACCAGTTACCCAATTCCGAAAAGGAAAAAATTCCTAAATTCCTCCTCTACAGAGATCTAATGCTTTGCGGCCACCTGCCCCTCATCTGGAAAGGCCAAACTCCCACGCCCAGTCAGATAAAATACAAAAACAGCGTTTCTGAATCCATCCTCCGCAGGCGCAGGAATTTAGGCTTATAATAAAAATAAAAACGATCTTAATTTTCTTCAAAGTGATTTTGTAAAAAAGCGCTATCCCTGCCGGCAGGGGCTATGGAAGGATTTACAAAGCATCAAAACATTTTATTTAGTTTGAAATTCCACCCGATAACTAATAAAAGGAAACAATCCCGTCTGTGTAGCAACCACCTCCTCATTGGCCTCCGGTACATAAAATCGGCCATACTCATTAAGCCGGTTAGTCACGTTTTGAACATCAAACATTATGGTGTGGGTCGCTCGTTTACGATTCATTTTATAACTGATGCCTAGATCGAAACGGTAGTAAGGGCCAGTTCTGGCATCCATGATTCTATTCGGATCTCGTACTGTAGATCCGGCAGCATTCGAAGCCGCCAAATCGATAGGAGTATAACGATTGCCACCGGCCAAAATCGCCTTACCATTTATACCAAAAATATTATCATTTTTCTTGAATTCGAATTCTTTTCCTCCTAGTAAATTCATAGTGTAATTTCCATTGTATCGGGTATTGTAGCTTTTGCCATTAAGTGGCGTGTAGGTTGAGTTATAGATGGATCCTGATAATAGATAATAGTAGTTTTTATTGAAACTTCGTTGAACAGTTAGGTCCAGGCCATAGTTTCGCCCTTTTCCTTTACTGACCAAAGGCTCCTCCCCCAAAATATCCCAGATGCCAGCAGAATTGATGGTGCTAAAGAGACTACTATCCGAAGCAACAGGAACTTTGGATAAATGCTGATAATAAACTTCCGCAGTTATATTTAGTTTGGGCGTCGCTTGGAAGGAATAACCTAAAACCGCATGGGCTGCAGTAGGAATATCTAGGGATTTATTTAGGTAGGAAGGCTCTGTATCTGGATTATTAGAATGATTGACTAAGTAAGTACTTGTGTGCTCTGGTTTGCTATGCATCCCAATAGCCGCAGAAAGTTGTTGTGTTTTAGAAAGTTGCCATTTTACCGCAGCACGAGGCTCCAAGGCAAACGAAGCGTTGATCGACAGGTAAGTGGCATGTACTCCAGCAAGAACCGTCAGGTTTTGGTGAGGTCTGAACTTCCACTGCCCATACCCTTGAACCATTCCAGCACCTCCATTCCCATTGATAAGGTTGATGAAATCGGTACTATCTCGAAATTTAAAATTGTAATCATAGGTATAGGAATTGTATCCATAAATTCCACCGATCCGAACGGTATTTTTTGCACTCAGTTTATGATTGTAACTTGTCGATATTCTAACTGTTTGCTCATCAAATGTAGTATAGTCGAATAGTTCCTCCTTGTAGTTTTGGTCGGCCAATAGCCGTATATATTCATCCTCATAATTATTCAAAGAATAAACACCTACCGTTTTTAAATAAGCATTTTTACCTACTGGAAGGAAGTGTGCAATACCACCGATCGCTACTTTTTGTTTTTCTGTAAAGCTTTCTCCCTCGCCACTGAATTCCCATTTAGTGCTGTCTGCCTCTGCTGTTTCTGCGAGGACATTCATACCTCCCAACCCAAAAATACTGAAGGTTCCGGCCTTTTCTGTTGGCAAGTGTATCTTGAAAGTAGCATCCTGGTATTCTGGAAGGATATCTCCTAGCGGATTGTAGAACTTACTTAGCAGGCCAAAAGTAGAATATCGATAATTAACCAAGTAAGAGGCATCACTATTTTTAGAGAATGGACCTTCGGTTGCGGCTTCAATGCCTAGCAGTCCAAGCGTGAAGGCGTGTTCTCTGGTGTTACTGTTTCCTTTACGTAATTTGATGTCGAACACTCCAGAAGATGCATTTCCAAACTCCGCAGGAAAAGCACCTGTGTAAAAATCGCTGGTAGACATAGAAGAAGCACTTAGCATACTAATCCCTCCTCCAGAAGAACCAAGTGATCCAAAATGATTGGGATTAGGTACTTCGATTCCCTCCAATCGCCACAACACACCTCGTGGAGAATTTCCTCGTACCGAAATGTCATTAGAGATATCGTCTCCAGCATTGGTTACCCCTCCGTAGGCAGCCACCATTCTAGCGGGATCTCCTATACTCGCGACATATCGATGGGTTTCCTCAATACTGATAGAGCGTGAACTGGCGGTTGCCATTTCGTTGAATGCTTCATTACCATTAGCATTAGCGACGACGACAATATTCTCTAGTTTATATACAGCTTCACTGAGTTCGATATTGAGGTCGAGTTGTTTGCCTGCGGTGAGGAGCAAATCGTTGAGTTGGACAGACTCATAACCTATGTAATTTACTTCCAGACTGACCCTTCCCAAGGGAATGTTTTCCATGATAAATTGGCCGTTAAAATCAGTAGTTACGCCAACTGGAATTTCTTGGCCGAGCAGAATAATGTTCACTCCCGGCAGGGAGATTTTGCTTTCCTGATCGACTACAGTGCCTTTGATTGTCTGTGTTGATTGGCTAAAAATCGGGCATAGAAATACCACCATTGCCACTAGGGCAAATATTAGTCTGAGCTTCATAATATTAAATTTTAGAATTTGGGGTCAGTGATTTTAGTTCGGTATGGGATCACTGAGGTGAATGTTTTTATTTTTCTAGAAAGACAATCAAAAAAATAAAGGGTTGCACATTATTGATTTTTAATGCGAGAATACGTGAATACGTGATTTCTTGGTGTAAGTGATATTTTAAAACGCTAAGGTGAGGACGCAAAACAAATGGTGTAGGGGCGAATCATCATTTGCCCTCTGACAATTGTTTTTGTTCGTTAATGGCTCGATTTATGGGTTAAATCGTCTTTCTACAGGAAGCAGACTCAGACACCATCAGCAGTTTTACGCCAACAATACGAGTCTCTCTACGAAAACACTACAAAACAAGCAGCTGACAATCAGAATAACCATCTGTCAAACAAAGGACAGAATATCTATTCCCGTGATCGTACATTTAGGCCAGATTTATGGTTTGAATACTGTATCTTTGGCGGTTCAATATATTAGACTTTACTATGAGCGAAAAAACCTATTTCAATCCAGAAGACCTCAAGAAATTTGGGAATATCAGCGAATTTCAGCCAGAAATGGCTAAAAAGTTTTTTGCCTGGTATGGAGAAGTATTTAAGGAAGGCGCACTGACCGAACGAGAAAAGGCACTGATTGCCCTGGCCGTTGCCCACTCCGAGCAATGTCCGTACTGTATTGACGCCTACTCAACAGCTTGTCTCGAAAAAGGAGCTGACGAGGAGCAAATGATGGAAGCCGTGCACGTCGCTGCGGCTATAAAAAGTGGCGCAGCACTTGTCAATTCTACACAGATGATGAATCACGTCAAAAAATTAACCATGTAATTGGAAATCAGCTTATGGCGATCAAACAACGTACAAAATCTTTAAAAGCTAGAAATAGTGAATTGGCAGATACTTTTGTCCAACTCAATGTCTTGAATGGGAAGGATCGAGTCGATGAAAAATTTCCGTCTTTCAACAAAAAGGTAGCCGACCTAGGGTTTGTCCCTTTTCAACCTACAAAAATGGAGATCTTCCAGATGAATGTAGGGAAAATGTGCAATCAAACCTGCGCACACTGTCATGTAGATGCGGGGCCCGATCGTAAGGAAATCATGACGAAGGAGACCATGGAGCAATGCCTTGAAGTACTTGCTAAAGGCGATTTTCACACCGTAGACCTTACTGGTGGGGCTCCTGAAATGAATCCTCATTTTCGCTGGTTTGTAGAGGAGTGTTCAAAACTAGGTTTGCAGATCATCGACCGCTGTAACTTGACGATTATTGTCGCCAATAAAAAATACCACGACCTGCCGGAGTTTTTTGCTAAACATAAGGTCCAAGTGGTTTCCTCACTTCCTTATTTTAGCGCAAGTAGAACGGATAAACAACGAGGGGACGGAGTCTTCGAAGATTCCATCAAGGCACTGAAAATGCTGAATGCTGTCGGATACGGAGTCGCCAATTCTGGCCTCGAACTTAATTTAGTCTACAATCCAACAGGCGCTTTTTTGCCCGGCAATCAAGCTAGCCTCGAACAAGAATTTAAGCGCCAATTGCAGCGCAAATACGATATTGTCTTCAACCAATTATACGCGATTACCAACCTTCCAATTAGCCGATTTCTCGAATATTTGCTGGATTCTGGCAATTATGAGGACTACATGGAAAAGTTGGTCAATGCCTTCAATCCAGCTACTGTCCAGTCGGTCATGTGCCGAAATACCATTTCTGTTGGTTGGGACGGCTTCCTCTACGATTGTGATTTCAATCAAATGCTGGACCTGAAAGTTGCTGCACCCAAAAGTCAGCACATTAGTGATTTTGATGCGAAAGCATTGAATGATCGGACGATTATCCTCAATCAGCATTGCTACGGATGTACTGCTGGTGCTGGATCTAGCTGTGGAGGAGAAGTCGTTTAACTAAATTTTCAAATCTTAGAATACTTATGTCTACTTACTTAGAAACTACCAAGGACGTCTATAAAAAGGCAGCCGAGAATCCTGATGTCGGTTTATGTTGTACAACAAGTCCGATCTGGCAATTGCCTGGGTTGTCTATTCCTACGAAAATGCTAGAAATGAATTATGGCTGCGGAACGACCGTTAATCCCAGAGATTTGGTCAATGATCCGGTGATGTTGTATGTTGGTGTTGGTGGTGGCATGGAGGTTTTGCAGTTTTCTTATTTCAATCGCCATAAAGGTGGAGTGATTGGAGTGGATGTCGTTGATGAAATGCTCCAGGTTTGTGATGAAAATCTGCTAGTAGCAGAACAGGATAACGAATGGTTTGAACGGGATTTTGTCACCTTGAAAAAAGGATCTGCCTTGGATTTACCAATACCAGATGCTTCTGTAGATGTTGCTGCGCAAAACTGCTTGTTTAATATCTTTGAAAAGGCAGATTTGATTATTGCTTTAAAGGAAATCTATCGGGTATTAAAGCCGCACGGCCGCCTGGTCTTGTCTGATCCAATTTGCGAACAAGCCATGCCGGTAAATCTGAAAAAAGATGAACGTCTCCGGGCCTTGTGTCTGAGTGGTGCCATTCCTTTGCAGGAATACATCGACCTCATCACAGAAATTGGTTTTGGAACAGTAGAGATCCGTGCGCGCTATCCTTACCGACTGCTCACGCCCAATCATTATGATACAGAGGAAACCATCTTCATTGAAAGTGTTGAAGTCTGTGCGATCAAAGATCCAATGCCAGAAGATGGCCCTTGCGTTTTTACCGGAAAAACAGCCATCTATTTTGGAAACGAAGAGAACTTTGATGATGGAAAAGGGCATAATTTATTATTGAATCAGCCCTTGGCAGTTTGCGATAAAACAGGCGGTGCACTGGCCAGTTTAGGAAGGGACGATATATTCGTTTCGGAGTCCAACTGGCATTACAATGGAGGAGGTTGCTGCTAGTTCCTATTAGATAAATCAACATCTATTTTTTCCTTCGCACGTTAATAGGGTATGACGGAAAAATGGTATATTGCTAGTATTGTTGACAATAGGCGGTTTTTCTTAGCTACATTGTCAATGTATAATATGAATGCTATGAAAAATCTGATACCCTTGTTTTTTTTGATTTTGTTAGGAACAGGATCCCTTTGGTCACAGACGGTCACCTTTACGGGAGCGACGGATAATAGTTGGCACAAGGACTGTAATTGGGACACGAATACGATGCCCACTTGCACCGATAATGCAGTGATTCCGACGGGATTGGTGGTGGATGTAACGGGGACTGGACATTGCAGAAATTTGGAGTTACAAGGAACAGCAGACATCAATATCATCGGAACAGCAACACTGGAAGTGAGTGATGCAAATACCTGTGCTGGCTCGGTTACAGCCTCTACTGGATGTTCGATACCAGGCGCCTGGTTTAATCCTTGTGATATGAATCCGCCTGTTGGTCCTTCGGGCTTTTGTACGTTTGATTATTTTGTTTGTCCGTCATCCAGCTCAAAGTGTCATATTTGGTATAACAATACCGGCTCAACAATATCAGTTAATCTTCCTTCTGCGTCTCCAAATATGACTTGGAGTCCTGGGCAGAATTTTACAATCCCACCAAATTCTCAGTTGAATGTTTGTGTGATTTCGGGAGGGACACCTTGTGTGGGGTTTGTTGCGTTTAGTGCTGCAAATTGGAGTTCGTCACCCGATATTGGTTTTGGGATAATTAATATTACACATTAGGACAGACCGCTTCGCGAGCAGTGATCTACTTTTGGAAAAAATCTTGCTTCCCGTTTCTCGCCCCTTAGTTAGCAGTTTTAAACTCGATCAAATATGGTTTCAGAGCTGCCCCTTGCTGGTTTTTGAAACCACTACCAATGAGCAATTGATATTTTTTGTTGGGTTCGAGGTCTTGGATCTCAAAGGTGTAGGACTTGCTGTCCTTGGAATAGCCGATTTGCTTTTTGAATTTTATCGTTGCTTTTTCTCCTAGTGGGCCAAAATCGAAATTTCGACTATTCTGGTTCATCGGCTGGGAAAAGTTTAACGTGATCTGTTTTGTATTGGGGTTTACCGTTGTACTGTAGTTTTTAAGCGGATGGATGTCCACTACCGTAGGTCGAATTGCATCATATTCTTTTTGGAGTGTTGCGAGTGGTTTGCTGAAGAAATTTAGCTGGTCTATGAATACATTCACTTGTTTTTCGTTGGTATAGTCGAGTTCGATAAGGTCTTTGATGGCTTGTCGTTTGTTGGTGGCATTATTGTAGTAGCCTTCGGACATTTCGTATCCAATATAATAGCCTAAATCTCTGACTTCAAATTGGTTGGGGGAGTTACTCCAGAGCCAGTCTCTTGTTCTTTCGTAAAACATTTCCTGTTCAAAAACGGCCTTCACCTTAGGGTTGTTTTTACCAAATTCGATAGCAGGGGAGGAGGAAGGAACGCCCATCGCTTTGACGGATACAAACTCGGCAACTCCTTCGTACAAACATCGTTGTAGCAGGGTAGCGGGGATTGGTTTTTGCTGAGTATGCACATATTCATGGACATTTAACAATACTAAATTACTGATTGGATCGGAGGCAAAATACGTGGTTGCCCAGCCTTTTAGACGCCCTTCAAATTCTGAGTGATCGGTTTGCGGATCGACCATTGCCAGCTCGCTGCCTATCAAGACCAAACTGTCGAGAGTCGTGCCGCCACTCCGCATCGCCCCTACGGTGAAGTAGATTTTTGCTGGTTTTAATGCTGGGTAGATATCCCGCAATTTTTGGATGCCGGCTTCTAGTCTGTCAGAAAACTGATTGGCTTTGAGGGTATTCGGTCGTACAGATTTCCAAAATTTTGGATAGTTATTGATGGCGTCGACGTAGTCTTGTGGCGTATAGCGTTTTGCCGTCATCATCGCCTTTAGGCCGGGTGTGCCGTTGTTGATGAATTGTTCTTGTATTGTTTGCAGTTGTTTTAGGGTGTCGGTTTGTTTGGATACGATATCAAATGTGCTCCAGAAGGTAGTTATGTCTGTCGTTATTACGCTTGTTGTTGGTTGTTTTTGCTGGCAACTTGCTAGCAAAAGTAGAATGAAAAATAGGTGTTTAGTGTTCATTTGGTGTACATTTGATATGATTCTCAAAATAATAAATTTATTCCTGATTATTTTCATTTTTCTCAGTCGGTGAAAAAACGACTGGAAGTTGCCAGTGATGTGCCGGCCCGACGGATCGCCGCTCGGCTCAGTCCAACGAACTTATAATAACGGCCTCTTGTTTGGGTGCTTCATTAATTTAGTTGAGGTTTGATCCTATTTGGTTTGTTGAAAGTAATATTAGGAGCTACCATTTATTTATGAAATCGTAAATTTGCATCATGCAATCAAAAAGACAATTATTTCTTAGCCATGTGGCCCAGACAAGCGATCTTCCAATGATGTTGGAAATTGAGCGGGCTGCAGGGGTGTATTTATATGATAGTAATGGTAAATCCTATCTGGATTTGATCTCTGGGATAAGTGTGAGTTCGCTAGGGCATTGTCATCCGAAGGTGGTGGCGGCGGTGAAGGAGCAGGCGGATCGTTATCTCCATACGATGGTGTATGGGGAGTTTCTGCTATCGCCACAAATTGAATTGGCAAAGCTGTTGACCGATCAGTTGCCTGCGAACTTGGAGAGTGTTTATTTTGTGAATTCTGGCAGCGAAGCAACGGAGGGGGCAATGAAACTGGCCAAAAGATATACAGGGCGCTCGGAGATGATCTCGTGTTATGATGCCTATCATGGGAGTACACAAGGATCGATGAGTTTGATGAGTGATGATTATTTTACGCAAAATTATCGGCCGTTGCTGCCTGGGATCTCGCATATCCATTTTAATGAGGAGGCAGACTTAGCAAAGATCACTGAGAAGACCGCTTGTGTGATTGTAGAAACAGTGAAGGCTGAATCTGGCGTCACCGTCCCCCAAAATGGCTATTTGAAAAAACTGCGTGCCCGATGCACTGATGTGGGGGCACTGCTCATCCTGGATGAAATACAGGTAGGCTATGGTCGGACAGGAACGCTGTTTGCCTTCGAGCAATATGGCATCGCCCCAGATGTTCTGCTCCTTGCAAAAGGGATGGGTGGTGGAATGCCAATTGGCGCATTCGTTTCTTCCAAGGAGATGATGTCGGTGTTTATGGACAATCCGTTTCTTGGGCATATTACAACGTTTGGTGGTCATCCGGTGGTCTGTGCGGCCGCATTGGCTACGTTGCGTGAATTGCTTGCTCAACCGTATATCAAAGACGTGAAGCACAAGGAGCAGTTGTTTTTGGATCGGCTCAAACATCCTAAAATCAAAGAGATTCGGAGTGCTGGATTTTTGATGGCAGTGGAGCTTGGGAGTTTCGACTTGGTCAAACAGGTGATCGCTAATTGTGTGGAGTTGGGTTTGGTGACGGACTGGTTTTTATTCAACGATGAGTGTTTGCGGATTGCGCCGCCGTTGTTGATTTCGGAGGAGGAGATTGATATTGCTTGTCGGATTGTATTGGAGGCTATTGATCGGTTGGGGTGATTGTTTTTTGGGGATATAAAGGGATTGGAGTGGATTTTTGTTGAATAATTGGTTAAATTGGAGAAAAGTAGAACCATGAAGGCGCGCAAATTACCAAGACTTTCAGTTGAAGAATATGTTCAACAAGAAATTGATACTAATATAAAGTATGAGTATCATGATGGAAAAATTTACGCCTTAGCAGGAGGGACATTAAATCACGGTTTAATTTGTGGAAATGTATATTCTGAGTTAAGGAGCGGATTAAAAACTAAAGGCTCAAATTGTTTGCCCTTGACAAGTGAAGTGAAACTATATGTAGAAAAGACAAATAGTTATGTATATCCTGATTCGATGGTAATCTGTGGAGAAATTGAGCAAGCGAAGAATGAAAAAAATGCAGTTACAAATCCAGAATTGATTATTGAAGTATTATCTAAATCTACTGCTGAATATGATAGAGGAGATAAGTTTTATTTATACAGACAGATACCAGGTTTTCGTGAATATGTTTTGATCGAGCAAAAAAAGTATGTGGTCGATGTTCATTATAAAAGTAATGAAAGTGACCTTTGGAAAATTACAAGATATAAGGGACTGGATAAAATGGTGACACTACAATCAATCGGTCTTACAATAAGCATGGAGAATTTGTACTATAGAACGGATATTGTGCTGTCAGAATAAAATTTATTGCCAAGATTAAAAAACGGACCGTCAGGGCACGTATTCGGAATCCTCGCGTGTATCCCTTTTATAAGTGAAGAGCTACTGAGCATTATGGAAGCAGCAGATACAAAGGAAGAATTTATCATTCTTCCAGAATATAAAAAAACCATTAACAAAAGATTATACCAGATAAAATCCGGAAAAACAAAAACACACGAAGAGGTGCAAGGGAAATTGAATAATTGGCTTTTCAAATAATTTGGACTGATATACCTGAAGAGCATCTAAATGAAATACTATTATCGTGGGCTTAATTAAAGAATAATCCCACAAACTCGCCAAAACCAACCAGCCCCCTAACACCCGACCAAATGCCAAACAAACAAAACACAAACTCCAACCTACAAGGCCTCACCCGCCTAATCACCGACGCCACCATAGGCATAACCAACCTAGTCGAAGCCATGCACAAACGGGTCGTCCACCCACCTTTTTTACCATCCACCCCCATCCAAGAACTAATCACCAATATCTCAGGGATCACCTACAAAAGTATCCGATGGAGCACCAAATTTATCGGTAGTAACGCAGAAAAAGCACTAGGACAATTACCTTCCGTACTAGGAGAAATCGAAACCTCCAGCGAAAAGGAAGCAGTAAATTCCGCCTTAAACGGAGTAGTCGGTGATTATCTAGAAGAAAACGACAATCCGTTACAAATCAACATGCAATTCAGACAACAAGCTACGACCATTTCATTAGACAGTGAAGGCATCGCAGCGGCCTATCCAACTATCAATGGCAAAATTCTGTTGATGGTCCATGGTTTATGCATGAACGACATTCAATGGACCAGAAAAGAACACAATCATGGGACTGCTCTTGCAAAGGAATTAGACAAAACACCTGTTTTTCTACACTACAATACCGGCCGCCACATCTCCAACAATGGACAAAATTTCAATGAATTACTAGAAAAACTAATCTCCAATTGGCCTGTCCAAGTGGAGGAACTGATTATTGTTGCCCATAGCATGGGCGGCTTGGTGACTAGAAGTGCTTTACACCTTGGCCAACAACAGCAAAATAAGTGGACAACGCTCCTCCAAAAAATTGTCTTTTTAGGAACGCCCCACCATGGCGCGCCCCTAGAGCGAGCAGGCAATTATTTGGACGTGATCCTAGAAGCCGTCCCCTACGCCAAACCGTTTGCCCGACTAGGTAAAATCAGAAGCGCCGGCATCACCGATTTACGATACGGTAACCTGGTAGATGAAGACTGGAACACCGCCGACCGATTTGAAATGCGAGCGGACGCCAGACAAATTATCCCATTACCGGAGCAAGTGGCGTGTTTTAGCGTAGCTGCTACGATTGGCAAAGCGACCGACTCCGTGTCTTCCCGATTGTTGGGGGATAATCTGGTTGGTGTGAAAAGCGCAATGGGCCAACACGAAAATTCGGCGTATTGTCTGAATTTTAAGGCGGAAAATACTTGGATTGTCTATGAGAGCAATCATTGGGATTTGTTGAGTGATTTGAAGGTTTATGGTCGAGTGAAGGGGTGGTTGGCTTGATGATGGTGAACGATCTTTTTTAGGGAAAAAGTTCATCCTTCCTTATCCAAATTACTTAAGGCTCTCAAAAAAATAAAAAAATAAACTAATTTTGGAGCATGGATCCAAAAAAATTCCAAACATACACCCTGTTACTCCTAACCATCACCCTCCTCTTCTCCGCATGCAAAAAAGAGACGTACCCACTCGTCTGGTCTGAACTAACCACTCCAACAACAGCAAACCTCAACGACATCCAATTCACCGACGAAAATACAGGCTATGTCGCCGGAGGAATCAAATGGCAACACGGAGAACTACTAACCACTGCAGACGCCGGCCAAACATGGACCAGTGACACCCTTTCCAACAACCTACTCAATAGTTTTTCCATCCTCAACAACCAATACCACCACCTCACTGGTTTCAACGGACGGTTTTTATCCAAAGACCAAACGGTCAGCCCCTACTGGGTCTCCAAATTTCTTCCTAGCAATACAGAACTCCATGCCATTACCTACTACGACCAGAATAACGGAATTGCTGTCGGCGGAGGTAGCTTCCAAATAGGAATCATCTACCGATTTAGTACCATCGATGGGCAGGTTGATGTCCAGAAAGAAGACGTCAATCATGAAATGCGGGATGTCTGCTTTATCAATGCCAACGAAGCCATCGCAGTCGGCTACGGCGCCGTATTCAAAACCTACGACGCAGGCAGAACCTGGGAACCTAAACCGATTGTCGGGGAGTTTTTCCTTACGGTACATTTTCCGACTCCTTTGATCGGCTATGCTGCAGGACTGACAGGAACCATCATCAAAACAACAGATGGCGGAGAGACATGGGAAAAACTAAGAAATGGGAACAAAGTATTCACCAAAAGAAAAACCATCCGCGACCTCTACTTTACGGATCAGGATAAGGGCTATTTGGTAGGAGATGGTGGCCTGCTCTGGATTACAGAAAACGGCGGCAATGATTGGAAAAGGGTAGCGCTGCCAGAAATACAACTCAACTCTATACACGTAGTAGATGGCATTGGCCACATCGCAGGAGAAAACGGACGCATTTTCAAATTTATAGACTAATGGCAACGTTTTCCTCCAGAATTTCTGCCTTCGTATTTTCCAAATGGTTTTTTGTGCTTGGATTTGGCCTGACCTTTTTGCTACACGCCCCATTTCTAAATCGACCGCCGGAGAGTGTGCATGTTTGGCGACAAGCAACCACCCTTGCAATGACCCGCAATTTCTATACGGAGGAGATGAATCCGTTCAAGCCGAGAGTCGACAATCGCCGGGGAAGAGATGGCGTCACTGGGAGTCAGTTCCCGAGCTACGAGTTTGTGGTGGCGGGGATTTATCATTTGACGGGCGAGCAGTTTTGGGTGCATCGGATGTTTTCGTTGTTCCTTTATATGCTGGGCGCTTGGGGGATGTATCGACTTTGCATGTTGCTTACTATGAAAGAATTGATTGGGCGCGCGGCATTTTGGGGTTTTCTTTGGAGCCCCGAGTTGTTTTATCATGCGATAAACGCCTTGCCGGATGTCCTTGCCTTGACGGCTAGTATCTGGGGCCTTTTTTACTTTCTGCGGTACTTATTTTCGTACTCCAATCTCCAAACTTCCCTAGAAGAACGAGGCATGATTCCTTCACCAAAGAGCAGTTTCTCAAATACTGCACGAATGGATTTTACTGCCTCCTTTTTCTTGATTGCTTTGGCGGGCCTGACTAAATTACAGTTTTTAGCCATTGGATTTCCGATAGTTGGTTTTTTGATACATTTCTTACGAAGAATTTTACCTGTCCAATACTTAAAGTTGTCAGCATTTGGGGCGGCAGTGGTCGGTATTCCCCTGCTTTGGTATGGGTATGCCGTCGCCCTGATCAAAAAAACCGGACTCGCCGATTTTGGCCTGGAAATCAGGCCAGTAGACAATTTGCAAGAAGGCATTTCCATACTCACCGGAAATCTGGTTAGCGATTTGCCAGAGTTGATATTAAATTTTGCCAACTTTGGTTTATTGGCGATTGGGTTGTTCTTTTGTTTTTCTCAGAAAAAGTGGCGGTCCCTTTTGTTTTTGCCGTTTTTGATTTGGTCATTGGGATTGATTGCTTACCACCTTATCGAATTGAGCCAGATGAAGCATCATTCGTATTATATGATGCCCTATTTTCCTGTATTGCTGCCGCTTGCCGGGTATGGTGCTTACCGATTGGCGCAAGCCAATAAATGGGGGATACTTGCTGTTTTGTTATTTATACAACCGGTTTTGACATCGATTAGAATTCTCCCTGCCCGATGGTTGAACCCAGATAAACGGGTGCCTGTAGAATTGTATGAGCAGGAAAGTCGTGATAGATTGGCCAATGCCGTCCCTAATAATGCGCCAACAGTGGTAGGAGTGGATGAGTCCAATTGTATTTATTTCTATTATTTGAATAAAAAAGGCTTCGGCGTCAGCTATCCCAAACAGCTGGTCAATAAGAAGACAAAGACCAAAACGTTTCTGGACTATTACATCAGTGAAGGCGCAGAATATTTGTATTTAGATGACCCAAATCTAGTCGCTCATCCAAAGATCCAAACGCACATTGACAAAATAATTTTAAAAGAAGGCCGCTTTTCTGTGATAAAACTAAAATAGAGACGTATTAATGTACGTCTCCATTATTAGTATTGAAACATCAACTTGGGGATACTCAATAATATGCAAAACAATCCCATTCCCCAACCCAAAATATTTAGTTTGTGATTTTTTTTAATAACTTTGATAGCCACTTGGTCAGGCCAGAGTGTATTGAAAGAGTTGTTTGTTAATATTTTGACATTTAGTGAATTATGCCTTTAAGTAAAACGATTTCCCTCTACCAGTTACTAGGAAAAAAAGAACGTGAAGAATTAGATTTCGTGATAAAAAATAAGCGAAAAACAGCAATCAAAAAATTGCACCATCTAGTCAATCAACCCTCCTCCAGAAAGAAAATCCAGCAACGAGAATCCCTGTTTGAAGAATTGTTCAACGAAAAACTAACGCCCAAAAAGGACTACCTTCTCAGAAACGAACTTAGGGTTTACCACGATTTAATAAAAGAAATTATCGCCAAAGAATATCTGGTAAAAGACAGCAATTTGCTCACTTTAATGACCGCAAAAGGCTTGGAAAAAAGAGGGCACAATGAACTCCATCTCACAGAAATCAAAAAAGGGCTAGCCTCAGAGCTAAAGGGCAAAAACAAGGAAAATGTCGCCGACCTCTATGCAATGTTGATTAAAAACCAAGTTGCCAATCAACGCTACACCATCGACTATTTTCAAGAATTAAAAGACACGATCCAGGAACAAATCAGCTATCTGACCACCGCCTTCAACGAAAAATTGAAGAAAGCAGAAGTAAGCCGCGCATTTGTAGAACGCGTCCTTGAACAACTTTCCGGCAATGCTGAATATTCACCAACCACCACTAGCATCAACCTCGATTCGGAAAACTTCAACACAGAATACACAAAGATTCTTTCGCTACAAAGTCAAATCTACCTTCCCAACAAAAAAGAAAAAGTGGAGATACTCCGAGAGATTCTCGAAATACTCCCGGGATTCAGTCACCCAAATGAAAATACAGAGGTACTGTTTAGCAAAATCAGCACCAGCCTAGGGGTAGAGTTGCTGCTGAAAGGTAATTATTCAGAAGCCAATGTACATTTCAAAAATGCCCTTATAAACAAAGCACATTTCGATCAACGGTTTTTTATCGGATTTTTGCTCAACTACTTAAGCTCCCTAGCAAAAGCCGGCGATTTCGAAACAGCAAAGCTCTTACTAGATGAACATGCACATAGCTTTCCGGATTCTATATTTAGTGAACGGATTATTTCTGTAGCAGTCTCTATCTATTTGCTGTGTGATGAGGTCGAAAAAGCAGAGCAATTGATGCCACACAATTTGAAGGAGGGTGAAAACGACGCCTACCACTACCTTCGTGTACTACAAGCCATTATCCATTACAAAAACAACCACCACGAGCTGGCAGAAAACGAACTCATCAACCTGAAAAAACACTTCGGCAATACCTCTGGAGTGGTCTACAAAACCAGCAAAATCCTGGGCAAATTCGTTACCGAATACTTCAAAATGGAAGAGTCCATTGACAAGGCAACCCAACAAAAAAATCGTTGCGCATTAGTAAAAAAAATAGAAATGTTTGTCGAAGAATATGGCCAATTCAACTCCGACAACCTGATCGTCCTCTGGCTTCGGAAGCAGCTTGATTGTTAATTGGTACCAGATAGAAAGTAGAGGGTTTTTTTACTGATACGCCATGTTCCTTCAAACATTAAAAATATGCTTGCATTCTTGCATTCACTTATTTTCGAATTAAAAAAAAACGTATTTTGCCCTCAATTAAACCCCAATAGTGAAAAAAACAATTAGCAAAATTCTAGCAACCAACCTGCTTCGAGTTGTACTAAGCCTTCAGTGTTTATTGATGTTTTTGGTGTTTCGGTCAGTGATATTGCAACCCAATACCCGGTTGTTTTCCGACAACTATGATGGCCTAAAAAACTACTTCACCTTTTATGCTTATCTGCTACCAGAAAACACTACTACTTGGGCCAAGTTTGAATGGTTTCATTATCCGTTTGGAGATTACATATTGTATACGGACAATACGCCACTACTTTCTGCCCCGTTAAAGCTGATCTCTACTTATCTGATTGACCTGTCAGCCTACGGTCTTGCTATTTACAACTATGTAATAATTGGCAGTATTCTTCTTTCTAGTTGGTTGTTGTTTTTGATATTAAAGCGCTTCGTATCCAATAGTTGGCTGCTAGGCATGTGCAGCCTTCTGCTTCCTTGGATCCACCCGCAGATCATCCGAATTAATATGCACATGAATCTTTCTTTCACCTGGGTGATTTTATTAGTTATCTATTTGTTGCTGCGGCTTACTGAACAGGAAAATGCGAGTAAGTCAGGATATTTGAAAGCCTGTATTTTTATTATTTGTGCAGTGGTTGCTACTAGCTTTTTGCATTTATACTACAGCATGATTTTGGCATTTTTGATAGGAGGATTTTGTATTTTTTATGCTTTCGCGAATAGGTCTGATTCGACTGTAGGCCGTCGTTTTTTGATTTCCGCTTTTTTGATTCCGTTCGTATCTGTATTGGTTGTTTTGGCTACCATAAAATCAGTAGACACCTATTATGACCTGCGAAAAACAGGAGCAGGAGGATTCAATTGGAAACATTTTAATCAATATTTTGACGCCTTCTACAGCTCCTACGAGCATTTTACCCTTCAGTTTCCCTTACATGCTACTAGAGAAATCACCTATGAGTCATTTAGTTATCTAGGAGGATTTGCGCTTTTTGGGATGGGAATACTTCTGTTTTTATTTTTAAGTCGAAAAGACAGAAAGGTTCGTTTTTCCCGTTATCTGTGGTCTACACCATCAGGAAAACGAATGTCGACCATTTTTTTTGCGGGAGTGGTCGCCTTTTTTATTTCGTTAGGTACGTACGCTCGATTGTTTAATCATACGATCAGTTTTGATAACTGGTTCAACCCATTTTACTTTTTAAGTATGGTGTCCGAACGGTTCACCCAATTTCGATGTCTGGCGAGGTTTAACTGGGTGTTTTTCTGGAGTTTTAATTTGCTGGTCATCTATTTATTGAATCATTATGTTCAGCAAAAACGGCCATTTGCCAATTGGATAGTTGCTGTTTTGCTGGGGTGTTTGTTGATGGACTCCACCGATATGATGCGGCATTTTTCGAAACTGGACTACCCAAATTTGATGACGGACAAAGAGGCAACGGCAGATATTCACAAATTGATAAAAGGCATTAATCCTAGTGAATATCAGGCGATATTGTCTGCGCCCTATTTTCATGTTGGTGCAGAGGAGAACGATTATATTTTACCTCCCATTGACTCCTGGATGACAAAAAACTATCAACTATCGATTGCTACCCAATTGCCAATGATGGCTTGCCAAATGTCTAGGACGCCTGTCAATCAAACTAAAGCACTATTTTCCCTCTACACAAAAGAAATTCCCGATCAATTGCTCCTTGACCATCTAAATAACAAACCCATCCTACTATTTGCCAACGAGTCTCCCTACGTCATTTCAAAATCCGATTTCGAACCCGCTAAAACAGTAACTAAGTCAAGCACACAATTTCCCGAAAAATGGAATCTAAAACTCTTAAACACCTACAAAGAATTGAAACTATACGAACTTGATCCCGCTTTTTTGAAATAGCAGTAAAGAAAATTCATTAATTTTCTCCATGCCTTGGACATTTCGGCACGATCCTTTCACTCATTCTCGTATTAAAAATACAATTTCACCAAAAAATCCACTATTTTGTAGAGCTATTTAAACGCGCGTCTAAATGAAAAAAGTAATCTCTATCGGCATAAGTCTACTCCTATTTCTAGGAATAGCCCTGCTTGTCTCCAGTCACACAGAAAAAGAAGACTGGGGTTTCTTCGGCCACCGCCAGATCAATCGATTAGCTGTCTTCACGCTGCCACCAGAAATGATTGGCTTCTACAAAAAGAACATAGAGTTTATTACCGAACACGCCGTCGACCCTGACAAACGACGCTACGCCACCAAACACGAAGCAGTACGGCACTATATCGATGCAGACCATTGGGGCGAGTATCCATTCCCTGACATCCCGCGCAATTGGACAGATGTCTTGGTCCGATATACAGACGTTTATGCAGTTACCGCAACCAACGACACCCTTCATTTGATTGGGAATGATGTCATGAAAGTGGACAAATACAAACTCACCCTAGGAGGCAAAGACCTCAAAAAAGCATTTAGAAAAGACAGTGTTGTCTTGTATTTGAGCGGATATAATAAATTTTACCAATCTCATATTCAGCCAAAATATTATGAAGACGAATGGTTGCTAGACTGCGATCTGCTTCAGGAGATTTTCAAAGCACAACCACTGCATCTGGACTGCAGTTCAGCCTTTGCTGTTGATCGATTTTCTGAATATGGAATCCTGCCTTATCACCTTAAAGCGATGCAGGTTCGGTTGACCAACGCCTTCAAAAACAAAGACCTCAAAAAGATCCTTCGGCTCAGCGCTGAAGTTGGTCATTATATTGGCGATGCCCACGTCCCCCTCCACACGACGACCAACTACAATGGGCAAATGACGAACCAGGTCGGGATCCACGGATTTTGGGAAAGTCGACTACTAGAACTGTTTTCTGGCGAGTACGATATGTTTGTTGGCCGGGCAAAATACATTGATGAGCCGCAAGATTTTTTCTGGCAAACCATTTTAGACAGCCACATACTAGTAGACAGTGTACTGGCAATTGAAAAACGGCTTAGCCTGTCCTACCCAAAAGACAAACAATTCTGCTTCGAAGAACGACTGGATGCTACGATCCGAACGCAATGCAAAGAATATTCAAGAGCCTTTCACAATGAGCTAAAAGGAATGGTCGAAGACCGCTTTACTACCACTATTCTTTCTTTAGGAAGTATCTGGTATACCGCCTGGGTAGACGCAGGACAACCCGACTTGATTGAAATCCTGAATGGACAAGAAAAAGAGGCGACAGAGGAGAAGGATGAAGAGCTGGAAAAGGCGTACAAAGGTGGCAGCATCAAAGGTCGCCAACATTAACATCAAGAATAAACTGTCATATAAATGGATGAAAACAAACTTCCAACCATAAGTGAGCTATGGGATTTTAGCAATCCCGAAGCTACAGAACAGAAATTTAGAGACCTCCTACCAAAAGCTACCATTCAGCATCCAGCATATGGACTGGAGATTTCTACACAAATAGCTCGAACCCTTGGCCTGCAACGAAAGTTTGATCAGGCACTCGAATTATTAGAATCCATTCAAAAAGAAATAACAGAAATAGGTAGTCTTCCTGCGATCCGTTTTCACTTAGAAAAGGGAAGGGTCTATAACTCTGATAATAAACAGCAGTTGGCTCTACCAGAATTCCAAAAAGCATTAGCCCTGGCCACTGAAAATAACGAAGATTACTTGGCAATAGACGCTGCCCACATGCTAGGAATCGCAGACGCCCCTGCCAAACAACTAGACTGGAATCTACTAGCATTAAAGCTGGCAGAAAACACCAAAAATGAAAAAGCAGCCAATTGGAAAGGATCCCTCTACAACAATATCGGATGGACCTATCAAGGCCAAAATAACTTCCCAGAAGCCGCTCAATATTTCCAAAAAGCATTCGAATATTGGCAAAGCAAAAAAAACACCTCAAGAACTTTCATTGCCAATTGGTGCATCGCCAGAAACCTCCGGTCACAAAACCAGCTACCCCAAGCCCTCACCATCCTCCACCAACTGCTAGAAGAAATTAATAACGGAGCAAAACCCGACGGCTACGTCTACGAAGAATTAGCCGAGTGTTTTCTTCTACAAGGCGATCCCCAACAAGCAAAACCCCACTTCAAAAAAGCCCACGATCTACTCTCCAAAGACCCTTGGCTCCAAGCCAACGAAAAAACCCGCCTCGAAAGACTGCAAACCCTCAGCCTCGATTGAGAATAGATGTAGAATAAAAACAATGCAATTCACCCAAATAGTTTTGCCATTCCGTTCTACATTTTCTGCAACACAAAAATGATCAAATAACAAGCTTTTGGGGTTCGTTTTTTCAGCGACTTGAAAAAATGAACCTACCTTAAGAAAGAGTGCGAATTCATAAGTTTATAAAAAAATCAAAAATCACACAGATAACCCCTATCTTTGCCCTCCAAAATCTAAAAGTAATGATAGAAACACCATCTAAAGCAGTTAGTCCTAAATACGACCTACTAAACAAAACTGCCGCAACCAAAATACTAGTACTAGACGGTGCGATGGGGTCACTAATTCAAGATTACCAGCTGACCGAAGCAGATTTCCGTGGAGATAGATTCAAAAACTATGAACACGACATAAAAGGAAATAACGAGGTATTAAATATAACTCAACCAGAGGTAATCAAGGCCATCCATAAAGCCTACCTCGATGTCGGCACCGATATCATCGAAACCAACACCTTCAATGGCACCTCCATCTCACAAGCAGATTATGGAATGGAAACCCTGGCTTATGAATTGAACAGGGAAGCCGCCAAAATAGCCCGTCAAGCAGCCGACGAATACACGGCAATTACGCCAGAAAAACCTCGGTTTGTAGCAGGAGCACTAGGACCTACAAACAAAACAGCCTCCCTGTCACCAGACGTGAATAACCCAGGATACAGAGCGGTGTTGTTTGATGAAATCATGGAGTCCTATTACGAGCAAGTCAGAGGGTTAGCAGATGGCGGGGTAGATATCTTTCTAGTAGAAACTATTTTTGATACGCTTAATGCGAAAGCTGCCTTATTTGCTATTGACAAGTATATGGAAGAGACCGGTGTCAAGTATCCGATTATGATTTCTGGTACCATTACCGACGCAAGTGGCCGAACACTTTCTGGACAAACGGTAGAAGCATTTTGGATCTCTATAAATCACATTGATCTGTTTAGTGTTGGCCTGAATTGCGCATTAGGCGCAAAAGAAATGAGACCACACATTGAAGAACTTTCTAAAATAGCCAACTGCAATGTCAGTGCCTATCCAAACGCAGGCCTTCCCAACGAATTTGGAGAATACGATCAGGATGCAGACGAAATGGGTGATTTTATTGATGATTTTGTCAAGAGTGGATTTGTCAATATTATTGGTGGATGCTGCGGAACTACGCCGTCTCACATCAAACGAATGGCAGAGTTGACTCAGGGGGTTGTTCCAAGGAAAAAAGCAAAACCATCTCCCTACACACAACTCAGCGGCCTGGAAGCATTGACCATAAGACCAGAAACCAATTTTGTCAATGTCGGAGAACGAACCAACGTCACCGGATCCAAAAAATTTGCCCGACTCATCAAAACAGAATCTTACGATGAAGCCTTGTCTGTAGCGCAACATCAGGTAGATGGTGGCGCTCAGATCATCGACATCAATATGGATGAAGGGCTGCTCGACTCCAAGGAGGTAATGAAAGATTTTGTCAACCTTCTGGCTTCAGAACCCGATATCGCAAAGCTTCCTTTTATGATCGACTCCTCCAAATTTGAGGTCATCGAAGCTGGGCTAAAAAGTACCCAAGGGAAATGCGTCGTCAACTCCATCTCCATGAAAGAAGGAGAAGAGGAATTTATCCGACAAGCCCGAATTTGTCGACGGTATGGAGCGGCAGTAGTGGTTATGGCCTTCGATGAAGAAGGACAAGCAGACACCATTGACCGAAAGGTCGAAATTTGCCATAGAGCCTATAAAATTCTTACACAGCAAGTCGGATTCAATCCGCAGGATATTATTTTTGATCCGAATATTTTCGCCATCGCAACCGGTATCGATGAGCACAACGACTACGGGATAGCATTCATCGAAGCAACCAGAAAGATAAAAGAGCTGATGCCGAAAGTGAAGGTCAGCGGAGGAGTTAGTAATATCTCCTTTTCGTTTAGAGGGAATAATAGAGTGAGAGAGGCGATGCATTCTGCTTTTCTATACCACGCCGTCCAGGCAGGAATGGATATGGGAATTGTCAATGCGGGGATGATGGAGGTATATGAAGATGTACCGAAAGACCTTCTTAAATTGGTAGAAGACGTATTGTTCAATAGAACCCCAAATGCAACGGAAGCACTGACCACTTATGCTGCGAATATAAAAGGAGGCGGTAAAAAATTGGTAAAAGACCTCAGTTGGAGAGAAGGAACCGTGCAGGAACGCCTGCAACATGCGCTGGTAAAAGGGATCACAGAATTCATCATCGAGGATACAGAAGAAGCCCGCCAAATGTTTGATGTCCCAATCGAAGTGATTGAAGGCCCACTAATGGATGGTATGAATGTGGTGGGTGATCTTTTTGGTTCTGGAAAAATGTTCTTGCCTCAAGTAGTAAAAAGTGCTCGAGTAATGAAGCAATCCGTTGCTTACCTTACCCCTTACATTGAGGAACTAAAATTGGAAGGAGCCAGTTCCTCAAAAGGAAAGATACTAATGGCTACCGTAAAAGGAGATGTTCATGACATCGGAAAAAATATTGTAGGCGTAGTACTAGGATGTAATAACTTTGAAATCGTAGACCTTGGCGTAATGGTGCGCCCCGAAACGATTCTGAAAGAGGCCAGAAAACACAACGTAGACATCATCGGCCTCAGTGGCTTGATCACCCCATCCCTCGACGAAATGGTATATGTCGCAAAAGAAATGGAGCGCGAAGGATTTAGTATCCCATTGATGATTGGTGGCGCAACAACAAGCAAAACCCACACGGCAGTAAAAATCGAAAAACAATATTCCGGTCCAGTTGTCCATGTGCTAGACGCTTCAAGAAGTGTCACCGTTGCCAGCACCCTACTCAACGAAAAAGACAAAGAAGGCTATTTAGCAGGCATCCGAGCAGAATACGAACAAGTACGAATTCGCCGAGCAGGCAGAAAATCCTCCAAGAAATACCTGACGATAAAACAAGCCCGAGCCAACAAACTGAAAATTGATTGGGATAGTCACACCCCAACAACACCAAGCTTCATCGGCAATAAATACTTCAATGATTATTCTTTGGAAGAAATCGCAGAATACATCGACTGGACACCGTTTTTTGCTAGTTGGCAACTTCGCGGCAAATACCCGGCAATCCTCCAAGATGAAGTAGTAGGAGAAGAATGTACTCGTCTGTTTAAGGACGCACAAGAATTGCTGAAACGTATCATCGATGAAAAATGGTTGACCCCGAATGCCGTCATCGGCTTCTACCCAGCCAGCAGCATCAAAGACGACGACGTCAATATATTTGAATCAGAGGATAGAAAACAAATCAAAACACAATTCAATTTTATCCGTCAGCAAGCTCAAAAAGCACCAGGACAATTAAACAATTCTCTGGCGGACTATATTGCGCCGGCTGCTTCAAAAACAAAAGACTATCTTGGGTTTTTCGCAGTAACGACGGGCATTGGAATCGAAAAGTGGGTCAAAAAATTCGAAGAAGAATTGGATGATTATAATGCGATTATGGTCAAAGCACTAGCAGACCGACTAGCAGAAGCATTTGCCGAACTCATGCATGAAAAAGTAAGAAAGGAATATTGGGGCTATGATAGCGAGGAGCAATTGACTACCGAAGATTTGATCAAGGAAAATTACAAAGGGATTCGTCCCGCACCAGGCTATCCCGCCTGCCCGGAGCACACAGAAAAGGGAAAATTATTTGAGCTACTCGAAGTAGAAAAACACATCAACATCAAACTGACAGAAAGTTATGCGATGTACCCGGCAGCTTCTGTCTCTGGCTTCTATTTCTCTCATCCAAAATCAAAATATTTCACCACCGGAAAAATATCCAAAGACCAAGTAGAAGACTACGCCAATCGCAAAGACATGGGACTAGAAGAAGCAGAACGATGGTTAGCGCCAACGCTCAATTATGATGTGTAATTGGAGTTGTTAAATTATTATTATTTGTGAATATGAAACATAAAATCCAACAACTCTCCAAAGAATTTCATAAGGAAGTAATCGCCTTACGGCATCACCTGCACGCAAACCCAGAACTTTCCTACGAAGAAGTAAAGACAGGAAACTTCATAGCAGCCCAACTAAAAGCCTACGGCATAGAACACAAACACGGCTGCGCAGTAAACGGAGTAGTCGGATTGATAAAAGGCAAAAACCCAGGGAAAAAAGTAATCGCCCTGCGAGCCGACATGGATGCCTTACCTATTTTGGAAGCCAACGATGTCCCTTACAAATCAAAAAACGAAGGCGTCATGCATGCTTGCGGACATGATGTACACAGCTCCTCCCTCCTAGGGACCGCCAAGATATTGAATGAAGTCAAAGATCAATTTGAAGGAACCATAAAGCTTATTTTTCAGCCAGCAGAAGAACGATTTCCAGGCGGCGCATCGATCATGATCAAGGAAGGCGTACTGCGCAATCCAGATCCGGTTAGCATCCTAGGACAACACGTGCACCCGCCACTTGAAGTTGGGAAAATTGGAATGAAGGCAGGCATGTACATGGCCTCTGCAGACGAGTTGTATCTGACAGTGCACGGTAGGGGTGGGCATGGTGCATTGCCGCAAGATTGTATTGATCCGGTGGTAATAACAGCACATATTATTACAGCAATCCAACAAATTTCTAGCCGGCAAAGTGATCCGACGACTCCAACAGTAGTGAGTTTTGGGAAAATGATTGCCAACGGAGCCACCAATGTTATTCCAAACAAAGTTTATCTGGAAGGTACTTTCCGAACGATGGACGAAAAATGGCGAGCAGAAGCGCATGAGCAAATGACGAAAATGATCACAATGATCGCAGAAAGTATGGGCGGTAGAGCAGAATTTCAAATCAAAAAAGGATATCCTTTTTTGATAAACAATGAGGAGATGACCCACAAGGCGCGGCAATTTGCTATTGACTATCTGGGTGCTGAAAATGTGGTCGATTTACCAATCCGAATGACAGCAGAGGATTTTGCGTACTATTCACATGAAATACCAGGTGTTTTTTATCGATTGGGGACGGGCAATGTTGCAAAGGGGATTACTTCGCCGGTGCATACCACTACGTTTGATATTGATGAAGATGCCTTGCAATTGAGTACTGGATTGATGGCGTGGATGGCTATTAATGAATTGAATGCTTAAATTTATTCTAAGAAATCTAATTACAAAATTCTAGAGATTAGTATGCGCTATTTTGCAGAATTGGCTTATCGTGGAACGAATTATTCGGGCTGGCAACGACAGAACAATGCAAAGTCTATCCAGGAGGTAATTGAAGGCGCACTTTCTACCATTTTGAATACGAAGATAGCGGTCACGGGGTGCGGAAGGACAGATGCCGGCGTGCACGCTAGTCAATATTTTCTGCATTTCGACTCGGAAGTGCCCTTGCCTCATGAATTTGTCAACCGACTCAATAAATTCCTTCCGAAGGACATTGCTTTCTACCGAATTTTTGAAGTGGACAAGGAAGCGCACGCTCGATTTGATGCTACAAAAAGAAGCTATTTTTATTTAATGGATTACAAGAAAAGTCCTTTTGATTACCAATTGGCTTATTTCTATCATTTTTCTTCTAGATTGAAGTTGGATAAACTGAATGAGGCCGCCAACTTGCTGCTTTCCTACGGTGAGTTTGAGCCTTTTTGCAAAAAAGGTTCTGATGTGAAGCATATGAAATGCGACTTGTCCAGGGCAGAATGGATGTTGGATGAAGAAAAAGGGCGATTGATCTTTCATGTATCGTCCAACCGTTTTCTAAGGGGGATGGTGCGACTGATTGTAGGGACTTGTATTCTGGTGGCAGAAGATAAAATGACCCTTTCCAGCTTAAAAAATTCCCTGGATCACCAACTCCCATTGTCAAAGAGTTTAAGCGTTCCGGGCCGAGGACTTTATCTCTCCAAAATTGAATACCCATTTACATAAATTGGTACGACCGTCCTCAAAAAAAAGAAGCTACCTAAAAAGGTAGCTCCCTGACATTTAACATTAAAATTATACTAAACTAAAACTTTATTTGCGTTTGCACATTTACTATTACGGGGATATGGTCAAAATGTTTCATAAGTACTCGGTTTATTGATTTGTAGGCATTAATTTGTTTGCTTTTTTACTGGGAATATTAATCGGAATTATCCAGAATAAAGACACCAAAAATCAAATAGGAGATCCATTAACGACTAACCATTTAACCAATAACGATAAACCAAACCACCATTAACCAACAATATTCGTACTTTTATCTCTGCAAATGAAAATTGGAAAAAAAATAGATCTTTCGCTCTTAAAACGAGTACTTAAATTGGGCCTTCCGCACAAGGGGAATTTGATTCTGGCCTTGACCTTGTCTATTGTGTTGGCACCGCTAGCAGTCTTGCGCCCTTTTTTAATCCAATACACCGTCGATAAGCATATCCTGAACTTTGACATTGAAGGATTGCTGTTTATTATGTTTTTGTTGATTGTTGTTTTGCTTTTGGAAAGCAGCATTCGATATTTCTTCATTTATTCGAGTAGTTTGCTCGGGCAGTCAGTGATTCGCGACTTACGGATACGAGTATTCAATCATCTGGTTAGCCTGCAATTGCGGTATTTCGATAAAACACCAATCGGTACTTCGACAACAAGGACAATCAATGATATTGAGACGATCAATTCGATTTTTACACAAGGAGTAATTACGATTTTGGCAGATTTGCTCACGCTTTTTGTCGTTTTGTTTATTATGTTTTGGACGAGTTGGAAGTTGACGTTGGTTTGTCTGATAACGCTACCACTTTTGTTGATCGCTACCTATATGTTTAAGGAAGGGGTGAAGTCTGCCTACGAAGTCGTCCGCAATCAAATCGCCATCATGAACGCCTTCCTCCAAGAACGAATCAGCGGTATGCGAGTCGTTCAAATCTTCAACGCCGAAGAGGAAGAGTTGGCAAAATTCAAAGAAATCAATCAAACCTACACGAAGGCAAATCTGGACTCCATCTTCTATTATGCGCTCTTTTTCCCGGTAGTCGAAATTTTGTCTGCAGCTTCGCTCGGGTTGATGGTTTGGTACGGCGCACGTGGTGTATTGTCTAATGAAATAACGCTAGGCGTGTTAGTCGCATTCCCAATCTATCTAAGCATGTTGTTTCGTCCGGTTCGAATGCTGGCCGACAAAATCAACACCCTACAAATGGGACTGGTAGCAGCAGATCGCGTATTTCTTCTCCTGGACAACACCGATAAAATTCCCGACAAGGGACAAAAAACGCCGGAAACGATGGAAGGCTTCGTCGAATTCAAAAACGTACACTTCGCCTACAACGAACCAGAATACATACTTAAAGACGTCTCCTTCAAAATTCAACCTGGCGAAACACTAGCTATCGTGGGGAGCACGGGTTCAGGGAAAACAACCATCATCAACATCCTCAATCGATTTTATGAAATTCAAAAAGGGGAAATCAGCATTGATGGCATAAATATCTCCGACTACAAACTAAATAGTCTAAGAAAACATGTGGCCATGGTACTACAGGATGTTTTTCTGTTTTCGGGTACAGTGATGGAAAACATCACATTACACGATCCTCAGATTTCTGAAGAGCAGGTCATAGAAGCTGCACGGATGATTGGCGCGCACGACTTCATAGAAAAACTCCCTGGCAGCTACGACTATCAGGTGATGGAGCGTGGGGCTACATTGTCCATGGGGCAAAGACAACTGATTTCGTTTGTTCGTGCCTTGGTATTCAATCCTGATATTTTGGTGTTGGACGAGGCGACGTCTTCTATCGATCCGGAGTCCGAATCCGTCATTCAACACGCGATAGAAACGCTGATTGAAAAACGCACGTCTATAATTATTGCTCATCGCCTATCCACCATTCGCCATGCCGACAATATTTTGGTACTTGACAAGGGCGAGATCATCGAGTTTGGTCCGCATGAAGAGTTGCTTGCGAATCCTGATGGGCATTACACTCAATTGTACGAAATGCAATTTCTCCAGCCTTTGGAAGAGTGATTTTCTCATGTTTTAATCGCCACATTCCTACCGTAGGATCCTAAAATAAGCATGAATTGGCTGACTTGAAGCCATTTCTATAGCTCATTCGTACATCAGCTTTCCTCAGAATACTTATTGAAATTATCACGAATTATTGCCTGGTTTCACAATTGAGCATCAATGTCTTACATTAACTAGCTGATAAACAGTGCTTGTAGACGGTGTTTGCTTTCCTGCCTTATTTTTTAAAAACCATTTATTATAGAATAATATATCACGGAAGGATAAAAATTGGTTTGAGAAGTTTTTAAAATTAGGTCAACTTTGAATGGTGCATTAGATCATTGATTATTTGATGAACCAGAATAAATAAACAACTATTTATTCTACAACAAACGAGAAAATTGTGTACTCATAAGGCGCGGCTACCAAAGGGGGCTGTGCCTTTATTATGTCAATCCCCTTACAAAACTATTGAAAAACAGGCTACAATAATCGAAATCCGATATTAATACGGTAAATTGGATTAAGCTGGTTTTTTGGAATGGTTTTGAATAGATTTCGCTCTGTTCTAGTTTGTTATAAATCAAAAATGGTGATTGTAGAAGATTGTTATTCTCTAATCAATTGAAGAATAAGGGCCAATCAAAAATAAATATGAAATTCAAACCATATTATAATGAACAAAATTGCTAGAAAAACGTTACCTTTGTGTTCCAAATCAAGAATTTAGAAGAAGTCTAAATAATAGACAAAAGTTATCCGAAGATAAACGTTATCAATATGAAAGAATTAATCTATTTAGATAATAATGCAACAACTCCAACAGATCCGCGAGTTGTAGATGCAATGCTACCGTACTTTTTTGAGAAGCACGGCAATGCAGCAAGTAGAAGTCACCAACTAGGTTGGGAAGCAGAAGAGGCAGTTGACTACGCACGTGAGCAAATAGGCAACCTGATTGGTGCTAGTGAGAAAGAAATAATTTTCACTTCTGGAGCTACAGAAGCAGACAACCTTGCGTTGAAAGGTGTGTTTGAGATGTATGCCAGAAAGGGAAATCACATCATCACTGCGACAACAGAACACAAAGCCGTCTTAGACACTTGCAAGAAAATCGAAAAATTGGGAGGAGAAGTCACTTATCTGGAAGTAAACGATAAAGGACTAATTGATCTGGAGGAGTTAAAAGCAGCCATTAAGAAAAATACCATTTTGGTATCTATTATGTTTGCCAATAATGAAACAGGTACAATCCAGCCAATGAAAGCAATCAGTGAGATCTGCGAAGCAAATGGCGTTCTACTTTTTTCAGACGCCACACAAGCCGTTGGAAAAATACCTGTGAATGTTAAAGAATTGGGTATCCACCTGATGGCATTCACCGGACACAAAATGTACGGACCTAAAGGCGTCGGTGCATTATATGTATGTCGTAAAAACCCAAGGGTGAAAGTAACTGCTCAATTGGACGGTGGTGGACACGAACGTGGCATGCGATCAGGAACACTGAATGTCCCTGCAATCGTCGGTTTCGGAAAAGCAGCCGAACTATGCATGAATGAAATGGAGGCAGAATCTAAACGATTGAGCGCACTTCGGGACAAATTAGAAAAAGGATATTCCGAACTAGAAGAAGTATATATCAACGGATCTACAGAAAATAGAATGCCGCACGTCACCAATATCTCTTTCAAACATGTAGAAGGGGAGGGACTTATGATGACATTCAATCAAAATGTTGCTGTTTCTTCAGGATCCGCTTGCACATCTGCTTCTTTAGAACCATCTTACGTATTGAAAGCGCTTGGATTGGGCGATGACCTTGCTCACTCCTCTATCCGCTTTAGTCTTGGACGTTTTACTACGGAGGAAGAAATCGACCGTGCACTGAAGTTAGTTTCTGATGGAGTACAGCACATGCGTGATCTCAGCCCGATTTGGGAGATGTATAAAGAAGGAGTAGATCTGGATGCAGTAGAGTGGACAGAACACTAATACTTGCAAGTCTAGTATAGATTTAATAATTTTGTAAGAACTGTTCTCAGTAAGAAATAAACAGAATTTAAATAAAACAATTGCGAAATGGCATATTCAGATAAAGTATTAGAGCATTTTAAGCACCCAAAAAATGTGGGAACGCTTGACAAAAGCTCAAAAAGTGTAGGAACAGGATTGGTTGGAGCTCCAGAGTGCGGCGACGTCATGCGACTCCAAATCGAAGTAGACGAAAAAACCAATATGATCAAGGACGCTAAGTTCAAGACATTTGGTTGTGGATCTGCTATCGCTTCTTCTTCACTAGCCACAGAGTGGCTGAAGGGCAAAACAATTGATGAAGCATTGTCTATAGATAATATGGATATTGTAGAAGAATTGGCTTTGCCTCCAGTGAAAATCCACTGTTCAGTATTAGCAGAAGATGCAATAAAAGGAGCGATCAAAGACTATCAGGAGAAGAACGGAATAGAAGTTAGCACGGTCGAAAAATCGCACCACTAGTCTTTTATTACAAAACTCTATAAAAACTTGATGAAATGTTATTCGTAGCAGATTCCGCCAAGGAAAAAATAGCAGAAATCCGCCAAAGCGGTACAATAGCCGATGATTTTTTCATTCGGGTATCCGTCACCAGTGGTGGATGTTCAGGCCTATCATACAATATGGATTTCGACAACGAGTCAAATCCAAATGATCAAATATTTGAAGACAATAGCATAAAAGTAGTAACCGATCTGAAAAGCTTCTTGTACTTGTGCAACTCCACTCTTGAATTTTCTGGTGGTTTAGAAGGTAAAGGGTTTTTCTTTTCAAATCCAAATGCCGCGCGCACCTGTGGTTGTGGTGAAAGTTTTGCGGTATAAATATTTATGTGAATAACTTTAGTTGACAAAAGCCATTCCGCAAGGAATGGCTTTTCTAGTAGTACGACTAAGGGTTTTTCTGGAAGCCAGCCCAGTGGAAGCCAGCCCAGTGGAAGCCAGCCCAGTGGAAGTATAGCCCCAGTAGTATATATAGCCCCTCGTTATTAAAATCTCCACATCCCAGTATCTTTTCAGATTTATCGACTCATTTATAAGGTGTGTGTCAAGCATAATTTTATATTTACATATAAATAAAAACCCACCAAATGAAAAAGCTTTCGATTTTTGTATTTTCTGTCCTTTTTAGCTTAACTGTTTCTGCACAGACAGGAGGAGTAGCTGTTAGCAACTCTGGAGCTACCCCAGATCAATCCGCCATGCTTGATATTTCCAGCGGCAACAAGGGACTTTTAATCCCGAGATTGCAATTGACTGATATCAATGATGCCACCTCTATCCTCAATCCTGCTAATAGCTTACTGGTATTTAACTTAGGGAGTGGAGGAGTACCACCAAATCAAGTACTTGAAGGCTTTTATTATTGGAATGCATCCCTAAACCAATGGGTGAGATTAGTGTCTGGAACATCCGTAGGGTCGGATGACCAACAAATAGATTCTCTGGTGCTTTCAGGAACTACCCTAACTGTTTATGTAGAAGATGGAGGGAGTGCATCAGTAGACCTATCATCACTTTCTGATGCAGACAGTGACCCCACAAATGAGCATAATACAGGAGGAAATCTAAGTGGGACAGATTTTAATATTATTGATGATGGTGGAACGTTGACGGTAGACATGAATCCGCTATTGGATATTGCTAAAAACAGGGAAGAATGGATAGACGGAGATACCATCGGAACAGCCGCCGGACTTACTTATGCAAGACAAGCCCTAGCAAATGGAGATACCGTTGTAGTGACGGATAATGGGAGAATAGGTATTGGAGTCAGCAACCCGCAACATCAATTGCATGTATTAGGGGGCACTGGACAGTTTGGTGCTACAAATGGACAACTGGCTTATATTGGAGCAGACGGTTCAAATGTAGCATACGCTGGATCCTGGACCAATCACCCATTTCAACTTAGAATAAATAATTCCACAAAAGTTCATATTACCACAAACGACAGGGTAGGGATTGGAACAACTAATCCTAAAGCGCATTTAAATTTGGTGAATAACCTAGATAATAAACTATTTAGGTTAGAATCCATGACCGAAATTTCTGGAGTGCAATATCAATTATACGGACCAGCTAATTCTAGCAGTTATCTAAGTCAATATTTTGATTTTGGCAACCCTTCTGGATTGGATGTAATGCGCATTAGTCCTACAGTAATACCAGGAACTGGAGCTCGACTGCACTATACCCATTTTTCTAATTCTGATACAGCAAGCACTGGTGGATACAATATGCATTACGTCTCCATTGATGGCCGTGTAGGTATTGGGACAACCACTCCATTGAGTCCGCTTTCCATAGAAAATAGTTTTCCCTCATTGAGATTAACTGAATCGGGAGGAGCTATAAATGAAAGAGATTGGCTCTTATCTGCAATAGGAGCAGAGTTGTATATTTCAGGGAGAAATGCTGCTAATACTTCAGGAGGTAACTATTTTAGTTTTGATAGAGTAGGACATAATGTAAACAGTTTCTATGGTTCTAGAAGTGGCATTAAATGGTTTGAAGTAAATAACCAAATTCAAAGGGTAGGAATAGGAACAACTAATCCATCAAGAATGCTCCATCTAGCGGCTCAGGGAGTGGGCGTTCAGAAACTGAAAATTGAAGAAACTTCGGTCGGTGGTGAGTCTATGAGCTTAGGGAACGGAACATTTGCTTCAACTGTAGCCTTTTCGAATACTGGTGATTTTTGGATTGGTGGGAGTACGAATGTTGATGTGAACCTTCAAAGTGCAGAGGCAAACCTTGCAATTCGTGGCGGAACTGGCTTTGTTGGTGTTGGAACCAGTTTACCAACTCAACAATTAACAGTAAGCAACGGCGCTACGATTGGTACCTATACTACTGCGGGGTGGGTGCACACCTCAGATAAGCGACTCAAGGCCAATGTTGCTCCGCTAGAAAACTCGTTGGACAAAGTAATTCAAATAAAAGGGGTGAATTTTGATTGGGGAAGTTCCCCGGAAGAGCAACGTCAAATTGGTTTCTTAGCGCAAGATCTTCAAAAAATACTTCCAGAAGCAGTTGTTGTAGATAGCCAAGGAAATTATGGAGTAGCTTATGGGAATCTATCTCCATTACTTGTGGAAGCAATAAAAGAACAACAAAAAATAATTGAAGCCCAGCAATCAACCATTTCCAAACTATCTGAAGCCATCTCTACTAAAGCTGATAAATCTGAAGTAGCGTTTTTAAAATCCCAAATTGAAGAATTAAAATCCATCCTCGAAGAAGACCGCAAAAACTAATTGAACGCTTGATCAAATCTTGAAAATAGGTTGACATAGATGATTCTCAAAAAAAAAAGGATTCGTTGGCCATTGTGACAAACGAATCATTTTTTCTGGTAGGCGGAAATAGATACAAACGCTAATTCTCCACAACCTCCATAAGCTCAACGCGATTGTAACGTCAAAAGCTCTGCGTCTTTGCGTTTAGAAAAACACGTCAGTTAGATCCATTACGTCTTTGTGTTTTTATAAAAGCTAAGTCTCTCAGTTGCTAACCCTACTGAATCAACATCTTGGAAGAATGAGCATACTCTCCAATAGTCAATTCCATCAAATACACGCCACCAGCAAGACCGGACACAGGCTGTACCAAATGCAAACGCTCTCCCGCAACTAACCGGGATGTCATCACCGTCTTCCCCAACATATCCTTCATCGTAAACAAACCCTCTGCTACCAATGGCTCTTTAAATTCAAGTGTGATCGCTTGATTGTTTTTAATAGGATTGGGGTAAATAACTATGCCTTCAAATGGACGGTAGATGACGATCGTTTGTATCTCGCTATATGTGTACGTTCCATCCTCATCTACTTGCTTAAGGCGATAATAAGAAGTACCGGTCTGTGGACGCAGATCAGCGAAACTGTAGTTTTTTGCTTCAGAAGTGGTTCCAAAGCCTTCAACTTCTCCAATTTTTTCAAAGTACAAACCATCCGCACTTCGCTCTATCTCAAATCTGTCGTTTTCTGTTTCGGAGCTGGTGGTCCAGGTAAGATCTACTTGTTGTTGTCTGTTGTTCAGTGTAGCGGAAAAACTGTTGAGTTCTACTGCTAGCGGTTGATTGGCGTCGGTCAGTTGATATATGATACCGTCTGAAAGACCTGCCACATACAATTCTCCCGTCTCGTTTTCTCCGAAGGTGGAGAAATTATAAGAAGCAAGTTTCTTCAAAAAGACATTATTCCATCCTCCATTGCCGTCTGGTTCCACATACCAAAAATTACCAGAACAATAGTCGCAGTAAATGTATTTTCCATACAGTGAAGGATAGTTACCCCCACGATAAACATACCCGCCAGTAAGCGAACATCCACTGCTGAAGTTATTAGGGTATACCGCAACTGGGAAAGCATAATTGCCTGTAGACCCGCAACCAGAGGTGTTGAAGGTTGCATTTCCCTCATAGCATCGCCAGCCATAATTCTCTCCACCTGTACTGGACGCCGGCTGAAAGTTGATTTCTTCCCATTCATTCTGCCCTACGTCGCCAATCCACAAGTCTCCTGTCAATTTGTCGAAAGAATATCTCCAGGGGTTTCTTAGGCCAACCGCCCAAATTTCATTCTGGTATCCTTGGGTTAAGATAAATGGGTTGTCGGGAGGAATCGCATAGGGAGTTCCACCATCCACATCAATTCGTAGCATTTTCCCTAGTAGTTCATTGGGGTTTTGTGCTCTGTTGCCGGGATCGCCGCCAGAACCGCCATCACCCATACCTATGTATAGATATCCATCAGGGCCGAAATTTAGATCTCCAGCATTATGATTGGAAAAGGGCTGATTTACGGTCATAAGGACGAGCTCACTGTTCGGATCTGCAACGTCTGGATTGTTGGTCACTGAAAATCTGGAAATTTTAGTGTCGCCACCAGCGTCATTGTAATTCACATAAAAATAACCGTTATTGGCGTAGTCTGGGTGGAATACTAATCCAAGCAGCCCACGCTCATTTGCGCTTGAATTTACACGAGCATCAATGTCGAGAAACGGGGTTGGCAAGGTGGTGTTTTGGTTTACTAGTAGTTTAATAACGCCTCTTTTCTCGACGATGTAAAGCCGGCCAGCTTCACAAGCAATGTCTACTGGAGCGTTAAAGCCAGAAGCATACGGGACAAGGTCCAGGTTGGGTTGAGCAAAAAGCGTACTTGCTATCAAGAATGAAAAAATAGCAGATAAAATTTGGGTAGAAAATTTCATAAACGATGGGTTAGAATGTTAGTTAATGTCGGTGTTCATGCAAAGCGATATGGTCAAATTGTTGGACTATTGACTACAAGCGTTTTTTCACTTCATAATGAAAGGTCAAGATAAAACTTATCCAACGAATTACCAAGAATTGTGTATTTGCCTACTTAGTTTATATTTCAAATATCACTAAACTATCTGTTGTATAAATCGTTTGTATATTAAGAGCTAAAGCGAATTGAATTATTTTGTATAAGTGACAGATTTCCATTCCCAAAAGGTAACAATTCTATCAATATTTATTATAAATAGGGTGGAAGATTTGGAATTCTAAAGTTTCTTGGATAATATCGGCTTCTACTAGTAAATCGAATAGAATGGACAAAAATAAACGATTACAAATTACGCTTGAACTCATTTGGTGGGTAGTCACCCTCGTAGTTGTGGTTGGAGTGTTATTCCCAATTAATAATGCTTTTAAGGATTATCCTTTTTGGGCGACCAATATTCTATTTATTGTCGTGTTTATTACCTACACACGTTATATCTTCTTGCTAAAGCATAGTCTTTTTGCCTATTACTTTCCGATTAAGTTGGTTTTGGTGTTTGTCTCTTTGCCGCTGGTGTTCTATATGATTAGCTCCATTTTGGATTTTCAATCATTTTTGGATGATGAAGGTCAGGACGCCTTACTTCAGCCATTTTTGCTGAGAGAGCAATTGTCCAGAGAAGCAGGTACAAGTCTTACAAACTATGTAAAAAATGAAATGTTCTTTTTTGCTGTAGGAGCGATCATTGCCGCAATGGTATTACCCATACGTATGGTTGTTTCCATATGGAGAACAAAAAACCGAGGGACTGTCTAATCCCCTCCACAGCGATCAGACAATCCATGGTTTATCCCAAATGCAATTCACTTAATAACTTAATTTTCCAATAACTTATTAACTAATTCCCATGTCTGACAAAGTAAAAGAGTTTAACGACTACCGAACAAAGATGAATGAAAAAATCTTGTCGGTAGATAACAAAGTATTAAAACGATTCTTTAACCTGGATACCAACGCCTATGCAGAAGGCGCATTGCCCACCAAAACGAAGGAGTTGCTAGGTTTGGTGGCCTCTATGGTCTTACGTTGCGATGACTGTATTGCCTACCATTTGGGGAGTTGTTATGAATTGGGCGTTACCAAAGAAGAGGTGTTTGAAGTGTTTGCGATTGCGAACCTTGTAGGTGGGTCTATTTGCATTCCGCACACCAGAAGAGCGGTCGAATACTGGGAGGCGTTGGAAGAGGCTTCTTAGTTGTTAAGGTACTAGGTTGATTTAGTATTAAGGGCAATGGGTGGTTAATATTTTGCTACTATTGAATTGGGTTGAACATTTAGACGAATCGAGTGCTGCAGGCTCGGCATATTTTACCTTGGCAGTCGTTCACCAAACTCAAAGTTTGAACTGTACTTCCTTGAAATAAAAAAACTCCAGTTCATTTGTATTTAAATTAAGAATACGAAGCCGGCCAGCGGTTTCAACTCCAAGTATTTTTCCAATAAATTCAGTTCCGTCCTTTCGAATATAGGTTGCAGAAGTATTCCGCCGATACAATACAGACAGGTAGTCAGCACGGAGTTCGTCCAGTCGATTTGCCTTAAGTTGAAGGTATCTGACTTCCAACGATTTTAATAATTGCTCAGTAATCTCCTCCACATCATACTCTGATCCTTTTTCCAGTAGCAAAGAGGTAGGGTTGGCAGCGACAGATGAAAATTCAGTTTGATTAATATTCAACCCAATACCAACTACCGACGATTTGATGGACTTGCCACTTAGGGCATTTTGAATTAAAATACCGCCAACCTTGTTGTTGTTGATGTAAATATCATTTGGCCATTTGATGGCAAGGTCCTGCACTTCTGTCAGGCCACTTAGCGTATCATATATTGCTAAAGCAACAACCATATTCAAGTAAAACTGTTTGCTTAATGGTAGAAATGCTGGATATAAGATTACACTAAGCGTTATGTTTTTGCCTTCTTTGCTCTCCCAAGTACTGCCAAATTGTCCTCTTCCTTCTACCTGATTGTTTGTGATCACTACCGTCCCCTCAGTTGGTTTGTTTTTTGCTAGTAGATTAATAGCGTAATTATTTGTAGATTTAAGAGTAGGGAACTGCAAAAGAACCTTTCCTATAAAAAGTGTGTTATATAGTTTTAACGACATTATTTCATATGTTTACAAACTATTGTGTTACTATCCTCCCTCAAAAGGAAGATTAGAATTACTTTAAAAAGCAACATGTTGTTGTTAAATGCGTTTATCATTATAATTTATAACAAAATTACCTTTTAAAATTTGAATTTAGGAAAAGATATTCAACCAAGACCAGAAATTCGTACGGAGGAGTTAAACGAATTGATTGTGGATAGCATTCAGGATGTCAAAGGACACGAAATCATTCAACTTGACTTAAGAAACTTAGACGAAGCTTCCACCGACTTTTTTATCGTTTGCCATGGGGATTCTCACACACAAGTGGCTGCTATAGCAAATAAAATTGTTAAAAAAGTAAAAGACGAAACAGGCATTAATCCTGTACATGTAGAAGGAATAAGCAATGCTTCTTGGGTGTTGGTCGATTATTTTGATACAATCATCCATATTTTCTACAAAGAGACCCGAGAATTTTATCAAATTGAGGAGTTATGGAGTGATGCCGTTTCAAAAGAAATAAAATAAGAATTAATTTTATTGAAAATATTTAATTTATAAGGTGTAACATGGGGTGCACTAACACGTACAAAACAATATATGATCGACAGGTGTTATTCTTTCGATCAACAACAATAAACAATATCAATGGATAACGATTTTAAGAATAAAAAACCAGATGGCAATGGGAAGGTCCCCAAATTCAATTATTATTGGATTACAGGAGTCATTCTTCTTTTGTTTTTAGGTATGAACCTGCTGCAAATTGCTCCGAAGGGTAAGGAAATGACAATGAAGAATTTCCGTGCCATCCTTCTAAGTGGTGATATAGAAAAAGTGAACTTAGTAAATGGACAGCTCGCAGAGGTTTTTTTAAGTGAAAACGCACTAAAAAAAGAAGAATACAGTGAGGTGGCAAAGTCACCGCTCAATTGGCCTAACAAAGGCCCACACTACAGCCTGGCGGTCTCCGAGGAGATCTTCCTGAAAGATGTCACCCGATGGCAAATGGAAAATGGCCTGAAAGAAGCGGAACTAATTTATCCTGAGATGAAAGTCCGGCACAATGTGTTTGGCGAAATTCTAAGTTGGATTCTCCCACTACTGCTGATTATCGGTATTTGGCTGTTCATTATGAAACGAATGAGTGGCGGCGGAAGCGGTCCTGGTGGACAGATCTTCAATATCGGTAAGTCAAAAGCAACCCTGTTTGATCGAGATCAAAAAGTCAATGTTACGTTCAAGGACGTAGCAGGACTCAATGAAGCCAAAGAAGAGGTAATGGAAGTAGTGGACTTCCTTAAAAACCCGAAAAAATACACCTCTTTAGGAGGTAAAATTCCAAAAGGTGTTTTGCTGGTAGGCCCTCCGGGTACTGGTAAAACATTGCTTGCTAAAGCAGTGGCTGGAGAAGCTGCTGTTCCATTTTTCTCTATTTCCGGTTCGGATTTCGTAGAGATGTTTGTAGGAGTTGGGGCATCGAGAGTAAGAGACCTTTTTAAACAAGCAAGAGAAAAAGCACCATGTATCATTTTCATTGATGAGATCGACGCCATTGGCCGTGCACGTGGAAGAAACTCCATGCAAGGAAATGACGAACGTGAAAATACACTTAATCAGCTACTAGTAGAAATGGATGGGTTTAGCACCGAAAAAGGAGTTATCCTTATGGCAGCTACCAACCGACCAGACGTACTGGATTCCGCTTTGCTGAGACCTGGCCGTTTTGATCGCCAGATTGGTATCGACAAACCAGACATCAATGGACGTATCGAAATATTCAAGGTACACCTAAAACCATTGAAGATTGGACCAGACATTGATGCGAAAATTCTAGCAGAACAGACGCCTGGTTTTGCAGGAGCAGATATCGCCAATGTATGCAACGAGTCTGCATTAGTAGCCGCTCGTAGAGACAAAAAGTACATCGAGATGGAAGACTTCAACTACGCCCTCGATCGCGTAATTGGTGGCCTCGAAAAGAAAAATAAACTAATCTCTCCTAAAGAGAAAAAAGTAATCGCTTACCACGAAGCAGGCCATGCTATCTGTGGTTGGTTCCTTGAACATGCTTCTCCGTTAGTGAAGGTTACGATTGTGCCTCGTGGTGTCGGTACATTGGGCTACGCTCAATACCTACCAAAGGAAAGATACATCGAAACGACAGAACAAATGTTTGACCGCATGTGTATGACACTAGGAGGACGAGCTGCTGAAGAAGTAGTGTTCGACAAAATATCCACCGGCGCTCAAAATGACCTCGATCGAGTGACTAAATTATCCTACGCTATGATTGCTGTCTACGGGATGAATGATAAAGTCGGGAATGTTTCCTTCTATGATATGCAAAACCAAAATCAGTTTGCGAAGCCGTATTCAGACGATACTGCCAAAATGATTGACACTGAAGTACGAGTTTTGATAGACAACCAGTACAAAAGAGCTATGGCCCTTCTACGAGAAAAACGCAACGAATTGGAAATACTTGCCAACGAATTGCTAGAAAAAGAAGTGTTGTTGAAGTCTGACGTGGAGCGCCTGATTGGGGAACGTCCATTTGGCGAAGATCCAACACCTACGCCTTCAGAGAACGGCGTTGAGATCTAGGATTGGTTACTTAAGTTAATTGATGTATTGGGTTATTATGTGAAGGGGAATTAATTTTTTCCTCATTTCAATAATCCTTACTATAAAATATAAAAGCCTTCAACATTGCATGTTGAAGGCTTTTTGTTTTTGCTTGTAACGGCAGTCTCCATCGCCTGCCTTCTGTTGTGGAGTAGGCAGGCCTGCCTGGACTTCTTACTAGTGATCAAATCTTGTAGTCTGAATAAGTAGTCGTAATCTCCATTCTTCTAGACCCCTGACGTCAAAACATCCTTAAGTGCATTAAGCAGTAATGGATGCTTAAACTTGAATCCACTGTCAAGTATTTTTTGAGCAGACACCCGATTGCTGTCCAAGACCACCGCAGACATTTCGCCCATGGCCAATCGAATGACAAACTCGGGTGTTGGGAGAATCAAGGCAGAAATGCCCATTGCTTTTGGAATGGTTTGAATGAATTCTTTGTTGGGGACTGGGTTGGGGGCGACGCCGTTGTAGATGCCGGATAGTTGCTCTTTTTCTAAGGCATACACAAACATTTGGCACATGTCTTCTATGTGAATCCAGGGGTAATACGCGCTGCCGTCACCGAAGTAGCTTCCTGTTTTTGCTTTGAAGGAAAGCATCATTTTTTCTAGTGCCCCACCTTTGGAAGACAAGACGATCCCAACGCGGATAATAGCGAGTCTTGATACCAACGGTTCTAGTTCTTTGGCGGCGTTTTCCCATAGGACACAACAGTGACTTTTGAAGTCTTTGTCTCCTTGTGGTGGCGGATCGGTTTCTTTGAGCCATTTGTCTCCTGTATTGCCGTAGAATCCGACAGCAGACGCAGACACGAATGTTTTAAGAGGAGTAGGCCGGTTGGCGATGTGCTTTTTGAGGAGTTGCAGGCTGTGGGTTCTGCTTTCGATCATCTCTTTTTTATAGGCGGTTGACCATCGTTTTTGGACAAGACTTGCTCCGGCGAGGTGGATGATTGCATCTGCTTTTTCGATAACTCCTTCTTCTATGAATTGTTCTTTTATATCCCATTTATAGGCAGGAAATTCTGCTTTGGGGTTACCTTTTCTACTTAAATGGAATACATTGTATCCTTTTGATTTGAGTAGCCGACTTAAATGTAGGCCGATCAAACCTGTTCCACCTGTGATTAATATAGATTTCATTTAAAATTAATTCATTAGGAGTTGTGCTATTGTAAATAGGATTTTGCTATCTTGGTTCTAACGTTTAAACCTAAATATAGTTTACGCTTCTTTCGAAAGAACGGAAATTTAGGATTAATAATAAGAATCTTCTATAATATCAATAGTTTGTATTTATTTTGCATTAATTCTGAATTTGTACTTGCAAACAAAGAATCGACTATGACCAATTCCAATATTTATTAAATTAACTAAAAACTATGACCACCATTCCTAAAATTTTTAGTCTGATAGGCGGTGCCTTTTTATGTTCACTTTTTTTGTTTCCTGCTTGTAAAAACGCCGATAGTGGAGGAGGCGTCGGAGACACCAAATATGAAAACAAAGTCGTCCAGTATTGCTCTATAGATCCGAAGCAACTTACCCCTTATAACATGAACGATGCGAATGCACGAATCATGGTCCATAGGACACATCAGTCATTGATTCAGTTAGACATGACTACTTACGAGTTGGTGCCTGTATTGGCTAAAAAAAGACCAGTAATATCGACGGTAGATGGAAAAGTGCAGTTAAGTATGGAAATACGAGAGGAAGCAAAATGGGATAATGGGAAACCAATAACCGGTGAAGATGTTGCCTTTTCCTTAAAAATGATGAAAGTTCCAAAATTGGATAACGCATCGTTGAAACCTTACTTCGAATATATCGAGGACATTGAAATTGACAAGGAAAACCCAAAGAAATTTATCTTGAAATGTGGGAAACCATACATGGGAATGGAAGCTGCATTGACCTCTTTTCAAATCATCCCAGCGTATATCTACGACAAAGAAAATCGATTAAGTACTTATACTGTCAATCAATTGGCGACAGGTGGGGAAAAACTGAAAAGTGATAAAACATTGGATCAGGTAGCAGAAAACTATAACTCCGCAAAATTTCAGCGGGAAGTAATGGTCGGTTCAGGACCTTATGAATATGTAAGCTGGGAAACGAACCAACGTGTAATCTTTAAACTTAAGAAGGACTGGTGGGGACACAAATTTAAGTCGGAGCACCACTGGTTTGATGCTAAAGCAGAGGAGATTGTATATGAGGTAATCACTGACCCAACTACAGCAGTAGTCGCCTTAAAAGGAGAAAAGATTGATGCGATGTATCGAATTTCTCCCAGGATATTTGTAGAAGACCTACAGAAGTCGGAGAACTGGAACAAAAAATTTACGCCCCATACTCCACCTCAATTTCTTTATTCTTACTTCGGGATAAATACCAGAAATCCTAAATTTAAGGACGTGAGAACAAGAAAAGCACTTCGATTGATAATGGACATTGACCAGTATGAAGAAACAGTATTTTACGGGATGTCAGAAAGGGTGACCTCTTTTATCCATCCTTTAAAAACGAAATTTATCAATAAAAATCTGAAATTGTATAACCAGGATTTGGACGGCGCTCGTAAGTTGTTGGCAGAAGCTGGGTGGAAAGATACGGACGGTAATGGGATCGTTGATATAGAGATAGATGGCGAACGGGTCGACTTTACCATTGATTTTATTTATCCGAATTCTGCTAAAACCAGTGAGCAAGGAGTATTGATGTATCAGGAGTTTTGCAAAAAAGTTGGTATCAAACTCAACGCCCTCCCTGTTGAATTTTCGGTAATGTTGGATAAAACAAAACAGCATAAATTTGAAATGTACTTTGGTATTTGGTCTTCTTCTCCTTTAGAAAGTGATCCTAAGCAAATTTGGCATTCCGCTTCCTACAATGGAGGTAGCAATTATGTTGGTTTTGGAAACCCTAAAAGCGATGATCTTATTGAAAAACTGAGAGCGGAACTCGACGAAAATAAACGTGCGGTATACTACAAAGAATTGCAACAAATCATAGATGATGAGGTCCCTTACATTTTCTTGGCGGCCACTAAAAATAGAGTGGCTATTCACAAAAAATTCTTGAACGCTAAAGCAACAGGTATCAATCCTGGGTTTTACGCTCCTGGATTGCAAGTGGTCAATGCGATAGCCAACTAGTAGCTGTTTAAATAAAAGTTATTGAATGCTTTAAATGCAAATTCGGTTGATTCCGGGATGTGTTTAAAGCATTTTTTTATTTAGGTATTCAAACAAATTTATTTTCCAGCAATGAAATTCGCAAACTAACCACCCAGAATCTACCGCCCATTCCAATAAATACCATTAATTAAAAGTTAATAATAAAAATAAACTCCTTCTACGTGTTACCTTTTGTATCTTAATAGTATTAAGAATAAAAAATGATAGAATTGTAATAACTACGAATGGCATTGCTCGAAGACAAAATATTAATAAAGCAACTAGGCTCACTCGACACGATGAAAGTGAATGAGGCGTCCGCACATTTGTATACCAAACATTACAATTATATCAGCAAGTTTGTATGCGATAATAGTGGTTCTGTATATGATGCGGAGGACGTTTGGCAGGAGACCATGCTGGCATTTCGTCAGCAACTTACCACGCAAAAGATCACCGCCGAAAAACTCGAATGTAAATTGACCACCTATCTGTATGCGATTGGACGTAACATTTGGTTGAAAGCACTTCGTCAGAAAAAAAGGACAACAAGCATTACGCTAGAACATCAGGCACTCCCTTCAAAACAAAAGGAAATGCTAAGCGTACTAGTAGACAAGGAGCGGAAAAATTTGATCAAATCCTTGATCGACCAACTGGATGCGGACTCTAAAGAGGTGCTTGTCTATTTTTACTTTAGGCGATGGTCAATGGAATCGATTGCTAGCGAAATGGGCTATGCCAGCGAACAGGTAGCTAAAAACAAGTTGTGTAAGGCAAGGAAAAAATTAAAACAACTGGTAAAGTTGAAATATAATAAACAAGATTTTTAATAGGAATAGGGATGAAAGATTGTAATGAACATAACGACCAAGAAGGATTGATGCTTGATTTTCTGCTAGGAAGACTCAACCCTGAATTGACAGAAAAATTGGAAGACGAACTAGAAGCAAACCCCAGCCTTCAGGAAGAACTAGCGTTTGAAGCTAATCTGTTGGCAGCACTCACCGAATATGTAGAAGAAAGTACTCCTCCAGCACAAAAAGTAGCTAAAAAATCAGGAATTAAAAGAATGCTCCTTACGGTATCGACCATCGCTGCCATGTTCTTTTTTGCGGTTGTCGGAATCAATGAATCGTTCGCACCAGATAAAAGCAATGCACCTTCCATAGTGAAGAATAATAATATATCTTCAGGGATACAATCCTATCTAATAATCACAGATTTTGGGTACGATCAAGTCATCCAGTCTTTTTCCCCAAATTTTATAAAACCTTCATGGTTTGAACTCAAGAACGGAGTCTCCAGCTAGTGATTTTTAACTATATGTAAGGAGAACCCACAACTTCTTAATTGGTAATTTACAGTAAGTCAGTAGTTTATGCGTGTTTGGTGTGGTGCATTATGGGCTTGTAATATATGTCTTTGTAAACCAATAATTTCTTGCTAATTTTAGGGCTCTTTTAATAACACATTAACTCACAAAATAATTCACCAAATGTCCATGTTTAATAAATCATTTTTTGGCCTACTTGCCTTTAGTGCCCTATTTTTGGCAAGTTGCGGGTCAGACTCCGCTACTCAAGGAGAAGGAGGTGCTTCTGATGCGTCTTACCAGAATCGTGTCATCATGCATGCCCTTTCAGATCCTGAAGAACTGACTCCCTTGAATGCAAACGATAATGGAGCCACAATGATTTTGACGCAGACACATTCGACCTTGATCCATATCGATTTCAAAACGACAGAGATTGTACCTGTTTTGATCAAAGAACGACCAAAATTTACCAAAAATGCAGATGGTACCCTCGATATGGATATGGAGATTCGACCAGAAGCCGTTTGGGATGATGGGACTCCGATCACAGGAAAGGACATAGCATTCACTTTTAAGGTGCTCAAAAACCCTGAAACAAACAGTAAATCACTAAAGCCTTATTTTGATAAGGTGATGGATGTTGAAATTGATAAAGAAAATCCAAAGAAATTTAAAGTACTCTATGCTGAGCCTTACCACGCTATCGAGTCGGCCTATTCCGATTTGTTTATCCTTCAGGACAAAGCGTACGATCCTGATGGGTTGATGGCTGGTTTTACAGTAAATCAATTGTATAAAGATGCAAAAGGACCAAAGAAGTTGGCTAAAAATGATAAAATCAAAGATTTTGCTAAGCAATATAATGGGCCTAAATATCAAAGAGAATTTGTCTCTGGTTCAGGACCTTATAAGTTCACAAAGTGGGAAACCAACCAACGGGTAAAGCTTAACCTGAAAAAAGACTGGTGGGGGCATAAACTCAAAAACTTCAATCATCGTTTTGAAGCCAACGTAGAAGAGCTAGTCTTTGAAAGTGTCAATGATCTTTCTACTGCTGTCGTAGCACTGAAAGGTGGCAAACTTGATGCTATGTACGGCATCCCTCCAAAAGACTTCGTGACGGATCTGCGGAAATCTGAAAAATTTGGAAATTCATTTAATACATTTACTCCACCGTTGTATTCTTATGATTACATGTGTTTCAACATGCGGTTAGAGAAGTTTCAGGATGTGCGTGTTCGAAAAGCATTGTCGCACATTATGAATGTGGATCAGTTGATTGAATCTTACTGCTACGGTTTAGGTGTTCAGGTAGCTGGATTTATTCATCCTGACATCAAATCACGCCTAAATGAAAATGTAAAACCTTACGCCTATGATCTGGGTGCCGCAAAGAAGTTGCTTGCTGAAGCAGGATGGAAAGACACAAATGGCAACGGCATCGTCGATAACCTTGTAGACGGAGAGCGGGAAGACATGATCATAAAGTTGAATTACAATAATGGTAATGCTCGTCGTGAACGCGCTTGCCTGATTTTCCAAGAAGCTGCCAGAAAGGCAGGAGTGAAAGTGGAAATTGTACCTAAAGAATGGGCCGTAATGCTTCAAGATAATAAAGTACACAAGTTTGAAATGTTTGTCATGGGTTGGATTTCCTCTCCATTGGAAAGTGATCCTAAGCAAATCTGGCACACAAGTTCTGCAAATGAGGAAGGTTCTAACTATTCTAATTTTGGTACTCCTGAAAGTGATCAGCTGATTGAAGACCTAAGAACTGAAATGGATGATCAAAAACGCTTTGCTTTATACAAGAGATTGCAACAGATCATCCATGATGAAGCTCCTTATATCTTCTTGTTGGCACAAAAAGAACGTATAGCAATACATAAGAAATACGCGAATTCTTATGGTTCAGGTATTCGTCCCGGTTATTGGGCTCCTGGATTTCAAGTTAATACACCTACACCGAACTAATCATACCAAAAAGAATATTAAAATAAAAGAACGTCAAGTCAACACCGAGGTGACGTTCTTTTATTCCTAACCAAAAGTTTAGCGGAGTCGCTCCTTATTAAATACTACACCCACTATGTTTGGATACATCATAAAGAGAATACTGATATTCATACCTACCCTTATCGTTATTTCCATCGTTATATTTATGCTAAGCGTTGTCGCACCAGGTGATCCTGTGGAGAAAATGCTTGGTGCCACCCCGGAAGGAGATCCAATACCTGCGGAGGCTTACAATGCGGAACGGAAAAAGCTAGGTATGGATTTGCCTGTTTTTTATTTTGCAATGAGCTCTAAAGCTTATCCGGATACCTTATACAGAATTCCTAAAAAAGCACATCGTGAAAACTTGACTCGATTGATCAATGACTATGGGAATTGGCCAGAAGTTGATGGTTTTTACAAAACGGCAAAGAAACTGGAAGGGGCAATTTATGATGTTGAGAAAGACTCTGTCAACCCGGGAGCGCTCATCAAAATCAAACAAAATTTAAGTAATCTCTTTATCCGGTATGAAGACAAAGACATCAATAAAGCATTTGATAAAATGTTGCCTCATATTGAGTCAACGCCTTCTACCGCAACGCTCTTGCCATTATACAAGGAGACAAAAACTGCTTACAATACCGTAAAAAGCAAGGCTACTACATGGAAAAACTATGTCCCCTCCTTCATCTGGTACGGCTTTAATAATCAATACCACAATTGGGCTAAAAATTTTGTAAGAGGTGACTTCGGCCGGTCTTATGAAGACAAGCGGCCTATCGCAGATAAGGTTGGTGACTATATGTACTGGACAATGATACTGAGTCTGATCTCCATCTGTTTGACCTATATCATGGCAGTACCTTTAGGGGTGTTTTCTGCTCGAAAGAAAGGAACAAAAACAGATGGCGTACTCACCACAATTCTCTTTTTACTATACTCGCTCCCTAGTTTTTGGGTAGCGACGTTGTTGATCACTTTCCTTTGTCAACCGGATTACCTCGATTGGTTTCCACCTTACGGTCTTGGAGATATAGAGGGCAAGGGATTCTTTGAGTCGCTTGGTATTCGGGCCTATCACTTGGTGTTGCCGCTATTTTGCTGGACGTACGGCAGTCTTGCCTTTTTGTCTCGTCAGATGCGAGGAGGAATGTTGTCGGTGCTTCGCCAAGATTATGTGCGGACTGCCCGTGCAAAAGGATTGTCTGAGAATAAAGTGATCTGGAAACACGCTTTTAGAAACTCCTTATTACCAGTAATAACGCTTTTCGCGAATGTTTTTCCGTTGATGATTTCGGGTTCGATCGTGATTGAGCTAATTTTTACCATTCCTGGAATGGGACGCATGTTAATTGAAGCGATTCGATATCCTGACCATCCGGTAGTATTTACCGTGGTTATGTTATCTGCTTTGTTGACGATGGTCGGTTATCTGGTGGCAGATATTCTGTACGCCTTAGTAGATCCTAGAATTACTTTCAAGTAATCGAATTCATCAAGAAATCCATTAACTAATACTCTTAATCATCATATAATGTCGGCCAAAAACAAGGAATCAGCACAACCATCAGAAAATCAAAGCCTTAGCTATTGGGAATATGTAACTCGTCAATTTAAGAAAAACAAAAGGGCGTTGTATTCGCTTTATGCGGTTATATTCTTAGCATTTATAGCAGTGTTTGCAGACTTTATTGCCAACGAAAAACCTATTGTCGCAAAGTATAAAGGTTCGGTTTCTTTTCCAGTGTTAAAAGGATACGCGGTAGATTTGGGCCTTGCTCAATGGCCTACCCACTACCAAAACATTGATTGGAAAAAAGATATTGAATACGACTTTGCCATTTTTCCACCAATTCCTTATTTACCAAACAACCTAGATTTCGCTTGTCGATTTTGCGATCCACTAAAAGATCAGGGGATAAAAACTCGTTGGAGGCATTGGTTGGGGACGGACGATATTGGCAGGGATGTAATGGCTGGGATGATCCATGGTACTAGAATTGCCTTTATGGTTGGTATTGTGGCCATGTTTTTTGCTTGTATTATTGGACTGACGCTTGGTTCTCTGGCTGGGTTTTTTGGAGATTCAGAACTCAAAGTTTCAAGAATACGATTGATAATTACCTTTATCGCTTCCTTCTTTGCCTTCTTCTATGCCTTCTATGTTCGATCGTACAGCATTTCGGATGCTTTTTCAGAAGGAGCTGGAGCGGTAGGCTGGCAATTGCTGGTTGGTCTTTTTATCTTTTTTGCATTGATTGCGTTAGCAAACCTACTTGTCATTCCGCTTAAGAAAATACCAGCCCTTGCTAAAAAAGTGACTATTCCATTAGATATTATCGTTACCCGATTGATTGAGGTCGTCGTCTCTGTACCTTCTTTAGTTTTAATCTTAGCAGTAATTGCTGTGGTAGAACCTTCTATTTTCTGGGTAATGGCAGTTATCGGTCTAGTACGCTGGACAGGAATCGCCCGATTTATCCGAGCAGAACTTCTCAGAGTCCGTCGATTAGAATATATTGAAGCTTCTACAGCACTCGGATTTTCCAGAATGCGCGCGATGTTTAAGCATGCTATTCCCAATGCATTATCTCCTGTATTTATTACGATAGCTTTTGGTATTGCTTCTGCTATACTTGTAGAGTCCTTTCTGTCCTTTTTAGGGATTGGAGTGCCTCCTGAAGTGATTACGTGGGGTAAACTGCTAAATACTGCCAGAAGTGCTCCTGCAGCCTGGTGGATGGCTGTATTCCCAGGGTTTGCCATCTTTATTACGGTAACACTGTTTAATTTGATTGGGGAAGGTTTGACAGACGCGCTTGATCCTAGGTTGAAGCAGTAGGAGATAGGAATGCGAGAATGCTTGAAGGAGTGAATGCGAAATATTGTATCGTACTTACTTTGTAAAGCGCTAATGCGTCCTAAATTTACTGGTTGTTTCGCCCCTCAATGGGTTGGATCAGTTGGCAGTTTGTTTACAGAAAACATCGCCTTCTCGGGGCCATCACTTTTTGAACTGCCGAAAGTCGGACCACATTCAAAACTCTATGCAATCGTGAGGGAATCTATCCCTTCTACTTGCTAGCAACTGCGTGCTACTTTTACCAAAATCTACTTCATTCCCTTAGGAAAAAGACCAGACTTTCCTGGTTTAGTGGAAAGGCCTTTTTTACTGGATTTACTTTGTAGGCTTTTGTAGGCAGGACAGTTAGCATCTCTGTTGCAACTAGACAAAGTTGTGAGGCAAGCCGCTAAAAAAAGGCCAATAAGGAGGTGAATTGCTATTTTTTTCATGCGTATATTAATTTTTTTTGCGAAAACGCTTGATTTAACGGAGTTTAAAATTATATTTGCCCTAGAATTTATAGGGTTTGTATTGTGTAAACGGCATTTCAACCTTGGTTGTTGTCCATTTGAACACTAAAATACAACTTTTTTGCCGAAAAAATTGTATTGATACAACACGCTAGTAATTCGAATTTTACATATTTTTTATAAATTAAAAAAGACAATTATGAACAAAGGTGACTTAATCAACAAAATTGCTGAAGATGCTGGCTTAACAAAGGCACAATCTGGTGACGCATTAAACACAGTTCTTTCTGCAATTTCTGACACGTTGAAAGACGGAAATAAAGTTACATTAGTTGGATTTGGTACTTTTTCTGTATCTCACCGTGCAGCACGTACTGGTAGAAATCCACAAACAGGTAAAGCAATTCAAATAGCAGCAAAAAATGTTGTTAAATTCAAGCCTGGTAAAGAGCTTTCTGGAGCAGTAAACTAGTTTTTGCTTCTTATAAAACTTTTAAAAGATGACACTGAAAAGTGCCATCTTTTTTTTTGTCAATTTGTAAAGGGGGATTTATTCTAAGTATTCTTCCCCTTCTTTGGTTTTTAGAAAATCGTACTTTTCTTATCTTTGCCCTCCAAAATAAATTACAAGCATTAAAAAACCCATTATGAAATTATTTTATTCATTCCTATTTGCTAGTTTTTTGATCACATTAAATCTAACTGCCCAACAATCGCATACCTACTGTGGCCATGATTTAGTGTTGAGCGCCAATGAAGCAAACTACCCAGGATACAAACAACAACTCAACAGCGTATTTGAAGCAGCGAAACGCAGAGGACAAAAAAGCCGGTCGGCCAGAAACCAACAAGTATACACCATCGATGTAGTCGTACATGTCGTCTGGAAAGATACTATTGAAAATCTACCTGACACCTTGATACAAGCCCAAATTGCTGCTCTAAACGAAGACTACAGACGAATGAACGCCAATGCGAGCGACATCCGACCTGCCTTCGCTGGCGTAGTCGGCGACCCGGAGATTGAGTTTAACCTAACTACGATCAACCGGGTGCAAACCAATGAAGAGTTTAGCGTGGACTTCCTAAGCGGAGCACTGCCTGACAATGTAAAACAAACCGCAAATGGAGGAAGCGATGCATCGGATACCGAACTATTCCTAAATCTATGGGTTTGCAAAATTCAGCCTATTACCCTAGGAGGAATTTCACTTGGACAAATATTAGGCTATGCTTATCCTCCTGCAGATTTACCAAACTGGCCTGCAGGACAAGGCGCACCAAGCCCTGAATTGGAGGGTGTAGTGATCGACTTTCGAGCGATTGGACCTGGTAACCCAAATACGATTGATCTAGGAATGGGAGTTATTCCTATTGAAGGACGAACTCCAGTACATGAAGTTGGACACTATTTAGGATTGAGACATATTTGGGGTGATGGTGGCGGATTTACCGGGACTGATGGCTGTACGGTGGATGATGGAATAGCGGATACCCCAAATGCGCTGGATCAATCCAATTTTGATTGTGATGTCACTAAAAACACTTGTGTTGATGCTGCCAACGACTTACCAGATATGATCGAAAATTATATGGACTATTCTGCAGAAACATGCATGAATAGCTTCACTATTGGCCAAATTGATGTCATGAGAGGTGTGCTGGAAGGTCCTAGATGTGGACTGATCAGTTTTATGCCTATCGCTGAATTTGTGCCTACTGTAACTGGCGACTTGCTTGAACTTTCGAATACTTCTGCTGGGGCAACAAGTTACTCCTGGGATTTTGGTGATGGAAGTACGAGTACAGATATGGAACCAACACATGTCTATGCTAACTCTGGAATGTTTGTAGTAGAACTTACCGTAACAAATAACTGTGGTACGAATGTCTATTCAGAAACTATCAATGTTATCATTTCGGGGGTGGAATCACTGGAAGGACTGGTTAATTTTGACGTTACTCCAAATCCTAATGCGGGTGTTTTTGACATCGCAGTGGAAGGAATTCCTACGAAAGAATTGTCGATAGAAGTTTATAATGTCTACGGTCAGCAAGTGTATTTGAACGAAGTAGACTTTATGACCGGGCAAGTAGATCTGCCAGTAGAACTAAATGTGCCGAATGGCATTTATCTGTTAGCTATTCGCGCAGATGGAAAAATGAGTCATAAAAAGATTCAGATAGTTAGATAACAAATTCTTCATAAGATATTTGAAAGCGTGCAAGGAGTTCATCTTTGTACGCTTTTTTTGTAGATGTTGATTTTGTTGGTTAATTGTAAATAATTCGAGCGGTGCATTTCGCTCTCTACCTAACCTCAACCCAATTTTGCGCAGCAAAAAAATCCATCTATAACAAAAAATTAATTAACCTTCCGCCCTTTCCAGTCATATTCCTTCTTAAAATTAGCCACCGTTCCTATAAAAATCACATAAAACAACTCCCAAAAAATGGAGATAAAATAGACGGGAAAACGGATAAGGTCAGGACGTTTAAAAAATAAGACCATCATTCTCAGAAAAAAATAATCAATAATCACTTTGGCCATCAACTGGAATCCGAACACCCAAAGGAGCCACGGCCACCAAATAGCAAGTACCAGACTTATTGGTATACTAACAGAAAACAACCAGACCATTGCCCAAATTGCGGTTACTTTCCATTCTTGATAGCTAGTTGTTTTGGTCGCCCAGCGCAATCGCTGATTTAGAAAAGAGGAGAGTGTCGGTTTGGCTGTAGTGATCGTGACAGCATCAGGTTGTTTGATGTAGCCAATTTGTCCAGGAAATCGGCGGGCAATTTTTTGTTGTAGAAGCATATCGTCGCCAGACGCCAAATGGTCAACGCCCTCAAATCCATCTACCTCGTAAAAAGCGGACTTCGGATAGGCTAGATTGGCGCCATTGCACATGTGGAGAAATTTTTTGTGTATTCCGGCACCTGTCACGCCCATCATTCCTGCAAAATCGAGACTTTGGAACCGTTGGAAGTTATTTTCTTCTCCTTGGAAGACTACGGGAGCGGCAATGAATTTTGGTTGCTGGATCTCGTAGTAGGAGACGAGGTAGCGCAACCAATTATTGCCCATCGTGCAGTCGGCATCTGTGGTGACGATTAGTTCGCCAGTGGATTGTTGGATGGCGACTTCGATGGCTTTCTTCTTGAAGGATTGGGTACTACCTTCTTTGATATGGTCGGCCAGGGAGAGTAATTGTACATTTTGGTGGGAATACTTTTTTATTATTTGCGGGGTTTGATCGGTAGAGTGATCGTCGACGATGATGATCTCTAGTAGGTTGCTGGGGTAGTTTTGGGCCAGAATGGCTTCTATACAGGCTTGGATATTCTCTTCTTCATTGCGTGCAGGGACTACTACACTGACTTTTGTGGTGACCGTTTTTTTGAGCGTATCCCAAACTGGCAAAGATCGCCATCCTGCAATGAATCGAAGTAAAATGAAGATATAAAAAAGGGTGAGCAACGTTACTGCTAGGGAATAGACTAACACAATTTAGCTGGTCGTATTTTCATCAAAATCAATATCGTCAAATAACTCCTCATAGTCATCTTTCTTTTTTGATTTGTCAAGGGGATTCGGATTTGGATCATCGTGTAAATCAATCAATTCCATGTCTTCCTCGATCGGCTCGTCTTGAAGATCGAGCTCGAATTGTTCTTCTTCGGTTAGGACTTCCTCGTACTTGACATAATCTTCATCCCCTTCAGGATTATACCCTTTGGTCATATTGTTGACTTTGCGTTTTAGCATGACTTTCCCAAAAAGGAAAGCACTGACAAATGGGAAAAGGACAAAGGTGAATAAAATCCCTAGTATACCCATCAAAGGGTTTGTCTTTAGCCATTTTCCGTGCATTTTTACATAGTCGGTCACGACACTTCTGTCCATTATCAGTGTGGCGATCAGCAAGGGGATGGCGACAAAGCTCAACATCCATTTGGCAAATGCAAATGCATAATAGATCCCCGCAATTACTAAGAAGATAGTAAGCACTCCGATTATCAGGTTGAATGGTCCTCCTTTACTTTGTTGTTGTCTTGGTTGCATGACGGTAATTTGATTCCTCAATATTAAAAAAATCTTTGGGAAATTACATTTTCTATTAACAAAAACGAATAGTTACTTCTTATAATTCCTTTTGAGTTATGAATCGGTCAAAATTAATGTAGTGTAAATAAATTACGATTTCTGGTTGGGTTCTGATTATTTGAATAGACGAATTCCCTTGTTTTATAGATAAATTTTGCAAAATGGGCATTGAGTGTGGTTTAATTGGATTTTAGGTTGTTTTTAATCCTGTTTTAGGATTAAGTGTTAGGTCACCGCTAGGTGCTTGTATTCGTTCTTGATAATCTACGTCATTATATTAGAGATAAAGAGCCAATGGCATTCGGATGCCGGTTTATTTTAATGAATATTTATGTTGACAATTTGGTATAATCTGTCCGAAAACAAAATCGATTGCTACTACCCAATCCTAGCAAACGAAAAAAAGCGCATTATTGACTTTATCAATAACACGCTCAATCTCCATTATTAAACCCAAAAACCTTAAAGAATCCTTGATCAAATGCCCATTCTTACAAGGACTCTTTATAACACTATGAAATTTATTATTCTAAATTGAAATCCTCCTTCGAGGATTGTAGAAGCTTTGTATTGCGCTTCTGGAATAATAATACGGGGCAATTTCTCAGATGTTGCATTTTGTTTAATTTTTTTTGAGGAATTCCAATTCCAATAAAAAATGATCTTTTTTTTGTTTTAGTCAAAGACTAACTAAACGAATTGAATGTCTTTTTTTAATTTTGCTTGATACGCAGAATAGACAGCACATTTCAATACATCGAAACGCCTTGATAAAATGATCGAATTCAGTCGCCACCAACTCAACAACGGGTTGACAATTATTGTACATGAAGATCACAGTACGCCTATGGCCGCACTGAATGTCCTCTATAAAGTAGGATCAAAAAATGAGTCCCCTAATAAAACCGGATTTGCCCATTTGTTTGAGCACCTGATGTTTGGAGGCTCTTCCAATGTGCCAAATTTTGATGAGCCTCTGCAGTATGCCGGCGGAGAAAGCAACGCCTTTACCAACAATGACATCACCAATTTCTACGATATCCTGCCCGCCAATAATCTGGAAACCGCCTTCTGGTTAGAGTCAGACAGAATGATGAACCTCAACTTCAGCAAAAAATCATTAAACGTACAGCGGAAAGTCGTCATAGAAGAGTTTAAAGAAACCTGCCTCAATCAGCCCTATGGAGATGTCTGGCACACACTAATGGAAATGGCCTACAAAAAGCACCCCTACCGATGGCCAGTCATTGGAAGCAAAATAAAACACATCAAAGATGCCAAACTAGAGGATGTCCGCAGTTTTTTCTACAAACACTATCGTCCCAATAACGCGGTACTCGTAGTAGCAGGAGCAGTAAAAACAGAGGACGTTCTCGAACTTGCCGAAAAATGGTTTGGAGAGATTGAATCAGGAGAAATTGCACCAGTCAACATTCCAACAGAACCACCACAAGAAGCGCCAATTGTCGTTCATGCAAAGAAAAAAGTGCCTTTAGACTCCTTGTATTTGGCCTTCCATATGCCAGGAAGAGATCATGAAGATTATTATAAAATTGATTTGCTGTCGGATGTACTCTGCAACGGAAGTTCTTCGAGATTATTCCGAAGACTAAAAAAAGAACAACAATTGTTTAGCGAAATTGATTGTTATATAACTGGAAATGTAGATCCGGGGCTATTCATAATAGAAGGGAAACCATCACCCAATACCACGTTGGCAGAAGCAGAAGCTGCAATTTGGGAACAGATTGATCTGCTGATCAAGGAACAAATACCAACCAAAGAATTACAAAAAATAAAAAACAAAGTAGAAAGCTCCCTCATCTTTTCAGAGTCCACCATTTTGAATAAAGCAATTAATCTGGCATTCTTTGAATTATTGGGAGATGCCGAAATTATCAATAAAGAACCAAGCTATTATCAAGAAATTACCTGCGAAGATATTCAGTCCCAGGCAAAAAAAATATTGACCAAAGACAATTGTTCTGTGCTCTGGTATGAAAAAATAGATTAAGATTCTTGCGACCTCAATTATTTAATTCTCTTAAACAGTCTTGCGAATTGCATCATTGCTCCTAAGTCCGAGACTTGGATTTGGCCGGACATTATCGCAGACTCCGGGCTCTTTCTGCCTAGTTCCACGTCCTGATATACTTCGTCTGTCGCCGTGACCACGCAATTGGGAGTGCCTTCAAAACCTTCATTCAAGAGGCATTTCCCCTCAGCAATATTTACGGTGTACTGACCACCGTTGGCTCCAGAAATATCAAAATGAAAGACCAACTGATCGCCATTTGCTTTTTCAGCTTTAAATCGATCAGGAATGGAAGCAATAATCTCCCTGGCTGTCATTTGGAGCGGTGCTTTTTCAGTCTCCTTGTAAGGCGAATCGTAGGATACCTCATCGATAACCATTTTTGCAATGATTTCACGCATGATTTCTGAAGTGCCGCCTACAATAGTGCCTGCGCGGACATCTCGATACCATCTTGCTGCAGGATACTCTTCCATGAAACCATAACCGCCATACGACTGAAGACAAACATCGCTTGCTTTTTTGGCCAATTCAGAAGTCAGGAGTTTTACCATGCTACATGCTTTAACCGCTGACGCTCCTTGGGAAAATAACCAGGAAGTATGATAGGTGAACTGCTTGGCCGATTCAATTTCTGCTGCCAGATCTGCAAACCGATGACGCAAGACTTGGAACTTGTTGATGGGTCTACCGAAAGCACTACGTTCTTGCATGTATTGAAGGGTGACTTCCATGGCCCTTGCTGCTCCTGCAACAGACATAATACCCGCTACGAGTCGCTCCAGCTGGAAACTTTCCATGATGTAATAAAAACCTTTTCCTTCCTGGCCGATCAGATTTTTCTCTGGGACCCGGACCTCATCAAACGCCAGTTCACCAGTGTCGGAGCAGTGCCAGCCCATTTTATCCAATTTTGTCCTTGTCAGTCCTTTCGAATTGCCATCTACAACAATCAAGCTGATCCCATTTTTTGTTTTTGCGGCTACAGTTATAAAGTCGCTGTAAACGCCATTCGTTATAAATGTCTTAGAGCCATTGATGACAAATTCATTGCCGTCCTTTTTTGCGGTGGTCAGCATGCCGCCGACATTAGAACCTGCGTTGGGCTCTGAGACGGCGAGTGCCCCAATCTTCTCACCAGAAATGGAAGGGGAGAGGTAGGTTGTTTTTAAAAATTCGGATCCTGCTTCCGCAATATGGGCGACTGCCATGTATTGATGCACACTGATAGCTGCAGAAAAACCTCCAGAACCTACTCGTGCGAGCTCTTCCAGGAATACGACGGAATAAAAAAAATCTCCTTCGCTTCCTCCATATTCCTCGGGATGACTGACGCCCAGGTAGCCCATTTGGCCTAATTTTGTCCATATTGATCGAGGCATTTTACGGTCGTTTTCCCATTGATCAATGTATGGGACGACTTCTTTGTCCATAAACTGTCGGACACTTTGTCTGAATAGTTCATGCTCTTCCTTGAAGTAAGGTGATTTCATTATTTGGAAAGGGATTTTATGGAGCGATGTCCTAGTGGGCGATGATCAGCTTTTTGGTAAAGGATTTATTTTTTTCTGTGAATTTTAGAAAATAGGTCCCTCCAGGGAGATGAGCAGTTTGAAGTACTTCAGAACCCGTGATTTGATTTTCCACTATTAGCCGACCATGGACATCTAATAGCTGGTAGTCAATGGTTTCTTTATTGGTAATGGTTATCTCGACATAATTGGAGGCTGGATTGGGTGCTATCTGAATGGTGTTATTGGATAAGTCATCTACGTCGGAATAAATTATGCCAAGCACAGGGCTGTCTTCATACTCTAATTCTATCTCACTTGAATAGAAAGGGGTCGTTGGTTCTAAAGAAAAGACTTTTGTTGCGAAACCCGGGACATCCTGATCCCAAACAAACTGGACCTGCCCCCCTTGATAGCCGGTGATTTTAAATCTTCCAAGACGATGTATGGAAGGCTGAGCATCGATTCTTGCCATTTTTAGTTCAAAATCAGTTTGGTCATTAGGGGTAGGACTATTTAAGTTGATAATGATTTCTTCAGAATTCAAAAAGGTAGGAAACTGACCATCATAGTAGGATTTCTGGCAAAGAATATCGTTTGCCCCACCATCCGTAGTCGTAGGTATAAAACTACAATAGCCGTTCTGGACAAATCCACCAGGAGGATTCGGATTCTCAATTTTTTCGATCGTTGGGTTTAAAAAAGAGGTATAGCCAAAAAACAAGACGAAGTCGGCATGTCCCAGGTATATTGGACCTGTGCTAGTTGGACTCTCCTGCATGACCAAATCAAAGAAGACCTCAGATCCGATGATCTCTGCATTCTCAATTGACAACTTTCCAACTACCTGAGCGGTAAGATTTCCATTCAAAAATACGACAACAAAAACCACCACGATCCAATTGACTAAGCTTCTCATAATTCAATATTATTTTTACTTGGAATATATCTCACTCATTAAAAGTACAAAAAAAGAAAATCAGATGTAAGCCCATTCATTTTTTTAATTGCAAGAGTTGTGAACTAATTGTTCTATTCTTGCATTTAGGCAATCTTTTATTAAAACCTTCAATGTTTCAAAAAAATGTTACTTTTGCCGCCCTTGCAAACTGTTACCTGCAAGAATTTCTTTCGTCTAAAAGGGGATGATATACAATCAAAATAAAATAATGGTAATGAAAAATGTGGGCTTGATTATTGGATTTTGTCTGTTGAGCGTTTTTGTCAATGCACAGATAAACAATCCATTAGCAACAGAGCGGGATCGATTGAAAAAAACAAAAGTAGTTAGCACGCCTTCAGAATTTCCCGAAGTGCTACCTGACCGTTCAGAAGTTTTTCCAACTGCACCAGCCAAACCTTCTCCAGTACCAAAAACAACTCCGCTACCAGGCATAGAACTCCCTGAAGTAAAAGAAAAGAAAGAAGTCGTCAAACCAAAGCCAGCAAAAAAGAAAAAAGACCCCGTCCTAAGCTGGGAAACTGCAAACTATAACTTTGGAACCATAGATAAAGGTAAACCAGTAACCGGTGTTTTCAAATTCAAGAACATCACTGAAAAACCAATATTTATCACCCAAGCAAAAGGTTCTTGCGGGTGCACAGGAGTGAAATACTCAGAAGCCCCCATCCTCCCCGGCGAATCTGGGAAGATAATAGCCACCTACGATGCTAAAGACATCGGTCCCTTCAAAAAATCACTAACCGTGATCACTAGCGAGGACGAGGAGGATGAAAAAACCACATTATATATCTTGGGAGAAGTTATCTGGAAATTCTAGAGTAGTTTATGGTTAATGGTGTATTAACCAAGTAAAGCAGGCCGCTGAGAAATTTCATGATAACAAACCACATTCTCACAAAAATAATGCGCCACCATGCTCCGACGGGTACTACCTTCTTTCGTTATTGGACTGCCTCCATGCAATAAGTTGGCGTGCCAGAACAAAACGTCCCCTTTTTCCGCATGAAAATATTGTTTTTGTAGGTTGTTTTTCTCAACCACTTCTGCAATTTTGTCCTCGTATTTTTTGTAACTGTTGGCTCCAAGTTTCCATTTCGAATGGCCACTTTCAAAATCATCAGACATCACATAAGGCAGTTTATGGCTTCCTGGATAATAAAATAGGGGGCCATTTCCTTCATGACAATTTTCAAGTGCTGTCCAGGTAGCAATCAAATATCCCTTGGGCTCGCTGGTCATGTGTATTGAGTCTGAATGCGCCCGCTGCTCGCTCCCTTGCACAAAATTGATGGTCTGAAAAGGATAAACCGTCCTTCCCATGATAAAATTCAACAACCGGAGGATCTTTTGATTTTTGAAATAGCCATCTACAATCGGGGAAATTTGGTGCGCATCCATCACCTTACGCCCAGTAAAATTGAAGTCAACTTCTTGTTTTGCCAATAGCCGATCCACTTCCTGATTGAGCGTGTCAATTTCTTCTGACTTATAAAAGCCTTTCAAAATCAGAAACCCATTATCCAACCAATCACGCAGCTGTTGCTGAGTGTCAGTATCAAACGACTGGTAGTCAGGGTGCGCGGTTAATGCTTCTTTGGCTCCGGGCAAATCTAACCACGGTTTAGAAATAACCGACTGTTCTCCAAAATCACTACTTTTAATACTTCCAAAAATACTTTTTTGCAGACCTAGCTTTTTATAAAGTTCCCGATTGTGTTTTAGCTTTCGCGAATTAAGGAAATTATTTATACTATAAACAACCTTCCAACTTCGAAGCTCGCCCTTGTATTTACTGAAAAATTTGCCTAGTGATGCCATGTTTTGTTGTTCCGATTCCCCGTAAAATTAAAACATTTTTCCGAGTTTAATAGGAGAGGAGTAAGTACTTGTACAAATGCATTTCAAGCCCAGCATTCAACAAGGCCAATTCTTAGCAAGTTCCACACTACAGTGGCAATTTTTACTAAGAAATGAAAACCGTCAAAGGTAACTTGCGTTTTAAAATTATTCAGACATTCTCGCTTTCTTGTATTCTAACATTCTTAGAATCCTCCGAATAACCCATAAAAATTGATAAAATTGATTTTTTTAAGTATATTTGCACTCGAATTGAGCAAAGAGGGAACGAAGTCGTTCCCTCTTTTTATTGAATAATTGGGAAAAATGGACGCGCTAAACGAGCAAATAGAAGCATTACTGCTGACCAAATTTGAAGATGAAGGTTTTGAAGATTTATTTATTGTTGAAATAAATTATAATACAACAGGAAATAAACTAGAGATTTTTTTGGATAGTGATACGACCCTGGATATTGGACATTGCTCAAGAATAAACAAGTATTTGCAGAAGCATATTGATGAGCATGGCTGGTTAGGAGAAAAGTATTTCTTGGATGTTTCTTCGCCAGGGGTTGGAAAACCACTCAAGTTGATGCGTCAATATGCTAAGAATATAAACAGACGACTGGAAATTTGGCTTACAGAAGGCAAACCAGTTACTGGAAAAATGACTTCCGTTACTGATGATCACATCATAATAGAAGAGGAAAAAGGTAAAAAGAAAAAGAAGGAAATTATCAAACATGAAATTTCCTACAATCAAATAAAAAGAGCTATTGTTAAAATAAGTTTTTAAAAAGGAGAGCTATGGGTATAAATCTTGTTGAATCCTTTTCGGAATTTAAGGACATGAAAAGTGTAGACCGACCAACTATGGTTCGGGTACTTGAAGATGTTTTCCGTACTTTGATTCGAAAGAAATTCGGATCTGACGAAAACTTCGATGTCATTGTAAACACCGATAAAGGAGATTTGGAATTATGGCGCGTTCGGGAAATTGTACCGGACGGAGAAGTAGAGGACGAACGCAAACAAATCGCGCTTTCTCAAGCTTCTAAAATTGAAGATGATTATGAAATAGGGGAAGAATGTTACCAGCAATTATTCCTTCATGATTTTGGGCGCCGAGCAATTATGGCCGCTAGACAAACGCTTATCTCCAGAATTCTGGAGCTGGAAAAAGACGATATCTATCGTCGATACAGTGAGCGAGTTGGAGAGATTGTCCTTGGTGAAGTCCACCAAATACTGAAACGCGATATCCTTGTATTGGATGACGCAACAGACAATGAATTGATTTTACCAAGAAACGAAATGATTCGTGGTGATTTTTTCCGTAAAGGAGAAATGGTACGCGCCATCATTAAGTCTGTTCAAATGAACAATAATAACCCGCAAGTGGTGTTATCTAGAACTGACAACTCTTTTCTTGAAAAATTGATGGAACAAGAAGTTCCTGAAATAGAAGATGGTCTGATCACCGTCAAAAGGATTGTTAGAATGCCAGGCGAACGGGCCAAGGTAGCGGTAGAATCTTATGACGATCGGATTGATCCTGTAGGAGCATGTGTCGGTATGAAAGGGTCAAGAATTCACGGAATTGTCCGAGAGTTGAAGAACGAAAATATTGACATTATCAATTATACAGCAAACGATAGTTTGCTGATCCAACGGGCATTGACACCTGCTAAAGTGACGTCAATTTCGCTGGATACAGAAAACAAGCGAGCTTCTGTTTATCTTCCACCAGACCAGGTATCTCTGGCAATTGGTAAAGGAGGATTAAATATTAAATTGGCAAGTAAGTTAAGCGGTTACGAAATTGACGTATTTAGAGATACAGAAGAAACGGAAATCGATGACGTCGATTTAGAAGAATTTACTGATGAAATCGAAGGTTGGATCTTAGATGCATTCAAAAGCATCGGTTGCGATACAGCAAAAAGCGTATTGAAACTAAACAATGATGAATTGGTAAGAAGAACTGATCTTGAGGTAGAAACGGTAGAAGAAGTCGTCCGAATATTGAAAATGGAATTTGAGGATTAGCAGAAATTTTTCTTTTAGGGAATTATTTTGACGCTTTTTTCATTCCTAGTAATGTAGTCGTTAATTAGGCAGTTTTTAACAACTATATTGGGAATAACTCAAATTAATTTAAGATAAAACCATAAGTAACAATTAAAAATAATATTTTTGATTGTTACTTATGCTTTATTAATGCCAAGTGGTATTGATAAATAACAAATTCATCGTAGGCAAATTGCCTGCGAAGAAATAAAACCATAGAATGGATCAACGTTTAGTAAAAGTTGCAAAAGAATTAAATGTCGGTACGGGCACACTCGTCGAACATCTGCAGAAAGCAGGGTTCGAGGTCGATAATAACCCAAGGACAAAAGTTACCGCAGAAATGTATGATGTTCTCGTAAGAGAATTTCAAAATTCTATTGCTATTAAGGAACAAGCAGATTCCCTTATCATAGGTACGCGCGTTTCGAAAAAAGAAGAAGAAAGTAAAAACACTCCTCCCACTGTTGAACCAGTGAAAGAAGCTGCTCCCGTAGTCGAAACTCCAAAAGTAGTTGTGCAACCTGAACCTGAACCTCAGCCAGAACCCGAAGTTCCACCCGTTGTCGAACCAGTTCAGAAGGTAGAAGTCGTTGAGAAAACAACACTCCCTGGTACAAAAGTGGTCGATAAAATTGATCTCAACGAGATCAATAAACCTCCAGTCAAAAAAGAACCTGCCAAAGTAGAGAAGAAAGTAGAGGTAGTTCCTGAAAAAGTTGAAGAGCCGAAACCAGAAAAGACGGAAGCCCAACCAGTTGCCAAAGTAGAGGAGCCACCTAAAGAAACAAAAAAAGAAAAACAAGAGTTTAGAGCGGAAACGCCAATACTAAAAGGACCGAAAGTAGTCGGCAAACTGGAGAAAAAAGAACCAGTCATTGACAAAACACCAAGAACAGCCGTCAATAAAGTAGAAGTAACTCAGAAAGTCAAGTTGGCAGGAACAACTGTTGTCGGCAAAATTGAGCTACCCAAAAAATCAACGCCAAGCGAAGACGCTGCCAAAAAACGCAAACGAAAACGCAAAAAAGTCCCCACTACCAATACAAACACTTCAAGACCTCAACAACGACAAGGAGGTGGTGGTGGAAATAATAGAGGAGGCTCCAACAACCAAAAACCAAACAGAAATAATAAGAAAAACGTCAGAGAAACTCCTGAAGTTTCGAAAAAAGAAGTGGAAGCTAAAATCAAAGCGACCATGGCGAGAATCTCCGGCGGAAAAAGTAAACGTTCCAAAATACGGAGAGGAGAACGCGAAAAACGTCGTGAAAAGAATGAAGCTGAACAGCTAGCAAGCGCAGAGGAAAAGTCAAAACTGCAATTGACGGAGTTCATCTCTGTGTCTGAATTGGCTAGTTTGATGAATATCTCCGCGACTGAAGTCATCATGACTTGCATGAACATTGGTGTCATCGTAGCCATAAACCAACGACTCGATGCCGAAATCATCGAATTGGTAGCTGACGAATTCGGACATGAAGTAGAATTCATCAGTGCGGAGGATCAGATGGACATGGAGGAGGAAGAAATTGAGGACAATCCTGAAGATTTACTTCCTAGAGCGCCTATCATTACGGTTATGGGACACGTCGATCACGGTAAAACATCCTTACTGGATTATATCCGTAACGCAAATGTAATCGACGGGGAAGCAGGTGGTATCACACAGCACATCGGTGCCTACGAGGTACTAGTAGGTGATGAAAAACGAAAAATTACATTCCTGGATACTCCTGGTCACGAAGCCTTTACAGCGATGAGGGCAAGGGGTGCCAAAGTAACGGATGTTGCTGTAATTATCGTATCTGCAGATGACAACGTGATGCCTCAAACGAAGGAAGCAATTAGCCACGCTCAAGCAGCAGGCGTTTCCATCATTTTTGCAATCAATAAAATTGATAAAGATGGCGCTGATCCTGAACGAATCAAAGGAGAATTAGCACAAATGAACCTCCAGGTAGAAGACTGGGGAGGAACTTATCAATCAGAAGATATATCCGCTAAACATGGTACGAATGTACCAGAATTGCTGGAAAAAATATTGCTCCAAGCAGATTTGCTAGAGCTCAAGGCAAACCCAGACCGACCAGCAACTGGTGTAGTTCTGGAGGCAGCACTTGATAAAGGCCGTGGTTATCTGATGCGCGTTCTTGTACAAACAGGAACACTCAAAATCGGGGATCCATTAGTTGCAGGCTCTTTCAACGGAAAGGTTCGTGCAATGGAAGACGAACGAGGAAATCGAATCAAAGTCGCTGGTCCTTCAAAACCAGTTCTTATTCTCGGTATGAAAGGAGCGCCACAGGCAGGGGAGAAATTCAAAGTCATGAAAAATGAACAAGAAGCTCGTCAGTTGGCCACCAAGCGTTCTCAAATCTCTAACGAACAAATGCGCCGAGCTACCAAACGTCTAAGTCTGGAAGAAATCGGTCGTCGTTTAGCTCTAGGTTCATTTAAAGAATTGAACTTAATCGTGAAAGGAGATGTGGATGGATCTATCGAGGCACTTTCTGATGCATTGATCAAACTGTCTACTGAAACTGTTCAAGTAAACATCGTTCACAAAGCTGTTGGACAGATCATTGAATCAGATACACTGTTAGCTTCGGCTTCTGATGCAATTATCATCGGATTCCAAGTAAGACCATCTGCTGGTGCTCGTAAATTGGCGGACAAAGAAGGTGTTCAGATCAAAACATACTCGATTATCTACGATGCAATCGAAGAAATCAAGATGGCGATAGAAGGTATGTTAGAAACCATCAAAGAAGAGAAAGTGGTTTGTTCTGTTGATATCAGAGAGGTTTACAAAATCAGTAAAATCGGTACAATTGCTGGGTGTCAAGTTACAGAAGGTAAAATAAGCAGAAATACCAAAATCCGGGTTGTCCGCGATGGTATTGTTGTTTACCCAACCAAAGAAGGCGCAGAAGCAGAACTAGGATCTCTAAAACGTTTCAAAGACGACGTCAAAGAAGTCAAAAATGGAATGGAATGTGGTCTGACTGTTAAAAACTTCAATGACTTGAAAGTCGGTGATGTGATCGAAGGATACGAAATCGTCGAGATCAAACAGAAGTTATAAGCACACAAATAAGACTCACCGGATCTCAAGTCCAAAGAGCTTAACAATAAATCAAAAAGGATGTAGTCGATATCGGCTACATCCTTTTTTGTTTTAGAAACTAGAGCTTGAAAGAGTAATTGTGTTCCAGAAGGTAAAGCTCTTCCAATGATTTTACCAACGTCCCACAAAAAAAGTCGAAGCACAAAAAAAATGTACTTCGACTTCAATCATTTATCTATCCGGTCCCTCTACTTTCTACCAGATTTTTGCCCTAGCAAGAATCAAGTCCTTCTACTCAAAAGTCCAGATGATTATTTCTGTAGAATCTCAATGCTATTCTTAACAAATTCTGTCAAGTCTGCACCTTTCAACATATTTTGGTTAAGTAACGCAAGGCTGTAAAGGTGTTTCGCCAATTCTCCTTGCTTTTTCTTAGAACGTAGTAGTTTTTCACAGATCAAAGGGTGGTTCGTATTTACAACTACATTGTAAGAATCAGGCATATTGCCTAAATCCATTCCTTGTAGTCCTGACATCTCGCGCATTCTACGCATAAACTCAGGCTTAGTAATTAATACCGGTTGATCTTCCGGGGAAAGTGCTTTTAGCTCTACACTTGCGCCCATTGTAGTAACTTGTTCCGTGAAAATTGTTTTTACTTTTTCCTCCTGTTTTTCATTTAAGACGGACTCGATTTTCTCATCTTTATCGATGATTCGGTCGATGGTGTCCGAGTCAATTCTTGTGAAGGTCACGTTATTCATTTTGCGCTCCAAGTGCTGGATAAAATGATTGTCTATCATGATGTCTGTCTTTAGTACATCGTATCCTGCTTTTTTTGCAGAACTGATAAACCCGTCATGTTCAACAGGGTTGTTTGAATACAAGTAAACCAGTTTCTCTGACTTGTCCGTTTGTAGCGGTTTGATTTTCTCTGTGTATTCATCCATGGTGAATTTTTCACCATCAACATTTTCAAAAAGAAGGAATTTAGTTCCTCTGTCGTAAAACTTTTCTTCTGTAAGCATTCCGTATTTTACGAAAACGCCCATGTTTTCCCATCGTTCTTCGTAGCTTTTGCGGTCTGCTTTGAATATCTCTTCCAGTTTGTCGGCTACTTTTTTCGTGATGTAAGACGTGATTTTCTTCACATTCTTATCACTTTGCAAATAACTTCTTGAAACGTTCAATGGAATATCAGGCGAATCAATCACCCCATGCATCAACGTTAGGAATTCAGGAACAATCTCTTTTACTTCATCCGTAACATATACCTGATTGGAGTAAAGTTGGATTTTGTTTTTCTGTACCTCAATATTGTTCCCCAATTTTGGGAAATACAGAATACCTGTCAAATTAAACGGGAAGTCAATATTTAGATGAATCCAAAACAATGGCGGCTGGCTGTAAGGATATAACTCTTTGTAGAAGTTTTTGTAATCCTCATCAGTCAATTCCTTAGGCGTTTTTTTCCACGCTGGAGAGGGATTGTTGATGACATTTGCTACTTCTTCTTTTTTCTCTTCCTTGTCGTCTCCTTCTCCTTCGTAGGTCGTTTCTGTCTTCGTCCCGAATTGAATTTCTACAGGAAGGAATTTGCAATACTTACCAAGCAAGCCGCTTATTCTTCCTTCTTCCAAAAACTCTTTGCTGTCTTCTGAGATGTGAAGTACGATGTCCGTCCCTCTTGCTTCTTTATCCGCGTCGTCTAAGGTATATTCAGGATCACCTGTACAAGACCATACCACTGCTTTCTCTCCTTTCTGGTACGATTTGGTGATTACGTCTACCTTGTCTGCTACCATAAAAGCAGAATAAAATCCTAGACCAAAATGGCCGATTATGGAGTTTTCATCCTTGTACTTGTCAAGAAACTCCTGAGCACTGGAAAAAGCTACCTGATTCAGGTATTTCATCACTTCTTCCTCTGTCATCCCAATCCCTTTATCACGGATGGTCAATGTTTTTTCCTCTTCATTCAGGATGATCTCAATTCGGAGATCTTCCAAATCGCCTTCTACTTCTTTGTGTCTGGAAAGTGTTTTTAATTTTGAAGTCGCATCTACTGCGTTTGCTATTAATTCCCTTAGAAATATCTCCTGATCTGAATACAGGAATTGTTTGATAATGGGAAAGATATTTTCGGTTTGTACGGAAATACTACCTTTCTGCATATTTTTATTTTTTTAAAGTTATAGAATTGATATTCACTACTAGACAAATGCTGTACCATGGGCAGATAACTGACAATTTGTCCTTTATGGTATGACAAAAGTACCTTCCTTGCAAGAAATTGCGTCGATACTGTCCAGAAGATTTTAAAACTGCGATTTGTAAACTAGTTAATACAGGAAAGCACTATATTTAATATTAACGTCAAGTAAATCATAACAACAAATAATGGACAAACCGAGACTCTTGCTAACGGGCTTTGAAAAGTTTGCTAATTTTCCAATCAACCCTACTCAGACTTTAGTAGAGTCGTTTGATTCGGAGCAGCTAGTCATCAAAAAAGCCATCTTGCCGGTTGATTTTGGAAGAATCGCAGCTCCCTATGACGAACTAGTCAATTCTTTTCTCCCAGACTTGATCATCAATTTAGGACTGAATGCAAGTGCCTTGTCTCTAAATTTGGAAACATTTGCCCTCAATGCTGGCAAAGATTTAAATCCGGCAGAGCCCTTTTTTGATATTGAGCCAAATGGGGAAGTAGCTTACCGAACAAACCTCAATACCGACCACTATGCATCCGCACTCAGAAAGGAAGGCGTCCCAGCTATTTCCTCCAATTATGCAGGAGATTACTTGTGCAACTATATTTATTATCAATCCTTGAAATGGACCAACCACAATGGAGGAGATGCCCTTTTTGTACACCTGCCCTTTACCTCTTCGCTCGCTGCCGATATCTATGAATCAGAACGTAGAGAATTTGCCTCTTTGTCGAAAGAGTTGATGTTGAAAGGGGTGAATACGCTCGTTAATTTATGGCTTCGTCAACTCCCTTTGTCCTAGTAGAAATCTAAGAAATGGCAAAATTATTCCCTAAGGTTGCTCTATTAATAATAAGTGTATTTATCCTTTGTGTTTCTACTGCAAAAGGACAATCTAGGGCAATAACTCATTTTGATGCAGAAGACGGATTGCCTGGTAATATTACTTATGGGGTAATGCAAGATAAAGCTGGGTACATTTGGATTCCTACCAATAATGGTATCTGTAGGTATGACGGTCGTGAATTTAAACTATACGACAGCCCACTGATCAAAAACAACGAGATACTAAAGTGCAAGGAAGCAATGGGAATGGTCTGGTTTTATTCCTACAACGGCGACTTTTTTTACATCGAAAATGATCTTATCAAACAATATCCTATCGAAAAAAATCTATTTGTCGAAGATTGGATAGAAGTAGACCCTAGCACAATGCTCGTAAAAACTAGAGCTAAAGGAGTACGGTTTCCTGTAAAAAGAATAAAAAAGGAAAAAAATGGTTTAGAAGAAAAATTGTTTCCATTGGTGGGAAGAGGTCCATTAGAGATGCTTGGTAAATACCAGAATGAAGTCTATTTGTTTTATCATGAAACTATTTATCGGTATGATAGGCAGCAAGATACTATAGTCCCGCACCTCCAAAATAATATGAACACAAGGGTGATGGGAGTACTGGACGGAAAGTTGTTTATCTATGATGTTACCAATTTTAGATATTATGAATTCGTAGGAAATGGGATGGAGGAGATTGATTTTTTGTCCTCCATGTTTAAGGAAAGGAGGAAGTTGGTCTCAGGAATAAAAGACAGGCAAGGGCGCTATTGGTTCACCAATAAGCAAAAATTAATACTTGCAGATAATACAAGAGGAGCCAATTCAAAAGATGTTTCTTCGCTTATTAACAACAATGGATGCAACGAAATATTTATTGATCGAGAAGGAAATATTTGGTTTTCTACTAATGCAGATGGTGTGTACGTGTTAAAGAATAATCCGTTTTTGCAATACGATACCTCAAATTCTGAATTGCCTCAAAATTATATTTACGACATTGATGGGGATCACAAAGGGAATGTTTATATCGCAACTATTTTAGGCGACCTGACGGTTATGAATGGATCGGAAATTCAAACTACTTCGAAAATAAAAAATTCAAGGTCAGAAGTTTATGATGTGTTGGTCGATGATGATCAGGTTTATGTGATATTAGAGGATATACATCTGTTCAAATTTGATAGTGAAAAGAAACTTTTGGAAAGAAAAAATACCTTAGATCTTTCTACCCCCAAAAGACTGTCAAAATCCAATGGAAATAGCATGTTTATTGCAAATGGATATTACTTGTTTCATTGGAAGGAAAAAGAAAAAATTGCTTATCAAACCTGGATCTCGATCAATACAAAAGTGTACAATTCTGCGGAATTGCCAGACAACAATGTCTTGATGGGGACCACAAACGGACTCTTTTATTTGGACAAGCAATTAGAAGACGATGCTCCAATAACATTTGATGACCGTCTCTTTTTGACTGATTCTCTGACAAAAGAGTTTTCAACAATTAGGTACGTAGAAAAAATGGAAGAACGGTGGGGGCCTGTTTTACAAAAGACCTATATGCTTTCTAGGGCACCAATTGTTAAAAAGTGTCTATTCCAAAATGATGAATCCATTGATTATTACGTAGCAGACATACAGGTCTCCTCAGACTCAAGTGCTTGGGTCGCGACTACCAAAAACGGGGTTTATCATCTGGTCAGAGATTCTATTATTCATCACTATACGGCTTCGGAGACAGGATTGACCAGCAATATTTGCAATAGAATTTTCATTGACAAAGACCAAACCGTCTGGGTAGCAACGATGGGGGGAGTCAGTCTCATCGATCCCAAAACAAAACGCGTCCAAAAAATCACCAAAGGCGATGGATTAAATTCCAATCATGTAAACAGCATTTATTGCAATGATTCGATGGTGTATGTCGGTACCGCAAAAGGATTGACCTTGTTCAACAAAGATGAAATTCAGACAGCAACTCCATTTCCCATTTTAATCAATCAGGTTAAAATAAATGAATCAGATACTACCTTTCATTCTGAATACGTATTGTCATACAACGAAAACTCCTTGTACTTTAGATTTATTGGTCTTACCTTCAAAGGGGAAATAAAATATAAGTATCGACTCAAAGGATTAGTAGATGATTGGGTCTACACCTACGATGACCATGTCCGCTTCTCGGAGATTGCACCAGGCAATTATACCTTCGAAGTAAAATCCATCACCAAAGAAGGCCTAGAAAGTGAACAGCCAGCAGCGGTGAAAATTGAGATCAAACCGCATCCGTTACTAAGTAGGCTAGCGTACCTAGTTTATTTTTTACTATTAATAACTGGATTCCTTTTATTCTACCGATGGCGGATTAACAATATTAAAAAAGAAGAAAAAGAAAAAACGGAGGTCAATAAAAAAATTGCCGAGTTAGAATTGCAAGCACTCCAGGCACAAATGAACCCACACTTTGTCTTCAATTCACTAGGAGCAATTCAGCATTTTATTTTACAAAACGACAAGGAAACAGCGAGTAGGTATCTCTCTGACTTCGGTCAATTGATGCGCTTGTTTTTGGAATCTTCTAAAGAAAAATACATTCTCCTAGAAGAGGAGCTAGAGCTAATAACACTATATATCAAACTTGAAAAAATGAGATTTGAGGGGAGTTTTAACTCTACCATTGAAGTTGCAGAGGAGATTAATACCGGAGATTTAGAAATTCCATCCTTTTTACTCCAGCCTTTTGTGGAGAATGCAATAAATCATGGCCTTCGTTATAAGAAAGAAAAAGGTAATTTGTATATTTCATTTATTACTTCGGATGATGGCGAATTCCTTAAGTGTACCATCACTGATGATGGCGTAGGCAGAAAAAAATCAGCCGAAATTAAAAAATCAGCTTTCAAGGGATATAAGTCAAGGGGGAGCAAGATTGTAGAAGACCGACTAAATGTACTTTCTTTCTTGGAAGAAAATGAAATAACCGCTACAATCATTGATTTGGAGGAAAATGGGGTGGCAAAGGGAACAACAGTGGAAATCAATATTCCGCTAAGGTATGAACATTAATATTTTGAAGAATGAAAGCCCTGATAATAGACGACGAAAGTAATCAACGTAGTGTTCTGCTAGAACTGTTGACTAAATATTGTCCAGCACTCCAAGTTTTGGGAGAAGCGGACAATATAACTGATGCCTATCAGCAGATTCAGCAACTCCAACCGGATATTGTGTTTTTAGACGTAGAAATGCCTCATGGTACTGGATTTGATCTTCTAAAAAAATTCGATGACATTCCATTTGAAGTGATTTTTGTAACCGGATTTGGCCATTATGCTGTCCAAGCATTCGAGTTTAATGCCCTCCACTTCATCCATAAACCAATCAATGATTTAAAGCTCATAGCTGCTGTTGAAAAAGCAAGAGTCCGACTACAAGAAAAACAGCGCGACCACTACAACAAAATTGTACTCGAAAATCTCAAACGCTCTACAGACGATCAACTCAACAATCGAATCGCCATTCCCATTTTTGAAGGCCTCGAGTTTGTCCGCGTAAAAGAAATCATCCGGTGCGAATCTGATGGAGGCAATACTTCCATCTTCCTGTCCAGTGGCAATCGGATCTACTCCACCAAAAATTTAAAACAATACCAGCGAATATTAGAAGACTATTCTTTTTTTAGAACGCACAATTCGCATTTGGTCAATATTAGTCATATCAAAAAATACCTCAAGCAGGATGGGGGAGAGGTCATCATGAGCGATGGCTCGAATGTCCCCGTTTCTTTCCGACGGAAGTCTGCATTTTTGAGTGTGATGGAAGACTTTTAATTTCGAAAACATTAATAGAACTTGCTTTTCAAGTGCTATACAAGAGCGTTCATTCGTGCTTTAGAGCTAAACTGAACCGAAAGATTAGATAGGTACTAAATGCTGTAAGCATAATTTAATTAATCGCCAAGGGTTTCAACCCTAGGTCTAGGTCAAGCCTTTATTTGAGTGCCATCGGTACGGACCCTATTAACAAAATGAAACGTACCTATGG
>CALLWB010000028.1 GCA_938016265.1 uncultured Saprospiraceae bacterium
GCAACTGCTTGTTCAATTTCGAGGTAGGTATAAATATCTGTTACATTTAGAGTGGTATGTTTTATTAGCAAATGGATAATGGCCAGCCGCAAGGGGTGCCCCATATTTTTAAGAATTTCCGCATTTGTTTCAAGTGCTTCAAAATTTTTCTTGTAGTAACTCATAGTTTATACTCCAGGTATTTGTTCAAAAATACTAACAATAAGCTATGATCAAAAATAAGTCTTTGCCAATTGTAAATAATTGATAATTAACACGGCATCTGATAAGAAGGCATTCCTAGATAACAAATGCTTTGTTTGTTAAAAATTTATAGATTCAATTGCTACCTCAAAAAATCAAATACTTCGCTCAATATACTCAATAATCTTCCCAGCGATATCTACTCCTGTTGCATGCTCAATTCCCTCCAATCCAGGCGAAGCATTCACCTCCATCAACAATGGTCCACGAGTAGACGGCAACATATCCACCCCAGCAATTCCCAACCCCATGACTTCCGCCGCTTTGATGGCCGTCGCCTCTTCTTCAGCAGAAAGCTGAATCACTTCCGCAGAACCCCCACGGTGAAGGTTAGAACGAAACTCGCCTTTTCTGGCCTGCCGTTTCATAGCGCCAACTACCTTTCCGTCGACGACAAAAGCTCGGATATCGCAACCGCTGGCTTCTTTGATAAATTCTTGTACAATGATCCTTGCGCGCAGTTGATTGAAGGCGTCAATGACCGATTCGGCGGCATTTTTACTTTCTGTGAGCACTACGCCCAAACCTTGAGTTCCCTCCAGCAATTTGATGACCAAAGGCACGTCGCCCACATAGGGAATCAAGTCATCAATTCCCTTCGGATAATTGGAGAATACCGTCTTTGGAAGTCCAAGACCAGACATCGACAGGAGCTGCAAACTGCGCAGTTTATCCCTTGATCGCAGGAGTGCTTCAGAGCCGGTAGCGGTAAAGATATTCATCATTTCAAACTGTCGGATCACTGCTGCCCCGTAGAAGGTAACAGACGCTCCGATCCTTGGTATGATGGCATCGACGTCTTTCAACAAGGTGTTACGATAGCCAATTTGCGGACTGTTTTTTGCAATAGAGATATTACACATTAAATGGTCGATGACACGTACTAGATGTCCTCGTTTTCTGCCAGCTTCTACTAAACGCATGGTAGAATATAGTCCTGCTTTTCGCGAAAGCACAAGAATGTTCATTTAAGCTAGTTTACTGATTTTTCTTTTTACTTTATTTAGACGTAGATTATTGAATAAGGTATAAGAAAAATATGATAAAAAATAAAAATTATTGGGGTTTTGTCTCCTAATGTCAAGACAGATTTGGTTTATTCCTATTAATAATTAGGATACGTAAATAAATACCAAAGGTTTTACTTTTACAACAAAAGCATTTTTTTTTGAATATACACCTTTGAAACTTTTGAGCGATCTATTTTGTACTTTTAAAAATCACTTTAACTTACTTAACCTTCCAATATTCTAGTAATGGATTTTCCAGATTTAACCTCAGACCGATTAGTATTCAACAGACCACAAGTAGCAGACATTCCTAGAATAGTAGAATATGCAGGAGACAAAAGAGTAGAGGCAGGAACCCTGACCATGCCTCATCCCTACAAGGAAGAGCACGCCATTTTTTGGATCAACAAAAGCAACCAGGGGTTTAAAAATGGGACGGAATATCTGTTTGCAATCCGGGAGCATCAAACCAAAAATTTACTAGGAGTCATCGGACTGCATATAAACAAAAAACATAACCATGCAGAACTTGGCTATTGGCTGGGCGTTCCTCATTGGAATAAAGGTTTCATCACTGAAGCAATTGCCAAAATGCTGGAATTTGGATTCCTGACTCTAGGCCTTCATAAGATCTTCGCCATTCATTTTATCGAAAATCCCGCCTCCGGAAAAGTGATGATCAAAAATGGAATGATCAAAGAAGCTGAATTTAAGGAGCACTTGATCAAAAAAGGCCAATATGTTAGTGGCATTCAGTATCGGTTGACTATTGATGAATACAACGCACTTCGCAAGCAGTAATTACTAGCAAAAAAACTAAAACAATCGCAACTGACTGCCCACTTTTTTCTTTCTACGCTTCGTGTCTTTTCGGTCGTCAAATACCGTTCTACCGCCATAAACGGGAGCCATCCCCCGTTCATGAGCGATCAGCTCATCAAAATTATTGTTAGGGATAAAATGTTCCTCAATTCGCAGCGCCGCTTTATGCAAATTTTTAATGGCCATCTGTTTATCCGAATGGCCAAGCTTGGCTTTATATACCGCCGTTTTTAAGGTTTTAATAGTTCGATCATAAATTTTCAGCGGCACAGGAAATGGATGTCCATCTTTGCCACCATGCGCAAATGAATACCTCGCCGGATCATCAAACCGCGAAGGCGTGCCATGGATCACTTCACTCACCAACGTAAGCGACTGCAATGTCCTAGGACCAAGTCCTTGCAACAATAACATAGATTCAAAGTCAGTGACCTCTGTATTTTGTGCGAGTGCCAGGATACTTCCCAGCCGTTTCATATTGACATCTTTTGCCTGGACTTCGTGGTGCCCTGGTAGTACGATGATCTTTCGAATCTCCTTCATGATTTTGTCTGGGGATTCTGTAGTCAGCTCCAAAATTCCTTTTTTTGTGGCTTTTGCTTCGCCGGAAGTAAGGTTCAAGATTGGGGCGGCATGGCGTCGGCCATATATATAAGTATGCGGCTCTTCCACAAACGACTGAAATTGTTCAGAATGCCAATGATACCGCCTGGCCATTCCATTATTTTTGTTCATCCCTTGCTGGACCACTGTCCAATCGCCTTCATCGGTCAAGATAAAGTTGTGCAAATAGATCTGAAATCCGTCTTGAATTGCAGTGTTATCGACCTTAGCGCTCAGCCGGCTGCTTCTTGCCAATTCCACACCATTCAGTCCTGTCTTTTCTGCTACCTGCATGAGTTCTTGTGGCGTTTTCCGCGAATGTTTCCCGCGGCCGCCACAAATGTAAATCCCCAAATCTTTAGAGATGGGATTGATTGATTTTTTGAGTGCGCCCATTACAGAAGTCGTTATTCCTGAAGAGTGCCAATCCATACCCAACACACAACCAAGTGACTGAAACCAAGCTGGATCACTTAGACGAATGAGCACCTCTTTTTTCCCATATTCAAGCACAATAGATTCAATGATGGCACGTCCTAGCGTTGCCATACGATTGGCCAGCCAGGGAGGTACCCGGCCATAATGTAAAGGCAAATCCGCAAAACCTGATTGTTTCATTTTTGAAAACTATTTGTTTCGAAGGTAGGTGTTTTTTTAGACAATTGCAATTTTTTTGAGGTGTATAGGTACTGTTTTGCTAGCGGAAAATTGAGTGTATAGGGTAGAGAGGGACTAGTGCCTAACTCGTCATTTAGCCAAGTCAATATGGCGAGTTCCTATAGTTCACGTCTTGGTCTTTCTATCCTCTACCCTTAGTTTTGCGCTAGCAAAACGAATCTCTCTTCTATAATTTCCCTACTTTTATAGCAGAAACAACTCCTATGGACAACACCAAAGAATTATTCAACGAATCTCACCGCCGATATAACATACTGACAGGAGAATGGGTGCAAGTTTCTCCTCACAGAATGAAACGTCCCTGGCAAGGAGGAGAGGAGAAAATTGCATCTGCTAAAAGACCTGAATATGACCCTGGTTGCTACTTGTGCGCTGGTAATCAGAGATCAACAGGCCAACGAAATCCCAACTATGAAAACACCTTTGTTTTTGGGAATGATTTTCCAGCATTAATAGCAGATTTGCAGGATACCACCTTCAATAAAGGGTTGCTCCATGCAAAAAGTGAACGTGGGCTGTGCAAGGTAATTTGTTATTCACCAAGGCATGACCTCACGATTGCCGAACTTCCAGTTGCAGATATTAATCTCGTTGTTGAAGCTTGGATCGAAGAATGCCATGCCCTAGGCGCATTAGACAACGTCAACCACATTCAAATTTTCGAAAATAAGGGAGAAACGATGGGTTGTTCCAATCCGCACCCACATGGTCAAATCTGGGCGCAAGAATCCATCCCGGTAGAACCTCAAAAAAAACAGCAACACCAAACACAATATTATCAAAAACATCAATCGACTTTGCTAGGAGCCTACTTAGCTCAAGAGTTGGCAGATGGGGATAGGATTATTTTTGAAAATGATCATTTTGTGGCATTGGTTCCCTTTTGGGCGGCTTGGCCATTTGAAGCAATGATTATTCCCAGAAGACCAATGTCTAAGATAACAGAACTTACTGCAGAAGAGCAACTTGCATTTGCAGCATCTTACAAGGAATTAGCGATTCGATACGATAAATTGTTTGCTGTTTCTTTTCCATATTCTGCGGGTATCCATCAAGCACCTTTTGACGGAAAATCGCATCCTGAGTGGCACTGGCATATGGTTTTCTATCCACCATTGTTGCGTTCCGCTACGGTCAAAAAATTTATGGTGGGCTACGAGATGATGGCCAATCCACAGCGAGATCTTACTGCAGAGCAAGCGGCTAGCCGACTTCGATATTGATTTTTGATAGAGGGACTCGTTTTGCTAATGCAAAACAGATGAGTAGAGAGCCCAATGCACAGGATAACAAATCACAAAATGAGGAACCATCCGTAACTCACAAACTGCAACCTGCCGAAAACCCTGAAGGGGTGAAATAAAACAGCAAGCAAAGCGACTCCTTTTCTACCGCAAAATCAAAGTTGCAAGTCCCTAAAGCCAATCTCTGCCCTCCCCTACTCTGAAAGCTAAAACCAACACCATTTACCTCAAATGATCAGTCGACACCTGTTAAGATTTTGTTATTTTCTTAAATAATTAAAATTAGACAAAACAAAAAACACTTAAACAAACCATCTACAAATCAACGTCTTATAAAATAAATTATTCATCAAACACCCGTAACTCCAAAATTACTTTTTCATAATTGATACGTGTACAATAATTTCTGAATGTCTCTTAATTGAAACAACAAATCAATTGGTTTTAGAAAAAAATTAAGAAACTTTAAAAATAATCAGTCATGAAAAATTTAATATTTACTACGATACTTTTCCTTACAACTATCCCATTTTTATCTGCGCAAAATGTACCAGAAAACACCTTGGCAAGTGTTACGGAAATGACTAGTCTAAATGCCACACCAGCATTCGAAGTACAGGAAATACAACAAAATACAATTGCCGTATTGCCAACTTACTTTATTCTAGAAGACAATTTCAACAAAAGTTATAGCCAACGTGTGCAATCTTATATTCTCGATTTATTAAGCAGAAAAAGAAGAAAAATAAGTGTTCGGCCAGCAAATCAAAGAAAAGTAAATTCTGCACTTTACAAAGCAAACTTAACACCAGAAGACATTCACAACATGCCAGTAGAGGATCTTTGCAAGATGATGGGAACGGAATATATTATGGTCTCTGAGGTCACCAAAATATTTGAAGGCATGGATGAAGACACTCAATTTGGAGCGACCTCCAACGAAAACGGGGTGGCAGGAGCAATAAACAAAGACCAGGAAAAAGACTACGTCACCAGCACTCACATTTGGATCTACGACAACAACGGAGAAGTCGTCTTCGAAAAAACAGTTCGCCCATTTAATATTGGGGCTCATATCCATTTCGAAAATGAAGCGTGGAAAGGTCAAGTGAAAAATTTAGTGAAGAAAATGCCATTTTATAAAAGACGATAACTTTGGTAGAGATTCCTGAACAAGCTCGGAGCGTTTATTAACCATCCTCTATTAACCAACTTACAATGTAATTTTCCCCCAGAATTTCAATACCCCAATTTAGCAGAAAAGCAGTATCAGGAGAAATTCCTTGATACTGTTTTTTTATTCCTTCTACCAGAAGCTAGCCCAGCGGTAGCCGCCCAGCGGAAGCCGCCCAGATCTACCTTTTACTTTCTCTCAAACACCCACTACCCTATTTATTATCCAACAACTTTCCATTTTCTAACATCTATTTCCTAATATTGCCAAACCAACAGCAGTAATGGGTGTTAGAACAAACGTCAGTTAGTTTGTCCACCTCAAAAAAGTGTTTTATGGAAAATAATACCCTCGATTTTAAAGCATTAATCCTTCAAGGAATACCCTCCTCCCTTCCAGCCAAACGGCCATACCCAGAAGGAGTAAATAGAGCACCGCTCAGAAAAGATATTCTCAGTAAAGAAGAAAAAAAACTGGCCATTCGCAATGCATTGCGGTATTTTCCAGCAGAGTGGCATCAAACGTTAGCACCAGAATTTGCACAAGAATTGACGGCCTATGGTCGGATTTATATGTATCGATTTAAGCCAGATTACAAGCAATATGCCCGTCCAATTGATGCCTATCCTGCCCAATCAAAACAAGCGGCAGCGATCATGCTGATGATTCAAAACAACCTCGACCCGGCAGTTGCCCAACACCCGGAAGAACTGATTACTTATGGAGGCAACGGAGCTGTTTTTCAAAACTGGGCGCAGTACGTGCTGACCATGCAATACCTCGCTCAAATGACCGACGAACAAACATTGCACATGTACTCCGGCCATCCGATGGGATTGTTCCCTTCTTCTAAGGAGGCACCGCGGGTGGTGGTGACCAATGGCATGATGATCCCCAACTATTCCAAGCCGGACGACTGGGAAAAATATAACGCGCTTGGTGTCACCCAATATGGACAAATGACCGCCGGTTCCTACATGTATATCGGACCGCAAGGTATTGTGCACGGGACCGCAATTACTATAATGAATGGCTTTCGCAAAACATTAAAAGCTGGAGAAAGTTCAGAGGGTAAAATCTTTCTCACGGCTGGACTTGGAGGAATGAGTGGCGCACAACCAAAAGCTGGAAACATCGCCCGATGCATTACCGTCGCAGCAGAAGTTAACAAAAAAGCAGCTGCCAAAAGACACCAGCAAGGATGGGTGGATGAGCTGATAGATGATATCGATGTGCTAGTCAACAGAGTCCAAAAAGCACAAGAAGATAAGGAAGTCGTTTCGATCGCTTTTCATGGGAATGTGGTTGATGTTTGGGAACGATTTGATCAGGAAGACATCTATATTCATCTCGGATCGGATCAAACCTCCCTGCACAATCCATGGTCAGGCGGCTACTATCCTGTCGGTCTGACTTATGAAGCGTCCAACGAATTGTTGAGAACTGCTCCAGAAAAATTTAAAATTAAGGTCCAGGAATCGCTAAGAAGACATGCTGCCTCTATCAATAAACATACGGCAAAAGGGACTTATTTTTTTGATTATGGGAATGCTTTTTTACTAGAATCTTCCAGGGCGGGAGCTGATGTGATGGCACCTAACAAGATTGATTTTAAGTACCCATCCTATGTTCAGGATATCCTGGGACCGATGTGTTTTGATTATGGTTTTGGGCCTTTCCGCTGGGTTTGTGCTTCTGGCAAAGCAGAAGATTTGGACAAAACGGACCAATTGGCCCTGGAGGTCATGCAAAAAATTCAGGCTACCGCCCCACAAGAAATCCAACAGCAAATGGAGGACAATATCAAGTGGATTCGGGAGGCTAAGCAGAATAAACTAGTGGTAGGTTCTCAAGCAAGGATTTTGTATGCGGATGCCGAAGGACGGACAAAAATAGCGCTCGCTTTTAATGCTGCTATTGCCAATGGAAGTTTGAGCGGTCCCGTGGTATTGGGTAGGGATCACCATGATGTAAGCGGGACAGATTCTCCGTATCGGGAGACGAGCAATATTTATGATGGCAGCAAGTTTACGGCGGACATGGCTATTCACAATGTTATTGGCGATAGTTTCAGAGGGGCAACTTGGGTATCTATTCATAATGGAGGGGGCGTTGGTTGGGGAGAAGTGATGAACGGTGGTTTTGGGTTGTTGTTGGACGGCTCGGAGGAAGCTGCGGTTCGAGTACAACGAATGTTGTTTTATGATGTGAATAATGGTATCGCCAGAAGAAGTTGGGCCAGAAACAAGGAGGCGATATTTGCTATAAAGCGCGAGATGGATCGGAGTCCGGGATTACGGATCACTTTACCGAATTTGGTGGCGGGCGATTTGTTAGATGATATTTTTTAGGTAGCACCTTTGCTTGTATAGTTTGCTAATAATTCCTAGTAACAAATACGTTCCTCAATATTTAATAATAGAGCTTTACCCCCATTTTGACAAGCAGCGTAGGAAGATGTGTAATCAACGGGTACATAATAACTCCAGAGGTAAATATGGAAACAAATATTGCCGAACGAATAATGGGAATAGTTTCTACCGGCAAAATCAGTTTTAACACCAGATAGAGGATCGCTGGAAGATAAATCAACAAAAAAGGCAGCATAAAAAGTGGCGCTATATGTGGCAATTTTCCTTTTTGCGCCCAATAAATGGATGTACAGGCCACCACCACAATTGGGAGGAGTACTCCTAGCACAATAATGGAAAGAGTCAACTCATTTCCCTTTATTAGAGAAATCATCTTGATCAAAACAGTGACAAAAATGATTAGTGCCCCAAAAAAAACCGGAAACAATAGCATTCCCATAATACATTCTTTTAGTTAGTGCTTTTTTAAAAATTGAATATTGAGAATGCAAAATAAAATTATTACTTAAAAAACGCACCCTATCTACTAGAAAATCTAAACCACATGCGCCATTCATTTAGATTTTCGTTCAGTGTTGCAAAATCAAATAAAATGGTGAACTATTTTCATTTTTCGACTCCATCTAAATCCGCCCATTTCAAAAACAAAAAAGATTCCCTATATTTATTAAAATCATAAGAAAAATTGTCCCTTTTTAGGAACAAACTACTGACAAAACGTAAAGAATGTGATAAAAAACCTTTTTGAAAAAAACGATGCTCCCATTCAGACAAACGAAGAATTTTGGACCTGGTTTCAACAGAATGAAAAGAAATTCTATAAGGTGGTAAAGGATAAAGGAAATCTAGAGGAAGAGTTTTTCGATATTCTATCTGCTAAACTGGATGAACTAAAGGACGGATATTATTACCTTACGGGAATGATGGACGATACCACAGCGGAACTTGTTTTTACAGCAGATGGAGCCATAAAAAATATTCCATTTGTAGAAGAATTAGTAAGCAATGCTCCGACCATCGAAAACTGGAAGTTTACCGCACTCAAATCAGCCTCTGACATGAGTATTACTATGGCTGGCTTCAATTTTAGCGATAAAAACCTAACCTTTTTCTACGAAGAAGAGGAAGGCCTACCTGATGAAATCAACATTACGGTAGTTCACAAGGATCTGACTGAAGCAAACAAGGACATGATCACCCGTGGCACCTACATTTTTTTAGACAACTATATTGGAGAGTTAAATTTCGCGACCACCATCGACAATATTCAAATAGTTGGACCTGAAAACGCACATCCAGAACAGGTACCAATTTCCAAACTATCCAACTTCCTGAAATGGAGGGAGAAAGAATTCATCGAAAAATATGAAGATACCCGACACGACACCGAATCCGACAACTATGTCCTCCTCGAGGCAAATTTAGAGAACGGCGACCCACTAATTGCTACGATCAACAGGGATTTGCTGGAGTGGGACGGCAAAGCATCGCACCCCTGGATTTTAACCGTCGAAATCAGTTACACAGACGTCCTAGACAATGGATTACCAGGCCCCAAAACCTATGAAAGTCTTGACAAATTCGAAGACGAAATCATCAAGGAATTAAAAGATTTTAAAGGATATCTAAACATCGGTCGGCAAACCGCACAAGGAGTCAGAGATATATTTTTCGCTTGCAAAGACTTCAGAAAGCCATCAAAAATCCTGCACGAACTGATAAAAAAATACGCGAATAATTACGAAATAAACTACGAAATCTACAAGGATAAATACTGGCAATCCTTCAATCGGTTTAGACCGATTTAGCACCACCAAACTATGAGTATAAAATTGATAGGACCTTTCCGGCAATTAGTTACCTTAAGGCAGCTTCCCAAAAAAGGCCCTTTAAAAGATGAGCAATTAGAAATAATCTCGGAAGGCGGACTTGTTGTACAAGACGAAAAGATTCTTGCTGTTGGCAAATTCGACCAACTAAAATCTGAATATGCCAACCAGGAGGTTTCCTATGAGTTGTTGGAAGGTGATTTCATTGGATTGCCAGGATTGGTAGACGCTCATACCCACATTTGTTTTGGTGGTTCTCGCGCCATGGATTTTGCCGCCAGAAATGCAGGAAAAACCTACCTCGAAATAGCTGGAGAAGGCGGAGGAATCTGGAGCACCGTAAAACACACCCGCGCAGCCACCCAACAACAACTCACTGCCAAAATGAGTACAAGAATGGATCGGCTACTAGCAAACGGCGTGACAACTGTGGAAGCAAAAAGCGGGTACGGCCTGGCGCCCGACCAAGAACTAAAGATGCTCCGCGCCATCAAAAATGCAGGTGCAAATCACAAAATGGACGTCGTGGCCACTTGCCTGGCGGCCCACATTATACCCAAAGACATCCAGGGCGGAGAGCAGGAATACCTGCTGCAAATCCTAGAAGAAATCGTCCCTGTCGTCCAAAAAGAAAACCTCTGTCGACGCTTCGATATTTTTACAGAACAAAGCGCGTTCAGTGTAGACGGATCAAGGGAATATCTGAAAAAACTAAAGGCATTGGGTTTCGACCTTACAGTACATGGTGACCAGTTTACTCCCGGAGGAAGCGGGGTGGCGATTGATTGTGGTGCATTGAGTGTTGATCATTTGGAAGCGAGTGGCGATGCGGAGATCAAAGCCCTAGCTGCTAGTGAAGTCATCCCTGTTGCGTTGCCAGGTGCGTCCCTTGGTTTGGGATGTCCATTTACACCTGCTAGAAAACTACTAGACCTCGGTTGCTCCCTCGCCATTGCCAGCGACTGGAATCCTGGCAGTGCTCCCCAAGGCGATTTGCTCACGCAAGCCTCGATCCTTGCAACCTTCGAAAAACTGAGTACTACAGAAGTTTTTGCAGGTATTACATTTCGGGCGGCGGCTGCTTTGGGTCTTTCTGACCGTGGGCGTTTGGCAGTTGGTATGTTGGCCGATTGTGTTGCTTTTCCGGGGACGGACTATCGGGAGATTTTGTACCTACAAGGTAGCCTGAAGCCTGTTCGGGTTTGGAAGGGGGGTGAAGTGGTAGTAGGCAACCATTAGTGCAATTTTTTAAACGCAAAGTCGCTAAGATGCAAAGGAAGGATCGAACTGACGTAGTTTTTACGCATAGACGCGGAGAAAAAAAATCGCTCTGGATTGCCGCCATCGCTGTTCCTTCTCATTTTGAACAGTCGAAAGTCGGACCACATTCAAGACCCTGCGGGGTCGTTCAGGAATCCAGTCGATAGATCCATTCCTCTATCTCTTTTCCTCTAGCATTTGCGAAAAACTGATCTACGCCGATCTTCTGAAACCCACAATTTTCGAGTACTTTTTTCGATCCATAATTGTTGTAGGCAACTCGGCCAAAGATTGGACGTTCCGGATACAACCCCAGAAAAATCATTAGGGCCTTCGTGGCTATTTTCTTTCCCCAGTGCGGACGATCGATCCAATAAGAAACCTGCGGTTCGCCTTCCATTTTGTAACTGACGACACTCCCAAGGATTTGGTCATCCTGCCAAATGGTTTGCATAAAACAGCTCTCTTTAGTGATTAGATTGGACCATCGTTCCAGATAAGCCTTCTTGTCGGCAGTATCTTTTGGAGTGAAGGCGGCCATCTGTTTGGCGATCTCATCATTCTGAAAATGGTAAAGCGTTTCCAGGTCTTTTATTTCGGTTTTTTTTAGTAGAATATCCATTTTGAATATCGAAGTGGTATTTAGTAGAAGATACACGTATTTTGAATATCGCAATATACAGCTTTCTGTATTGGGTTTGGCCAGATGAAGGGTTTTCGTGAAGCTAAAGTCCTTTGTCATCACTCAAATACCCTTGCTCTTCGACCCCTTAAATTCAATCCGCAACAACAATTAAGAAATGGACACCTTCTCGCATTGTTTCTATTCACGCATTGTTCCCTTTGTGAAACCCTTTCGAAGTGCTACCTTTACCAAACAGTACTATTTTCACCTATACGACTTCTATAAAACTATCAATATTCGCAGTAATGAATTACATTAAAATAATTTGGATTGTCTTACTTGGCTACCTTTCCATTTCCATCCTTGGCTGTCGGGCGAATGAAAAGTCGATAGCCGTAGAGCAACTAACCACCTCAAGCGAAGCATTTCAGGAAGTACTAGAGATCCAAGATAGAAGAGACACCCGCGAACTGCTCAGCTATTTGTCAGACAAAGAAGCCACCAAACGCTACCTTGGCGCTATGGCTTTTGCTTCCCATATTGATACGACTGCCGTTGACAGCCTAGGCTATATATTAAACAACGATCCAGGAGAAAAAATTCGAGAAGCAGCCGCCTTCGCTCTTGGACAATTGAGAACGAACAAAGCTACCCCTTATATACTCCGATCGTTTTCAAAAGAACCGTCCCGAAAAGTACAAAGCGCGATGCTCGAAGCTATTGGGAAATCTGGGAGTAAAAAAGAACTGGATTTCCTAAGTGCTGTAGAAACTTATAGAGTCTCAGACACCTTACTATTGCTTGGACTTTCAAGAAGTATCTATCGGTTTGGACTAAGAAACATTCATTCCCCGAAAGGGACAAAAAAAATGGTAGACTACTTGCTGACTCCTGAAATACCGAAGGAGGTAAAACTGTATGCGGCTTCTTATTTGGAACGGACAAAAGGCCTGGACCTGACAGAACATGAGCGAGCACTCGTCACGATCTATGAAAAGACAACCGACCCGGAATTGAAAATGTTTCTGGTAGTCGCACTTGGAAAAACAAAGGGTGCAGACGCAAGAAAACTGCTAAGAGCCTCCTTCAACATGGAGAATGACTACCGGGTAAAAGTCAATATTCTTCAAGGATTGGGCATGTATGAGTATGCTACGGTAAAAGATATGATGCTAAAAGCGTTGGACGACAAAAGCAGCCATGTAGCGGTAAGAGCTGCCAGCTACTTCCGACAAAACGGCATTGACGCTGACACACGAATCTATTTTGATAAAGCATTTGCGCATCCGTCATGGATTGTACGCGCTGATTTGTTAGGCGCTGCACTAGGAAAAACGTTGGCTACAAAATCGAAAACCAACTACTATTACAGCCAGCAAATCATTAACAAATACAACACCACTACCAATCGATATGAGAAAGGGGCATTGCTGAATGTACTGGGAGAATGGCCTCCGAATTACAAATTCTTAACGGACCAAACCTTTAAAAACAGCGATACCATAATTCAGACTACGGGTATTGATGCCCTGGCAAAAGCGAGAGAACATAAAAACTTTGCAAGCTATTTCACTGCCTACAATTTAGAATTTATAGAGACGGACTTTAGTGATGTTTTTGTGGATGCTATTCGTAGTGGCAATCCTGCGATGATTGGAACTGCTGCAGCCACGATCCTAAAACCGGAGTTAAATTTTAAGGATTTTTATGATAACACCAGTTTTATAAAAGCAGCCATGGGGAAACTCAGTTTGCCAAAAGACATAGAAACCTATAATGAGCTCCAGCGTGCCTACGATTTTTTTGAAAACAGTGAAACTAAAAAAGATCCGCGCAAACCACGGCACAACCATGACATTGATTGGAGTATTCTCCAGAACCATCCAGACACCATAGAAGCCAGCATCAAAACGGCAAAGGGCACCATCAAACTACATTTGTACCCGCTAGTCGCTCCCGGATCAGTCGCCAATTTTGTACAATTGTCAAAAAGTGGATTTTATGATGGCCTTAATTTCCATCGGGTAGTACCAAATTTTGTAGCACAAGGCGGATGTCCAAGAGGCGATGGATGGGGAGGCCTGAATTATACCATTCGCTCTGAGCACGGACAGCTGTATTACAATACACAAGGACTTTTAGGAATGGCTTCTTCTGGCCCTGATACGGAATGCACGCAGTGGTTTATCACGCATTCGCCGACGCCGCACCTTGATGGCCGATATACTATTTTTGGGCGGGTCGTTGGTGGGATGTCTACCGTCCATGAGTTGGGCGTTGGAGATTTGATTGATGGGATTGTTGTTGAATAGGAAATTTGCTAGAGCGTACACATCTTGAATGTCAATGAATGCAAAATAACACTTTGATAGGAAGGAAGATCTTTAGTGTGTTACTATCTGCGCTACTTGTAATACCTCTTGGTAGCTGTGTTGCAGGAATTTTCGCAATATTTTGTTTCATTGTTTTCCAATGGCACTCTTCTAACCTGCCATCCATCTTTGGTTGGCTATTTTCTATTGGTATTTTATGTGCCCTCATTTATTGGCAAATGAAATTGTTTGAAAAGATTGCAAATTGGTCTAATGGTAAAGCGAAGGTGGTAGAGCGGGAGGATATTCTTGATGATTGAAGGCAAAAAAAAACATCGCCACTAACCGCAGCGATGTCGTTTGAATTATATATTATAATAACTCAGACTACCTTATCTTTAAGAAGCATTTGGTAAAAAGAACCGAGTTAACCGCGGTCGCGGTACCTTCACTTTTTTGAACTGTCGTCCAAAACCCTTCGGGATCGTTCAGAAATCTACCTAATACTAATTTATCTCTTAAACATATTGCCTAGCAGATTCCCTCCCAGACGCATTAAATCATCTTTTATATCTCCGTCCCCATCAGCGTCTAGCAATTTGCCTAGCATCCCCATCCCTTGAGGATTTTGTTGTTGCTGCTGATTTTGAGCACCCATCAATACTTCTGCCAATCCACTTTGGTTTAGATTTTCCTGACGTTTTTTACGTCCTAAATATCCTAAAACAATAGGAGCTAACATTTTAAGCATTTGAGAGGTAGCTTGAGTACTTAATCCACTATTTTGGCTCAATGCATTTTCTATCACTGGTTGTCGTTCGCCAAGTACATGACGCAAGATTCCAGCACCAGGTCCTTCCTGTGCATTTCCTAAAAATCCACCAAGGTTATCAAGAATACTACCATCGTGATCACGATCTAATGCTCCAGCTAAAGCTTCTGCACCACTTGGCTCTTTGGTATTTCTTGCCAATGCGTTGACTAAAAGTGGTAATGCTGCACTGATTGCAGATTCCATTTGGTTTGGTTGTGCACCTACTTGCTGAGTCATTTGCCCTAGAGCATTGCCAGCAACTTGCTGCATGATTTGTTCTACTAAATTTGACATTTACTTAATTTATGAATTGGGATTGTTATTAAATACATTCTATCCATTTGGACTAATATTATACAATTTTGTCACTTTCCAAAAAGATAGGCTGCTTATTTATTAAAAATATTTATTATTTGAATTATTCACTTATTGTAGACCGTTTTCTATCCCTGCTATACAAAAAACCTTATTTTGTACTAAATTAACCGGTAAAGGTGGCCGAACAATAACTATAATTTGATACGCCTGGATGACTTAAAAGTTACAAATGCGTCTAAACAATAAAACTAGAACTTTATGGGTTGGATAGGAACGATAATCATTGGTGCTGCAGCGGGATGGATTGCTAATAATTTAATGAAAAAAGATGCCCCAGGTATTTTGTCCAATGCATTGTTGGGCATAGCTGGAGCAATCATGGGCAGTGCTCTCCTCCACAATATTGGCCTTTATTCTAAAGGCGGTTTGATTGCTGAACTTGCAGTCGCCACTATAGGAGCCGTTCTGATCCTGTATATCACAAGATGGATAAAACGTTAGAGAATTGGAACACAGTCCTGCCAATTCAGGCATTCTCGCACTGACACCTTCCTTACCGCTTCCACTTAATGTTACAACCAGCACTTGGGCGCTGAATCTCTGCTACGGGACTTCCGTTAAGCACAGCTTCAAGCGCTGCTCTCAAGTCTTCTCCTGTCAATGGCACATTGTTACCTGGGCGCGATCCATCCAACTGTCCTCGGTACGCCAATTTTTTTGAGCCGTCGAAAATATACAAATCAGGTGTACAAGCAGCATCATATGCCTTAGCGACCTCCTGCGATTCGTCATACAAATAAGGAAATGGATAACCGGCCTCTGCTGCCAGTTGTTTCATTTTTTCTGGTCCGTCTTGTGGGTAATTGTCTACGTCATTGCTACTGATCGCCACAAAACTTACTCCTTTTGGCGTATAGTCATTGGCCAATCGGACCAACTCTTCATTTACATGAATGACATATGGACAATGGTTGCAAGTAAACATAATGACTGTTGCTTTGTCAGACATAATATCTGCCAATCGGAGATCCTTACCGGAAACGGTATCTGGTAAAGTAAATTCTGGTGCAACTGTCCCCAAAGGGATCATATTTGATTCAGTTAATGCCATTTTTCTATTATTAATTTAAATTATTAATTCTTAATATACTATTACAACATTGTGCTTTACGTTGTAAACGTTTCTTTTTTTAATTGCAATCCTTGCTAATGCCAAGGACAAATTTTTCCAGTACACCAATTTCCATCGCCGTTTCTGCTCCTTTAAATCCTGCGATAGAACCGTCTTTTATTTTTTCCTTGTACAAATAGGTTAATTGTTTTGAAATGGGAGTATATGACCAATGCCATTTCTCTTCTTCATACCCGTGAGGACGCTCCTTCCCTTTTGGTGAGTAGGGTTGGCAGAACCCATATTTAGCCGCATTTTTTGTCAGCCAGGCATAGACCTTTGCTCCTTCTCCCTTTTCAAAGTAGTCGTTATTCAAATTATTAAGATCGATGTCTGTTCCCCAATGGTGCCTTGAGGTACCCGGCATTGAACTATATTCAAGGATTTTCAGCGCTCTTGTTTTGGGGTCTTTGATAGTCTTGGACAAATCCTTCCCATCTACTTTTCTTGAGCCATTCCACTTGGCTTCCCAGATACTTTTTTGATGTCCGAATGGTCGGGTGGCGGAAACAATTTTCAAATTGACGCCTTCTTTTTGGGCCGCATCAAACATACTCACAAACGAGTCATAGGCTTCTGCACGCATGTACATCCCATTCTTAGACGCGTGTTTTCCGGCAATCTTGATAAACTGTTTATTTTCCTTGAGGGATACCTTTCCTGTCAAATCGTCCAGCGTAAATTCCTGAGTGATTTTAGGAGGAATTGTTTTTTGTGGAAGTTTTGTTTCTTCTACTTTAGGTGGATTATTGTTTACTGGTTTATCTGAATCGGGTCCTTGGTTATCACATCCCCAAAAACTACTCACGACCATTAAAAACAAACAAATTTTTTTCATAAAGGATAAAATAATATCTGGAGATTAATATTCAAATTCTAATCGTTCGCAAGGGAAACCGAACAAACATTTTTCTTTTATTAAGGCCGCTACTTTTGGAGTGACCATTTGCTCCCAACCAGCTTCGTCCCCTCTCAACATTCGCAATACCTCCTTAGAATAAATATGTAAGATCTCAGGATCAAAACCCTCAATGTCTACCATTTGTTCATTATGAAGGAGATGTTTATATAAAAAGGAAATTCCATCAGGTATAGGCAGATTATGACAATTCATCAATTCTGCACTGCCTTCTTGCAAGGCTGGATATACATAAAGCTTCACATTTTTGGAAAACAATTCTCCGAATGCTGCTAGTAATTGACCTTCTTTATTTTGGTAATATTTTTCATTAATAACTTCCAACAAAACCCGAACACCAATCACAATTCCCAGTTTTTGAATTTTGTAATCACTTAGGTAGTTGATCAGTTTTGCATATTCTTCACAATCTGATACAATGACGGTCTGTCCTAGAGCGCCGAGGATTTCAGCCCGATCCAAAAAGTCTTGTTCGTTTATTTCACCCCCATCCCGCAGGTTGTTCAATGTTATTTCTGGGAGAACCCAGGTTTTTTTCTTATCCAGCTCCCCGTCCCTGACAAATTGAGTTTTGCCGACGTCTAGCATGTCAATATTCACATGCGTTGCAGGTCGATAACTTCCTCTGACAACCAACACATTCTTTTTGTATAAAAACTCTGAGGGATGCACATTTTTTCCTTCCGCATTAAACATGGCGACATCCGTCAATCCATTTTTGACCATGCGTAAACTAATCAATCGATTGTCGACATCTTTAAAGTAAGGCCCATTCATTCGAACCATATCTACTTCCACCCGATCACGAAGATTGTCCATCAGTGAGATCAATAAGGTCTCCGGATCATCCATATAATGGAAACATCCATACACCAGATTAACACCCAGAATACCAATCGCTTGTTGCTGTTGACGATTGTCATTGTCCAACATTTTCACATGAAGCACTACCTCATTGGAAGGGCCCTCCGGTTCTGTTTGGAAGCGCAGTCCCATCCAACCTTGTCCTTTGACTGTTTTTGTATAATTGATTGCAGAAACCGTATCCGCAAATGCAAAAAACAAGGTATCTGGTCGATTATCGCCTAGTCGCTCCTCCATCAAGCCATATTCGTGATCCAACATTTTATACAACCTGGATTCGCAAATATATCTGCCTGAAGCTTCCAATCCATAAATCCTGTCGCTATAAACTTTGTCATAGGCAGACATCGTCTTGGCAATAGTCCCAGCAGCTGCTCCTACTTGAAAAAAATAGCGCGCTACTTCCTGACCAGCTCCTATTTCAGAAAAGGTGCCATAAATTCGATCATTAAGATTTATTTCCAGCGCTTTTTGTTCTGGTTCAATTGTCTTTCTTTTCATTTTTCAATTCGTCTTATTCAAGAAATAAACATCTGAATACAATAAATATTCATTACTAGAATACTAAATAATTATAGCGGTAGATCAGTATTTTCATGTTTCTAGGTATCCGATAAACCACCACCATTCAACGGCAAAGGTAATGAATTTTAATATGGAAAATAAGTAAAATTTAAGATTGACCTTGTCTCCTAAAAAAATATTTTTTATTTATTCAATGTCACTTTTCCTTATTTTTACGTCTAAAGTTTACTACCTTAGTCCTAGAGACGAAAACCAGTGACTACTATGAACGTCCTCCAATTCCGACCTTTACAAATTACGCTTTGTCTAATAGCATTAATCTTGCTATTTGGAAGCACTTCTTTTGCTCAGTCTTATGGTGAAAAATATTCCATAAAACTCACTGCGGCAGTCAGCGAAAATCCTGACAGAATTAATCTTGACTGGGACACCATTTCAAACGCACTCGTCATATATATATACCGAAAACTAAAATCAGAACAAGCCTGGGGAAGTCCCATCGCAACCATTTCTCCGTTCTCCGTCTTTTACGAAGACACCACAGTAACTGTTGCAAATTCCTACGAGTATAAAATTTTCGCTGACCGATCTACCTATCCTGATGGTTATGGATACATTAACTCTGGTATAAAAATCCCAGCAGACGAAATCAGAGGGACGATGGCCTTGATGATCGATTCGATTTACTTAGGCGAGATAGACGATGAAATTGATTTACTAGTAATGGATCTGGTTGGAGATGGTTGGAATGTCGTTCCCAAATATGTCGGAAGAACAGAATCACCAATCACTGTCAAGTCCTATATACAAGATATTCAAATTGCGCATCCTGACTTAAAATCTACTTTTTTACTAGGGCATATTCCAGTTCCTTACTCCGGCTTTCTAGTTCCTGACGGGCATACCGACAATCATTATGGTGCTTGGCCGGCAGATGGATTTTATGCAGATCTCGATGGTGTTTGGACAGATAACAACACCTACAATACTTACGGGCCGGCAAGAATCCAAAACGTTGCTGGCGATGGCAAATTTGACCAATCCAGCTATCCCAGTAGCTTAGAGTTAGGTCTTGGCCGGGTAGATATGTATGATTTACCACAGTTCAATCTTTCAGAAATTGAGTTGACAAAAAAGTACCTCAACAAAAATCATGAGTTTAGGCATAAACTATTTGCCACTATTGAGCGGGCGCTAATCGATGACAATTTTTCCAATTATTCGGAAGGATTTTCTGGCAATGGATATCGAAATTTTCCACCACTAGTGGCAAGTTCCAATGTTGAAAAAGCAGACTACTTCAATAGTATGAACAATGGCAACTACATCCTTTCTTATGGTTGTGGAGGTGGCAATTATACCGGAGCAAGCGGCATCGGATCGACAAATTCTTTTGCCAACAATGAGCCTCAAGGAATTTTCACCATTCTTTTTGGTAGTTATTTTGGAGATTGGGATGTTAGCAACAATTTTCTGAGAGCTGCCCTTGGCTCAGGTACCATATTAACCAACTGCTGGGCGGGAAGACCCAACTGGTATTTTCACCATATGGGACTTGGAGAAACCATTGGGTATAGTGCAAAAGCTTCACAAAATAATACAAGTGACCAATACTACCCTACTGGCTCCTATCCTGGATACGTTCACATGGCGCTAATGGGAGATCCATCCTTGAGATTCCATATCGTTGCTCCACCAAGCGACCTTATTGCCAACGAGGATCCTAGCGGTGCTATTGAGTTGAGTTGGATGCCTTCCCAGGACACTGGGGTTGAAGGGTATTATATATACCGATCTGATTCTCCCAGAGGACCATTTGAAAGAATTTCATCGCAAGCAGTTACCGGCACTTCCTTTGTTGATACCAATACATTGGAAGGAGACAATTATTATATGGTAAGGACCTTGAAGTTGCAAGAATCTGCTAGTGGATCGTACTACAATTTAAGTCAGGGAATATTCCAATCAGTTACTTGTCTAAACGTAAATTTGGCCCTTTTATTAGAAGGCTGTTATGATGAAGATCTATCATTGATGACGACATGGCTCAATCGCAAAACAGCGAGTTTTGCCCATCGAGGCTTGTTGCCTGGAATGGCTCCAATGGATTCAACATCAACACCTACTCCTCCTGGCCAACCGTATGACATAGCACCTTGGCATTATGGAGGTACAGATATCGAAAATACCTTTGATGGTCCCTACCCTATATCCGTTACCGATTGGGTGCTAGTCTCCTTTAGAACAACCCCGCAGCCAGAAGACGAATTTGCAAAAACGACCGGCCTTTTGCACAATGATGGTTCGATTCAAATTGTAAACCCGTGCTTTAAGCGACTTGGAAGTAATAGCCCTAAAGAACTTTATGCAGTTGTCGAACACAGGAATCACATGGGCATTATGACCCCAGGACCAATTGATATTTCAAGACGTGAACTCACGTTTGATTTTAGAGTCCAAAATTCCTATTCCCAAGCTGGTGGATCAGGCCAAAAACAAATTTTTCCAGGGGTATGGGCAATGTATACCGGAGACATATACCATGTAACAGGTGCTGGTTATGACATTAATGGGCAGGACAAAACAGTTTGGAGTGCTGAAAATGGTATGTTTGAAGTATATTCACCCACTGATTTCAACCTGTCAGGAGAAGTCAGTGGCTCTGATATTATCCTCTGGAGACAAAACAACGGGATCTACTCCGTTGTCCCTAAATAAAACATTCCAAATACACATTCCCCCAAAAATTGTGACACCTAAACCTGTTCTACCACCTCTACGTCCATTACAAAAACAAGGAAAAACCTATAAAGCCTCTACGTAAATCAACAAATTTGTGACCTACGAAAGCAAAAGCCCTGACGTAAAAAATCACAAATACCTAAGCAAATATGAGAAATAAATTCAATATTTGTTGAACATCAAAGAAAACTATACTTCCCCCCCACACCTCTGTTTTCTTTGAAATACAACTTTTCCCCTTGTTAATTGAGTATGCAATCCCCCCTTTGTTTACAATCTATTCTATCAAATTAATTTTATAGAATCCTAGTTCTATCAATACTTCATAGCATTCTAGTGGTATTGGTATCATCTAAATGGAATTGACAGTTTTCACTGTCAAGCTATAATTTCTATGTCTACACAAAAACAAAAATTATGAGAACTAAAGATCTACTTTTAACAAAAGGAATACCATTTTTCCTATTGCTCTTCTTTCTTCTAACTACAACTACCCAAGCAGAAAACTTGATGGTCTGCGGAGACACTTATTCACTTGGACCGGTTGCAGGGGCTACAGCACTCCAGGCGACAGCTAATGGGACCTTTGCAAGCACAACCACCTGTTCCTGCCCCCCAGGAGCTGTGGTTGTTGGATACGAAGGCACCTCGGGAGCTTGGATAGACAGCTACCGACTAGCTTGCAAAACATTAAATCCAGATGGTACACTATCCGCAGCGACAACCTATACTTGCTACAATGGATCAAGCTTCGGTCCTACACAACAAGGCCCATTTATCACACCAGGAAACAATGCCCTCATTGGGGGGTATATACGAGGAGGAGATTGGTTTGATTATGTTCAGGGCCACTACCAATCGATAGCTTATATTGGTGACCAAATGTCCAATTCAACGGGATCTTCAACACTTCCTGGTTTCGTCAATGCTTTTGGAGGGTCTGACTTAGGGACCGTTTTTGTTCCTGATGGAAATGTCATTGTCGGAATGATTACACGAAACACAAACTTCCCTTCAGGTGTGGAGTGGCAATATGCGCCAATCATTAAAACAGACAACACCCCACCAACTGCTATTTGTCAAAACGTAACTGCTATGCTTGATGTAAGTGGTGCAGCTACCATTACCGCAGCTCAAGTAGACAACGGCAGTTCAGATGCTTGTGGTATAGCAAGTATGAGTTTAAGCAATACTACATTTGATTGCGATGACGTGATTCCAAATCTTCCCTTACCTTTTGTTATCAATCATGCAGGCAGAGATTTCACCATCAGCACCTTCAACATTAACAGTACTGGGAATAACAACACCTATGTTACCCCAGGGTCAACAGTTTCAGTCACCTTAAATTGGAATTCTGTTTATGCCTCTACCTACTGTCCTGGATGTGTGCAGCAATTTTATGTAGGATTGGGTATGGAAACTTCTAATTGTCTTTATTCTGGCAATACTTCAAGTCCTAGATCTGGTAGTCAGACATTTACCTTCACTGCTCCGACAACTCCTGGAACTTATTTTTTCCAATCTAGCAGTAGTTTACAGTTTTCTTGTATTAATCCTGCAAACTATGCCAACACTATAAACAATGCGATTGGATCGATCGTAGTTACAAACAATATTCCCATCACCGTCTTAACGGTTACAGACAACACTGGCAACATTGCTACTTGCTCTGCCACTATAAATGTGGTAGACAATATTACTCCTACGGCAACCTGCCAGGACGTAACCGTGATGCTCGATTCAATGGGTGTTGCCACTATAACACCTGCCGATATCGATAATGGAAGTTCAGACAATTGTGCAATTACCAGCATGACATTAAATAACACGGACTTTGATTGTGATGATTTGATCCCCAATTTTTCCTTACCATTTGTTAGAAGTTTTGCTGGTAGAGACTTCACCATCAGCAGCTTTGACATTAACAGCACTGGCAATAACAATAGCTATGTGACTCCCGGTTCCACAGTCTCGGTCAACTTAAACTGGAATTCTGTTTATGCCTCTACCTACTGCTCTGGTTGTATCCAACAATTTTATGTTGGATTGGGCACCGAGACTACCAATTGTCTTTATTCTGGGAATACTTCCTCTCCTAAATCTGGAACAGAATCATTTACATTTACTGCACCCACAACTCCTGGAACTTATTACTTTCATGCTAGTAGCAGCCTGCAGTTTTCATGTATTTTACCGAGTGGTTATTCCACTTCTAGTGTGGGAGCGATTGGATCGATTGTAGTTGGTCCAATTCCTCAAACTGTTTTGACGGTCATGGATGCCTCCGGGAATACTTCTACCTGTTCAGCAGTTGTAACGGTAGAGGACGATATTGCGCCAATACCTATGTGTCAAGATATAACAGTAACAATGGACTCTGATGGTATGGCTACCATTACTGCCGCCGACATTGACAATGGAAGCTCAGACAACTGTGCGATTACCAACATGACAATAGACCAATCTACATTTGGCTGTGCTGATGTGCTCCCTGCTTTCCCTTTGCCATTTGTTGAAATTTATGCTGGTCGAGAATTATCAATAAACACCTTCGACATCAATGGGACTGGCAACAACAATACGTTTGTAGCTCCCGGATCTACTGTTTCAGTTTATGTTGACTGGAAATCGGAATATGTCTCTACCTATTGCCCAGGTTGTATTCAACAATATTATGTAGGATTAGGAACGGAAACTACTAATTGTCTTTATTCTGGGAATACCTCAGCTCCTAGAGTAGGAAGTCAGTCATTCAATTTCACAGCCCCTACTACGCCTGGGACATATTACTTCCATGCGAGCAGCAGTCTTCAGTTTTCTTGTATTCTACCGGGTGGTTATTCCACTTCTAGTGTGGGGGCAATTGGGTCTATTGTGGTTGGAGCAGCTCCTATTACGGTATTAACCGTTTCTGATGCATCTGGGAATTCTTCTAGTTGCTCAGCAATTGTAACAGTAGAAGACAACATTGCTCCAGTAGCTATGTGTCAGGATGTTACAGTGATATTGGATTCTAGCGGAGTGGCAACAATTACTGCCGGTGATGTGGACAATGGAAGTTCGGATAACTGTTCAATTACCAGCATGACATTAAGCCAATCTACTTTTGGTTGTGGCGATGCGCTGCCTACTTTCCCGATGCCATTTGAAGCATCTTATGCTGGTAGAGATTTCACCATCAGCAGTTTTGATATTGATGGTACTGGAAATAATAATACTTATGTCGCTCCGGGGGCTACCGTTTCTGTGAGTTTAGATTGGAATTCTGCTTATGCCTCGACGTATTGTCCTGGGTGTATCCAGCAATTTTATGTTGGACTAGGTACCGAAACGACCAATTGTCTTTATTCTGGGAGTACTTCATCTCCTAGATCAGGTACAGAATCGTTTACGTTTACTGCGCCAACTACGCCTGGGGTTTATTACTTCCATGCAAGCAGCAGTCTTCAGTTTTCTTGTATTCTTCCTGCTAGTTATTCCACTTCTAGTGTGGGAGCGATTGGGGCGATTGTGGTAGGTTCAACCCCGACCACCATTTTGACCGTGACTGATGCTTCAGGAAATTCATCTACTTGCTCAGCGAATGTTACTGTAGTTGACAACATTGCTCCAGTGGCTATGTGTCAGGATGTAACGGTGATGTTGGATTCTAGTGGTGTGGCGACGATTACTGCAGCTGATGTGGATAATGGAAGTACCGATAACTGTTCAATTACCAGCATGACATTAAGCCAATCTACTTTTGGTTGTGGCGATGCGCTGCCTACTTTCCCGATGCCATTTGAAGCATCTTATGCTGGTAGAGATTTCACCATCAGCAGTTTTGATATTGATGGTAC
>CALLWB010000029.1 GCA_938016265.1 uncultured Saprospiraceae bacterium
TCAATTTGCTCTGCGTGAACGGGTTGTCGGTGAAGAAAAGCAATGAAAATCCAGAAAAGATGATCGTTCCTTGTTGTAAAAAAAACATATTGTACACTTGCCGTGAGTTTTGTCAAGAAAATCCTTTTACCCTTTACCTCAAAGTCCGTCTACCAACTACTTTTTTCTAAACAAGGCAACGTTTTTAAACCTACCAACGTTCTACAAAATAAGCACTATCATCTTTTTTAACTTTAATACTTTATAGTATGAGAACACTTCTATGTTTACTAGTATCGCTTATTTTATGTCAATTCGCATATGCCCAATGTGCAGGTTTTGTCACCACAGCAATTGTTGACGCTAATGTAACTTGCAATGGTGGATCCAATGGTGTAGCAACAGCATGGCCTTCTGGAGGAACCCTACCTTATATTTATATATGGGATAATGGTGAGTCAGGATCAACATCCTCCTCTCTAAGTGCCGGAACTCATGAAGTTTCTGTTATTGATGCCATCAATTGTGTAGCAACTGCAACGGTTACTATTTCAGAACCTCCCGCTTTATTTATGAACCCATTACCATTCGATGCCACTTGCTCAGGAAACGACGGATGGGTTACATTCAACGTTTCTGGGGGTACTTTACCCTATGAATACAGTGTAGATGGTGGAGTAACTTTTACTCCAAATTCAACCGTGCAAAATTTAGGCCCTGGTGTTTATCAAGCCTTTGTCGTCGATGCTAATGGATGCACCACGTCAAGTTCATTTCTCATTAACAGCCCCAATCCACTTACCGTGAACGTAGGCAATGTTATTGACGACTTTTGTAATAGCTGTGATGGCAGTGCAACTATTTCAGTTTCAGGAGGAACTGCACCATATACCTACCAATGGTCAGATGGTAGCACACTTCCTTTTCCTTCTAATCTCTGCGCTGGAACTTATTCTGTATCCGTTACAGATGCCAATGGCTGTACAATACTCGCCACTATTGTCATTAATAATGGGACTGGTAACCTAACATCGAATATAACTATTAATAGCAATGTAAGTTGTAGTGGTATTGATGATGGTTCTGCCACCGTCACTGCTAGTGGTGGGACATCTCCCATTACTTATTACTGGAGTAACGGTGAAACTTCGCAGACTGCTTCAAACTTGGAAGCAGGCCTCCATTTTGTAGAGGTAATTGATGCCGCCGGATGTGCCCTAACAGATACGGTCACTATCCTCGATACCGGGGTTGAATATACCATTACAACCACGGCAACCAGCTGCAACACCAGCGATGGAACCGCAAGTATTGTTTTCAATACGCCTGTGAGCAACCCTTCTTTTATGTGGAGCAATGGAGCAACTACACAAACAGCAACAGGATTAGCAGCAAATTGGTATTCAGTTACTGTAGAAAATATCGATAGTGGCTGCCGAACAAAACAACTCTTTGAAATTGAGGAAGATCCCTCTTGTTTTGTAACCATTGAAGGGTATGTATATTTGGATGATGTATTGCCCGATTGTGTTCAGGATGCAGGAACGATTCCTTTTTCACAAAAAATGTTGGTACTAAGTAATGGGGTAGATTCTGTTTATACCTTAACAGATAGTTCGGGGTATTATTCTTTTGAAGCGGAAGCTGGCAACTATACCGTTAGATTGATTGAGCTTCCTTTTATTGATTTAGCCTGTGCCGGGAGTTATACCAACTCGGTAAGTGCTCCAGTATTGCAAACCACTTATCAAGGAGGAGATTTCTATTTAAAATATGTCCCTACTCTTAATGTTTCAACGTATTATTCTTCTACCCCTGCTCGTCCCGGATTTACTCATTATATGTATGTATATTATTGTAATTATGGTTCGGATATCATGTCTGGAACATTTTCCCTGGTCCATGATCCAATTATGACCAACTTTAACGGAAATGGCTTGGAAGATAGCTATGATTTGGCCACAAGAACGGTCACCTGGTCCTATTCCAATTTGGCTCCAGGTCAATGTAAACAAGTAATAATGAACTTCCTTATCCCCGTGGGGACTCCACTAGGGACACAAGTCTGTGATACCACTTATATCGAGCCGCTAACTGGAGACGTACAACCTTCCAACAATGTATATGCTAACTGTAGAACAGTAACCGGCTCCTTTGATCCAAATGACAAGCAAAACCTCGTAGGCACCGATCCGTTTGGCGGCGATTTTTATGAAGAAGACGAGACCTTCCTCTACCAGGTGCGCTTTCAAAATACAGGAACGGACACCGCATTTACAGTTGTTATTAGGGATACGCTTGACGCGAATTTGAATGTAGAATCCCTCAATGTCATCGATGCGACGCACGACTACGAAGTACGATTTTCAGATGCGCATATCCTGGAGTTTTGGTTTGAAAACATCCTACTACCCGACAGCAATGTCAACGAGCCTGCTAGTAATGGATTTGTCCTGTTCACCATGGATCGGGCACTCAATATTCCACTAGGAACAACGATAGAAAACTCAGCAGCCATCTACTTCGATTTCAACCCTCCCGTGATCACGAACACCGTCGTAAACACGCTTGCGTTGCCTCCTACAAGTCTCTGGGGCCCGGAAGTTGCCAGTCTGTCAATCGCAGCTTTCCCAAATCCTGCAAGCGAGGTGGTGATGTTGGATGTTGATTTGCCGGAGTCTGGTATTACGAGCGCTTCTGTCTACGATTATACTGGACGTCTGATCGCTGGTGATGTGGTACAAGCCCATTTCCCGCAAGGAAAACAACTGCTCGAAGTACCAATGAACGATTTGTCTGATGGGGTATATTTTATACGGGTGCAATCCGGCAGCTCATTTGGAGTCGTCAGAGTTTCTGTGGTACATTAAGTGTTTGTTAATGGTGGATTAAATGTTGTTTTACACGAATAGCGCTTCACCACTATTAACAATTATACTGAGGAAGAATATTAAAAAAACAGTTGTCAGAAATTCTGGCAACTGTTTTTTTAATGAAATTGCCCTTGGGAGCTTAACTCTCGTATTCGAAAATTAGGTAGATAATCCATACATTTGCATGGAAAATCTAATCTTATGAAAAAAATTGCGGTCGTACTTTTGATGTTGTTTTATCTTCCTTGCCTCATCTATAGTCAAGCAACAACAAGCAGCAATTCGCTAAAGCTTATTAGTATTTCTGAAGTGGGAATGTTGCCTGTAGTAGGTGAAAATGAAGCGGTTAATATTTCCCCTCTTATTAATACGGCAGTTGGCATTCAAATCGATAATGTATTCTCTGTTGGATTGGGTACAGGAGTGAAATTTGTGTCCATTGGTTTCCAGGAAAAGATAGTCTATCCACATATCCCTGTGGTGCTTGATTTTCGCTTGTTGATGAGTAAGGAGAAGCACATTCCATTTTTTGTACTTCGAGCGGGCTATGCGTTTACTACCTATACGAAGTTGCCGACAGATTATCCTGAATATGACACCGTCTGGGGTGGTTTGGTGTTTGAAGGTGGTTTGGGCTATCGATATCAAATCACGGAAAAACTGGGGCTCAACCTTAGTTTGGGATATCAGGGGCAGCAAAATCAATTTTCTTCTCCAAAAATCTCTGGGTATGTTCACCAATTAGCGGTTAAGTTGGGTTTTCATATTTTGGGTAAGGAGAAGTTGTAGTTTGGATGAGTAGAGCGATGATTTTGTAGAAGGTAAAAGGACAAATGCAGTCCTTGAAGTTTATAACTAATTCTCAATCCAACATTCACTATTTCCCCATTAACAATTAACCAATTAATCAATCCAGTTTAATAATTTCCTCCTCATAGCCAATGTGGAATACGGCATCTCCTTGGTTGACTACTGGTGCGTTATTGTGTCCAAAAATCGTCCCTGACCGATTGGCGGTGACATCGACACTCCATTGTCCATAAGGGTCATGGATGACTCCCATGATTTCCCCTTTTTCGATGCTGTCCCCGGATTGTCGAATCCATCGGAACATGCCAGAACGGGAAGCACGGACCCATGATTTTTTGTGCAGGAGGGTCGTTTGTTTGTGCATTGGTGCGTCTTTGATCATTCCAACAGACAGCATCATCCGCTTCAATCCATTGATGCCTTCATTTATGGAAAATTGATCTACTCGGAGGGACTCTCCACCTTCAAATATAAGGATCGGAATGTTTTTAAGTTTTGCAGCGTGTCGCAAAGAGCCTGATCGTATTTTGGAGGGAATAAGGAAGGGCGGAGCGAAGGACCGTGCCAGATCATTGGCCATTACATCATCAGGAGTATATCGGATTTGAGGATAGTTAAATCGGCTTGCTCCTCCTGTGTGAAAATCGACACCAAAATCAATGACGGGCAATATCTGTTTTGTCATAGTATGTGCCACTCGGGAAGCCAAAGAACCAGATTTCATCCCTGGAAAACTACGATTGACATCCTTTCCATCAGGCAAATCTCTGGAGAAATTTAGGAATCCGTAGATATTCAAAAGCGGGATGGCGATCACACTTCCTTTCTCCAGGTTTTCAAACATCCGATCTGCGATGGTTTGCCTGACAATCTCCACACCGTTTATTTCGTCTCCATGGACACCTCCAAGGACTAACATGGTGGGACCAGGTTTTTTGCTGCGGAAGACATGTACCTGAATATCAATTTTATTCCCCGAATGGAGATGCGCCACATTAAGTCGAACCACTTTGTTTTCGCCTGGAGCTATCTTCTTTTTATTGATGACTATTGTTTCCATAATAGTTGGCAAAATACATTATCCTTATTAATTTTTTAGTTCTACGTTAAAAAAACAAGTTCAGTTTCATAATGATTGGATAAATAGATGATTTTGATTATATTTGAGTAGTTAGTTACTATCTAAAGCTGACGACCTCCCAATCGTACTAATTCCAATCATCTTACTTTTATAGGTTAGAATAAACTATTCTTATTATTTGATAATAGGATACTATGTTTATCTATAAGATTCAATAGCTATTTTGCAAGTAGCTATGGATTTAGGTTTCGTTTTTCGGGATGAATTGGCATGGTTAATATTTGAAATATTCTAATTTAGGTGCAACCTATTTTATTTTAAATTAATCTTATTAATGAAATTAGTTTTGAGCCTGCTCCAACTTCAGCAAAAAAATAACAATAAATAAACTGATAGTAAAATGTACTGTCGGAATAAAAAGTTCTTTGAAAGGATAACAACAAAAGTGAACAATCAATTTAGGTGATTCATGAAATGAAAAAAAATATTTGACTAATTTTACAAAAAAAACATGAAGCTAAATTTAGATATCGCTTGCCCTAGTAAACCAGAATGGCTCGCCGCTGTAATGAATGATTTTGACTCTTTTTTACAAGATCATGCAGATTGCGAACGCAAAGCTTCAGCGATGGCCATGAGTTTTGTAGCAAAATATCCCGATAGAAAGGAAATTTTGAAAGAGCTCATAGAAACGGCTATTGAAGAACTCGAACACTTCCAACAAGTATTTCAACTGATGGAAAAACGGTCAGTTCAGATGCCTGGTTCAATGGGCAAAGATCATTATGTCGCTGATTTGATTAAGGCTTGTCGGTCGTCAAGAGAAGAACGTTTTCTTGACAGATTGCTTGTTGCCTCTGTGGTCGAAACCAGGGGCGCTGAGCGGTTTCGATTGATTGCCGAGGCATTGGAAGATCCAGAACTAAAGGGGTTTTACAAAATGCTTTGGACGTCAGAGGCGAAACACGGCCATATCTTTGTGAAAATGGCGCTCCATTATTTTGATGAAAAAGAAGTTTATGAACGACTAGAATACTTCGTGAAAACGGAGGGAGAAGTCATCAATAAACTCGAAATTAAAGCGGCACTTCATTAGTTATCCTTCGAAACTCTTTTTATTCTGTAAGTTAGGTAGTAAGAGTATTTAGTTTCCTTTTTTCTATGATATAGCGAATCGGGAACATCGATTTTACAAACAAAATTGCAAAAAAGAAGATTCAAATGAGCGTTGTAGGCAAGGCATTTTTAGCGATTTTTATAGTATGCATGAGCATATCTGCAGCATTTAGCCAACAAGCTATTTGTTTCCCTATTGCTGCAAAAAATGGAGAATTTCTCCCCATAGATTTAACCAATCAGACCAGTTTTCCTAGTAATATACAAGGAGGAACCTCCATTAATGGGTTCATTCCTATTTTACTTCAATTTGATGCACTTCCTACTCCTAGCGATCTTCCAGCTATAGAACAACTTGGAGTCGAACTTTTGAATTTCATACCAAAAAACACCTACTTATCTTTGGTACCTGAAACATTGAATCCGCAACTTTTAAAACCGCTAGGTGTGATTGGGTTTTCCTATCTGGAAAGTCATCAAAAAATACATCATTCATTTACAGATTGGGATACGGATACCCAAAAGACAGGAGGACTGATTGAAGTTAATGCATACCATATATCCAGTCTAACTTTTACAGAAGCTAGAGATCTTTTAGTTGCGCTTGGCTACCAGTGTAGCCCCACGAAATACTGGCAAAATCAAGTGCGTGTTTCAATGGCAACAACAGAAATTCAAGCGATGGCGGCTTTACCGTACATCACTTGGGTAGAACCGGTCCTCGAAAACTACGTGCTGCTCAATTTCGATAATCCAGGTAGACACGGAGCCGATTATGTACGCACGTTTAAAGGGTTGTCTGGTGAAGGAGTGACTGTTGGTCTGGGTGACCTCGGTGTTTTTGACCATCTGGACGGACACAATCGCGCAATAAACAGCTATAATACGGTTGGGGTTCATGGGAATAATGTTGCAGGAATCATCGGTGGTGCAGGGATCATTGATGTTAGGTATGCCGGGCATGCTCCCAAATCAACGATTATCTCAGAGTACCTCAATAATGTTATTTCAAAAACACCTATGCTCCACGATAGTCTTGGAATGGTGTTGACCAACAATTCCTACGGATTGATCAATTGTTCCTTCAATGGAGAATATAGTGTTAACTCTATTAATAAAGATCTACAGCTGCTGGCCTACCCTGAAGTGCTGCATATTTATGCGACGGGGAATAGTGGCTCTCCCGCTGAGAACTGTGGCTTCTTGCCATATGGCTTTGGGACCGTACTAGGAGGCGATCAATCTGCCAAAAATGTATTGTCAGTAGGCAATCTTGAAAAGACAGATCTGATCGCGCATACCTCCAGCAAAGGGCCAACATTGGATGGACGAATAAAACCTGAAATTTGTAGTAGAGCAAATGGTGCGATTTCTACAGGGTTAAACAATGTCTATAATCGCTTTAGTGGGACAAGTGCTGCAGCTCCAGCAGTCACTGGATGTATGACATTAATGATAGAAAAATATCGATCGCTCCATAATGGGGCAAATCCTAAAGGAGCACTAATGAAGGCTATTGCCTGCAATACCTCTGATGATCTGGGGAATCCTGGCCCCGATTATTCCTATGGTTTTGGAAGAATAAATGCTCGGAAAGCCATCGAAAGTATTGAAAATGAAGAATATTTTGAAGGGTCGACTTTTCAAGGACAAACTAAAAGCCATCAAATCTTGGTTCCTCCGGGAAAAGGCCAGCTAAAAGTGATGTTGTATTGGCATGACGAGCCAGGAACGGCATTTGCTTCAAAGGCATTGGTCAACGATTTGGATTTAGAAGTGGTGCTACCTAACAATAGTAATGTCCTGCCTAAAATCCTGGATGCCACCAACCCTGATCGGTATGCGGAGGAAGGAGTAGATAGAACAAATAATATCGAGCAAGTGGTGATCGAAAAACCGGAGTTGGGTATGTATACTATCCTTGTAAAAGGGGAAGCCATCCCAGTAGGAAATCAAGAGTATTCGATTGTTTATAGTTTTGTGGAGGATGAAATATTGATTACCCACCCCATGTCTGATATGACAATGGTCCCTGGTGAGGATTTTCCTGTTTATTGGGAAGCTTATGGCAATACGACTCCGTTTAAACTTTCTTATACCCTGGACAATGGTGTTAGTTGGACGACTGTCGACCAAAACATAGCGCCCTCGGAACGATCTTACCAATGGAAAGTGCCTGAAACCATGACGGCAACTGGCCGATTAAAAGTAGAACGACTAGGCGTAGAAACTATCAATGACGGTACCTTTAGTATCCTAGGACAAACTCGGCTAAAAGCGTACAAATATTGCGGTGGGAGTTCGATTCGTCTGGAGTGGGATCCCGTGCAGAATGCGGAAGCTTATGAGGTCTGGCGACTGTTGGATGAAGAAACAGAAATGGAATATGTGTCCACCGTATCTGATTTAGGGTTTATCGATTATCTGGCAGGTAACCAACTGTTTACAGACGTTTGGTACGCTGTGATTCCGACAAATAGTAGTGGTGCAGTTGGTAGGCGGTCAATTGCCGTTTTGCCGATAGATGACGTTTATGAAGAGCCAGCAGATTTTTTCTATGCTGCTAATTTGTTGTCGGTCGATTTTTCTGGATTCTCCAACGCCCCTTCTGATCAAATTGAAACTTATAGCTGGGAGTTTGGAGATGGCACTTTCAGTACCAGCCAGTTTCCGACCCACCAGTATTCCGCTACAGGTTTTTATAATGTTAAACTGACGCTAAACTCAATTTGTGGGTCCAATGTGGTTACTAAACAGCTTTATGTTTCTGATGATACGGCTTGCCGTGCTCAAGATTCCCTGCAATTGGTTCGGTTTTATAACTCACTGAATGGGGCTTCCTGGACGTCTAGTTGGAATTTGTATGCGCCTATGACTACCTGGTACGGAGTGACCCTAACGCCAGACGGGTGTCGGGTAAAAGAAATCCGACTAAATTCAACCGGTTTAACAGGTAAGTTGGCAGACCTTCATCTTCCAGAATTGACCCATTTATTAGTCAGCACGAATGATATCGTAGGAGAGATACCTAACTTCAATCTTCCTAAGCTAACAGAATTGATCCTTTCCAAAAACGAACTAAAAGGGACCCTTCCAGACTTCAATGGGCTCCCCGCATTAAGGAAATTGTCGCTCGATAACAATCTACTAATTGGAGAAATACCTGATTTCAACTTACCCGATTTGCAGTATTTGTATGTCAATAACAATGAATTGAGTGGAAATCTCCCCACATTTGATAATCTACCAGCTCTCCTCCATTTTTATGGGTATACCAATAAATTAAACGGAGCCATTCCAAACTATAATTTACCCGATTTGACAAACCTGCGACTACAGGGAAATGTTTTGTCGTCTAGTATTCCTAATTTTTCTGGTATCCCAAAATTGAAGACGTTGTATCTTCAGGAAAATGAATTGTCAGGACCACTCCCACTGTTGAATGGTTGTCCGGGAATCATTTATTTTTATGCTTATGAGAATAAGTTAACAGGCACCATTCCAAATTATCATCATTTATTTTTGAAGCGATTGCATTTTCACTTTAATCAGCTTTCTGGAGAAATTCCTGATTTAGAATTGCCCGCCTTAACGGATTTATTGGTTAACCGGAATAATTTAACAGGGAGTATACCTGCATTTGCAAATCTCCCACAATTAAAGATTCTTAGAGTCCATTATAATAATCTGACTGGAACTCCTCCTAAGTTTGTTTCTCCAAACCTAACAGAAATTCGAATTCATAACAATCAGCTTTCGGGGCCATTGCCAACTGTAACTCATCTAACCAATCTGAATTTCTTTAAGGTGTCGTCGAATAATTTGATCTACAATGGAATGGAGGAGAATCTCCCGCTTGGCAATAAATTTATCTATGCACCGCAGGAAATGATTCCAGTCTACCAAAATGGAGATCAGCTTTCCGTGGAGGCTGGAGGCGATTTGGCTAAAAATACCTACCATTGGTTTCATAACGGAGAATTGGTTTTTTCCGCTACAGGAGATAGCACCTTCTTGATTTCTGGTACTGGTGATTACTATTGCCGGGTATATAATAGTGTGCTTTCTGACTCCACGATCTATGATCAAAAATTAACACTTCAAAGTGAATTAGTACGCATCAATACACCGGTAACGTTTAATCTATCAATTTGGCTGCAGGGAGCCTACAATTCGAATACCAGCTCGATGACTCCTCATTTATATAACAAATTGCTGCTCCCGGGACAAACACCTACGAATAATTACAATCAGGAAAATAGAACAGGACAACCTTATAATGCGGAGCCCTGGAGCTATTCTGGTTCGGAAGGAGGACTATGGGATAATGCGGCTTACCAAGATTTTATTGCGGAAAATGGAAATAAGAAAATTGTAGACTGGGTTCTTGTCGCATTCCGCACAGGGGTTGATCATATGAGTATGGTGGCGCAAGCTGCTGCTGTGGTATTGGAAGATGGATCGATCAAGTTCATGCACCCTTATTTTATCCCTGATTGGGCAGAAGGTCCGTTTTATATTGTTGTGGAACATAGAAATCATATGGGAGTAATGTCGAGCCAACCAGCAGATATTGTCAATGGGATGTTGACTTATGATTTTAAGGGGCAGAATACCTACACGGCAAACAATCAAGGGCATGGATCTATTCAAATAGAGCCGGGAATCTATGGAATGGCCGCTGGAGATAGCGGACAAGACGGAGCTAATTTTAGCTATGACATAAATGGATTTGATCGAATAAAATGGTTGCTTGTGAATGGAGGCTTCAACACTTATACCGAGGTAGATTACAATCTGGACGGTGATGTAACTGGACTGGATAATATTGTATGGCATGGGAATAATGGTATTTATTCGATGGTTCCTCGGCCTCGGCCTTAGGTGGTGGTGGGTATTTGTTAGCAAGTATGTACTGGGCCGGAACACCGGTAAAGAGAGGACAAGTGGGCTTTTCCGTCCCTAATAATTTAATTCACACAATAACTTAATAACCAAGAGAAGAATAGAATGAAACAACAATTGAGTATTGTTATTTTTATAGTTGGAATGTTTTGTTGCGTATTGCTAGTGGGGTGTGGGCCAACTAAACCGTTGACTGCGGAGAATTCTCTGAAAGGAAAATGGTTGGTAACGGAGGTTATTTCTAATGAAGTGGATGGCAATAGTACCAGAGAACCTGGCGGATCGGGCATTTTCAATTTTGGAGAGGCGGTTGTTGATTATTCATTTAGCAGAAAGGGGCAAACTTATCAGGGTAAA
>CALLWB010000030.1 GCA_938016265.1 uncultured Saprospiraceae bacterium
CCATCAGATTCGAATTCCAATCAGGACAATAGTGATTTAGATAACCTGGGCGACGCCTGCGACAATTGCCCTTATGTTACAAACGCAGATCAACTTGATAGTGATAATGATGGAATTGGGGATGCCTGCGATAATTGTACAACTACTGCCGTCAATGGTTGTGAACAAACAACCTCTAGTGTAGACCTATCGATAGCAAATTCCTCTGGTGGCAATTATGTCTGGTATGATGTACCAACCGGAGGAACCGCATTAGGAACGGGAACGACCTTTTCTACTCCAGTAATTTCTACCACGACGACCTATTATGTAGCAGATGAATCCAGTTTTTCAGCAACCGCAGCACCACCTACTAGCAACAATGGTTTTACAGGCATTAACGACTGGAAAACCGCTACTCAACTCTCTTTCGATGTATTGCAGGATTTTACGCTGAAAGCGATGACGGTAAGAGCATTGATTTGGTCAGGCACTCATCCTATTTCATTTGAAATTAGAGACAATTCGGGCAATCTTGTGACGAATGGCGCACAGTCGTTTTCGGTATCGGGTATACCCGGGGCACCATTCTGGCATACCGTCAATTTTTCAAATGGTGGGGTAAGTTTAGTGACTGGGAGTTACACCATCACGGTAACTAGCGCGGTTGGGGTCGGCCATTGGACAAATGTCAGCTACCCAATTTCAGATAACTATATTTCCATAACAGGTTCAAATCAAAGTGGGACCTTTATGGCCTTGCATGATTGGGAAATTGAAGGCGTGACTAGCAATTGTACTCGAATTCCTGTCCTTGCGCAGATTGGTAATTGTAGTAATGTCTTGTCTTTAGATGCCTCCGTTTTTCTGGAGGGACCCTACAATAAAGGCATTGGTCTGATTATGGAAACTAGACTTCTCAATCAAATTCCTTTGAATGAACCATTTTCGGCTATGGGATGGCACAATGGAGGAGAGCAAACTACCGTTGCAGCACTTTCTTCGGCACCCGTTGTTGATTGGGTGCTGGTGGAACTGCGCGATAAATCCGACAATACTCAAGTGGTCAGTGCTCAGGCAGCCTTGTTGCTGGAAATGGGATTTGTCGTAGGAGTTGATGGCGCAAGCCCACTTTATTGGTCGGTTCCTGCGGACAATTATTATGTGGCAATTCACCATCGAAATCACCTGGCAGTAATGACTGCCAATGCTATTCAATTTTCTGGATCGACTGCTATTGACTTTTTCTCTGAAGCCTTGTATGGTGGGCTAGATGCTACAAAAAACATATTTGGTGTCCAAACACTAAGGGCTGGTGACGTGTCTTCTGATGGCGTAATCGATGTTACAGATCGAACGCTTCGGTGGAATAACAGAAATCAAAATGGCTACCTGATATTTGATTGTAGTCTGGACGGTGAGGTAGGCGCTTCTGACGGAAGTTTGATTTGGAACAATCGAAACCGAAGTACTTATGTTCCCTAGGCTTTTATAGGGCGAAAAGCAGAAAATACATTATCGAATCAATATTATTTTTTGAGAAGAGTAAGTTTTTTCACTTTCGTGTAATAGAACGGAAATGGTATACACTCCAGCAGACACAAGTTGGCCCAAATTCGAGTGGCCGTCCCAGCTAACATGCTTACCGTTAGCAGGAAGGGATTGTTCATAAACAAGTTGTCCATTGATAGTTCGTATGGATAGTATTCCCCTTGAGGGTAATGCTTCTCCAAAAGAGATAAACAAGTGGTCAGAAAACGGATTGGGAAAAACCTGTATTTGCGATGGCACAAATTGATCTTGAGTAGAAACAGGTACATTAGAAAATCCAGGGGTGATGCTTGGTAAAGGAATAATCGGACCCAGGCCATTCGGCAATCGGCCAGAAGTCGCATCTGCTTGCTGCAAACCAAAATTGAAGGTGTCAATGGGCGCAAAACCATGCTGCGCATTATGGAAAATACCCAGAGATTCTCCCATCAAATCCAACTTGAAATTCGTGTGGTTTGGCCCTTGAAAACCATCGCCATCTGCCCACAAAAGCAAGTATTCATTTGGAGGGAGAGTAAGGTCAGGCATTTGCCACCGCGTAGGGTCAGATAGATTATCCGTAAGGAATTTATCGCCTAAATAAATCGGAGTATTGCCCCCGTTATAGATTTCGATCCAATCATCAAATTCACCGACGTTGTCTGAATGACTGATCGTGTTTTGAGCCATGAATTCATTAATAAATAAGGGCGTTTTTGTACCAATATTTGCTTGTTTGAAATTGCAAAATGGATGGGTGCTTGTTTGGCCTGTTTGATCGGTAGCCTCAATGTTGTATTCTAGCAATCCTGGCGAATTGGTGCCCGGAATGGACGTGCCGAAAATCCCATCATTTGCCCCACCGTCATTGTGCATCCCATCATCAAATAAAACTTCCTGAAGCCAGCTACCACCATTCCAACGGTAGTTGAGGACTACAGAACCTAAAGTTGGACCACCAAGCATTTCATCTTCTACTGTTGCCTGGATATCAATTGATGTATTCAGGGACGGGAAGTTGTTTTTAACTTGCGTGATAATTGGGAATATATCATTTAGGACGACTTGATTTAAGGCAGCAGTGCCCCGATCGGTTATAAATTCTTTCAGCCCCCAAACCACATGATTGCCAAGCCCTGAATTGTAGGAGTTGTTAAAATCGGCGACGGTAAATCCATAATCAAACGTTCGATAAGTGTCGTTCATGGCGGCTGCTGTGATCCGATTTTTTGTAGCATCAATCCTTGGGAAAAAGTCCGTTTGATTGTAGAGGTCTGTGATCGTCTGCTGCATAAAATAGGAAAACCAATCCCGATACACCGCGACATCCATCAAACGTGTAAAAATAGGACGTTGCTCATTGCTTTTTGACCAATTGTAGATATTCCGATTGACCCAGTCCCTGTTTAGGAAATCAATGCCAATTGTATTGTCCAAATCAAAAGGAATGTATTCAAACTTGCCAGTGAAGGTGTTTTTGTACAAGTAAAAATTGTTTTTGTTGTATATCGGTCCGTCCCAATTTCCAGTGAGTATATCAAACGCGATAACCTTCAAATAGTCCTCCACATTAAATATTTCTTCCAATGCACAGCGAAAGGCGTTGTGATCACTAATATTATTCAAAACATCAATGAAATCTGCTAAATCACTATAGTCGTCTATTGCTTGGTTGGTCTTTAGCTCGTATACTCTTCGATTGCCGTTCATCAATTTGTAGGCATTGGGATTGTTGGTGATATAGTTGAGATCAGCTGGCCATAAGCAGCGATAGAGGTTCCCATTTTTATTGCCAAACCTTTCGTGGACAAACTCTTCGTCGATATGCTCCACATTAATATACAGACCAAGAAACAAGCCATTTGCATACAATTCTACATGATTAGCCCTAGGGGCTGGAATCTCCATGCTCCTAAGCAAATCAAAGCATAATTTTGAGCGGATGATGGACGGGTCATTATGTTCACCATTCAAATTCATCTTTTCCAATCCATGAAATTCACGTCCAGAAACAAAGGTGTTGAAGGAAATTTTAAAGGACTTTTTGAAGGAATACCTGGAAGTGTTGCCCCTAAATCGAAAACCTACATTTTCCAGCGTATCCAACAGGCCATTATCGTCATAAATAAAACGTGCAGGGTAGAGGTGGTCACTTTCTTCATTGCCCGGCTGATACAAGGCCGAAAGCGAATCCGAAGGCAATTCGATAAAGATTTTTGGCAAAACTGCACTGGAGTCATTGAATACGATGCCCCTGTCAGGAATTGGATTTTGGCCATTTGCGAAGCCAGCAAACAGGATAAAGGATAATCCTATAATAGCGAAAAAAAGTCGATTCATATTTTATGTGGTGCGTAGGGACGAATCATCATTCTCCCAGTCCTATTTTTTCAATTCCAAAATAACTGTTTGATTAGGCGGTAAAACCATTTCCTTCCCCAAATCAAAAACCTCCCCAGAAACTATGTTTTCCCCTTTACTAAATGTCGATAGTCGCTCCTGAAATCGATCAAGGGCTACATTGGCGATATTATTATGTGTATTCATCATCACCATCACCGTTTTTTGTTGGTTATGCCGAAAGTAGGTGTATACCCCATCTTCTGGCACAAATTGAGTCAATCTACCCGTTTGGAGCACCTCATTGTTCTTTCTATAGTTGGCCAGTTTTTTTACAAACTCGAACGTCTCGTTTTCCTTTTCTGACCGCCCAGCACTTGTGAATTTGTTGCTGACGTCTCCCGTCCAGCCTCCAGGAAAGTCCTGCCTGACTTTTCCATCAGGATCAGAATAATTTTTTAATAAAATCTCAGTCCCATAATACATCATAGGAATTCCCCTTGTTGTCAGCAAAAAGCTGATCCCTGATTTAAACTTATCGTCATTTTCTTTGATCATGGAATAGAATCGGCTCAAGTCATGGTTGTCCAGAAAAACGACATTACGAGTTGGGTCTTCATAGAGGAAATCCTTTGCAAGGGTGAAATAAACACGTGCGATTCCTTCCGTCCACCCTTGATTTCTATCTAATGCTTCATTGATCGCGTAGTAGAGTTGGAAGTCGGTCACGGCAGGCATATTGGAGTTGTAGCCCTCCCGAAGATTGTTGTTTTGGGTGAACTGTGCTTGAATAGGCGAACCATGCACCCAGGTTTCTGCAAACATATGAAAATTGGGATATTCCTGCAGTATTGCCTTGGCCCATTCTGCCATATATTCTTGGTCCGGGTAAGCGTACGTGTCTACTCTGTAGGAATCAATTCCTGAAAATTCAATCCACCATATGTTGTTTTGTGTAAGGTATTTTCCTAGCAGCGGATTTTTCTGATTTAAGTCAGGCATGTGGTAGTCAAACCAGGCATCACTCATTCGCTCCTTGTCCGCTTCCGACGCATAAGGATCCATTAATGTGGGTGCTCGGTAGGTGGTTCTTGTGAATGCTGAATATTGATGAATCCAGTCTTTGCTCGGTAAATCTTGAATGAAAAAATGCTTATCTCCTACATGATTGTGAATGATATCCATCACCACTTTGATTCCCATGTCATGACACTTGTCCACCAACTCTTTGTACAGTTTGTTCGTCCCAAAACGTCGATCAATCATATAATGATCCGTGATGGCATAACCATGGTAAGACTCATAAGGCTGATCGTTTTCTTGTACTGGATTGATCCAAAGTGCCGTTACTCCCAAATCTTTTAAGTAGTCCAAGTGATTGATAATCCCTTGCAGATCGCCTCCGTGTCGATAATACATTCGATCTCTATTGATTTGATCCTGGTACATTCCAGGCACAATATCATTGGAGGGATCTCCATTGGAGAAACGATCCGGCATTAATAAATAAACAAAATCCTTATCGGAAATGCCTTGTATTCTGTTAGTGGTTCGATACCGTTGTCTCAGTTCAAACGGGTATTCTTTTGTCGTCCCGTTTCTAGTAAGTTTGATAGGGAATTTTCCTGTTTTGGCAACATTGGAAATCGTGAGATCAATAAATAGATAATTCGGATTTTCTACTTTGTTTACTTTCGTTAATGTAACACCCGGATGATCGACAGTAACTGTATAATCTCCTATGATATTGTCATGGATCATCACCTGTATTTCAGGATTGTACATGCCTACCCACCAAAAAGGAGGGTCTACCCTTGATTGGTTTACTGTCTTTGGAGTAGGTTCTATGATGCCGTAATTTGGCTTCTCTACTCCCGGAGGTATTTTTATTTCTGCATCCGGGATGCCTTGTTCCTGTGGTTCTTTTTCGGGTTCTAATGTCGGTGTTACTTTATTCGTGCAAGAAATAACAAATAAACAAGAGAGAAGCATACAAACAAATATTCGGGTCATAAATTTACATTAAGAGATGCTATAGAAATAACTGATATGCAAAAGTAATGATTTGATTTGAACAACTTCACTAATTTCCATGCGCGTTTAGTGTTGCACCAGATGCAATAGTTACTGAGCCACCCGGAAGAATCGTAAGGTTTTTGCAATCCGCAACTCCAATCACCACCGGGAAGTGAGAAGCACACGATGGAATGATAGCGTTGATCATTGGATCAGGTATCAAACCTTCCTCCCAGTTGCGGCAGTCAAACCAACTTGTATTCAGCCCATTCCCCGACCAGTAGGCCACTTTTGCCCCGGACGGATAAGCGGAGGTATAAACAGATTCAGGGGCGATGTAAGAAACATTAAAAAGTAGTTCCTGTGAAGGATTAGTAGCCACCGTATTGTGGACTTTAAAAGTAATCCAGCCATCAACTAAGGGCTCATAGGTGCCTGAGAAATTTCCGATTCCTGAAATTTCTTCCAGCTTATTTTGCTCAAGGTCATAGACCCCAATTGTCAAATCATAATTGCCCGGCTGGAATAGCTGAAAAGTGATCTCTGCTCCAGCTTTTGCAAATATTTTTCCAGCGATTCGTTTATTACAAGAATTAGCAGGGAGCGCGCCGCCTTGTCCCAGAGATTGGCAATGGCTATCTCCCAGGTCGTCTGCCAGTTCCCACTCCTGGTAAGTAATGTTGCTTCTTGGTGGAAGGAAGCTGGAGTTCAACTGGCCGGATGGTGCCCAAACTGAATAGCCTTTTCTACCCGCAACATTCAGAGATGGATCTACTGGTGGAATACTAATGGCCGCCCAGCCATTCCCATCTACGATGACAATGCCACTGCCGTGTGCTCCAGAATAATCATACAGATAAGTCCCAGGAGCGAAGCCAGTATAAACGTATTCGCTCTGCCAATTTGAATAGCTATCCGTGATGCCGATTATCGCCTTTCCATTTCTTCTTATCATCAAGTGATCATCTCCACTTGAGGCAACCTCATAATCACCATCTTTAAATCCCAGATTTTGGTGACACCAGATTAGGTTTACTAAATCAGATCGCTCTGGTAACTGGGATGAATTGGAAGGGTCATGATTGTATCGATTGCCATTATAACCGATATCAAAAAGGTCCTCAAAATAAACCAAGGTGTTGCCGTCCATAGCTGTTGTGACTGCATACGCAGCTGACATTCTTTCTTGATTGGGTTCAATGTGCGGGGCTAACTCAGCAGCAGTATCCCACCCAATATAGTTACCTGAAGCATCAAGAATTGGACGGAAAGTGTCGTGCATATTTACGTAGTTTACTGTTCGATGCACTTTTCTACCGTCTATATAAGTTTCGAATCGTTCGTTGCATTGTTCGCTGGGGAGTTTCGCCATATTGTATCCTCCAAATCCAGTAACCATACCATAAATCCCACCAGAAGCTCCGAAGGACCGAAGGTTGAAATCAATGGTTCCCATCAATTTTTCTGTACCAAAATTCGCGTAAGCTACATCATTTACATGTTGATCGGTGTAGAACTGTATGTCTACATATTCTCCAAAATTTAGCATTTCTTCTCCACCAGCGGCCCAGGGGGGAAGATTATATTTTAAGTTGTAGCTAATGTCTTGTTGAACAAAATAGGGGAAGTGCTTGACCGCATCCCATCGAAATCCATCAACTCCAGTCTGTTTTTTATACCACATCATCCAATCGCGCGCTTCATTTCTATTGTTGCCCGTATTTTGGGTGGGATCATGACAAGTCGTACTGCAGCCAGAGAAAGAACAGATATTCGAACTCTGTCCAAATCCATTGCCCAGTCCTGCTTCTGTGTATCCGTAGCAAAAGTCCGGTCCCCAAAAAGTACCCGTCCAGTCGTCGTTGGATACATTGTGTCCGGGATGTGGGTGGAAGTTGTCCGCATTTTTGGACCACCTACCAGATCTGGAAGCGTAGTCACATTCTGTTTCGTCAGTAGCAGGAGTAGCATAAGAAGCGTACCTGAAGTTTTTAAATCCGGCTGCTGTCGCCAGCGAATGAGCAGAGCCATTGTCGACGCCACCAGCACCAGTAGCGGACCCCGCATTATCAACATGATTGAGCACAATGTCTTGAATTACTTCGATACCGTTGGAATGCATAACAGCAATCATCCTCAATAATTCATCCTTGTTTCCTAACCGGGTTTCTGTATGTCCTTTTTGATATTTGTCACCGAGGTCATAATTGTCAAACGGACTATAGCCGACTGACGATGGGTGATTGTTTTTTACACTTGGTGGAATCCAAACGGCATCAATTCCTAATTCTTTAAGTCTTGGTGCTAGCTCGGTTAGATAGTTGGCCCAGCCATTAGGGTAATTCGTGTTCCAATAGTCCCACCAGAATGCCTGGAGTATTACTTTTTTGACATCGGGAGCCACAGATGGTGGATTGGTTGGAGGAATAGGCTGCGCATCAAATAGCCAGACATACGCATTGTAGAATTCTCTAGCCCAAAACCACTCGGCATGTTGCCCGTCAGCTCTGGTTTCGAAGGCCATTTCCGTTGTTGCAAATCCGCCTGCTCCAAGAGTGTCATACATGGCCTGCATATTAGAAACCATCGTTGAACTTTCCTGATCGCCTGCTAGGAAATAAAACCGCATGTCTTCTTGCTTTCCTGTATTGAATGCGTTGTCATAAACATTATCTGAGAACCATAACGAAGGGGAGAAAACACCTACTTTACTGAATACATTTTGGTTGTTTACTGCACCATACAAGGATATCAATCCTCCCATCGAACTTCCTAGTATTGCAGTATTGTCTCTATCGGTGAGTGTTCGGAAGTTGGCATCGACAAATGGTTTTAAGGTGTTGGTCATGAAATCTACATAAGCTGCACCATCTCCACCACCATAAGATGGATTTACCCAAGGAGAATATTCGTCAATTCGATCTGCATTTCCATGATCGATTCCTATAATTATGGCTGCAGGAAAACCATCGTTTTGGAGTCGTTCCATGGTCTCGTCAATTTGCCATTCGGTGCCAAAACCAGTGTACGACTCATCAAATAAGTTTTGCCCATCCTGCATATAAACTACTGGATAATTGTCGGAGGAGGTATAGTAGTCTTGCGGAAGGTAAATCCAGATTTTTCGTGTTTTGTTCAATTGTGGGATAGGAAATTCCATATCCAGAATTCGGATGTTTCCAGCTACGGTGTGGGGTATGGAGGTGTCTTCCCAATTTTCTACATTTATTGTTATTTGATCTCCGTCATTGTAAGTGTAGGTTCTGTTTGGGCGGGAAATGCCGTTGGCGTAAGTTTCTACGGTTGCCCAGTTGCCTCTTGTGATTTTGTATTCGATGGCGGTGCCATTGGTGCTAGAGAGTTGAGTAGAGTAGGTGCCGTTTGAGTTTTTGACAAACTGATGGTTGACATCTCCCGGATTCCAATTGTTGAAATTGCCTGCAATGTAGAGCTCATTAAACAACGGCGTATAATAATCTGGTACGTTGGTCAACGTAACTGTAACTTGACCAGAAAGCTGAAGGAAACAAAAACAAAACAATAAACAAAAAGGTAGAGGATACTTCATGGGAAAATATTGAAATTGGGTTAGTGTAAAACTAATATACAAACTAATTGTTTATTTTACACTAAGTTTATTAGTTAGAATACTAAAGTTAATGAAAAATGAAGAATAATATTTCAAATTTCGATTTTGTTTCTACCTTTTGTTTGTATTTTGTTTTGTCCAAAGTGGGTAGTCAATAAATCCTTTAGTAGCCAATTATTGTAGTTGCTGATTAATTGTTTTCTAGTGAAATTGCAATTATTCGGAGCAAGCAGACGTTCCATGCTACCAATTTCAAAACTCCTACGATAAAAAAGGAGAACTGTGATTGGACAATTCTCCTTTGTTTTTGTTGGAATCTGCAAGGTGCAGTTTTGAAATTCCCCCCCTATATCTTAATCAGTTTCTCCCAGTACGATTAGCCATTCACCCGCACCTCCAATAAATAAGAGCCCGGTAAATAGTCTTCTATATTTATCACCTGCGATGCATTCCCGTAAGGAAAATAACCTAATTGTTGCTGCTCAAGCTGCTTGCCAGAAATGTCATAGACGACCAAACTAATCGCAGATAATTCGGAAAGCTCCATAGGAATAGTGACTTCACTGGTACTTGGATTGGGAAAAACGGATAGTTGATTGTCTGGTGTTTCTACTTCTTGTATAGGAGTAGTATTCATACCCAGAGCAGCTAGATACGCTGCCCTGTTGCCACTAGTTATGTTAACAAAGATCTCCTCGGAGGAGCTTCAGAATGGAAAATTAAGTCCTACTTTCAGCAGGTATGATCTAATGATGTTTCAGGATGTGTAAATTTAATATATGCATTAAGAAAAGTAGTGAAGCTACAAGCTAGTAACTTCACTATTTTGAATGTTTTTAACAGTTTTCTAGGCCAATTGAAGAATTTCCTCCTCCAACTTACCCTGTGCTTTTATTGTAAATGACTTATCGAATAATACCAGATTGATAGCATGATCTGAGTTATTCTCAATCAATACTTTTTCCTTGCTAACCACCAATCGCAGCTTACGACCTCTAAACAACAGATGGAACGCATATTCGTCCCACTGATCAGGAAGAAACGGACTGAAATGTAGTTGTCCTTTATTGACTCGCATACCGCCAAACCCCTTCACAATAGACATCCAGGTACCCGCCATGCTCGTGATGTGACAACCGTCTTCCGTATCATTATTATAGTCATCAATATCCAGTCTCGCTGTTCTTAGATAAAAATCATAAGCCTTTTGTTTATAACCAATCTTAGCAGCAAGTATGGAGTGCACACAAGGAGAAAGCGACGACTCATGCACCGTAAACGGTTCATAGAAATCAAAATTCCGCTTGATCGTATCCGTATCAAATTGGTCTTCAAAAAAGTACATACTCTGAAGAACATCCGCCTGCTTTATATAAACAGACCGCAAAATCCTATCCCAGGACCAATTTTGGCAAATCGGAACATCCGCACTCGCAAGCGCATCAACAGGAATCAATTCTTTATCCAAAAATCCTTCTTGTTGAAGATAGATCCCACGTTTTTCGTCTATCGGATAGTACATGTTTTTTACAATGTCTTTCCAACTTGCGACCTCTTCATCCTTGAAGTTGAGTTGGCTGCGTAGTTCAGCCACTCGTTCGGTTTCCATACCAGCAACAAGGTCTAAAGCTTCCATTGTATAATTCATACACCAAGACGCAATGTAGTTGGTGTGCCAATTGTTGTTGACATTGTTTTCATATTCATTTGGCCCTGTGACACCTAGCATGACAAACTTTTCTTTTGCTTGAGAATAGTTCACTCGCTGGCTCCAGAACCGAGAGATTCCAATCAAAACTTCTAGGCCGTAATCCGCAAGGTATTGCTGATCGCCAGTATATCGAACGTAGTCATAAATTGCAAATGCGATAGCTCCATTTCGATGAATTTCTTCAAAAGTGATTTCCCATTCGTTGTGGCATTCTTCCCCGTTCATAGTGACCATAGGGTAGAGGGCAGCACCATTATTGAAGCCTAATTTCTTTGCATTTTCTATCGCCTTTTGTAGATGTCGGTGTCGGTAAACCAGCAGTTTTTTTGCCACATCCTGCCCTGCCGTACTCATATAAAAGGGAAGGCAATAGGCTTCAGTATCCCAGTACGTACTACCGCCATACTTTTCCCCTGTAAATCCTTTTGGACCAATATTCAAGCGAGCATCTTCTCCGGTGTAAGTTTGTAGCAGTTGGAAAATATTAAATCGGATACCTTGCTGTGCTGCAATATCTCCTTTGATCGCCACATCACAATTACTCCATTTCTGCGCCCATGCAGCAGATTGCTCTTTGAGCATAGTGTCAAAACCTTTGGATTGGATGGAAGTTAGCAATTCCTTAGCATTCAAAACAAGCTCCTTTTTCTCATGATTTTCGGAAGACAGGTTTACCGCATATTTGTAAACGGTGAGGGTGTCTCCTTGTGTTACCTCATAAAAAACGGTGTTTGCGCCATATTTTTCCTGTTCAACGGTTTTGATTGGAGCAATCTGAGGATGGTCATTTTTGTGAATGTCGAATACCATACCTGTACAAACTTGAAAGTCTAGCTTTTTAGTTTTTGCCGTCAAAATTACCTGACCAGGAGTGATTTCTTTGCTGACTTCTTCCCAAAACTTTTCCTCATAATTGGAATCCTGATTGACTACATCGTAATCAATGTAGGGGGTTACACTTATCTTTCCATCGAAATTTAATGCTTGAACGGAGTAGCGAATTGCCCCCGCTTCATCATCTACGAGACTGCAAAATCGGGTAGCGGTTACATTTACACGTTCTCCGCCTGGAAGTTTCGCTGTGAAAAAACGTTCCAAAAATCCGTTTTTCATATCGAGTACACGAGTGAAATTTTCTATCTCACAAGTAGCCAGGTCCAGATCGGTACCATTGACAGAGATGTCTATCCCAATCCAGTTTGCAGCATTGAGTACTTTTGCAAAATATTCAGGATAGCCGTTTTTCCACCAGCCTACTTTTGTTTTGTCTGGATAATAGACGCCAGCAATATAGCTGCCTTGCAAGGATTGGCCGGAATACTTTTCTTCAAAATTGGCCCGTTGCCCCATTCTACCATTTCCTATACTAAAGACACTTTCAGAAATTAGATTGTTTTCAGGATGAAAGCCTTCTTCAATTATACACCATTCATCGTGCTTCAAATATTGATTCATTGCTAAGTAATTATCGTTTTCTCTTTAAGAATGTTGTTTAATTTGGCAAAACTCATTTCCTTCAAGGAAGAAATTACATGGTCTGCTTCTGTCAGAATCTCGGGTTTGCCAACTCCGATGACGTGCATGCCTCCTGCTATTGCTGCTTCGACACCTTTTAGTGCATCCTCAAAAACTACACAGCTTTCTGGTGCCACTTGTACTGCATTTGCGCCTTTCAAAAAAACTTCAGGATGGGGTTTCGGGTTGGTGGTCAGATTGCCGTCCACTATAGCATCGAAGTAATTGGTCAACCCAATTCTCCCTAAGATTGTCCGTGCATTTTTACTTGCAGATCCAAGGGCTACTTTTATCTTATTTGCTCTCAATTCATCCAAAAAATGAACAGTGCCAGGCAGGATTTCAGCTTCGTCCATTTCTTTGATCAAATCTAAATACCATTCATTTTTTTTGACGGACCATTCCATTTTTTCACCGGAAGTAAGTTCCTTGCCTCCCCAACTGAGGATCAATTCAAGAGACTGCATACGGCCTACTCCTTTCAGTTGCTCGTTTTCCTCTTCAGTAAAATCAAACCCGAGTTCGTTGGCGAGTCGTCTCCACGCTGAAAAATGATACCTGGCGGTATCTACGATTACTCCGTCTAAATCAAAAATACATGCTGCAAAACTACTCATAATAAGATTTCTTAGTGGTCAATTATTCATCTGCAAATTGGAGGAAACAAGTGCAGATTTATTTTTCATAGGCTAAAAATAACAAAACATTTCTGCTTTGCGTAATTTTTACACTAAGTAATTTTTGAATTATAAACCAATAGAGTAGTTTCGTGGCGTTGATTATGTTAAGAATGGGAATGGTAATTTCGATTGAAAGGCAGGAGTGCTTTCATCTTAGGATCAGATTCAACTACAAATTGTTATACAATTCTTCCACTTTTGCGACAAGTTCCTTGTTTTTAAGAAAAGGAGAGGTCCGGCCTTTCTTGTAAGATTGCGCATTTACAAATATGCCCTTTCTCAATTCTATTTGTTGTTCTTCGGGTAGTTGTGTGTATTGATAGCAGGGGAGTGAGCAGCAATTTCCGAATTTATCGGCACAGGTGTTACATTGGATAAAAAGCAAATGGCAAGCAGAATTTTGACAATTCTTATGCACGTCAGAGGCTTGTTCACACTGGCTACAAGAACTAATGATTTCTTCTCCAATACGTTCAGACAATCGTTCATCAAACACGAAATTTTTTCCCTTAAATTTATTAGGAAGTCCTAGGTTTCGGGTTTGTCTTGTGTATTCAATAATACCACCATCCAGCTGAAAGACATTCTTAAACCCTTTGTGTTTCATATAAGCGCTTGCCTTCTCACAACGGATACCTCCTGTACAATACATGACGATCTGCTTATCTTTTTTCTCGGCCAATTGGTCCGCAATAATGGGTAAAGATTCTCGAAAGGTATCCACATCCGGGCAAATAGCATTTTCAAAATGTCCAACTTCCGATTCGTAATGGTTTCGCATGTCTACAATAATGGTATTGTCGTTGTTGGAGAGTTCATTAAATTGAGCGGCATCCACATGTTGGCCTCCATCAGTGACGTCAAAGCTTGCATCATTTAGTCCGTCAGCAACAATCTTGTTCTTTACTTTTATCTTTAGTTTAAAGAAGGATTTTCCATCGTCCTCAATGGCAATATTCAAACGCACACCTTCTAGAAAAGTGATATCATGCAAGGCATTTTTGAAGGCGTCGAACTGTGTTTTTGGTAGGCTAATTTGCGCGTTTATTCCTTCATTGGCGACATAAATTCGTCCCATCACGCCCAATTGCGACCAATAGTAATAAATATGATGGCGAAAAATGGCAGGATTCCCAATCTGATAGTACTTGTAAAAAGAAAGCGTAACTCGCTCTTCATTACTCTGTAGCAGTTTTTCTCTTAGTATTTGTTTATCAACTGTATTATATAGCTTCATATCTAATGCCTTTATTCTGAATGCAAAGTTCCGATGTTTTTGTTTTCTAAACAAATTTCAAGGGAGAAGATTGTTCAAGGGAGTGTTGGACGTTATGCGTCCTTGGGACTTTGCTCCTTAGATTTTTCTTCTTTTGAATGATTGCAAGCGGTCCTTTTAGGTACAGGGTCGGGGCCAAATCCTGCCCACGGGTGACATCTAAAAATGCGCTTCAATCCCAACCAGACGCCTCGGATTACTCCCCACTCTTCAATAGCTTCAATCATATAATGAGAGCAGGTAGGCTCATACCGACAGTTTGACCCCAACAACGGAGAAATGGCGATTTGGTAAAACCGGACAGGAAGAATAAATATTTTTTTCGCAATGTCGAATAGGAGCATTTCTAATTTTTTCGTTTGGAATTGATTTTAATCCAAATTATCATACCTAATGAATAAAATAATCCTCTAAATAGTAACATAAAACGGAATCGTTGAGTTCACTTTATACAAAAAACGAAATTACAAAATAACTTTAGCAAATAATTTTGACCATTAGGCAACTATTTTATCTTATTACACGTTTGTTATATAGATGAAGGTAAACCGAAACACGGTTGGTCAATTTAAGTGGTGATTTTGATTGGGGAAAATGAAATTGCTGAGAAATAACCAATTGTTAGTTGATTATTAGTTCAATAATACTTAACTTTTTGTATCTTCGTCTCCTTATTTGTTCAATCGTTATTTGTTTTGGAGGGTGAGAAACTAATTAATTATGAAAATTGTCTACCAATTTTTTATCATAATTATGTTTCTGATGTTGATTCCACTTATGTTGATTGGGCAAAAAAAGCATTCCTTAGCCTATCCCGTAGAATCACCTTGGATTCAGAATTCTGATTTACTAGCTTTTTCTAACACAGAAAAAGAAGAAGAATTCGCTTATAATTATGATAATTTTATCGAAGAAAGTCAAGCTAAATTGCTGGCAAACTTGGAAGTATTTATTACAACAGGTTCAACTGATTGCAATGAGCCTAACGGCACTGCTTCTGCTTTTGTTGTAGGTGGGGTAGCAGGGAATGTCATGTGGAGTGATGGCCAGGTAGGGCAAACCGCTGTAGGTTTACCAAATGGACCAATTACAGTAACAGTGACGTCTGGGCCTGATATTGGAGTTGCAACAGCAATTGTCGGCTATACCGGGCAAAGCGTGTTGCAATGGGAGTCAGTTTTTGGTGGATCCCTGGATGATATTGGGTATGATATCTTGAATACAAAAGACAAAGGATTTCTTATCGGAGGATATACTGCCTCCATGGATTTACAGCAGCCAACCCTCTTCGGCGCACAAGATTTCTGGGTTGTAAAAACAGATCCAGATGGGATACCTACATGGAAAAATAACTACGGTGGCTCAGAGGATGACCGCCTGATAAAAATGTTAGAAGTCTCAGATGGCTACATTCTTGCCGGGCATTCTAGGTCTAGTGATTTTCAAATACCATTAAATAAAGGGTTATGGGATTTTTTGCTGGTTAAGATTGGTTTTAATGGGAATCTAATGTGGGTGAGAGAATACGGCGGCAATAGTACTGATTTACTTTTTGATGTCAGACAGACTAGAGATGGAGGGTATATCATGGTTGGAGGTTCATTTTCTCCTACTTTATCAATAAAAGGTGGGGCAGATTATTACATAGTAAAAACAGACCCTTTTGGGAATGTTATGTGGGAAAAAACTTTAGGAGGTTCCTTCGATGATTATGCGACCACAGTTGTTGAGGATTACAATGGAGATTTTGTGATTTGCGGGTATAGTGAATCTAATGACTTCGATGTATCTGGAAATTTTAACTTTGGCTCTTGGGATTACTGGCTGATAAAATTAGATCAAAGTGGGTCAAACATCCTTTTTAGTAAAAACTATGGAGGATCTGGCAATGACCAACCCTGGGACATGGAATTGACTGCAGACAATGGTGTAATCATAGTAGGGTCTTCCAGATCAAATGATGGCAATCTACCTGCAAACTACGGAGGCAACGATGTCTGGGTGCTTAGACTTGATCAAAACTATAACATCCTAAGGTCAGAAAATTATGGAGGATCTTCTTCCGATGAAGGTAAATCAATAGACCGAACAGGAGATGGCGGGTACCTCATTGGAGGCGACACCTATTCCTCAGATATCGATATAAAATCAGGAAACCAAGGGAGCAGTGATTTCTGGTTGTTCAAGATAGAGAACGGATACAATATTGAATGGGAAGAAACATTCGGTGGCCCTGGAAATGATTTCTGCAAACAAGCTATCCAAACTTGCACTGGCGGTTACGCTGCAGCTGGAGAGACAAATATGGGAGGTGGAGACATCAAAAAGATCTTTGCTGGGATTGACTATTGGGCGTTCGAAATTGACCAACCAGAAGAAATCGAAACGATGTTAGTTGATATGTTGTTGGACTGCCCTGGTGATTCAGACGGACTATTTGATCTATCCGTTTCAGGAGGACTGCCCCCATTCGTTTATAATTGGACAACCAACCAAACTACACAAGATATTAACGGACTAACCGCTGGCAACTACGGAGTAACCGTTACCGATGCAAGAGGATGTGAAAAAATCCTCACAGCTACAATTGCTGCACCTCCAGCCTTCTCCGCATCAATGACTGAAATTTCCTCCTCCGATTGTTCAGGAGATAACGGCGTCGCGGAAATAATTCCTTCGGGTGGTACACCGGGATATTCCTATTTATGGGACAATGGATATGTAGACAATCTGGCCTCATTCTTATCTGCAGGTGTCCATCGAGTAACAGTAACTGATTTAAACAATTGTTCCTATATAAGAACCATAAACATTTCAGAAGATCAACCCGCCAATATTCTTGGAGTAAATGTTATTCAACCCAAATGTGGGCTATTAAACGGATCAATCCAAGTCAACGCAGACGGTGGTACTGGACAGCTTACCTATGCAATAAATGGTGGCATGGGACAGTCCAGCAGCATCTTCCAGGGACTTGGAGAAGGAACGTACAACATCACAATTACAGATCAATCTTCTTGTATTTCTACTGCTACGCAGATACTCGTTGGTGCAGCAGCTCCTTCTATTAGTTTTTCCATTAACAATCCTACCTGCGGCCAGGCAAATGGCAGTATCACCTCGTTTGTCTCCGGTGGTACATCGCCTTATTCTTATAGTTGGTCTACCGGGCAAAACATTTCAATGATTACTAATGTTGAACCTGGATATTTTACTTTAACCGTAACAGATGCAGCTGGATGTACGGCTACAGCAGATCTAATTCTTTCTAGTCTTGGAGATATCATTGCTTGTGTGATGGTTACGAATACTACCTGTGGACAATCAAATGGTTCCGCAACTGCAATAGTTAATGGAGGCTCAGGAAACTACTCCTACAGCTGGAGTACCGGACAAAATGGACAAACCATTTCGAATCTTCCAAATGGATTAATTTCTGTTACCGTTTCAGATCTAAGCGGGGTTTGCACTGGTTTTGCTTACAATTTTGTGAATTTTAACGAAGAACCTATTGTAGAATGGTCACAAAACTATGGAGGAACTGGCTACGACGTTGGGGCAGAAATTCAAAGAACGGATGATGGCAATTTCATCATCGCAGCAAATACAAGGTCAACTAACGGAATGGTTTCTTCCAATAATGGGTTTCAAGACTTCTGGCTTTTGAAAATCGATCCATCAGGCAGCCTTTTATGGGAAAACAACTATGGAGGTTCCATCCTCGAAACCGCCAATTCAGTTAAGCAAACAAGAGATGGGGGTTACATAATTGGCGGTGCCGCTCAATCCAATAACGGAGATGTCGGTGCAAATTATGGAGGGGAAGATGCATGGATCGTAAAAACCGGTCCCTTAGGATCTATCCAATGGCAAAGAAATTATGGTGGAACGCAGGATGATGTTTGCACATCAATCCATACAACAGCAAATGGAGGATACACCTTTGGAGGATATACCAGCTCCCCCGATATTGATGTAGTAAGTACGTTTGGTGGCATGGACTATTGGCTAGTAAATTTAAGTCAAACTTCTCAAGTAAATGGACAAGGAACCTTTGGTGGATCAAACCAGGATTTTTCCTACGATATGGTACCTACAATAGATAAAGGATACATTATGGTTGGGAAAACTGCCTCAAATGATGGCAATGTCTCAAACAATTTTGGGAGTGATGACCTTTGGGTGGTGAAAGTCAGATTCAACGGACAAATAGAATGGGAACGCAGTTACGGCGGAACAGGTTCAGACGTAGGACGTGCAATACAACAAACCAAAGATGGCGGCTACATTATAACTGGGACCACTAGCTCTTTTAATGGAAATGTATCCAACAATAATGGAAACTCTGATATTTGGGTAATAAAGATTGATCCCACCGGTGGAATCATGTGGGAAAATACCTTCGGAGGTTCATCTTTTGACTTTGGAAGAGATGTTTTGCAAACTGGTGATGGTGGATATTTAGTCGGCGGATACGTTTTTTCTAATGATGTGTTTGTCTCCAATAATTATGGCAACTATGATGCTTGGGTAATCAAATTAGATGATTCAGGAGGACTACTTTGGGAGAAAAATCTTGGTGGTAGGGAAAATGACCTCCTTGAATCCATACAATTGACAAACGATGGAGGCTACATCGTCACAGGGTCAACTAACTCTGTTGATATTGATATCACAAACCCTTTCGGAGATAACGATGTTTGGGTCGTCAAACTGAATGCCCCAATTTCACTAAATGCAACCATTTTAGATGCTGAAATCCTCTGCAACGGAGATACTGACGCGGATCTGGACGCCATCGTTTCTGGTGGTACTGCGCCTTATACCTACAATTGGTCAAATGGAGAAAGCACACAAGATGTTTTCAATGTTGGCGCAGGAAACTACACGCTAACAGTCACAGACGCTTCAGGCTGTGAAGCAACAACCGAAACGTTTATCCCAGAACCTTCTCCGCTTCAACTTTCTATTAATCAATTGACCCCAGCTACTTGCTTTGGAGGTCCCGCTGGTTGCTGCGGCGAAGCAATGGCAATTGGAAGCGGTGGGATTCCCCCTTATTCTTATCAATGGAGCACTGGGGCATTAGGGGCAACAGCCACCAACCTGGATGCAAATACGCATTTTGTTACACTGACAGACAATAATGGATGTAATTTAGTAGAGTCCATCACTATTTCACAAACTCCTTCACCTAATCTTCTTAATAGTAAGATAGATCCCTCTTGTGGATTGTCAAATGGCTCTATCACGCTCAATGCAATTGGCGGTACAGCTCCTTTTCAATACAGTATTGATGGGGGAGTTATGACACAACCCACTAACGTGTTTACAAACCTTGTGGCCGGAGTTTATTCCCCCTGGGTTCTAGATGCGAATGGCTGCAGTTATACCACTCCCAATATAATATTGACTGACACCCCTGGACCAACGTTGAGTTTTACCATTGATCATGCACCCTGCCCAGGAGGGGTAGGAGCAATAGATCTAACAGTTACAGGAGGGGCAGCTCCTTTCCAATTTTTATGGTCAAACAATGCCACCACTGAAGATCTAACAAATGTTCCATCAAGTCAATACACCGTAACCGTTACAGACGACAATGGATGTACAGAAACAACCGCCGCCATCATAGTTTCTCCCTCACCAATACAAGTAACAGTAACAAAAGATAGTGATATCACTTGTTTAGGTAATGATGGCGTAGCAACCGTTAGTGCAACTGGCGGAGTTCCCGGATATACTTACTTATGGGACGATGGTACTACCACTCAAACAAATAGCAATCTAACTCCAGGCTTACGAACAGTAACAGTCATGGATAGTAATGGATGCACTAGCGATGGTGTTATAGGAATGCCAATCGGTCAACCGCTGGTAGTTTCCCTTTCCACTAAAGAAGATCCAACTTGTGGTCAACTTAATGGGTATATAAATATTGATGTTGGGAATGGCACGACTCCATATTCATATGACTGGAGTAATAACGCAACTACTCAAAATATTTCAGGACTTACTTCAGGAACCTATACCGTAACAGTTTCCGACGTAAATGGATGTGTAGAAACCTTCTCTACTTCTCTTGCAGAACCGCCGCCCTTAGGAGCTATAATTTCTTCAACAACAGATGTTTCTTGTTTTGGAAGTAGTGATGGGATGGCAACCGTTCAGGCAAGTGGTGGAATCACATTAACACTTCCATACTTCTACCAGTGGTCCGCAAGTGCAGGAAACCAAACAACTCCAACAGCAACTGGTCTTTCTGCAGGAACACATGCAGTTACCGTTACGGATAACATAGGATGTATAGTAGTCGTTTTAGCAACAATCAACACACCACAAGAACTCATGGTAAGTGTAAATGTTACCACGAATGCGCCTTGCGAAGGAACAGGTGGCGTTGCTACTGCAACAGCATCTGGTGGAACTCCACCAATTTCTGTTCTTTGGGACGATGGAGTAGGCACACCTACCAACTCCCAATTAACTGCTGGCCAACATTCGCTGACCGTAACAGACAATAACGGATGTACAAATACTGGAATAGTGATCATACCTACTACTGATCCTCCAATGATTGTTTCAATTATTCCAACAGATGCTTCTTGCGGTGCGGCTAATGGGGCGATCGATCTAACAGTTGCAAATGGGGTACCTCCATATGATTATAACTGGAATAATGGCGTGCCGAATGTAGAAGACCCAACAGGATTAGCACCAAATTTATATACCATTGAAGTAAAGGATGCTAATGGATGTATCAGTACTGGTCAGGTTTCTGTAAATAATGCAGGAGGACCTGTTACTACAGTAGACGGTTTTGTAGAGCCAAGTTGTGATGGAAGCGATGGTTCTATATCAATATCCGTAGCTGGCGGTCTTGCACCCTATACCTATCAATGGGATAACGGAGCTGGCACAAATGAAGACCCAACAAACTTAGATGCTGGTACCTATAATGTTACGATTACTGACCAAAATAATTGTTCTGCCTTTGAAACGGTAACCCTAAACTCACCACCAATTCCTACGCTTTCCATAAATGCAAATCATGTGAAATGTAATGGAAATAGCGATGGGTCGATAACAACCGGTGCAACTGGAGGAACTCCTCCCTACAATTACCAATGGTCAACTGGAGAAACCACTTCCAGTATATCAGGATTGTCTGCAGGCCCATACTTTATGACTTTTAGCGATGCAAATAACTGTGGGAATAATTTTTCTATAATGGTTAATGAACCTTTAGAACTAGAAGTAAGTGCCACTGTAGAGAATTCTGTTTCATGCGCTGGAGGTACAGATGGCGCTGCTCTAGGTTCAATTTCTGGAGGAACACCTCCTTTCGATATTTTATGGACGAATGGGGCGACCACAACTTTAGCTACCGGACTATCAAGTGGCTTTCAAGAATTTGTCGTTACCGACGTTAACGGTTGTGTGGCATCTGCAAATGTCAATTTAATTGAACCAATCACAATTTCTGTAAATACAACTGAAGTAGATCCTGCCACTTGCAATGGAGGCACAGATGGAGCAGCCCAAGCAGCCCCAACAGGAGGCACAGTCGCCTCTGACTATCAGTATTTATGGAGCAATGGAGCAACAACAAGTGTTTTTAATGGAGCCGCTGGCAATTATGGGGTAACAGTGACTGACGATAACGGGTGCACAGGCACAGGGTTTGCAACAATTTCAGAACCCAGCATGCTGGTGACTGCCACCAATCAATTAAGCCCTTCAAATTGCGATATAGATAATGGATCTGCTCAAACAGCTCCTTCTGGAGGGACTCCTCCATTCTTTTACCTTTGGGATAATGGAGAAACTACTAATGTCGCTACCGCACTAGGCGTTGCCACCCATTTTGTAACTGTTACTGATGCAAATGGATGCATATTAACTGATGATGTAATAATTAATGGTGGCGCACCTCCCGAAATTTTATCAATAATCCCAACAGATCCAACTTGTGGTGCGGCAAATGGATCAATAGATTTAACCGTCAGTCCTGGAACTGGCGCATTCCCATACACCTATCTTTGGGACAATGGCGCTGGGACAGACGAGGACCCAACCGGACTAACCGCTGGCACGTACAGTGTAACCGTAACCGGAAGTGACGGATGTTCCGTTACTGCAGAAACATTACTTAATAATGCGAATGGGCCAACCATCACTTCTAGTCATGTAGATCCTACTTGTGGTGAGGCAAATGGTTCGATCGATTTGGTGTTGACCGGAGGTACTTTGCCCTACACCTTTATTTGGGACAACGGAATTGGAAACATCCAAAATCCATTTGATCTGCCTGCAGGTGTTTATAACGTAACCGTAGAAGATGCCTCAGGTTGCCAGGTTTTTGATAATTTTAATTTAATTGATGCTGGCAGTCCTGTTATTAGCGATATATCCACAATACCAGAAACATGTGGTTCTGGGAATGGATCAATTTCTGTGACCGTTTCTGGGGGAACGCCTCCTTATTCTTACAATTGGGATAATGGTGAATCTACCGCTATAATTTCAAACCTAACCGCGGGTATTTTTAATCTGACCGTTACAGACTTCTCTGGATGTCAAGTAACCGCATCAGAAACAACATCAGGAGTAATTCCGGTTACACTGGATCAAGTAATCATCTCCCAACCATCTTGTGCGATGTCAAACGGCTCGATTACCGTCCAAACCATGGATGGCAATCCTCCAATTGAATATTCAATAGATGGAGGTGCTACGTTTCTGTTGAGTAATCTTTTTGAAAATCTCCCTGCTGGATTTTACGATGTGATGGCAATAGACGCAGATGGTTGTGAATCCCCTATGCAAACAGAAGAATTAATTGATGAAGATCCACCACTAATAGTTAGTATAAACACAACAAATGCGGATTGTGGTGAACCAGTTGGGACTATCGATATTATCGCCGCAAGTTCAGGTGGATTTGTTCTTGGATATAGCATTGATGGTGGAGTCAATTACCAACCAAGTAACGCATTTGCTGCTTTAGTTGCGGGGACATACGATGTTGTTGTACAGGATGAAACAGGGTGCACAACTTCTGGAACTGCAAATGTTCAGGGGACTCCAAATCCTACCATTGACAATGTAATAACTGTAGATCCTAACTGCGGTCAACCGGATGGTTCAATAGAAATATTTGTTAGTGGTGGAACTCCTGCTTATCAATTTAGCATTGATGGTGGAACAACCTTTTTGGGTACCAATCTATTCGCAGGATTAACTGCTGGGCCCTATGATTTGGTTGTTGCTGATATGGCAGGATGTACCGCCTCGTCTTCCATTACATTGTCTAGTTTGTCAGGACCAATAATTGACAATATAGACAGTACTCCAGAAGTCTGCGGACAACTGAATGGAACAATAACAATACTTGCTTCAGGGGGACAACCACCTCTAGAATACAGCATTGATAGTGGTGCTAGTTTTCAACCAGGCAACAATTTCATAGGACTTGAAGCTATTGACTATGATATTGTAGTGATAGATGCAAATGGCTGTTTGACAAATATGGCCTTTTCTTTGGGTGGAACAGGCGGTTCTATTTCTATTTCAATTGATAATATAATCGATCCAACATGTGGTCTTTCAAATGGTAGCTTCGATGTTTCTGCTACTGGGGGCATCGGTCCTTATGAGTATAGCATAGATGGAGGAGTAACTAATCAGACTACTGGAATATACACTGGTTTGCCAGCCGGTATCTATGATGTGGTGGTTACTGATACTGATGGATGTTCTGCAACTAATGATGTTATATTTTTGTTGCAAGACCCACCAACTATTACGAATGTAATCTTAGTGCAACCAAACTGTGGTTCAGCAGATGGATCCATAGAAATTTTGATAAGCAGTGGTACGCCTACTTTTGAGTACAGCATTGATGGCGGAACAACCCTCCAAAACTCCAATATATTTACTGGATTGATAGCAAATAGTTATGACATTTTCGTCCAAGATGCTAATGGTTGTCAAGACACAACTTTTGAAGTATTAACAGACCAATCAGGTCCAAGCATAGATGATGTTTTAACAGTAGACCCAAGTTGCCAAGGGGCAGACGGTTCTATTGAAATCTTAGCATCTGGAGGAGTACCGCCGTTAGAGTACAGTATTGACAATGGTGCTAGTTTCCAAACAAGCAATATTTTTCCCGGTTTAACGCAGGGCACTTACAATGTAGTGGTATCTGATGCAAATAGTTGTCAGAATATTCAGCAAACCATTCTAACAGATGAACAAGGGCCAAAAATAGATAATTTTATTCTTGTTGATCCTAGTTGTATGGGAACAGATGGCTCTATCGAAATCCTCGCCTCTGGAGGAATTGCACCGTTAGAATACAGCATAGACAATGGTGTTACTTTTCAAACAAGCAATATCTTCCTCACGTTGCCCGCGGGTACATACGATGCAGTGGTTTCCGATGTCAATGGTTGTCAATATACTGAGGAAGTAACCCTGACCGATGGTCCCGGGCCATCAATGAGCAGTATTACTGTAGTAAACCCCAGTTGTATGGGAGCTGATGGATCTATTGACATCTTGGCCGCAGGAGGAACTGCCCCACTGGGATATAGTATTGATAATGGAACAACTTTTCAACCAGCAAGTCTATTTACTGGAGTCATGCAAGGGGTATACGATGTAGTAGTGTCTGATGTCAATGGATGTACAGAGACCAGACAAGCAACTTTAATAGATGGCCCTGGACTTGTCATAGATAATAAATCTACCATAGAACCCACTTGCGGACAATCTGATGGATCAATTTCAATTAATGCTTCTGGAGGAACATTACCTTATGAATATAGTATTGATAATGGCGTAAGTTATCAGCCTTCCAATACCTTCTCAGGTTTATCAGCCGGGACGTATGATTTTATTGTAAGCGATGTTAATGGGTGTTTTGCTACTGCTGAAGTTATTTTGATCGACCAAACCGGCCCAACCATAATCTCGACCAATTTGCAAAACCCTGCTTGTATGGGGGCTGATGGAGCAATAACAATAAACGCAACAGGAAGCACACCTCCTCTGGAATACAGCATCGATAATGGCGTGTCGTTCCAATCTGGAAATAGTTTCATCAATTTAATGCAGGGAACATTTGACATTATTGTAAAAGATGCAAATGACTGTCAAGTACTGTTACAGGAAATATTAACTGATGAGCCAGGTCCTACGATTGATAATGTGTCTGGTGTGGAGCCAATCTGCAGTCAGGCAAATGGATCCATCACCATTACCGCATCAGGAGGTACAAATCCTTATGAATACAGTAGTGACGGAGGCGTCAATTACCAAATTTCAAATACTTTAACTGGATTGATGGGTGGTACCTATGACGTTTTTGTTGTTGATGCGAATGGCTGTACGACTTCACAAAGTGTAATGCTGGAAGATCAGGCAGGGCCAACAATTGCAAATGTAGTTGGGCAAGATCCTGTCTGCCTAGGAAGCGATGGTACTATTGATATCGCCGCAATAGATGGCACGCCTCCCTACCAATATAGTAACGATGGAGGAGCAAGTTTCCAATCTGTAACTAATTTTAGTGGATTAATGGCTGGTTCATACGACCTTGTCGTCAAAGATATAAATGGCTGTATTGCTACAAGCACATTTATTCTCAATGATTTACCTGGTCCTCAAATTGATAATACAACAGAAGTAAATCCATCTTGCAATGGCGCTGACGGATCAATCACGATTATTGCAAGTGGAGGGGTATCGCCTTTGGAATATAGTGCAGACGGCAGCAGCTACCAGACAGGGAATACCTTGTCTAATTTACCTCAAAATACCTACACCATTCATGTTCAGGATGCAAATGGTTGTATTTCAACTTCGTTGGTCACACTTTCTGATTCTAACGGTCCATCTATTGACAATGTTTCTATTGTCGATCCAGCTTGTATGGGCGCAGATGGATCAATTACAATAACGGCAAGTGGTGGTACTTCTCCTTTGGAATATAGCAGTGATGGCGGAACTACATTTCAGAGTAGTTCTATTTTGTCTGGCCTTGCACAAGGCACGTACAACATTGTCGTCCGAGATGCAAATAATTGTCAGACTTCTGATGTGGCCACATTGACCGATATTGCTGGGCCAACCATTGTGAATTTTATTGCAATTGATCCGAATTGTGGTCAGCTTGATGGCTCTATCACAATAAATGGTGCTGCTGGAACGCCACCATTAAGATATAGCATAGATAATGGTAGTAACTTCTTTTCCAGTAATTTATTTAATGGACTTGGTGTTGGACCGTATTCCTTGGTAGTACAAGACATAAATGGGTGTTCCGTTACAAATATGGTCACGTTAACAGACACACCAGGCTCTATCATTGACAGTATTTCTGTGGTTGACGCGACTTGCAATTTTAATAATGGAGAAATTACCATCTCCGCCTCCAACACATCAAGTGCCACAATCGAATATAGCATAGACAATGGAGTTACTTTCCAAACCTCCAATTCTTTTATTGGCTTGGCACCGAACGTTTACAACGTAGTGATCAACGATGCCAATAATTGCCAGGATGCAAGTTCAGTCACCATTTCTAACTTCGCTCCACCTGCTATTTTCTTCTTGGGAGTTACCAACCCGTCCTGCGGATTATCGAATGGCCAAATATCAATTATACATAATGGAGGAACCGCTCCTTTCGAATTTAGTATAGATAATGGGGTGACTTACCAACCTACTAATATATTTACTGGATTACCTCCAGGGCCGTATGACATGGTTGTTAGTGATGCTAACGGGTGCACGGCAACCAGATTTGCAACTATGATGGATCAACCTGCACCAGTAATTGACTCGGTCAGTATTGTTGATTCTTACTGCGGCCAAGATACAGGTGAATTGACCATCAATATTACTGGAGGTTCTTTGCCATTTACCTATAGTGTTAATAATGGTGGATCATTCCAAGCTTCGAATACGTTTACGAGTTTACCTGATGACACTTATCAGGTTGTAGTGGTGGATGGAAATAATTGCAGCACAAGCAGTACTGCGATGATTGCTGATTTACCAGGGCCAACTATCACCAATGTTCTGGATACTCCTCCATCTTGTGGTATGGCAACTGGTACAATTGAAGTCCAGGCTACAGGAGGAACGGGGGCTCTTACCTATAGTATAGATAATGGGTTGACCTTTACGGCAAGCTCTATATTTACTGGTTTGGTCGCGGATACCTATCAGGTGGTAGTGCAGGATGCTAATGGATGTCAATTGGCTCAGCCATTTGATTTGGTCGATATTGATGGGCCAGTAATTACGCAAATTAGCGATACACCAACTACTTGTGGTCAGGCAAATGGTAGCTTCATTATTGCTGCTACTAGTGTCAATGTTCCCTTGTTGTTTAGTATTGATAACGGGACTACGCTTCAAGCCTCCAATTTATTTGAAAATTTGGTAGCAGGGCCATATACTGTTTTAGTACAGGATGTCAATGGCTGTATAACAAGTCAACAATTTACATTGAATGATCGTCCAGCACCAAGTATTACAAATCTAGTAACTACCCCTTCGGTTTGTGGTCAGGCAAACGGTGCAGTAACCATATTGACAAACGGTGGAACTCCTCCACTTCAATACAGTATAGATGGGACTTCATTCCAGAGTTCTAATACGTTTAACAATTTGTTGGCACAAACATATACATTCACCGTAAGGGATAATAACAATTGTATTTCTACCTCTTCAACTTCAGTGACGGATGTGATGGGGCCAACAATTTCAACAATTACTACGAATGATCCGGCCTGCGGACAAAGTAATGGTAGTTTTACGATCAATGTTACGAATGGGGCAGTTCCTTTTAGTTATAGTATTGATAATGGAGCCAGTTTCCAGAGTTCAAATACATTTACTGGTTTAGTGGCTAATAGCTACCAGATTGTGGTGGAGGATGCAAATGCTTGTTCTACATCAAGTACCACTAACTTGATCAATCTGGATGGGCCAATAGTTACTAGTGTCATTCCAACGAACCCAGATTGCGGCGATACCTTAGGTACGATTGAGGTGGTGGTGATGAATGGTGCTAGTCCTTACGCGTATATGTGGAACACGGTGCCTGCACAAACAAATGCAATTGCAACTGATTTGCCGGAAGGCAATTATATCGTGACGATAACCGATTCAAATAATTGTACGACTACAGCAGCTGGAATGATCGAAATGTCTGTTGGTCCATTTGTGGATCTAGGGATGGATCAAACCTCTTGCGATGATCCAATGGCTGTGCTTGATGCCGAAAACCCAGGCGCTTCATTTTTATGGTCTAATGGTGAAACAACTCAGTCGATAGTTGCAGAAGATTTTGGGATTTATTTCGTTACGGTCACTGCACCAAACAATTGTACGGCTGTTGACTCGATTCAATTTAGTCCAACCGTATTTAATCCACAGGTGACTGTTGATACATTTATGTTGGAAGGGGAAACTATACAACTGGAAGCGAGTGGGGGAGACAATTATCAATGGGAAGCAGCCAATAGTTTAAGTTGCACAATCTGTCCAAACCCAGTAGCAAGTCCTGAAGCTGATACTATTTATACTGTAAAAATTGGCACGGCAGACGGATGCACAGCAACTCTGCAAGTAGAAGTAAGAGTCATTAAGAAATTAATTGAATTGGTCTTTGTTCCGGATGTGTTTTCACCGAATGGTGATGGAATGAATGATGAGTTTCATGTGCCTTACTTGGAAGAATTTCCATTTAATCGGTTGACCGTTATCAATCGGTGGGGGGATGTGGTATTTGATGCCAACCCTTATTTGAACGACTGGACAGGTACTTACAAGGGGCAACCGCTTCCTCAAGGGACCTACTACTACATCCTGGAAACAGATGTGAATATAAATTATGAATTGAAAGGTCCTCTTACTATTTTGAAATAAAAGAAATTAGACTTATTTTGAAGCAGATAAAATGATGAGGATCATTGAGTACGGAAAAAAATATAGAAGCATGAAAAAATTTATTTTACAAATAATACTTTTCGTTTTGGTTGTTGCAGATCTTCATGCACAGCAGCTTCCTACGTTTACTCGGTATCACGAAAACCTTACCTTTATCAACCCTGGTGCCTTGTACATTGATAATATGTTTGACAAATATTCGCTGTATTTAGGAGCTACCTACAGATATCAATGGGTAGGATTGAAAGACGCACCTACCACACAGGTAGTCAGATTTGACAATCGTTTAAATGATTATGATAAGTCATTTGATTGGTGTTTGTGTAATGCAGGATTGACCTTAATCAACGATCAAACAGGGCCGACTGGGTTTATGGGAATTTACGGCCGATTTGCCTACATCGCAGATATGACTGGACGGTCTGGTGGTAAATATCTTTCGATCGGTATAAATGCAGGAATGGTACAGTATCGGGTAAAAACTTCTTCCTTAAGTTTTAACACAGGCGGCGATCCAACACAAGGGGAAAACTCTAAATCGGTCTATTATCCAGATTTTGGTGGGGGCGTATTTTTCTATAGCGAGCTAAGTAGTAATCAAGGGTTTTTTGTCGGCGTCTCTGTGCCACAGACATTAGGGCTAAACTTGACCTTTAGAACCGATGATGGTTCATTTGGTATGAAAAGAACTCAGCACTTTTATGGCCTTGTCGGTGGAAACTTTGGGTTGGACGTTCTAAAATTCCGACCTACGATTTGGGCCAAATACCTGCCCAACGCGCCGTTCAATCTGGATGCAAATCTGATCATGCAGTATAACAAACAAGCATGGCTTGGATTCGGGTTTGCTACTAGTCAAGTAGCGCATTTGGAGTTTGGTATTATTCCTGTCAATCTGCTTAATGGCGGGAATGAAAATAATGGGGAGTTAAAAATAGGATTTAGCTTTAGTTACCCATTCCAAAATTATGGACCAGCCTTTGGTCCTATTGGAGAAGTCAATGTTACCTACATGCTTGATAACAGCGACTAGGTACCAATTCCACAACTAATTTGCTTTTTTTATCTTCATTGTAGGATTTCTTTTTAATTTTAAGGCACACCCTATTTCTTAAATTATAAATTGTGATGATGTAAACTGGCATTCATCTTGTTTAGAATAGTTTGGTATTCGCAACGAATGCCTGAATTTTTCACTAAATCCTTTATCTTGAAAAACTTACTTCTACTCTGTACCCTAATTTTATTTTGGTCTTTATCTCTTTCTGCTCAAAAAATCGATTCTATAGATTGGAATAGAACTTATGGTGGAAGTGGCTCAGATATGGCCCATGACGTCATTCAGAATAGTTTGGGCGATTTAATAATGGTTGGAGAACTGACTGTTGATGATAAGCAGGGCTGCGTTTTTATCCTTGACAAAGAGGGCAATATAAAGAAAAAGAAACTTTTTGGAGGGAAAAGAGACAATAGTCTGCATGCTGTGATTGAAGGTGTGGATGGTCATTTGTATGCTGCAGGGTATACCGAAACAAAAACCAAAGGAGCTAAAGATGGTTGGCTGGTCAAAATGACAATGGAAGGCGAAAAAGTATGGGAGAAAAATTACGGAAGTGTAGCAGATGACGAGTTTTCAGATTTAGTACAAACGATGGACGGCAATCTGATTTTGGTAGGATATAAATCAATTCATAGTAGCAAACAAGATACCTGGATTGTAAAAGTCGACCCTGCGAAAAAAGGAAAAATTATTTGGGAAAAAAAGTATGGCGGTGGAAGTATTGATCAAACAGCAGCGGTCAAGGAATTGTTTTCAGGAGATTTGGTAATGACAGGTGTCAGTAAATCAGAGGACGCCAGAAACGCAGATATCTGGTTGCTCCGAACGGATAAGGATGGAACAACCGTCTGGCATAAGTATTTTGGCGGAAAAGAATGGGACGAACCTTATGATCTAGTGATCACCCGTGAGGACCAGTTTGCCATTTTCGGATTTACAAGATCCAAAGGAAACGGTAAACAAGATATGTGGCTAATCACCACCGACAACCAGGGGAATGTATTGAAAGACATCACCTATGGTAATTCAAATGACGATATGGGGAATGCCATTTTAGAAACCTACAATGGGGAATTTCTTATGGCAGGAACCACCTATTCCTGGTCAGGCAGTGCCGTAACCACTCAAATACAATTGCTAAAAGCAGATACCGCTGGTGTTCAAATAGATAAAAACAATCCGGTATACGTAGGAGGTCGAAAAAACGAATTTGCGTCGAAAATGGTACAGCTGTTTGACGGATCTGTTGTTATGGTCGGAAGAACAGATTTTAAGGCAAAAGATCAAAAAGGAATATGGGCGCTTAAGGTCAAAACTGAAGGCCTTCCGATCACGAAGTTTATTCCTAAAATAGTAGCCAGCAATTATGAGTTTATTGATGAAAATCGGAACGGATTGCTTGACGCAGATGAGTCTGCCCTTGTATCTCTGGATGTGAAAAATGAAGGAACAGGGATGTGTTATAACCTTCGTGCTGAAATAGTCGGAGAGATCGATGATGAAGTCATTCAGTATTCCAAATTTATTTATTTGGGGTCGCTCAAACCTGGAGCATCCAGAAAACTGGGTATACCAATCACTTCGCTTGAAGACCTGGCAGGGACTTCCGTTGATTTCGAGATAAAATTCTCAGACGCCGGGAAAAATGAAATCGATCCCTATCCGTTTATGGTGATCTCAGAAACGCCGATCTTGAGTGTAAGAGAACACAGTTTCAGCGCAGCAGACAATGGCGAAATTGACCGAGGAAAGACCGTAGAACTCAATTTGAAGCTAAAAAATATTGGTAGAAAGCCAGGAGAAAAAATTGAAGTGAAGTTTCTAACTCCAATAGGGGTGACTGCATTGTCAGATACCATTCTTTTTAAAGAATCGATGGGGAGAAAAGAGGAATGGGATTTAGATTTTTCCTTTGAAATCAATAAGTTTTTTCCGAAAGAAGAGGTGTTTATAAATTGTGTGGTAACGGAAAATGGAAGTAACCGATATGGTACTGAACAAGCAGTGTCGATCAAACTAAAAGAACCTCCAGTAAAAGTAAGTAAACTTCTAAATGTCTATTGGGAATCACCAGCAATTACACACGCGAATAAGGAAAAAGTGACGACTGTGTCCAAACAAAGTTATTCCTTTGAAGTCATGGCAAGCTCCGACGCGGATCTGGCAAGGGAAGATTTTTCCATTTTGTTAAACGGAACAAGGGTAGACGGTATTCTTGAAAAGGAATATGAGTCTGACGCCAGTTTTACAGAAGGCGACGAAGGGGATATTCTTTATTCCAGGTTTTATGGCAACACTGTGCAGCTGATACCAGGAATGAACCGATTAGAAATCAATGTGAGAAATGCTGCTGGCCAGAAAAAAACGATGCCTCATTTGGTTCGCTATGCACCTCCGAAGCCAGACTTGTACATTCTCGCCATTGCACCCTATAGCTGGGAATTAGAATACAATCGCCAGGATGCCGAAGAATTTGCAGCGCTGTTTAAGAAACAACAAGGGACACTTTTTGGAAAAGTAAAAACATACGTGCATACGGATGATAAGATAACTGGCAACTTTGAAGCAAGTGCAGATCGAATAAAACAGTCATTTCAAAGTTTGCTTGGGTACAATGATATCAAAGCAACGGATTACATTATCGTGTATTATTCCGGACATGGAAGAACAGATAAAGCTACTTACAAATTGATCGGATCAGGCTATGAGGAAGAAAAACCGAACAACAATATTGTCGATTTCGGATCTCAAATTCTTCCAATTTTGAGAGACGCGCCATGTCCGAAACTAATCATCATGGATGTCAGCAAAATTGGAGAATCGGATAAAGGAATTGATCCGGTAGAGAAGCAAAAAGGTTCTTCTATCTATTCTAATGCCGCATTAATAAAACTACTTGCAGAAGAGGGGGAGATTGCTAGTGTGGTTTCCTGTAGTTCCAATCAAGTGTCTTACGAGGACAAAGTGTGGGGTGGGAGTGCCATGATGAAAGTCATCAAAGAAGCAGTAAATACTCCTGGCCTTACCGTAGGAGACTTGAGTCAACTGCTTGTAAATAAAGTTCCTGAGGTGGTATCTATTCGGAATAAACGAATTGCTCCTTCTGTGTTAGCCATCCAAAAACCTATTGTTTCTGATGTCGCACGCACATCAAAACAAGTCATCAGTGTTCGAAACAAATAAATGTTAAATTAAAATTAAAGTTCATAAGATTGGGTAGGTTTTTCCTATTTATATACGTAATTTATAATGAATTTGTATATATTCATGCAAATAGAGCTTACGACTTGTATTTATACCTGTTATTGCCTATTTTGTATAAATCTAATTTTTTGTAGCAATTCAGCTGCTCATTAATTTGACTTATGAACACCCTTCAAAACTATATTTTTTCTGCTTTTGCTTTAGTAGGTCTTTGTTTGATAATGGCATTTACCTTTGATGACGACAATGTAGGTCAACAAGAAACCATTCTTGATGTAAAAAATGTCGCTATTGACTTTTTTAATCCCGCAAAATTTTATTTTTACCGAGAACGAGAAGAAGGTTACTTCAAGGCAGGTGATGCCATTACCTTCAACATCAAGGTTATGGAAATTTCTGCAAAGAACGCCAGGAAACTGCTTGGTGGTGGCAAGTATGAGCACCTCAAAATAATAATGATCAATCTGAACACTGGTGCGGAAGAAATTATTTACGCAGCTGATTTTGGGAAACCATACAAGTTTGGAGGTAACAATGCTCCCGGAAATTACAGTATGGAAATTACTGGAACCAAAAAATTAACCCCTTTACATATCACTGTTGTCAGAACACTTGGGGAGCCAATGTCTGATGAAGACCTTGCGGCTACCTACGACATGGTTCATGTAGAAACAATGTACATTGGTCTGTTCCCAGATTCACAACCTAAGTTCAATCTAAATCTAAACGAAAAGGATCAAATTGGCATAAGCTCAACCTCTGCACTAAACATTAAGTTTAAATTGTTTCAGACAGGTAAGGTATATCCGCTTCCTATGGGAGGCCCTATAGTGATGCCAGAGGCCGGCATAAAAACGTTAGAATTTGTCGTAGAAATCGAGAAAACTAAAAACGGGTTATTCAATTTCAAAAAAAGCGATAAACGGTATATTGATTTGATTATCAAACGGGTGCCTTACATAGAGCCACCAGAAAATGCTTCAGGGGCAGCAGGAGGCGGAACAGGTGAAGGTGATGGCACTGCAGATGGTACAGACCCAAATGATCCATTTGGTGGAGAAGATCCACTAGAAGCGCTAAAAAATGCAGCGGAAGACAAAACAGGGGCATTAATCGCTAAACACATGGAAAATATGGCAGAATTCATGAAATCCATGGCAGAAAAGAAAATTGTAACAAAACCCAAATACATCAACGGTAAAAATGAGGAAGCTGTCGTTTCTTCCAAACTGGATTTAAATGGAAGCAAACGTCTATGCTTAAAACTGGATCTTCAGGCAGCAAATTATTGGACGTATTGGGTAGGAGTAAGCCAAAAAGCAGAGGAAAATTATGCCGCAGAACAAAAAGATATAATTGCAAGAAGTAGAGAAGGTGTACAATCTTTGTTGGAACATTACGCACTTTCGATTATTGACAATGTAAACACAAAATCCAACTATCCTAGTTTTTCAGTAATAGATACGAAGTTGTCCAATAGCGGCGAATTTGTTGAATATGCGATAGTCAATGAGATAAACAAGCAAAAATTTAAGAAAGGAGAAAAATATTCTTCTTATCGCCCAGGTTGGAGGAGTCAAAATGCAGTAACAGATTATGGCAATTCTGCGTTCCCTGATGACAATCTTTACGCTTGTTTTTGCAACCATAATAAGATGTCTCCCGTAGATGTCTTCTTTAAGTATGAATTGTATGAAAAAGAAAAATTAGAATTATAGTTAGGTTGATTTTTGATAAAAACACCCGCACACTGTTTCAACGCCACAAGAGTATTACCCCAAATGAGTCGAATCATTAAATTAAGTTTTTTATTTATTGTCGCTTTTTCTATGATCACTTTGTCTTCTTGTGATGAAGATGGGGGCGGCGGCGGTGGTGGTGGAATGGACAAAATAAAACGGAAGGGTGCTGCAAAAGTAAAGAATAAGCTACGACGAGAAATTCGTAAAATTACCAAAGGCTTACTTCGAACAAGTGCAAGTGACAAACTTGGAGATCTACAAGTAAAAGAAGAATACGAAATCCTGGGGTTTGAGCCTTCCTGGACACTCCTCGATGGGAATAAGCCTTTTGAATCTCATTATTACAACTTGCTGACTACCTTGGTCGTAGGTGGGTACGATTTAAATCCAAAAACAGGAGAAGCAAGGAATGATGCACATAGGGACGCTCCAATTTCGTCAGGCGCTGTCAAACTTGCTCAAGAAAAAAATGAAAATCTAAAAGTATTGTACTCCCTTTCTCACTATGGTGACTTTGGGAAAGATTTATTAAAACAAAGACAAAATTTTGAATCTTTCTTAAACAATACTGAATTGCAAGGAGCCATGCTTGAAAAGGTCAATGATATGATTGACACAATTCGAGCAGATGGTTTATTTATTGACTTTCAAAATATACCATCGAACTCTATCTCTAACTACATAGAATTTATGAAGTTAGCACGGGAGAAAGGAGGGGAGTATCTTGGCGAAGATTATATTATTTACACCCGCCTTCCTACCAATGAAAGAGAAAAATACTTTTCAGAAGAAACCATAAAGGAACTGGAAAATGTAGTTGATCTTTTTGTAATAAAAGGGTTTGACAATATCAGTATCCCAAAACCAGGGCCATTAGCTCCTCTACACGCAAAAGATAGAATAGATATAGACAGTCTGGTCGAATATTACCTGGCAAATGGCGTCCGAAAGAAAGAGATGGTTGTCGAATTTCCATTGTATGGAACCGTTTGGAATAAAATACCAGGAGAAGAAAATGGCTGGGTACAGGCTGGTGAAGAAGCACTTCCATACCGGGATATTATTAAACTTGCAAAAACAGGTGCAGTTTATCCAACAAAAGATTCGAGCTACGCCTTTTTCCCATTCCCTGACAGAAATGAGTATTATTTCTTTGATGATAAAAAAACATTCCACGGCAAGTTTAGCTGGATTGATGAGAATGAACTTGGAGGTATAGGTCTTTGGGCGCTCGGATATAACAAATATAAGGGCAAGAAAATGTGGGAGTCAGTGGCTTCGATATTCGCGATACCACAGGTGGTATTGGTGCCTTCTATTCTGACCTATATTTTAATTTTCATTATGATGTCTTTTGGGTACTCCGTGGTTCGATATTGGCAAGTCCGAAATTTTTTGAACAAAAAAAGAAGCTATCTCATCTACTTTGTGGCAGGAATTATCGTTGTAGCGCTACTGATTTTTGTAGCGGCGTACTTGCTACCTCGAGGAAAGCTACAGGGGATGCGGATTGCAGGCTTAATGATAATAATGTTCCTCCTATTTCCAATGGCAAGGAAATATTTTGTAACTTTAAGAAGATGGGTGTAACAATCAGATGGTCTTTTAGATTAAACACTTGAATATGATTGTTTATTTCTTCAAAATAATGTGATATAATGATAAAAAAGTGGATTAATAAAATAAAGCCATGGCTACAAAGGGAGTCCGGCAAATTTAAATACGTATTTATCTCCGCTTTTTTTTGTACGATCATATTCGTTCACGTAATTATACCATCAGCTGCTGAGAAATCTGGATTTATTTATGGGCTAGGATATTTTTTCAGTCTACTAGGGATTTACCTAATGAGAATGATTGCATTATTTATAAAAGGATGGTTAGAAAAACAAGATAAACAAATGGCTTAAATCTATTGTATGTAAGCTTTATTTTTATTATATTGTGTATAAATGATAATAGCCTATCCAATTCGCTATTTCTTAAATTTCAAGATTAAAAATGATTCACGAACTCCTTCCCGTAGTAGCGGGTGAACTAAACGACTTTTTCCAGGCACGCTTTGGGACAAACGAAGACAAGGTAGTGCTAGGGAATATAGTAGAGCAGGATGGAACCATCGCTGTTCAAGAGCCCAATAAGCTGATCGTTTCTTTGATTAATATCGAACGAGATGGATCAAAGATGGGCTACGGTACCAACTCTTATGGAGGACCACCACCAGTGCATATCAATTTGTATGTAATGTTTGGAGCTTATTTCGAGCAAAACAACTACGCAGAAGCACTCAAATTTATTTCTGGTGTTGTCGGCTTTTTTCAAGCCAACCCAATTTGGGATAGCAGTACTTGCCCTGAGTTGGATGACCATGTTTCTTCAACAAGTTTTGAGGTGTTTAACATAGATTTCAGAGAGTTAAGTAACCTCTGGGCAACAATTGGTGCAAAGTATATTCCTTCGGTAATATACAGGGTGAGGACATTGGATATGGACGAAGGTAATATACACGATGATATTCCAGCAATCGAAGGTATTACTATATAAGAGATGATGGGGATTAGCAAAATTAAGATTGATGTAAATTCGCATTGGAATACGCTTGTAAGGGTAAAGTTTAAACATGCCTATTACACAAGTACTCTTTGCAATGATTTTGAAGTCATCCCTACAGCGGAGACGGTAGAGTTCATGAAAAACTATAGGTTGTTATTTAAGGCAGAAAAATCTGGCTTCGTAATACTCTATCGAGATGGCACAACGCCTGACCATTTCAAGGATTCAGACCTTAGTTTAGAGAAATTATCTTTCATAATTCGCAACACAAACGCAAATTTTATAAATTTTTCTGAGCTACCATTTTTAGAAAACGAAACTATTTACTATTTTAGTAACGCTAACGTAAGTTTGTCAAAGGACAAGCGAAAATTATTACACGATGGAAATGATGTTAGTTCTAGTACAGAACAACTGTTATTTCTGATGCCAAAGATGTTCAATTTCACCTTTCCCAATCCAATCAAGTTTAGTGAAATTCAAATATTGGACAATTTTGGTAACGAAGTCGCGTTTGGAGGGAATGCAATCAGTAGGAAGAATGAACCGATCACTCAGCATCGTATCGATCTTAGAGAATTCAATAGTGGCAAGTACACTATGAAAGCAAAAGCAGCAAAGATTAAAGATTTTAGTTTTTACGCTACCGCAGATACGAAAAAGAAATGTTTTGGTTTTATTGAATTGTTTTTGAATAATAAAGTGAAAAAAGATTTTCAATTATTCAATACCAAAGAAATTATCCAACAAGATTTTGACGTATATTTTGATTCTCGCTCTACCTACTGGAAATATTTTGTGGTAAACAAACAAAAGAATGTTAATTATAAACACCACGAAATAGTTCCGAAAGAGGGAAATGTAGAGTTTACGAAGCCAGAAAACGTGCAATTGCAAAATGGCATGGAAGTAATACAGATGATCTCCAAGACACCTATTGAATTTAAAGAAAAACAAGAGAACAAATTCAGACTCAATTTGTGCAAAAATGCGAATGGATCTGGGAACATTTTTTCGGTTAATTTGCCAGCGGCAAACATCACTTTAATAAAACCTGACCGAAAAACAAAAAAAGTTTACTCAGAAATTTTCATTTACATATAGATTTGTGTATATTTATTACAGAATTAAACAATATTTTTTAACCAATATTAATCATTAATTTCAAATTATGAATAGATTAACCACACCTGGTGTTTATCTCGTAGAGAAAAATGCCTTTTCAAGTTCTGTACGCGCTGTACCTACAGCAGTACCTGCTTTCGTTGGATACACTCAAAAAGCTGTTAGAGATAAAGTATCTCTTTCTGGAAAAGCTGTAAGAGTTAACTCTTTAGCAGAATTCGTTAGCCTTTTTGGAAAAGCGAATAAGACGACTTTCAAGATTAAAGAAAATCAGGAATTAGGATTCACTCTTTCTGCAGACAAAGCTACGCAGTATAACCTTTACAACAGCATGCGTTTGTTTTATGCTAACGGTGGAGGATCTTGCTACATAACTTCTGTTGGAACTTATGGTAGTGAAATCAAAGCTTCTGAACTTAAAGGAGGATTGAATCAACTTCTTCGTCAACAAGAGCCTACAATGGTAGTAATGCCAGATGCAGTTCTTATGGAGAAAAATGATTGCTATGGTGTATACCAAGAAATCCTTAAGCACTGTGGAGCAGAAATGCAAAACCGTGTTGCTGTCTTGGATGTACATGATGGATACAAAGACCGTACAAACGACAAGAACGATGTAGTAAACGCTTTCCGTGAAGGTGTTGGAAACAACTCTCTTGCTTTCGGAGCTGGTTATTACCCATGGGTTAACACTACAGTTACTGGTTCTAGCGAACTAGATTTCTCAAACATTAGCAACATCGACGGACTTATCAAAGTTCTAGTTAGCGAAGCTGAGCAAACATTCTTAGGAGGTTCTTCTACTGCAGCACCAACTGCAATTGATCCTAAAACTAAGAAGCCTATTCCTGCTGCTCCTGCTGCTAAAGTTGATCCTAAGCAAATGAAAAGATTCGAAGCAGTGAAAGCTGAAATCGAAAAATTGAAAGATGCTTCTGTAGACAGCGTTACTTTAGGACAAACTCTTAAAGCAATTAGCCCTACGTACAAGAATGTACTTAAAGAAATCCGCAGACAATTGAACATCCTTCCTCCTTCAGGAGCGATCGCTGGTGTTTATTCTCTTATTGATAACATGGTAGGTGTACACAAGTCTCCTGCAAATGTTAGCTTGAGCTCTGTAGTTTCTCCTTGTATTGACATCACTTCTGATGATCAAGAAGATCTTAATGTACCATTAAACGGTAAAGCAGTAAATGCTATCCGTGGATTCATGGGCAAAGGTGTTCTAGTTTGGGGTGCACGTACTCTTGACGGAAACTCTGATGACTGGAGATATATCTCTGTACGTCGTACAGTTATTATGATCGAAGAGTCTATCAAGAACTCTGTTGAAGCTTTCGTATTCGAAAACAACAACGCTCAAACTTGGATCAAAGTTAAAACTTCAATTGACAACTTCTTGACGGATGTTTGGAAGCAAGGATCTCTTTCTGGTTCTTCTCCATCTGAAGCATTTGATGTTAATGTTGGTATCGGAAACACAATGACTCCTCAAGATGTTCTTGATGGTATCATGAAAATTTCTGTTAGAGTTGCAGTATCTCGCCCAGCTGAGTTTATCGTTATTAACTTCGAGCAAAAGCTTCAAGAAGCAGCTGCTGGTGGTGGTGACGAAGACGGTGGTGATGCATCTGACAACTAAAATCCCTTAAACCTCATCTTGTTGATTTTGGATGATAAAATTCAATCGACAAGGAAGTTTAAAAACATTTAATTTTATTTTATTAAAAAAAAGTATTAAAAATTTTTAGATATGGATGATTTAAATTTAAGAGTATCCTCTAAGTTTCACTTTCGTGCTACAATCGACGGTGAGCAAATTGGTTTCTCTGAAATATCTGGCCTTGATATCGAAACTGAAGTTATCGAATATCGTCGCGGAGACAGTGAAATTTTCACTACCGAAAAAAGAGCTGGTCTAGTAAAAACTTCTAACCTTGTAATGAAGAAAGGTGTTTTTGCTGACGATGACCGTCTTCTTGAACTATTCAACAGAATTTTTGACAAAGAATACTATACTGACGCAACTCAGAAAATGGACATTCTTGTTGAACTTCTTGATGAAGAAGGAGATACAGTTATGACTTGGAACATCATTGGAGCTTTCCCTGTTAAAATGACAGGTACTGATCTTAAATCTGATGCCAATGAAGTAGCTATTGAGTCTCTTGAGTTCGCTCACGAAGGTATCTTAACTACCCTTCAAGGATAGGATCAAACAATCTTGTAAAAGATTATTAATTGGTTGGTTCTGTCGTTCAGACAGAACCGACCAATTTCTTAATATTCTCATAAAAAATACTAAAACTAGTTATGCCTAATAGTCGCCCTAATAATCCGATACCCCAGGCCGCTTTTTACTTTAGCGTTGAAATTGACGGCTTCTCTCAAATGAGTTTTCAAGAAGTTTCAGGTCTAGAAGTAGAAATGGAGTTGGAGGAAATCGCAGAAGGAGGTGAAAATCGATTTAAACATCGTTTACCTAAGGGGACTAAATATAATAACCTAGTACTCAAACGGGGGTTCGTGGATGGAGACAATAGACTTGTTGATTGGTTGTCCAAAACCCTTTTTGACGCATTTGAGGATAGAATTCAAACAAAAGATGTATTAGTTACTTTATTAGATGAAAGCGGATCAAAGGTGCTCGCCTGGAATGTGAAAAATGCATACCCCGTAAAACTGAATATGTCAACCCTAAACGCACAAGAAAGTTCGCTCGCAATCGAGTCCATAGAACTTGCTTATCAGTATTTTTCTTTCGAATAAAATTGACCTTTTCCTATGGCAATAGAAATAAGAGAGTTAGTAATTAGGATTGTAGTAAAAAAACATATAGGAAAAGAATCCGAAAGTAATGTTTTCAATTCTCGAGAAAGTAGAAAGTTTAAAAACGAGATTTTGAATGATTGCATGGATAAAGTTAAAGAACATCTAAACGATTTAAAGTCAAGATAAAAATATTATGGCCAAAGTAAACTTAGTTATAGAAGGGCATAGGACGGATAGCTTTGGCTCTCCGGCAGCCTTTTTTACAGTGCCGATAAATCCTGAACAAATTCAAATAAGCAGGGGCGTTGCTTATAATAACGATGATAAAGGTACTGACACCGCAGGAAATACACCTCGATTTGTTGGTTATGAAAACGATGATATTAGTTTTGATATTCACCTTGACGGAACTGGCATTGCCTCTAAAAATATAGACGTAGGTGATGAAATAGAAGCTTTACACAAGGCTTGTTACGATTATCATGGTGACATCCATAAGCCATATTATATTAAACTTTCCTGGAATAAATTCAAATTCAATTGCAGGCTAAAAAGTATAAGCACGACTTACACTTTATTCAGTAGCGATGGAAGCCCACTAAGAGCTAAAATATCCTTAGCATTCATTGGATACATCAGTGTCCGGGCAAATAATAATCAAGCATTAAAGTCGTCTCCTGATATGACGCACGTCAAAACAGTACGATATGGTGATAGCTTGCCAGTAATGTGCAAAGACGTCTATGGCGAAATCAAGTATTATCCGCAAGTAGCCAAAATTAACAATTTAATAAATTTTAGAAAACTGGAAATCGGTAGTAGATTGTATTTTCCACCGTTAGAAAATTAAAAGAACTATGGCATCTCCAAGGGAAGATCTGATAAAAGGTGGGGCAGATTTAAACATAGAAGTGAAAATAAATGGTGCGACCCTAGGTGGTTTTACCAAAGTTATATCTTTCGAGGTAACAAAAGAACTTAATAAAATGCCTTCCGCAAAGGCAACAATAATAGACTATAAATCAAATTCTTCCGAAGATTTGATTCTCGGTATTCAAAGTAAATATAAACCAGGATCAGAGATTGAGCTTCGTGCAGGATATGATTTAGATTATAAGCGGCTTTTTAAAGGTATTATCGTAAGTTATAATATCAATATAAACTCCGCCAACTCCTCTGAATTGATACTAGAATGTACAGATAATGCTGCTCGACTCACGCAAAAAAGAAGAGGGGCAACTTACTCAAACATGACTGATAGTGAGATTATCAATAAAATATTGAATCAGCAAGGTCAATCTGCAACTGTATCTAGCTCCTCTGTGAAACATGAAACCGTTATACAAAATGATGCCTCAGATTGGGACTTTATCAATATGAGAGCGGAAGCGATGGGAATGGTGGTATGTGTTCAAGATGGAAAAATAGAAATAAAGAAACCCGTCGTATCTGGTGCTAAGCTAGATTTAATGTACGGAAGAGATATTCGAAAAATAAACATAAAATTAGACTCTAAGCAGCAACTTTCTGGTGTCAGTGCTTCGACATGGGATCAGTCAGCTCAAAAGTTGGTTACCGTTACAGGTAAAGATAGTATGGGGTACGATTTCGCATCTAGCCTTGCTTCTGCGAAAGATTTATCTAATGTGCTTCCCGACCAAACATTTGAGTTGAAAACAACCGCTCCGCTTAGTAAAGAATACATGCAGGAATGGGCAAACGCAAAAATTAACCGTTCCCGATTAGCTAAAGTTAGGGGAAGTGTTTCTTTTCAAGGTTCTGAATTAGCAGAACCTAATACAACAATTAGACTGTCAGGGCTTGGAGATTCACTTTCTGGTGAAGTTTTTATCTCAAAAGTCACTCATAATGTTGGAAATGGTGATTGGGTAACTAATTGCGAACTTGGTATGGATTCAGAAAGCTTTTCTGAATCCGCATCCAATGTGGGATCTTCTCCTGCTGCAGGACTAGTTCCTAAGGCAGATGGCGCTTACAATGCAAAGGTCAAACAAATGGATTCTGATCCAGAGGGTGATATGAGAATATTAGTCGATATTCCTGCAATTGAAGAAGGAGGAGATGGCGTTTGGGCAAGAATTTCAAGCGGATATGCGACAGGAGATGCTGGAATGTATTTTATGCCAGAAGTAGATGACGAAGTAGTCGTTAACTTCCTTAATGGCGATCCCAGATATCCAATTATTATGGGAGGAGTTCATAGTAAAGTGAATAGTTCTTCCTATGAGCCTGACAACCCCAACACCATCAAAGCAATCGTCACCAAAAGTCAAATGAAAATTGAGTTTGAGGAGGTGAAAAAAATGATCACAATTACAACTCCAGGAGGAAATAAAATTGTAATTAGTGATGATGATAAATCCATAAAAATCACAGATCAAACAAAAAATAAGATTGAAATGACAACTAGCGGTATCCTTTTGGACTCTCCAAAAGACATTACCCTTAAGGCAAAGGGGAAAATTATCCTTGATGCCAAAAGTAATTTAGAAGCCAAATCTATGGCTACCGTCAAAGTAGATGGATCAACTGTAGAATTAAAAGCGAAATCACAAATTTCTGTTCAAGGAGCTACAGCTGCCCTTAAAGGAACAGGGATGACCGAAGTAAAAGGAGGTATCGTCAAAATAAACTAGAAAAATACTAGCTATTGTTTTTAGATAAATTGTAAACGTTATGAAAGAATTAAAATCATTTATTGGAACAGGTTGGAGTTTTCCTCCTGCATTCGAATTAGGAAATAAAGGTGTAGTAATGGTTTCTGAAGAGGAAGACGTTAAGCAAAGTCTGAGAATATTAATGACTACCTATCCTGGTGAACGATTAACCAATCTTGAGTACGGTTGCGATCTTCAACGAGCAATGTTTAAGGAGATTAGTAGTAGCACAATTGCATTGATGAAAGATATTATTTCGACAGCTGTATTGATGTTCGAATCTAGAGTCGATCTAGAAAATATTGACATTAAAACTGGTGATGATAAGCAAGGTCTAGTTACGATTACCCTTACCTATATGATTCGGAAAATTAATGTTAGAGATAATGTAGTATTACCATTCTATAAGGTAGAAGGTACCAATATAGTCGAGGTCTAAAAACAATATATTCTGAATGTCAAAAGGCAAAAATGTTTACCAAAATCAAATTCCTTTCTATGGAAATGGTACAAGTCAAGAAAGTCGATTAACTAAAAAACTTCTTCCTGATTATGCTCGTATTCATGAATTTGAACTTTATCACTTATTAGCTTTCGTTTCAAAATATTCTCGGCTGCTAAGACATTATGATAATAAAAACGAAATTAGTGGAAGTTGGGAGCCCTTCTTTGTAAAAGATATCAGTGTCATCTTAGCTGATATAGTTAGTATTGATTTAGAGCATATAGAAAATGACCACAACCACGTAGTTCATTCTATACTTCATAACTACGACTCCAATAAAAAATTAGTACACCTGAAAGAGCTGTTTGTGCAAATACATGGTATTGCAAAACAACTCAACCGATGGTATAAGCTAACCTCGCAAATAACGATTTCCAATTCAAATCTCGAAGATGAAGTTTCTAATGAACTTCGGAACATTATTACCTTAAAGCTCGTTCCGAAGCTTAGGGAATTAAGAGCATACGATGAAGGAGCGGGAGATGACAAAGCTTTCAAAAAAGAAATTGGATTACCTTATCATGAATTTGATGATATATGGGATATCGACAATGTCGATCCTATCAATATCTACAAGGGGGGAAGCAAAAATCAAAAAGTAAATAACGCGTTAAAAAAACTTAGAATTCTTTACAGAGAATTCTATAATGTTTTGGGATACATTGTATTCAATTTCGGAAAGTATTTTGAGCGCTCAATTAATGAGAAGGAAGATCATCAACCAGACATGGCTCTAATGATCACTTTCCTAAAGCTTTTCAGGTATCTGCAAGATGATCTAAACGATGTCTCCGAACGATACCTAAACATGTACTATCAAAAAGTACTAAAGCAAAGTAAAAGGGATAGCGTATCTGACAATGTGCATGTTTGCTTCGAACTTGCAAACCACATCGATGAATTTCTCGTAAAAAAAGGAACAAAACTTTCTGCTGGAAAAAATGAACTTGGACTTGATATTGTTTATAAAACTACTCAAGATTTACTCTTAAATCAAACGCAAGTTAAATCTCTAAAGACGATTTACGTTAGTGAATATCAAGAAACATTAAGTCAATATAAATTAGTCACAGGTATTTACTCCGCATCAGTTGCTGATTCTAAAGACGGTCAAGGGACTGAATTTGATGATCAACATGTAGAATGGCCAATGTTTGGAGAAGAACAATCAAACAGGCCTATGGGCGTTAGAACTATGGGAGTAGGTGTTCTTGGTTTTGCCATTGCTTCTCCTATTTTGTTTTTAAGCGAAGGGGAACGAACGATCTCTTTGAAGCTTTATTTCAACCCGGAGAGTTCTAATATCTATGAAAAACTAGTTCGGGAAATCGCTAAAAACCGTTCGCTAAGTTTCAATGAAGTAATTAATACGGTATTCAATAGAGAGAAAAATCTTAAGAACATTAGTATTTATGCATCTGGTGCCGAAGGCTGGTTTCCTATCGATTCTAGTACAATTCGTATTTCGATACCAGAGGATGCCGAGAATAGATTTAATGCATTATTCCTGAGGTTTGTAATACCTCCATTTAGTCCATCCATCGTTGCCTACGATTCTGAGGTGATTGAAGAGCAATTAGTTACTAGAAATCCAGTACTGAAAATCACGCTAAACAATACGATCGAGCCGTTTTTGTATTCCTTTTTAAGAGATCTTGAAATCGATACCATCGATATTAACGTAAGTGTATCAGGAATTAAAAGATTAGACCTTTACAATGATATTGGTCAGATAGATGGAAAACAACCGTTTCAGCCATTTGGTCCCCTTCCTCAAATAGGATCTTATCTCCTTGTCGGAAATGAAGAACTGTTTAAGAAAGAGGTGAATGAGCTGAAATTAGATATAGAGTGGCAAAACCTTCCTGACTTTGAAGAATACTACAAAGGCTATGAAGGATTGCAGGATGAATTGATGAGGGATATCTACACGGTACAATTGAGCGCCTTATCTGATGGTCGATACTCTCCTGGGAAGGAAGATGAAGAAGGTCTTCAATACTTACTTTTCCAACCAACAGATGGAGAGGTAGTCAACGAAAACACAAGCGATATCACTGTAGATGAAGGCAAAATTCGAAAACTACAGATTATTGCTGATCCTTCCTTAGAAGACAATTCAGTATTTGATAATGAGACACAGTCAGGATACCTCAAGGTAGAGGTAAGTGGACCAGATCATGTTTTTGGGCACCATGTTTATCAAAAACTATTTACCGAAGCAGTTACAGAGCGAGCAAGAGCAGAAGAAGGAGCCGAAGACAATATAGAAATACCGAATCCTCCTTTTACGCCAGTTATCAATACGCTAACGCTCTCTTATTCCGCATCTATTCAAATAAATACGGGTAGTGATAGAAATGAACAATTTTTTCACTTGCATCCCTTCGGTACAATCAATGTTTATTCAAAAGGATTATTGAGATCTGATCGGTTTCATGTAGTACCTCAATACAATGAAGAGGGATACCTCTATATCGGAATTGAAGATTTGAAGCCGCCTCAAACATTATCTCTGTTGTTTCAACTTACTGCCAACAAAGCAAGGGGGTACAGTAAGAAGAGAATGCCGGATATTGTATGGAGTTATCTCGCGGATAATGTTTGGGTTCCATTTCAGGAACAACATCATTTGCTAGACACAACGGACGAGTTTACAAGAACGGGGATTATACAATTAAGAGTACCAAGAGAAATAAATAGAAAAAATTCTGTGCTCCCTAACAACCTGCATTGGTTAAGAGTCTCCATAGACGGCGATACGGAACTATTGTGCCACGCAGTCGCCATAAAATCTCAAGCAGTAACTGCTCAGTGGGAAGATGATGGCGATCAGGAATGGTTGCGTAAACCATTGGGAGGGTATTTTATAAACGATCTTGTTGATAAGATCTCCGAAATAAAGCAGGTAGTCCAACCATTCCCTTCCTTCGGAGGGATGGCAAAGGAAAGCTCTAAAGAGTATTACCGCAGAGTAAGCGAGCGACTTCGTCATAAAGGAAGAGCGGTTACTCATTGGGACTATGAACGATTGGTTTTGAATAAATTTTATACCATCTTTCAAACAAAATGCTTGAGTCATTTAAGTAATCCTGATGAAATTTCTAAAGGAGAAATTACACTGGTTGTAGTTCCTCGTAAGAGTGATTCTACGGAAGAAACAAGACCAAAAGTTAACTATAAAACACTTCGAGTAATAAATAAATATGTTCGTCAACATGTTTCTCCTTTTGTAAAACTTAACGTGAGAAATCCCGATTATGAATACATTCGGGCGATTTGTAATGTCAAGTTTATCGAAGGCAGTAACAATGGACAATCTATACAAAGGATGAAGGATGATTTGAAAACATTCATTTGTCCTTGGCTATACGATAATGAGGAGAGTCTGAATATTGGCGGAAGTTTAAATGAAGATGTTGTCTTAAATTATATTAAAGGTTTATCTTACGTAAAATTTGTTACTAAATTCTCTATCCTCCATTTCTTTTTGGATGCAGATGGATTTTATAACTTTATCGATTCTGGTGATCCTCGGGTAGCAAAACAAAAGCCCTACGCTATACAAGCAGAACCATGGGCAGTCATCATACCCGACGATGATCATAAAATAACAATCATCGATGAAGAAAGAGAAGAGGAGCCAATACCGGTAGATCGGCCTGTACGATTCCAGAACAAACTGGATATCACAGAAAGTTTTATCAAAATATCAAGAAGACGAAGAGCAAAAACAATTATTGATACTGAAAAAGGTAAATTTGACTACTCCCTAGAAATAAAAGTTTAGAACATTAAAATGAATACCTTATGCCTATTCTCGGGCGGGACGGACTAAAAACCCGTTTCAAAAATAATATTGGTTTAGAGGCCTACAAAGCGCTGATTGAATCCACCGTAAACCTAAAAGACGATGGACTAGAAAAGAATGAAAAAGATGGTCTGAAACTCACCCTGACTGGGTCTTCCAAAAAACTATTGTCATTTTATGAACGTATGAAGGATTCTCCTTCCTGGTCCATAAGCCTAAATCCTGATAATCAAGAAGGACTAAGTTTTAATGAAGGCTCTGATCTTCCTCGAATTTTTCTTAAGGAAGGAGGGAACATGGGGATTGATACTTCAGATCCAAGGTATACCCTTGATGTAGCTGGATTGGTTGCAATGGAAGGAAGAGTTGGAAATTTTGCGCAAGGACACGCTGATGCCGATGGTAAATGGCACTCTATAATCGACCGACAAGATGGATGCAAAGCTTTTGAAGTGATGGCGCACATCAATGATGAAGACGGCAAACGGTTTGCTTTAACACATGCCATTATCCTTATCTCTAAAGGGGTAAAAGGTACTAGAAGGCAAATCAAATCTGCCCAAGCAGGTAGCCGATGGCTTTGGGGAAGATTTTTTAATAAAATTGTCTTCGCCTGGAAATTGAATAAGGAAGCATCAGAAGATGGACCTGAATACTATGATCTAATGATTAAAACCAGAACCCATTATGGTCTGGATAATGATAAACCTAAGCAAGTTTTTTATCGGGTAACTAAACTTTGGGATAAAGAATTTGAAAACGACCACTATCCAACGGGCAGAAGTATGAGGACAAGACCTGTGACCAGACAAGTGGCCGTAGATCAAGTGACAGGAACTAACATCAATGCTGGTACTCCCGTTCAAAATACCAGACCAGCGGTACCTAATATCTCGGTCAAACCTCCCATTAGAATTAAGAAAAAATAACCAGAATTGGAATGTGGTCGATAAAAAAAGGAAGAGAAAATTGAGATAATTTCAATTTTGCGCTTAATTTTATAATTAAACGTATTTTCTAATTGATTACGATACCTTAATTTTATTGACTAAATTAACAGCGGTTTATTTAGCGTAAAATTCTAACCATGAAAGAAATTCATTTGAAACTAACTGTTGACGAAGTAAACTTGATTTTTGAAATACTCGGACAACAGCCATTCACGAAAGTATTTGAATTGATTGGTAAAATAAATGAACAAGCAGATCATCAATTATCCACTGATGGTCACACTGATTCGGAACAAAATGCAGACCCTAAAAACGAGTAAGAAACAATAATGAGTAACGACCCTATAACGATACCAAAATTTGAAGAACTTCCTAAAAGTATGGACTATAAATTCCTTAAAAGACAAGGAATAGACCATGCACAGAAGTTGTCTGGAGATATTTGGACAGACTATAACGAACACGATCCAGGGGTAACTATCCTTGAAAACCTTTGTTATGTACTGTCGGAATTAGGCTATAAGACCAATTTTAGCGTAGAAGATTTATTTTATTCTAAGAATGGGGAGGCTTTTGATACTAATAAAAGTGCCCTATATGCTCCAGAAGATATTTTTCCTTGTACCCCTCTTACTATTCTCGATTACCGAAAACTAATTATTGATAACGTAAGTTTTGTCCAAAATGCTTGGGTAATTCCGGTTTCTCAATGCAAATTGGGAATAGATATCACTGGATTGTATAAAGTGATGCTACAAGCTGATTATAGAGATACGCAAACGGAAGAAGAACGAAACAAGGTGCGGGATGAAGTCCTTCGTGATACGAAAAACTTATTAAATAAGTACAGAAATATTTGCGAAGACATAGACCATATTGAGTTGCTTGAATCTGAGAAAATCAGTATCGCGGCCAATATCAGTATTAGTGCAAATTCTATCGGAGAATCTGTTTTGGCGAATATTGTCTTTGCATTGTCAGAGTCTTTAACTCCTCAAATCAGATTTGAGACATTGGATGAACTATTGGAACAAGGAAAGTCCTTGGATCAGGTTTTTGATGGTCCCCCTCCTGTACATGGTTTTGTTAACACAGAGGACCTTGAAAATTCAGAAATTCATATTCTGAATACGATCCATAAATCAAGGTTGATCAAAATAATTTCTGGCGTAGAAGGGGTAAACAAGGTGACCAATTTCAAGGTTTTAGTAAACGGCGCTGAAGTAAAAGGAGAAATTGTTAAACTTCCTGAAAATAGATTTCCTGAGTTGGATGTCGAGGAGATGTTCAAAACTAACGAGGAAGACGATAAGAATAATGGAATCAACCTCATGATTGAGGATGAGATCACCTATATGGCAGACATCGACACGACTCGTTACGAGTTTGAGATGTTGATTGCTCGATTCAAACAGCGGTATCTTAGACCACTTGATATTGATTTTCCAGAGCCAAATTCTGAAAAGAATGTAGAAGACATACAGTTTTTCTTCCCAGCCCAAAATAGCTTTCCAAAAGCATATGGGGTCGGAGAATTTGGTCTACCTGTCAGTGCATCAGAACCTAGAAAAGCACAGGCTCGGCAGTTGAAGGCATACCTGATGTTTTTTGAACAAATTATGAATAATTATCTCGCCCAGTTAGTCAACGTGCGCCATTTATTCTCTCTGGACGAAAAAGTCAATAGCACTTATTTCTCTAAAAATTTATTCCATATTCCAAATGTCAACGATTTACTGGCAGTACCGGAAGAAGACTTTGAAGTGCGGTTGGATGGACTTACCAAACGGTTTGACCCATTTTTGAAAAGACGAAATAAGTTTTTAGATCATATGCTTGCTCGATTTGGAGAAGAATTTATGACCGATTCTTATAACACACTAAACAAACAGGCGTCTTCTTTAAGTGGTAAAGAATTTCAATATGAAGTAATTGCTGCCAAAACAAAGTTCTTGCAGAACTATGTAGAGATGAGTAAAAACAGAGGAAGAGGATTGGACCACTCCAAAAATTCACTAGACTCTGAAAACGTATCGGGATTAAAAAAACGAATTAGTCTTATTTTTAATATTAATGATTATAGAAACCGGATTTTATCCGGGATTTCTAATGATCCAAATATGACTCCTTCTAAATCAAAAGCAGGAGGACCAATTAAGAAAAAACTCAAGGAGAATATCTTTAGATTTACTTCAGGGGACAAAAATATTACTTCAGAAGTATTGACATACGGTCTAAATAGAGACCTATATGAGATAAGAAAGGCGAAGGACAATAAAAACTACAACGTTTTATTCCAAATGCCAAACAAGGATGCGGAAATCATATTTATTTCTAATAATGAAATAGAATGTGAAAAAGCGGTTTCTAGACTTATTGAATATCTCAAAAAAGTAAATCAGGATAGTGAAGGGTTTCACCTAGTAGAACATATCCTATTACGACCAGTAGTAGATCCCAAAATTGGATTTTATATAAGTAATGCTACCAATAAATTACTGCAAACTGATTCAATGTTTACAGATGAAAAAGCAGATAAGAAACTATTTGTAAAACAACTGGAAGAATTTGGAGGCGTAGAAAAAAATTATTCTTTCGATAAGAAAGGAAAGGGATACATTATCTATCTAAAAGATAAAACAGGCAAACTCATTGCTTACAACGATGGGTTCTTAATTGAAAATTCGGTTAAAAAGACCATAAAAGAAACGGCAAAGTTCATTAAAAAACTTGGTGCAGAAAGAAATGGTTTGAACCGACAGATTCAATCCGAAGATCCGATCATAAAGGGAGCGATGCTTCCTGATGATCCTTATTCTTTGCAATTGAGTGCTATTGTTCCTTCTTGGCCTGTTCGGTTTCAGAATAAAAAATTAAGAACAGTTTTTGAAAACATCATGAAACTCAATGCACCAGCGCACATGGCATTAAATTGCCATTGGATTGGAATCGAGGAGATGAAAGAGTTTGAAACAGTTTACCAAGCTTGGCTGAAAGAAAAATCAAGTGACGAAACTAATCATTCGAAACTGGACAGTCTGTCTTATCTGTTATTAATGTTGCTGAAAAATTACGAAGACCCTCAGCAACCTATAGTACTTGCCGAATTGCCAAAGCTCAGAGCGAATCTGAAGTCGGTAATTAAAAGCTAACACATAGTAGTCTATTTGCTGAATGAGTGAAAAGCAATCAAAACATATCATTCGTCGAAATGTATTTGAAATTTCGATAGATAGTCGTGGTGATGCCAATCGCATGCAAAACGAAATCAGCAGGCTGTTTAGCATGCGGGTTTCTAAGTTGTTGGATGAAATCTTTAATGAGATCGCTGACCCCGATTATACCTATCGTATTGATCTGCTAGAGTTGGATCTGGGGACAATTGAAGAACGGTACCTCGAACGTCAAATCACCGAACGCCTTGAGAAACAGCTCAAGGAGAAACTGAAAGATTTAATTGGCCTGAAAAATTTTGACCTAGATGTCAAACGCACTAACCTTGAAGTGCGCTCGCTGAAGCGTTCAGAAATGGATTCCGTGATGTATTTCCTGGAAAATGGATATTTAAGTTCGTGGACAAGTAGAGAGGCTTCCTTGGAAGAACTAATTCTCCGGCTAATTGAAAAAGATCCTTCTGAATTTAAGCGGAGACTCTTGAAAATTGCCAAAAAGCCTAGTGTGGTGGAGCGTATTCAACGGCAATTTTCTGCCAACACGGTGGTTAAGATTATTTCTATAATGGCGCCAACGCAAGCCATGTCAATCGGAACCTACGCACGAGCATTAGCCATGAAATTTAACAAATCTTCTGCGATTTCTGGACTAAGTAGTGATAAGTTTAAAAGTCTAGTTCGAGAGTCAATTTTGCATTTTATACTTGTTGAAAGAAGCGTCAGCTTTGATAGAAAATCCTTCGAACAAAGTATTGAGCAACAACTCGAGAAAAAAACAAACCGCTCCATTGCAGAACTAATTGAGCCAGAAAAACTGAAATCAAACACACAGCAAAAAGAATTGGAAGAGTATACTGCCACCCGACTAGGGGAGGTACTCGAAGTAACAAAAATTTTGCTTGCTCCAGAATGGACACCACCAAAAACGGCTGTCGCTAAAAAGAAGTTGACTGAAGTAGCACTGCGAGTGCTTGGTGGCCGAAGCTGGAAATTGAAAGAAAGTTTAGTCCAGGCAAAAGTTAGAAATTGGAAAAAACTGTTTACCCGACTAGAAGAAATAGTAGGAAAAAAGAACAAAAAAGAAGTTCAACTATTCAAACAGTTTTTAGTAGAAACATCTCCGGAAGAAAAGCAAGAAGAATTAGCAAAACTGCTAGAGATTGCTAAACCTGAACCTAAAGAACCTCCAAAGAAAAAATTATCCAAAGAACAAGAAAAAGCTGCCCAAAAACAAAGAGAATTTGCAAGGAAGCAACAGTTGGCAGAACGTAAACTAAAACAAGAAGCAAAAGAAATTTTCGAAATTCTCAAGAAGTCAGGATCTAGAATCAGTGCTGCGGATAAGGTCAAACTTAAAGAAAAATTATCCGCAATCCTTGAGAATAAAACAGAACAACTAGCCCAAGAAATTCTGGAAATGATCTTTAAGGAAATAGCCGCTAAAAAAATAACAAAAAAGAAAGACGCAAAAGAGTCCATCGAACAGCTTCGGAAAAAAGAAATCACTAAACAAGTCGAAGCAATTCTCAAAAAAATAGAACAAATACTTCCTAAAGCAGAAAGCCCGCGATCAAAAGAATTGATGGATATTATCCGTAAGGAACAAATTTGGAAAAGACCGAATACAGAAGAAACGGGCGTGCAAGAACAAGGAAAAGAAGACGAACAAACAATACGACTAGACTTTGTTCGATATTACCTAGAAGAAAGTAAAAGCCCTTGGTGGGCAGAAGGAGAAATCAGAGAGTCTCTGGAATCAGTTACCCTCAAATTGTTGAAAGAATCTCCTCGAAAATTAACCGATGTCCTTCAACAAATCATAAAAGAATCCACAAAATCCAAACGGACAACAGTCGTGAAAAATCTGTTGAAAGAATTCAGTACCTCTGGTGTCCAACAAATTGTAGAAGCAATAGAACCTGACTTCATCGGGTTTATCCTAACGGAAGTGTTAATGGTAGAGAAGCTTATCGCCAAGCAAGATGATCTGGGCATTTCCATTCCTTCTAGTAGCAAAAAACGCTTGATGTGGGAACCTGTTTTGCAATATGTTTTTATAGAACAAGGAGCCAACTTCGACGTCCAACAGTTTGTGAAAATCACCATAAAAGAGATCGCAGGACAGTTGAGAATTAAATCAGGAAATCTGGTGCAGAAACTAAAAACAATCGTCAATAATGCGGTCCAGGCAGGTGAACTTCGATTTTCTCCACTAGAAAATATGATCAATAGCTTATTGATCAATCCAGCAGAGCTATTACCGGATATTCCTATAGAAGAACTCGACAAAAAAGAAAAAGAAATTAAAGATGCGCTAGCCAAAGAGAAGGCCCAAACCAATGTGCCTGAATTAGAACAGCCTGACGAAAATGTCGAAACCAAAGAGGCCAAAGAAGTAGCAGAAACTAAAGAAGCACAAGCAAAAGAAGAAGCAAAAACAAAAGAAGAAAGTCAAATAATAGAAGAGGCACAGACCGAGGAGGAAAAACAGATAAAGGAAGACGCTCAAGCCAAGGAGGAAGAACAAATGAAAGAAGACGCACAGGCCAAGGAAGAAGAACGAAGGAAGGAAGCGAAAGACGATCCAACCCCTGCAGAACAATCGGGGAGGGTAGGGGATCCGAAAACAGAAGACACACAAACGACCAAGGAGGGAGAGGATACAAAAACAACAAAGCGAGAAGAAAGTCCAATCGATTTACCAGAAAACCAACCTCCGAGAGAAAGAACAGAAACAGAAGAAGATCAAACAACACAAGATGAAAATGTGGATATAACAATTGAGGAAGCCATAACCATAATCGAATATTTCCTTTCTAAAGGATCGTTGCCTAGGAAAATTGCTCATTACAACATCCAACAATTCGAAGAATTATTCACCTTCGCATTAGCAGAAAAACCATTGACAGTAAGGGATTTGGTAGCCCGCTGGGGAAGAGCCAAACAGACCAGAATACAAATGGCTAAACAGTTTTCAACACCCCTACTACTGAAAATTGTGAAACGCATGCAGCCTTCTAGTCCGAAGTTACTTCGATTTGTTGAAAACTTCCTGGAGGTGATTGAGCGTACTTCTAATCAAAAAGTGAAAGACGGAGCGCGAGAATTCATACTCTATTATTCCCTTACCAAATCGGATGCATTTGATGGATATACCTTCTACAAAGCCTTGGTGAAGCATATCGCCCGAGAAAAATCAGTCCTCGTCAAAAGTCTATTGCAAGACATAAACAAAGCCATCAAGCCAAAGAGCAAGGCTATAGAGGAAGATTTTAGTCAACTAACGATTCTGCTTATTAAGGAATTTGATCAGAAGCCACCACAAATTATGGCAATGCCTTCAACACCAGATCCAGCAGCAGAGCCCTCCGTAATAAAAGAAGAAGATGCCATTTTTGTGCATAATGCTGGAATTGTATTGATGAGACCAAGCATCGGGTTGTTTTTCAATGCACTAAAAATGCTCACTCCAACCAAGAAATTTAAGACCACAGAGATGGCTTACCGGGCGGTGCATTTGTTAGAGTATGTCGCTACGAAAAGACAAGGAACTCCTGAACACCTGCTTTCTCTATTGAAAATAATGTGTGGTGTACCTTTTGGCGCTCCTATAGAAAAAGACGTGGTCCTGACGGACTATGAGAAAGAAGTGTCTGACTACTTGATCTCTCAATTGCTTTTAGACTGGCCAATGATGAAAAATACCTCTCCAGACGGTATGAGAGGCTCTTTCCTAATAAGAGACGGACGCCTTACAAAAAAGGAAAAAAGCTGGAGATTGGTAGTAGAAAAGAAAGCCTTCGATATGGTAATGTCTTCCTACCCCTGGTCCTTCTCCATCATCCGATTTCCTTGGATGGCAGAATCAACAAGAATCTTCGTGGAGTGGGGAGATCAGAAAATTTAATACAATAATGTCGAATCGACTTTTTCGTTAATTTGAAAAATAGTATCTTGTAAAACAATGACAAATTCCCCGCCATTAAACAATTTAGTAAATAACTCCAATGCACTTCAAGCAGATTTGCAATGGTTTGCCCTTATTTTAGAAACAAGGTTTAATATTTATTTTAATAGGGAAACTCCCTACAAGTCTATCTATGAAATCTTGCCTCCGGACGTTAGTGGCAGCAAGTCGATCTATGCTGATGTTTTGAAGCATTACCAGATGAATATTGACGAACGGTTGATATTGTTATTAGCGCTATGCCCGCATGTCTGTCCACAATTATTGGATGTCTTTTTTACAAAGAATGAATTGTATGGCAGAGGCTTTACGGAGTTTGGAGGCGTGCGCGGAGCCAATCACAGTGGGTTTTTGCCTACTGGAGAAACCGCCGCATTCATTATCGCAGGCAACGATTTGACCCGTAGATTTCAAGTAATGAGTTACTTCGATCCTGATCACTTTTTTTCCAGACAGCAAGTTGTGGTCATGGAGAAAGACCGTAGCTCAGAACCCTTATATAGCGGTATGCTGACCGTAGGACGCGAATACTTAAGTTACTTTACTTCAGGCGAAGCCTACAAACCAACATTCAGTAGTGAATTCCCTGCAGCACGCATTAGCACAAGCCTAGACTGGGAAGATCTGGTACTTGAAAACCATACCTTGGTGGAGATTGATGAAATTCACGCCTGGCTGAAACACAATAAGACTATTCTCTACGATTGGGGACTGGCAAGAAAACTGAAGCCTGGTTTCAGAACCTTGTTTTATGGTCCTCCAGGTACCGGAAAATCGCTGACTGCGTCCTTGCTAGGAAAATCGACAGGGATGGATGTTTACCGAGTGGATTTATCGAAAGTGGTCTCTAAATATATCGGGGAAACGGAGAAAAACATGGCCGGAATCTTTGATCAGGCAGAACATAAAAACTGGATATTGTTTTTTGATGAGGCAGATGCACTATTCGGAAAACGATCGAATACCAGTGATGCCAAAGATCGATATGCCAATCAGGAGGTGGCTTATTTGCTTCAACGGGTAGAGGACTTTCCAGGGGTAGTTATCTTGGCATCCAACTTACGGTCGAACATAGATGATGCCTTCGCGCGTCGTTTCCAATCGATGATCTACTTCCCAATGCCAAAACCTGAACAACGACTAAAACTCTGGAAACGCGTCTTTGCAGGATTTGAATTCGGTCCGGAAATCAATCTCAGAAAAATAGCAAAAGACCATGAGCTTGCAGGTGGTGCGGTGATAAACGTACTACGTTACTGTACCATTATGTCCGTTATGAGAGACGAAAAAATGATTCGACAAGAAGATATCCTCGAAGGCATCCGAAAAGAATTCAAAAAAGAAGGAAAAACCATTTAGACAAGAAAATATCCTACGTAGAGCCGCATTCCCATATCCTCTACTCGTCAAACTGCTCCAGAACCGGATCATACACCAAAGTTTCAGGATTTACTAACTGCTCGAACAGGTAGAAAAAATCCTGAAAATATTCCATATCGTTATCTTCATCTCCTTCTATGGTGACCACCAGGGCCACTAAAAAATCTGAAAATTTTGAGGTAGCCTGAGATAGTTTATTCTTTGTAATCTTATTGGCTTTGTCAATCACCTCTTTATGTTTGGAAATTTCAAAATACAAATTCCAGGAACCAAAGAACTTCACAATAAAATGGCAAGAAGTATGATCATCTGATTTTTCCTTTATCATGGAGGTTCTGTCAGGATCTCGTCTGACATAGGTAATTAATAATTGTTCAATCTCTTCAATGCCAGGTTGACTAACCTCGGTATAATAAATTGCCTTTTCGTACATATCCACGTTACTCTATCGTCAAGGATTTTTTACTCCTGACATTACAAAAAAAGTTGGTTTAACAACCAAGGTTTTAGAATTATTGCACATTGTTGCAAGATGTGCGATTTGTTTTTTTTCTACGTATATAACGGAAAGTATTATTTTTTTTTGGAATATAATAATCAAAAGAAAACTTTAGAAGAATATTTAAAAAAAGAATATGATTGATTTGTAAACCTAATTAAGGATTTTGGGAACGGTTTTGACCTGAATTCAATGAAATGGAGCACTCTAAAGTGTTTTGATTCTTAGAAGTACCACTACAAAATAGAAGGTCGATCCAGTATTATAAAAGGAATCGACGCTCATCGGAGCTACCAAGAGATGGTAAGGACCATCACTCAGCAACTAAGCCAAAACATGCTTGGAGAATAGTATAGTATTAGGAAGCTATTGCTTGTCGGTGGGAGCATCGGAGCCCTTCCCGGTGTTTAGAAATTGATTGGCAAAATGCTCTAGTTTATTTTTAATTTCTTCCTTACGTTGTTCGTCCGTATACTCATTGGTCCATTTGGTGGTCCAATCTTTAAACGCAGTTTCTGTTTTTTCATCATTGAGGAAACGCTCAATTTTTTCGGAAAATTTATCCAGTCCTTTTTGTACTTTCTCCTCAAAAGAATCAAAGGTTTTGTTCAAAATTTCCATCAATTCTTTTGCCGATTCTGATTCATCAAATTCAAGTTGGGCTTTTTGCATAAAATCTTCAAATCCCTTTTGGATATTTTCCATTCCGGATTTAGCGGCCGCTTCATTTTTTAATATGGATTCTTTAGAGACGCCCAACACAGAGTAAACAAGACTTTCCATCGACTTCCTCTGCTCCGTCCCATGTGCTTCCGATTGTTCCTCTGGGCCAAATTTCTTAGTAAAATTATACAATCTGGAAATCCCTTCTCGGGAGGCTCGAATATGCGCTTCAGTTGACTCCTGGAGATATTCCATCACCTCTTCCCTGGATTTTTCATACTGCTCCACATCCTTTTTTCTAACAAGAATAGGGTGGTCCTTCAAATCAACAATTGAATAACGCCCCTTCGAAAGGTCAACATTGTCAGGAATTAAATAAAAATTCTCGGATGCAATATGGTGGAATACTCCAAAACTCGGTTCCATGGATCTATTTTTCAATTAAAAAAAAATAATTTTATTCAGGTGCCCGTTATCCTATACTTTGTGAGAAAAAACAGCGCATTCTCTGCAAATACCTGCCGTCACGGTCCCATCCCTTTTGGGATTGCCGAAAGTCGGACCACATTCAAAACTCTACGAGATCGTGTTGGAATTTTCTACTTTCTACCTACTACCAACCAATCCAATATAAAGAATTTAGTTTACGCTTTCAAATGGCTCGTCAGTGACCTCCTTGTTGGTGGTCAGATTTTTGATTTTCCCATTCGCCAGAATTTGGTAGGAGGTGGTGTTGGAATCGTATATCTCGTTTTTATCCTCCGAGTATTTCATATCAAGCGCATACTGGATTCCTGTTACCTTTATTGAATTATCAACGCGGAGGACACCGTTAAACGCCAGATCACTATGCTCATCACTACCAGCAAAATGTATTCTGGAGATCATTTTCCCTTTCGGGGAATAGGTGGCCAAATAAATTTCATGGTATCGATTTTTAGCAAGATGATACAGCAATATATAATAATCCGCCTTCTTAATCAACCGATGCGGGAAGATCGCGTCATAAATAGCAGGCCCCTTTTGAGCAGTTGGCCCCTTCTCCGTCGGACAATTTAAAGAACTGCCAGGTACATCACAAACAAAGGCCAACGCCTCAATTTTAGAAAATGGGGGACCTTTTAAATTAATTTCCTTCACATGCTTGTCTGTAATAGAAATGGGATATTTCCCAGCAGGAAAGTTTTCCAGAAAACTAGAAAATAGAGGGGAAGCAGAAGCTAGCGAAGGGCTGGTGTTTGGTTGGTCTTTCACGATGGATTTTTCTTGATGATTACAGCTTATCCACACACAAGTCGTTATCACAACAAGCGTAAGCAATGCATATTTTCTTATCATACGTTTAGGTAGCAGGTTTTATTTTCGAATTTTAATTTTTGCGCCTGCTTCAAAACCGGATACCGACCCCCAAACTTTCAATAAACTAGGGTTGAGCGATTTCAAAGATTCTATAGAAACACCATGTTTTTCAGCTAGTTTGTTAAGGCCTTCTCCGTTTTGTACCGTATACTCAAAGAAATCCTGCGACTCAGAAGTAGAGGCACCACTAGCTGAAGTACTATTGCCAGGAGTATATTCGCCTACCGTAATGTTGGCTCCCGCCTCAAATCCCTTTACAGATCCCCACGTCTTGAGCAAACCAGGATTGAGCGCTTTCAAGGACTCAACAGATACGCCATGCTTCTGTGCAAGGACATCCAACCCTTCTCCACTTCTCACTTGATATTGGAATGGAGTGCTTGGGCTGCTTGTTGGCGAACTGGTCGTTGGACTAGCAGATTCACCACCAATCATATGCTCTACTTGGTCATAATCTTTGGATACCGTTTGGTCCATTCCAATTTCGTCTGGTCCTAGCAAATGACTATTTTCTTTGCCTTCATAAATCCAGGCAGCACCATTTTCATGATTGGAATCATTCCACCAGGATTTTGCCGCTTTGTATTTAAAGTTGCTACCACCTGCCTGAGATTGCAATGGATTGGTGACTTGGCCATCTTCTCTATTTGCCTGATGCTGGTCGCGTTCTGCCAGTATCATGTTTACGTGGCCACTTCTACTTTTTACTTTATTGGCAGCTAGAAGGATAACTATATTGCCGTCATTTGCCGAATTTTGGGCGTCTTCCATACTCGCAGCTTTTGTCCAGCCGTAGTATTGAGAACCAACCCTCTGCATCCATTGAGTCATTGCATTCGCATTCATCTCAAAGGTATTGTCACCGTAGGCAGGTTTTGTATTATACTGTTCCCCATTTTCATAGGCTTTGATTGCTTCATTTTCGTACTTCTGCTTCCACCACATTCTAGGAAGGTAACCACCAAGAGCAGTTACAACGTCATAAGCATAGATATTACAATAAGTAGCACCACTGGTTTTTCCATACATTTCGTGGTTTTTACTACTAGTGAAAGATCGATTCAGCGCGTTTTTACCTGATACGCCACCATTACTTGTGGTTTGATCTACATTCAATGCTTCAACAACGGCATACTGATTAGCGCGGAACAATTTTCTTCTTAGATCTGCAGCCATTTCGGCATCCCCTTCCTTCTCTGCATCTTCAATTTGTTTAAGGACTTCCTCATGGGTGATGTCCATCCCAAACTCCGTTTTAAGTTCGGTTTTGACTTTTTCATCAAACTCTTCTGCGTATTTAGTTTTGCTACCATCTAGGTTTTTCCATCTACTAGCAGTAAAATTATTATCTCTCGAAGAGGTCAAATGAACAGAGTCAAGTTTGTTTTCTTTTCGTTCTTGTTCCCAAGATTCTTCTTCTTTTGCTGGTTCTTCTTCTTTTGCAGGTTCGTCTGCTATTTGTTCTTCTACTTCATTTGCACTGGCCGGTGCAACATTTAAGAACGAAAGGGCTTTGTCCAACTCATTGCCATACATCCAGGTATTGCTGAATTCTGATTTGATATCAGCGACGACATCTCTACCATAAGTTTCGCGGTATTTTTGGATAAACTCGTCTATTTTTGCACTGTCATTTTTTAACAAAGCGAGGGCATCATAGATGACCATTTCACTAGTTCCAATTCCCTCCATTCCATTATACACCGCTTCCACAATTTGATCGATTTGCGAAGGACCAGCAGGTGCTTCTTTCTCCCCGCTCAAGTCGACCGCCTGATAGCCTTCATCGTTTGAATTGATGTAATTACTCACCACACCTATCTGGTTTCTGATGCTGTTTTCGTAGGTTTCCTCACTAGCATATCGATTGCCTATTTCGTTGGTGAAATTGCCGTCTTGAACCAACTCCGTCGGCGTTTTGGTAGACAAATAGTCTTCCGCCATCAAATCGAAATACAAAGTAATCCCTTGTTGAGGGTTTTGGATTTTTGATACCCAAGGGGCAGGAGCATTGTCATATTCTCCTACATTATAAGCATTGTCTTCTGCGCTGCGACCTGCCATCCCTAGATGACTTTCAAATTGTCCCTGGGTCAAGGCAAATTCTAATGGAACCACTTTATTAATATCCTTGTCATACTTCAAATACGTCTGCATGGCCGCATGACCAAACATGGCACCGGTAAGTGGAGTATTGGTCCATTTTCTATTCGGACGGCGCAGATAGATTTCTGCCCGACGTGTATAATCCTTGAAGTATTGTCGTTCGTTGTCTGTTAGAGAAGCCGTGTCTGCTTCGTGGGTATAATTGTCGAAGAAGTCTTTTTGATTCCAGCGTTTGTTTGGATCGGCTGTTTTCATCTGAGAGGTAGACCCCTCGTCTTCCTCCAGTTTTTTGTCTGGTGTTGTTTTTCCGCTGCTGGCCTTTTTGCCTTCAGCGGCTAGTTTTCCTTTGTCGTCTGCTTCTTTTTCAAGGGCTGGATCGTCATTTACGGAAAGTCCGTTTGTTTTTTTGGTGGCCTCTACCTCGCCTTCTCTTTGTTGTACAACGTGTGCTAACTCGTGGCCTAGCAATTCTTGCCCTTGTTTACTTTCAGGATTGTATTTTCCAGGAGCAAAATGAATCGAATTGCCTTGTGTATATGCAAGTGCGCCGGCTTCAGCTGCCTTAGAGGATTCCTTCACGATATTCACAGAAGAAAAATCTGCTTCAAATGAGCTTTCCATTTTGGCTTTTACTTCTTCCTCCATTTCTGCTCCTTCTGCGTCCTTGCCTTCTTCTTTTTTAGCAGTGGCGCCTTTTTTCATTTGTACTTCTTCCTCCTCGTCTTTCCCTGGCATGGTAGAAGATTTCATCTGGGTTTTTTCCTCTTCTTCTTCGTCTTTCCCTGGCATAGTGGAAGATTTCATCTGTACGTCTTCCTCTTCCTCGTCTTTCCCTGGCATGGTAGAGGATTTCATCTGTGTTTTTTCCTTTTCTTCGTCTTTCCCTAAGGTGGTGGACTTCATTTGCACCTCTTCTTCCTCCTTTTCACCGGTTTTAAATTGCAGTGCTGGTGGCGATAGAGATCTAGATTTGGAGTCGTCTTCTTTTCTTTGAATGTTGGCAGTAGAGTTTCCTGAGTTGTTTTTATTGCCAGATTTATATTGTCGCATGTTTTGCCTTTGGAAAGATTTGAAAAATAACTATTTAATTACTTTCTAATATACTAACTTTTTTCGGAATATGAAAGGGCTGAAATGAGGAATTTGCTTAATTAATTTTCTCCAACATCGTACTCAGAGAATCACGGTGGGCAAGGAAATCCGCCGTTTGACTTCTGGCGATAGGGCGGGAGTCAGGGAGATCCTCCTTGAGGAAGTCAACTTGTTTACCTTTTTTCCAAAAACGGAAACAAACATGAGGTCCGGTAGAAAGGCCTGTAGTGCCAACATAACCAATGGTTTGGCCTTGTTTTACACTGACACCTGGTTTTATTCCAGGGGCAAATCCGTCCATATGCAAATATTGACTTTCATAGGTGTTATCATGTTTCATTTTAACATAGTTACCATTATTACTTTTGAACTTTGCAATGGTAATGACTCCATCAGAAATCGCTCGGATAGGAGTCCCTTTAGGTGCGGCATAGTCCGTACCCAAGTGTGGTTTTATCTTTTCTAAAACTGGATGTTTTCTAGTCAAATTAAATCTGGAGGATATCCGCGCATACTTAACAGGAGATTTCAAATAGGCTCGTTTCATGGGGCGAGCGCGTTCGTCAAAAAAGCCACGATCAAATCCATTGTCAAAATAGAAGGCGCGAATAGTTTCTTTTCCAGTGGTAAACTCCAGAGCATGTATTCTGGAACCTACTGGTTCGCCATCCGCATAAATTTCATCATAGAGCAGTTTGTAGTGGGCTCCCGGTTTGAGGTGGTAAAAATCGACTGTCCAGGCAAGCGCCTCCTCCATTTGTGGTAAGAGTTGGAAGTTTAGTTTCTTTCTCGAATGCAGGTCACCAATATCAGTTTGGATGGTACCTGTAAAGGTTTTGCGTTCTTTTTTGACGTCTCGTTTTACAATTTTTGCACCAACAGAATCCAGTAAAGTGAAAACCACATAGTGATAATTGTCATGCTCATAAGCGACAAACCTGGGCATGCGCGTATTCCCTTTATCAAAAAAGCATCCGTACAAATTCCCTTCTTTTGCTTCGGAAGGCCGGATAAGAGACCGCACATCACTAGCAAGTTGTTGAATTTCTCCACGAGGAAGTTTCCATTTTTCAAAAAAGGTATTCAACGACATATCTTCCAGAACCACGTTTTCTTCATAGTTATAGGTTCTCTTATCTATTCCGTATTTATAGTTCGGGTCATCTTTTTTTATTGGAATTGTTTCTTCCTCTTCTTCTTCCGCAAACAAATCATCCTCATCGCTGATTACAATTTTTTCGTCCGATTCACCAAAAAAAATGTCATAACTCAAATACACCAAACCTACCAACAACAAAATAGGAACCAGCATTCCAATCAAGCTAAATCCGTTTTTAGATTTCTTTTTGGTCTTAGCTTTCTCCTTGACGATCTTTTTTTCTTCTTCAGGATTTTTGCTTGTTTTTCTAGCTTCCTTTGCTCGGCGTATTTTTTCTGCGGTACTAAGCTTTTTTTTCTTTTCAGGAATAGGCTCCTTCGATTTTTTAGTCTCTTTATTCTTAGGGGTAGGGGTAGGATTGTTGGTTTTAGGCTCAGGTTTAGGCGTAGGAGTGGTTTCCTCCTGTTGTGATTTGATATTTATTTTAATTTTTTTCCTTGACATCGTTAATCATTTTCCACACGACTAAGTCGATTTTTACCTAATAATCCAATATACAAAATAAGCGATATATAGTCTATAGCTAAATAACTAATCCCCATCAGTACTTAATGGCTTAATCCCTCGTTTTTTAAGTGCATCTGCAATTGCAGCTTTAGCAGATTTATCGTATCCTTTTTTCCGTTCGGCTTCCGATTTTTCAAATTCCTGATAGGCATCTTCAGCGATATTTTCGAAAAACTGTTCGAGTTTTTTCTTTTTTACTGGATCATCACTCATCTGAGAATAGATGTCTTTAAAGACTTTTTCTAATACTTCATCCATATTAGAAGCATTCATCACCATTTGAAGCTGATCGCTAATATCATTTAATTTGGTGTCCATTGTTGAATGAAAACCGGATTGTTGTTTTAAGAATTTTTGAAGTAGTTCCTGCGTTTCTCCCGGAATAATTTGCTCAATTCCCGAAGTAGAAATAAAATTCAGAATACTTTTGTAAAGAGGTAATAGCCCTTCATTGATAGCTTCTTGTTTTCCTCTTATGCTGGAAGGATCGGAGCCAAGAGCTGCAAAAAGATAAGACACCATATTCTCAATATCTCTTTCTGATTTTGATCGAAATGCACCTACTGGTTTTTCTAGATGTTGCAAAGTGTTTAGTCCAGCGAGACTATCTTTAAATGCTTTGGTTGTCTTAGCTGCTAGATCTTCTTGGTATTGAATCCCTTGCTCTCTGGTTATCCTGTATTGTTCTACCTCTTCTTGTTTAGCGAGAAGTTGTTTTCCGGTCAGAGCGTGCAAAACAAACCCGCCAATTCCAGGTTTTTCTGAATCAGGAATTAGAAAAAGATCTTTTGTAAACGGATGATAATAAATCGTTTTCAAGGGCAACAAGTTTATTAGAATAAGGACGAATTCCTGTAAAATTATTAAAAAAAATGAAAGTAGGAAGACTCTTTATAGGAATGACAGCAGAGAAATGCTTTCGCCCATTATCTATTCTTTAAAATTATAGGCTTGAGGATTCTTAGGTTTTTCTTCGGTCGTTGGTGTTGATCTATTTGCATGAAAGGAACGGTTGCCTCTATTATCTATTTCATTGTCCGGCGTGTCTTGCTCTTTGAAAAGGAATCCTTTTTTTTCAGAAAGGTCGGCAGATTCGGCTTCGTCACTGGTTTTAAGATTAAAGCCTTGATCTCTGGCAATTTTTTTACTGAAGTTATCATTTGCGGCGGCGTGATGACTGATTTCTTCCTCGTTGTTTTGGATGGATCCGCCGTCCTCATCATTGTCGTCATTGTCGGCTGTTTCACTTGTTTTGGCGACGATTGCATTTGACTCTTTGGTCTTATTGTCCTCCTGCGGATTTACATTGACAACCTCCGCTGGTGGCTTTATTGATTGAATGCCTTCTACCGTTGCTTGATCATCATTGACATTTTCTGCATTCGATCGTTGAACTTTGTCTTCTTTACTATCGGGAACATGAATCATAATAAAAATAGCTTTTAGCGCCACAGCTGAAAATGGAAGCAGCAACGACTAAAATAGAGGAAAATTAACAGAATAGCGAGAAATCTAGAGGCTTTGTTTGTTGGGAGGCACTTGTTGCTTGGATATTAGTAGATGGTTGTTGGTTAATGCTGCTCCATTGCCGTTCCCTTACCTATTGAAAGATAGGGGCTACATCCACTTTAGCCACTATCAAAACAGTCAATTCATTCAGCTGCTTACAGAGGTTAGCACAACGATTAAAAAGGCCCTAATTCTAAGAGGAAATACCTTAATGACAAAGGACGTTAGCTAGTTGATAGCCAAAGATGGCATTTATCCTTGCAGTCCTTCTACCCAAAATCCATGCATTTGTCCACTACTCCAACAAAACTAATCATTCTCCAAAGGCAATTCAATCTGCGTCTTATTCTCCTGACCAACTTTCCCAAAGACAAGATTCAATCCAACCCGCAGATTAAAATTCTTACTGTCATACGGTTTGAAAATAGGGAACAAATTGTCTGTCAACGCATAGATTTGAATCGGGCCCAATTTAGCCGATACATTCACCCCTAGATTAGTGAAACTTCGATTGCGATAGGAATAAATACCACCTACACTCAGAATATTCCCAAAATCTTTTTGCGCACTTATGGCAATGCCAGGCATAAATAAACCACGGTAAGATTCGCCATACAACAACCCTCCAATAGTCAGATTCTCAATGACTTCATATTTCGCACTCACATAAAATTTTGAAGCAAGATTGGTTTTATAGCTACTAGCTGTCTGTGCCACTTCTACATCAAAAATGTCTAAAAGAGTATCCCCAATCGCAGAGAAAGAAAGCGAGTCACCAGCCACCAAAGGATCGAAGGTAATCCCTTCATAGGTATAAGAACCCTTACTCTCATAATTATTGATATTCGAAGTCCAATTGATAAATCCAAGGTCATTTATACTAGCAGCAAATTCCAGTTTTTCATTCAATTTGTAGGTGGCTCCCAAGTCTAAACCAAAACCAGTATTACTGCCGAAAAATTTATTAAAATCGAATTGAGTATTCTTATTTACCTGACTTATCGTAGAATCAATGATCGCAAAACTGCTAGAATTAAACCGATAATCCGTATTCAACGTCACCTGATAAAACTCCTCATCCGTAAAGACAGAAACCGTATTCCCGTCCAATTCTGAAGAAAAATCAACAATCCCTGACAAGTATTTCAAACGCCCACCGATGGACAACTGATCAGTAATCTGATAGGCACCACCAACCGCCAATTCACTATAAGAAAACGCTTGAAAATCAGTAGCTACATCCGCCGTTTCATTGATGTATCCACCATTCCCATTCCAAAACAAATCTAATAACTCCTTGGGATAATTCGCATAAAAACTAGACTTCAAAGAAAAGGAGACCCCAAGTTGAAACTTAGAAGTTCGAAACCCCACAGAAAGCCAGTCTATATTTGCTTGTGTGTTAAAAATATTGTCTGTCCCCAAATTTGAAATGACTTCATCAAGGTTTAACCGGACTGAATCTGTTCCCGGAATGTCCTTGAGGATATCATTATAAGTAAATCCAGAGTTATAAAAGTTTCCATAAACAGACGGCAATCCAATGACCAATCCATTTGATCCCATTTTGCCTGGGTTCGTTTTGTTTGATTGCCAGATTTTATCGGCAAAGTGTAGTCCTAGCTCTTGCTGTGCCTCGATATTAAACGCTATTAACAACAATAGGCAGCTATAAATAATTCGGTTTATCATTCTATGGTTTTGAAGGTTGGGATACGGTTAAATAGGGAGTTATTAAAAATCGATACTGGTGAGCAATCCTAACTTTAAGGTCAATTCATTGTCCGCATAGATCCGAACGGAGGTTTGTCCTTGGTCGGCTGTTGTTACAGAAGCTTTTAGCAAAACATTAGTTGCGGTGGCTTTTATTTGAGCAAACCTAGAGGCATTCATCTCGATGTCGGTTCGTTTTTCAGAGATACCAATCGATTTTCCATTCATATCAATTGGTGCGGCAGCTACTATAGATTCTTCAAAATTAGTATTCAAAGAATCAATGACTACTGCATTTTGATCAAGAAAGTATAGTTGCACCTTGATTTCTACAGGAAAACTGTTTTCAGTTTCCAACCTGAATTTTGCACTGGAAATCCGATCGTCAGCATCCTGCAAGTCGAAATCCATCGTGTCCAATACCGTAAAATTATTTGATTTACCGTACAATGGAAGCTCCAGGATCATATCCAAAGAGACCGCACTGCTGTCAGTCACAAAGCCAATAATACTAGGGTCTTCGTCAGGATTTGCAGTAGGAATAAATTCATAGTCGATGTATCGAATCGGCTGCCCAACCATGTCCTCCAAATTGGAATTGGATTGATCGACCACGAAGCTGGTGGCTGCAAACTGACCTACTTGATTTAGCGTTGGATAATTGATGTCGATTCCCTGATTTAATTGGGCGTTCCCTAGTGGGATGACGGTTCCATCGTCGGTTATCGCATTAAACTCTTCAAATTTTGCGCGTGTTGGAAATCCGAAACTGTTATTTACTGAAATGGTCAGCGAGGGCTCTTCAAAGTAGATATTTCCCTCCTCAAACAAATCAAACAAACGGATTTCAATAGTATCTCTAGGCACCGGATAAACAATCTGTCCTAGATAGCCTTCTGCATAGGTATGTCTCATAGAGTCGAGGAGTATCAATACCGGATTTCCCAGATTTACTTCCGAACCATCAGATACTAGATGCGTTTTATAATGGAAATGCACCGTATCATTTACCGGCGCTAAGCTATATCCAGTCGCATCGAAATATTTAAAGGTAGGAATGTTCCCGTTCGCTACAAAAATGGTAGTATCGAATGGAATTCCATCTTTTGTATATTCATCAATAGTCAAGGTGAAATTTACAGGCTCTGTCAAAACATTGTTCAAAACTACTGCCCCCAATTGGCCACTTTTGATATCAACTACCTCCATACTCAACCCATTAGTCAGGGTGTACAAAAGATGATACAGAGTATCATTCATAGTGAAATTCTTATTGCTAGGAATAAGATCTGTAAGTTCATCATTACTAAGGTAAAATGGATCACTAGGATAGACAAAGGTCAACGCATTCATGTCATCCGTTACTAGCTCGGAGTTTTCTACAGCATCTTCCAATACATCCGCTACATTTACGGTCGTGGTAAATAACGATAAGGCAACATCTGGATTCCAGTCCCCCAAATCTACACCTTCAATTTTGTCAAATTTTTTACATCCGGCAATACATAGAAGTACCGCAACCACTGTAAACGTGGTAAAATATAATTTACTCATTAATTAATTTTTTGGATTAATGAAGAATTGGTTAGTACTGAAGGGAATGCAGACTGCAAATATACGACTTTTAGGTTTCTTTTTTGAATCATGACTTCAATTCATCAAAAAAAGTGCCACCTAATAGGTATTGGGTCTTGGTTAATCGTCTAATAGTTAATGGTAGTGTACCAATAACAAAATTGGCAATCCTTATTCCCCATTAACTAAATATAGAAATATTACCTAAATTCAAAATTATTAGTTATTTTAGAAGCTAGTACCTTTTAGTGAATTTTTTCTCAATTTGAAATCCTCTGAATTAAATGGACAAGGACCTTTTAGACATGCGTGCAAGTCGGGTAAATTCTAATGCTTCTACTCTATCAAACGAAACTGAAGAACCCGCTGGGAATTCCGTTCTCCCACCTCAGCTAGCCATTGAGGCTACAAAGCCTGAAAAAGAAGAGGAGACGGTAGAAGAAAAAACCGAAGAAAAAAAATCGGAAAAATCTGCTGACGAAAAGAAGGAAGAAGCCAAAGCCGAAAACAAATCAAACTCGGAAGATAAAGAACGATTTGCCCTTGCTAACAAAGAAACAGCAGGTGATGAAGGCCCCGCAGAAAATAATAACAACAACACAAATAATGGGGACGGCAATGGAGGATTCCAGCCAAACAGAGGTGACAATGCAAAAAACATGTCTGTCAACACCGCACCCAAATTCCAAATAGCAGAAAACGCCAACCTACAAAAAGAAAACTCAGATAAAGGAAATTACAAATTCGGTGGCGGTGGCGGAAATGGAGGGGACGGAGCAGCTCCCAATGGATTGCCAAATGAGGTAAACAATAAAATGGAGTCCAGTCTCGGAGCAGATTTCTCCGATGTCAAAATTCACAAAAATTCTCAAGAATCAAAAGATATTGGTGCCTATGCCTTCACAAAAGGCAGTGATGTCCACTTCGCACCAGGGGAGTTCAAACCGTTTTCCCTAAAAGGACAAGAACTGATCGGGCACGAGCTGGCACACGTCGTTCAACAAGATAGTGGAAACGTAAAGCCAACCGAGGAGATAAATGGTGCTTCTGTTAATACGAATAAAAGCCTCGAAAAAGACGCTGACAAAAAAGGAAAACAAGCAGCTGCTGGCAAACCCAGCAAAAAAGGAGGCAAAAAGAAAAAACCAAAACCAAAACCACAGGTCGCTCAAAGAAAAGCACCTCCGGGTTCTGCAGCAGCTCCTCCTGTTAGCCAGAGCACCTCTGCCCCAACATCTGCAGGACCAGGCCCCGCAACCTCGAAAGGGAAAATTCCAATTGGTGGAGGCCCAGGGTCTGGATCAGGACCTATTGTACCAGCATTCACCTTATTTGGAGACGCACTTGATATAGACTTCGATTTAATTACAGGAAGTGCAACAGTCAACCTTGATCTTGAAATCGCTCCATTGGCAACCGCAGTAAAAGCGGAAGTCGTCATTGAAAACTACTCGTTCGTTTCTGGTAAACTTATCGTCCACAGCGATCACCTCCCAGGCGTTGAGTTCATCCTTAATGTAGACTCCGCAGGTACTGTAGGAACCACTGTTACTATAGATACGGATATTTTGATTCTTGGTATGAATGCCGGGGTAAACGCAGTTATTACCAATGAAGGAATAGAAGGCAACATCACTTTATCTCTCGCTGGAGCCACTGCAATTACTGATTCTATTACTGCAGAAGCTGGCGCAGTTAGTTTTGATCTGGCAGCAGGTGGTCAATTCACCGGAAACGTAGATGTCAAAACAAATGATGGATTCGCCACTGGATCAGCAGCAGTATCAGTGGACTATGATACAGGCGCATGGTCTGGTTCAGCAACAGTCACTTCACAACTTCCAAAAGAATTTATACTAATAGAGGGCACAACACTGACCTTGCCTGCTGGCATGGAGTTGTCTGTAGCTTTTGGACCAGATGGTACTACGATTACAGGGTCCGCAAATGCGCAGGTAGTTGTTGATTTAAAATCGAATAATGGTATTGATCTTACTGGACTAGCTGTAGTAAATCTAGGAATCGGCATTAGCTCAAGCGGAATTACCCTCGATGCACTAGCAATTTCTACCACAGCAACCTTCCTCGGTATGGAAGCCAATGTCAATGCAACACTTGGCGAAGAAGGATTTTCAGGAAATGTAAGCCTCGCATTAACAGAAGAAAAAGCAATAGGCAGCGCTCTAAAAGCAGTCTCCGGTAATATAAATTATACGTTCGGCCAAGAAGATGGAAATCAATTCACTGGAGATATTCTCGTTAAAACAAATGATGGATTCGCAGAAGGAACAGCCTCCGTGGCATTTGATGCTGCAACCAACGCCTGGTCTGGAACAGCAACCGTCGCATCCGTCTCGGAAAAAACATTAACATTAATACCAGGTACAACGTTGACCCTGCCATCAGGTATGGAAATAACGGTGGATTTTGGTCCTGATGGAACTCAAATACAAGGGTCCGCAAGCGCAGAATTAGTCGCTGACCTCAGTACTACAGACGGCATACAAGTAGACAGCCTCTCTGTAGCAAATATTGAATTGGATATTGATAATAATGGCTTACGCATAGTAGGTCTAACCTTAGATAGTACCACTACTATATTCGGAATGGAAGCAAAAATAGTTGCTTCAATGGCAGAAGGGCTTTTCGAAGGTAATATTAGCATCACTTTAGTAGAACCCAAACCAATAACGGACTCCATAACTGCAGAATCAGGAAGTCTGGTCTATACGTTTGGAGAAGAAGGACAATCATTTGTAGGTGAGATTCTAATTAAAACAAACGATGGTTTTGCAGAAGGAACGGCTAATGTAAATATGGATCCAATATCAGGCGTTTGGTCTGGATCTGCTATAGTTGCGAGCAAAACACACAAAATAATTCCAATAACAGATGGCGTTGAAGTAACACTACCTGCTGGAATGGAACTTACAGTTTCCTTTGGCCCTGAAGGAACTCAACTCGTAGGAGATGCTAGCGCCCAAATTAATATTGATGTTAGCACTACAGATGGGCTGAAATTAAATCAAGTAGCGGTATTAGATATTGCTTTAGGTATTGATAATACTGGAATTACCTTATTGTCTTTAGGAATCGATTCTACAACGACAGTTTGGGGAATGGAAGCGCAGGTTAATGCGATGATTACTGCCGACAGCATCACAGGAACGGTCGATATCGAATTAATTGAACCTAAAAATATAGCAAACTTCCTTACTGCAACATCTGGCTCAATCAGTTTTGACTTTGGATTAACAGGAGGTTTCTTTGGAGAAATAAGCGTAGTAACCAATGATGATTATGCAGAAGGAACAGCCTCCGTTAGTTTTGATCCAATAACTGGAGTATGGTCTGGTGTTGCTACCGTTTATTCAATATCTCCAAAGACAATAGAGGTTACTCAAGGAGTAGTGGTGACGTTACCCCCTGGCATCGAACTAAGTGTCGGTTTCGGATCTGGAGACGTTACGATTGACGGTACTGCCAACGTACTAGTTGATGTGGACTTAACTACCGGAAGTGGAATCGATATACAAGGAGAAGCAGAGGTCGTTGTAGTTCTTTCAAATGCGGGGATAAAAATCACTTCTCTTGCAATTGAAACCACCACCGAATTCATGGACCTGGAAGCTACCATTGATGTAGTTGTCGATGAAAATGGTTTAACAGGTTCCGTTTTATTGGAGCTGGATGAACCACTTGCATTGTCCGAATATCTAACAGCAGATTCAGGATCCTTCGGATTTGATATTGGAACTACTGGATTAATAACTGGCTCTCTTTCGGTTTATACCAACGATGGCTTTGCTTCAGGAATGGCTACGGTAACAGTAGACACTGTAAATAAAACCTGGATTGGTACAGCTACCCTTGGAACGGATGGAGCAAAAGTACTCGATATTGCACCAGGAGTTACTATTATGATTCCTGCTGGAGCTGAATTGTTTGTTAAGTTTGGATCTGAAGGGATCGAAGTGCAAGGTTCTGCAAATGTAGTTTCTGAAGTAGAGCTTAATGCAGATAGTGGCGTACAGGCAAAAGGAATTGCAGACATTGAAGTAATCTTTGGAACGGATGGGGTTACCCTTGCTCCTAACACAATAATGTTAGCAGTAACAGGTGGATTGAGCACACCAGATATAGACTCCTTAATGCGTGAAGGACATTTGAGCACAAGTGTAGACAATGGTGCCATACTAACACTTAATTTTGGAGAAGATGGTCAATTATCTCAAGTAGACCTCGAAGCAACTGGAGGGTTTTCAGATGATGATCGCCGGATTGGAAGAATCTCCTTTACAGGAAGAGTTAACCTCAATCCATTCTCTTTAGATGGAATGTTGCATGCGGTATCTCAAGCAGACTTAAATATAGTATCAGGACAAAAATACTCTACGGTTCTAGTAGCAGGTAGTCAATTCTTTGTTTCTATTGATGAACAAGGCGTTTCAAATATTGACGCAAGTCTGGCAGCAGACTTAAGAGAAGGAGAAGAGGCTATTGCCCGATTGAAATTGATCGGAATGCTTCCAAGAGGACAGGGGTTAACCCTAGAAGCCACCATCGAATTGCTGAAAACTTTAGAAATTATTGCTCCAACAGCAGACAGCATGGGACTTTCTATTATGTCAGGGGCAGCTCTTGGAGTTACCTTAACAGATGGAGCCGTTACTCAAATAGAAGGAACTCTTGGTCTTGAAGTTACCGAATTAGAAGGAGGACCATTATTATATGGTGAAATAGAAGGAGTAATTGGGATTTCTGATCCTGACCAAAAATTATCGATCATTAGTGGTGCAGGTACGATAGGGTTAGGGCGTGATTTTGTTAGAGAAGTAGGAGGTGGAATACTAACCATCAATGCTGGATCCAATTTCACCGCTGAATTTGGAGAAGGTACGTTAACAGGAATCGGCGGTCTTGTCGATGCTGCTTACTTTGATGGATCACATACTTTAGGATTAACAGCTGAATTGGATTATGATGTTGTTAACAAGAGCATCCGAAAATTGGATGCAACGATAGAAACAGATGCCGAATTCCTTCTGTTCAACGATCAATTAAAAGTTAGTGAACTAAGCGGAGGGATTAGCATTAGAGATAATGAAGTGATTGCCATCGGTGGCCATGCAAGACTAGATGCCGAAATCGGTGATTTTATTCTTGCTGGAGAAGCTGACCTCGCTTGGTTAAATAGCGGGGAAGGGGATACCAAATTCGTAGGAAACGGTTGGTTAGAATTTGCTTGGTCTGAAGAAGGAGAAAACCCGGATAAATACTTTATAGGAAGAGTTGACGCCGCAATTGATGGCGATAATTTCGAAATCTTAGGTCAAATTGAGATGGGATTGATGAAGGGGCTTTCAGGAGCAGCCTCCATCTGGATAGATCAAGAAATGGATCCAATCATCTCCGCCTCACTCACCTATACCGCCACCTTAATGGAGGCAGATGAGTTATGGTCGTTCGAGCAAGACTTTGGTGTTTCGATGATGGTATTCCCTGGTATTGCAATTGATGCAGGAATAATGCTTGGTTTAGGCATATTCACACGACCATTAATGGTCATGGGAACCGCTGGTGTTGAAAACTGGAGACCAAAAGCAAACGCCTTCCCTGATTTCTATGCTGAAATCTCTGCCTCATGGGGGATAGATATTGAAGCTAAAGTATTAGCATATTTAGCATTAACACTAGGATTAGGGAACGTCTTATACTTTACAGCAGGTATCAGAGCTGGTTTAGGGCTCAAAGTACCAATCGAATTAAACCCATTCATTACACTGCATGGAGGAGAAGATGGAGTTTGGGGAGAAGTAGGACTTAACCTCTCCATTAAACCAATACTAGAGCTAATCATTGAAGCATACATGAAGTGGGGTGTGCTTGGCTTCTGGGAAGGAGACCGAACATTCCCAATTGCAAATCAGGACTTAGGAGAACTTGGTGGCCTTGAATGGTCAGGAAGCTTTGCCTTTGGAGATAAAGAAGAGTCTTCTCAAAATACACCTCAAATTCCACAACAAGTTGCAACTCCAAATGCAACTCCAACAGTAGAAACTGGTGACAAACCAGATGGTCTTGGAATTGGAAATAAAGATGGTGGCTCACAAGAAGCAGAAGGCGGCCTTTCAGGTTTAACAGATGGAATCGACTCTCCAGGAAAAGAAGGAGAAGAGCCGGAAGGACTTGGCGGTTTTGGAGATCAAATGAACGATATTGGAGCTTACGCTGAAGGGATAGGAGCTGTCGGAGACCTTATTGGTATTGTAATGGACGGATTCAAATCCTTCATGAAAGGTGGCCCAATTGGATTAATCATCTGGATACTCTTCAACAAGCCGAATAAGGCTGAAATGCAAGAGAAACGCGATAAAGTAGAAGCGTTCAGACAAAAACTATCAGGTGATGTCATCAAAACAGGCAGTACCATTGATAGAATGTTAGGGATCTTATCTGGAGAATATAGCTTCTGGACATTGTTTAATGCATCTATTCCTTTCCAGAAAATGGTCGACAAAGGCATGCATGCAGATCCTGAAGCAACCATAGATGAAATTGCAGACATTTGTACTGGAATGATCAAAGGTTGGACGGGTGAAGGAGATGAAAGTAGACTAGTCAAAGTACTAAGATTTGTACATGACAATAAAGGTAATGCGGCTACCAGAGAAATGGTAGACAAGAGTGGAGGAAGAAAAAAATGGGAAGATCAGTTCGAATCCTTCCTATGGCAAGATAGCAATGACCGTGGCCACCTAAAACGAATCTTTAATGAAGCATACGGAGATGGTGTCTATAGTTCAGGTAATAAACCAACATACACTGCTGAACCTGGAGCTACTATAGAGATTGATGGACGTTCAAAAGATGATCTTGTAACTACAGCGTTCGGTCACACATCCTACAGATATTATGTAGACATCTATAATGAAGAAAACAACCCGGGCCTCAATGGTACCTATTCCGGCACGATTGGAAATATGATCGCTAATGGTATTTATTATTTACCTGCAGAGTGGAAAATTTCAAGCCTTTCTTCTCAGCATGTCTGGGCATCTCGTTATTCTCCAGGAGGAACCATTGAATACACACACTCCTTTGAGACCTATAATAAAATCGCACAAAGAACATATGGCAATTCCAACTACGGATGGAGAATCGCAGACTACAATCCTTTAGTACCTGAATTACTAGAGGGCAGTACGATCAATCTGCCTACAGAAGCAGAATTAGGACCACCATGGATAGAAGTCGCTCCTGTACCAATTGGAATGACCAATTATACCCTTTGGGTAACTCCTAATGGCAGTGACATCCCAGAAATGTGGGCAGGTCCACCAGATCAGAAGGTTTTAGAAATCGGTTCGCAAGCTAGCCAGATTGAAGGCGGAGAGGATGCAGGAGCTCAATTAATAAATGCGGCCAATTTCGATGATAGTTCAACACAATTTGATGCAGATACTGGCGTTGCCAAAGCTGCAGGTCTTATTGACTTCCTATTGACCAGTGAGATCTTTTCTTTCGAGGCTTCAGGTGGGGGAGGAGAACCAGAAGGCCCAAGGCTCGAAGAAGCACAACCAGGAGACACATTTGCAATCGGCAACCACGAAATGAAGGAAGTCGGTGAGGTCGTCTATGGTCATGAAGAAAGGGCTGCATGGATAGAAGAAGCACAACCTAATACACCAACACCTCCTACACCAAATGCCGAAATGCAGGCAGCACCACTTGGGCTCGCTGTGGACGGAGGGGCAAGTGGTTTAGATCCTACGAAAACAGTAGGACAAAACCTGACTTCCAAATCTGCAGCAACACAATCAGCAAAAACTGCTGAAACTTCCATGTTAGGTGATAATACCTCTTCAAGTGGAGGAGGAAATACAGAGGAGCCGTTAGCTCCAGGAATGATCAAGTTGCCTACTTGGAGTGAAATGCATGAAATGGACGCACTGCCTGCTGCAAGCAGAGGAGTAGCTCCAAATTCAAAAGTAGAAGCTGTAAGCTCGGATACCTGGGCTGGATTGGCCATTAAGGCATACGGAGATTGGGAGAAAGCAGTGGCTTTAAGTGATCATACTGAGAATGATAATATTTCCTTAAGCGCAGGCGCAATTGTAAGTCTACCATCGCCGGGTGATTTGACCTCTACACAAATTGCAGTATCCGTTGGTAATGCTGTCAGTGCAGCTGCCGCACCTGCTGGAGGTCTGGGAGCAGATGCTGAAACCGCCACTAGCTCAACAGGTACCGGAAAAACCACCTTTACGGGTAAAGGTGGACTAGGAGCTTCTGGAGGAGCAGGTATTGGAAAAGCAAACACTGGAAAAGGAAAAGGAAAAGGAGGGCTCGCATTCGCAACTGGCCTATCTGGCGTTGCTGAAATCGGCAAGGAGGATGATACTTCCAGTACTAGTACTGAACCACAAGAAAGACAGATACTACCTGGGACAAGTATAAAAGCAGAAGCTGGAGATACTTGGAGTGCACTGGCAACAGCCGCTTACGGTGACTTCTCCTTGTTCCCGAAATTAGTAAACTTCCCTGCAAACGCACAAGTTAAAACCCTCCCAATCGGTGAATGGATTGCCATTCCTACCTTGGAGGAATTAGAAAATATAGCTGAATTTGGTTTAGGCCACTCTCCAAACGGCAAACCGCTACTTACAGAGATGGTGAAAATACCAACAGAAGAAGGTATTCACCATGTATGGGCAGAAAATCGAGCAGAACCTGATGAAGAGCCAGACGGTATCTGGATGATGGCGTCAGATCCTTTTGCCCTCGAACCAGAAGTAGACCAGATCGTAGCAGAAACGCAAAGCGACCCAGAAATCCATCCTACTGCCCTGAAAGTACAAGAAATGACAGATGGTGAAATGACAACAGCCGCTATCGACAGTACGAAACAAGATATTACTGATTTAGTAGAGGCACAGAAATTAGCCAACGAAGGATCAGATGAAGTTCCTGAGTTTGTAATAGGGGGAGTTCCTCAGGAGTTGGTTGATCACTTGATGTTGAGAGAAGGATTTAAAGACCATGTATATGATGATGGCTTTGGTATCTTAACAGCAGGCTTGGGTCATAAAATGTTGGCTCACGAATTGGAGGTTTGGAAACTACACGATAAAGTACCAATGGCGCAGCTTATTGCTTGGGGAGAGGCAAATATTCTTCATGCTTATAATGGTGCAAAAACTCAGGCTTCATCGATCGGAGTAACCGATTCTGAATTTATAAATGCACTTACTTCCGTTTGTTTCCAACTAGGAAATGCCTGGAACACCATTCATAAAAATACATGGGCTTACATGCAGGCCAATGATTGGGAAAATGCAGCACTCGAAGCTGCAGATAGCACGTGGTTTAGTCAAACGCCTGTCAGAGTTGTTGACTTCCAGGAGGCACTACGTGCGTACTCAATGATATCGCCTGGCACAACGAATACAAATACAAATACAACGGACACAGAAACAGAAGACTATAGCAATGTGGATACTTCTTTCATTTGCAATTCTGTAGGATATGGAGGAATCAACGAACCACGCGATGTAGCTGCGATCCAGGTATTATTAGAACAAGCAGGCTGTTGCACCAATGATTCTCTAGGTTCTATTGGACCTGAAACAGTATTAGCCATCAAAAACTTCCAGAAAGCCAATTTCACCTGGGAACCAGATGGATTAGTTGATGTAGATCAAAATACTTGGAATGCACTGGTTTTGGCAGCAAGTGGTCAGAACACAGGTTCGACAAATACAAATGAAGAGGAAGGAGAGCAATCATGGTCAGATTGGGCATTGGAGCAAGCTTTAAATGCGCTTACAACAGTTGGTGAGCTACTTAGCTTCCTCGCTAGTGCATCCGCTACAATAGCTAAAGCAGCCATTGGAGCAATTGCTTTGATTAATCCTGGACTACTTCTTCTGTTTTTGGCAGGTAATGGAGCACATATATATTACAATGATGTAATTGACGAGTTGATAGAAAAATCAACCTCAGAAGAAGACCTTGGAAATATTATTTCTAGTTGCGACGAATGTGATGGAGAAGAAGTCATCGATAAGTTGCGTAATACAAAGCCTAAATTATTAATCTGGCTTATTCTTCATATGCCTTTAAGTCCTGCGTCGGCTTATGCATTGCCACTGTTGTCTATAGATGATATGAAAAAAGTGCTTGCTTCATTAGGAGCAGCAACCACCCAACTAGTTCAAAATATTATTGATAAAGGTGTTGCGGTAGCAACATTTGTTGGTGCGCTACTTGATGAAGGAATCGACAAAACGATTGAAATCGTCCGAAATATTGGAGAAACAGTTGTTCGTAACCTGATTGTAGCTTATGGTGAATTCATGGGTGTGCTCAAGAAAGTAATAGATGCGGTATGGCCAGTAGGACTCGGATTCGGTTTAGAAGGACAAATAGGCGCTACCTTTGGCATCCCATATGTTGGAGGATCGTTCACTACTTATTTGCAGCACAAAGAAGATGGAAAATTCTATCTGCTTAGACGAGGTACACTCAAAGTGGGAGCTGCTGGTGGAGGTGGTGTTAGTGCTGGTTTGGGAGGAACTAAAGGCGGAGGTGCTGGAGGAGAGAATAGCGGATATGCTATACATGGACAAGCAGGTGCACAGGTAGAAGGAGGCGCACAAACCGAAGTTTTACAGGAGTTTGAATTCCCAATCTATCAGGATATGGCTTTCGTCAGCTTTATGATGGCAGCTACAATGACAGATGTTTCTCCTTTAGGAATGGCAGCAACGGTTCTTGCACCAGATGCAGCCAATATAAACCCAATGCTCTACAACACTAAAACAGAATTTAAAATAGGACTCTACGCAGGAGCTAGTGTTGAAGGAACAGTAGGAATAGGAGAAGCAAATGAAAACACAAATACGGGCCCTCAGACTTGGAATAATACAGAGACTCCGATAAGTGGGGCTGATCGTGTAGGACCATGGTGGAGTCCGAAGAGCTTACTGAATCTACTTAAAATTAATAATAGAGGTAGTTTCCTTGGAGAAGTAGGTCTTGGAATGGAGATCAAACAAGGCGATTTCAGTGAAAATGAAGAAGGTGTTTGGGAGGCAAATGACGTAACAGTAGCCTTATTTGGTGAAGGATCGATCGCTGCTCAACTAAAAGCAGCCTTCTTGCCAAGTGTGAATATAGATCAAACGATAGGGTTGAAAGTCAACCTTAAATTTGTGAAAGGAGAAGACGGGGCAGACCCAACCTTTGAATTCCTCGGATATTCTGTCTACCATGAAACAGGAGAGCCTGATCTTTTCCAGGCAAATGCCTCAGAAACAGAAATTCAGATAGATGATCTTTCTGCATTTAATAGCTTAGAGGATTTTAAAGAATCGCAACAAGGATTCCGACAAATGCAACGTTTCAATCTACGGGCAGGTTTTGGAAGAAGATACTTCGCAGATACACGTCGTGCAAACCAGGTTAATGCTCTGCAGATTCCTGGTAAAGCCTTCGGAGTAGGGGTTAGTCCATTCTTGGATGTTACTTACACTATGGAGCCCGCTCAGTTCGCAGCTGTGATTGAAGAAATTCTTTGTATGAAAGGAGAATTTTATCCTAACGGATGGCAAGATATCGTAAGAGACCTGCAATCAATACTTTTCGATAGGGAAGTACCACCACATTTGCTTGACCTTCTCGATTTTATCTGCCAGCACATTGAAATTAAGAAGATGACATTCAGACTACAGGGAAGTATAGGCCTATCTGGGGATATCTCTGGTTCTGCCGGCGCACAGGCGAGAATACATGGTAGCGTTGGTGCACTTGGTTTCTACGAAAGAAGTATGATGGACCTAATTCAAGATGCAGCTCATTTCTCATTAGATGAATTGAAAGAGTTGTTTACTATGGGAGCAGATTATCTCGGTATTAATGGTGGGGGCGAAACAGAAGGTGGAGAAAACCAGAATGAAAACGGAGGAACCACTAATACCAATGAGAATACCAATGAAAACGAAAACGAAACAGATGAATTAACTCCATTTGAAGAGATACCTACTTCTTTCACCGATCATTTTAATATTGCTAAGTCTGTAGGAAGAGGTGGTCATAATGAAGCAGCGGATGTGACTATGTTGAAGTCATTACTAAATCATTGTGGTTATATTCAACGGGATCTTACCCGACAAAATATAGGTGAATGGAACGAGGAGTCTGTCGAGACGTTTGAAGCACGTAAGGCAACTCGAATACCAAACGCTATCTTTCATTTCCAAGTCGAACAGGCATTACCTTATACTGATGCAAATGTTGGTCCAGCTGGAACAACTTGGCGCAAAATGATCCAGGTCGGTTACCAGAATAGTGGCGGATCGATTATGTCTTCTTCAGAAATAACTGATCTAAACGAGCAAAGAAAAGGAACAGCAGCAGATGTACCTAACGATATAAAAGCTAATATTACTAATGGACATTTGCTGGGAATTGACAATTCTGGATACTTACTTCCAGAGGCATTTCATGATAGCGCAAGAGCATTGAAAACTCAACTTGAGGCCATCAAAGCTGAAATTGGTAACTTTAGTATTAGTTGTGGGTATCGATCACCAGAACACAATACTTGGGACTCCGTAGGAAGTACAGCGGATAAGAGTCAACACGTTATTGGAATTGCAGCCGATATTCAAGACACCTCGACCTACGACCCTGCAGAGCTCAAGGCGAAAATCATAGAGATGATGGACAATGGTGAAATTACAAACGGTGGATTAGGAAAATACAGTTGGGGTTGTCATTATGATATTAGAGGAACTAAAAACGTTTTTAAATAGTCGTTAACCTGATATAAAAACAGATTCTAATTAAACCCAATTCATGCAATAGAAAATTCATTTTATGCTGAAACCTCTGCAAAACTGAGCACGTCCGTCAATTTTGATTCTCACCGTAATCTTACTAAGTCTGCGAGTCAAAATTACCGTAGAGTGCACATTTTTATTGAGTTTTCAACCTAAAACAAACCTCCTATTGCATGAATTGGGTTAAAGATAAGTACAGGTATGAGTTTAATCTGAACTTCATGCATGTACTTATTTTATGAGAAATAAATCCTATTTTGCATCAATATTCGAATAGTCAAACACTAATCAAATCATAAAGAAATTATACTTGACATCAACAAGTTAAAATGAAACAATTCTTCCCTTATTTTATCCTTATTTTTGTTTTTTCGAATTGGAATTGTTCCTCATCTCCTAAAGATAAAGAGTCAACTAAGAATCCACCAATTGCCAAAAAAGAAAACCCATCTAAAGTGAGTAAGTCAACTAAAAAAGAGAACGCTCCTAAAGGAACAAAAACGGTGCGTACGAACAGTACATCCATCCGAACTGCCGCACTAGATGACAAGGGGTGGCGATTTATCGATCAACAAGGCAATCAACTTGGAAAGGACATCTACACCTATGCGGACAATTTTTCCTGTGGCCTGGCTTGTGTCAGCAAAAAAGGCTTAATAATAGGCGACGATACTCACGGAGGGGTTTATTATTTTATCGATAAAAACGGAACACCTGGTAAATTTGGTTATGACGAACCTGTCCGATTTGATGAAGATCGGGCGATCGTACCCCTTGACAATAAACGAGCAATTATTGATAAATCAGGAAAGGTGATTAGAGGAGGTTTCGACATGTTGTCACACTTTGCGGATGGATTGGCTGCTGCTAAAATGAGAAATTTGAGAGGGTATGTCAACAAGAAAGGGGAGTGGGAGTTTCAAGTAAATAAATCCATTCAACTGGATGTCTTCAGTGAAAAATTGGCGAAGGCAAAAAAAAGCGGAAAAGTTGGTTTCCTCAATACTTCCGGCAAATGGCAAATACCTCCTACCTGGGACAACGCATCTCCTTTTTCTGAAAACCTAGCCTCTGTTGTTCAAAATAATAAATACGGGTTTATCGATCCAAATGGGAAAGTTGTTATCCCGTTGATTTATGATTATACCAGAGATTTTTCGGAAGGTTTCTGCTTTGTACGTAAAGGGAAAAAATGGGGATTTATTGACAAAAAGGGAAAAGTTGTAATAGATATAAAATACGATAGTGGCAGGGATTTTAAAGAGGGCTTGGCTATGGTTGTAATTGGTAGGAAAGTAGGCTATATAAATACTGCAGGCAAATTTGTCATTGAACCTAAATTTGATGGAGGATATGATTTTGTGAATGGTACTGCCATCGCAATAAAGAACAATAAATTAGGATTCACGAACACAAAGGGGGAGTTTGTCGTCCAACCAAAGTATACTCGCCTACATAATTTTGTAAACATCAATGAATCCAATCCTTTTTGGAAGGAATAGTAGACTGGCCACCAGGAAAAGTAGCCTAAAAAGAGCACTAACTTAAAAGAGAAGGAAAAACTATCCTCCAATCATCACCGTAGGAAATCCAACAGTGATCGATCCGCCATGTACCGTAGAATCCCCCATCCTTGCGGCAGGTTTTCCTCCAATCATCACCGTCATCGATCCTTTAATAATAGTATCCGGTGGCCCCACACAAACACAAGTATCTCCAACTACAGCAGCTGGAATATTGCCAATTAGTACGGTAGGAACACCAGGACCAGTAATCGGACCGCCCACATGGGGTACTGGTGGAGAACCAGGGGTGACCATTGGACAAACGTGCATATCTGTTAATCTTGCTGCTGGTGGCATTGCGTATTGTTTTATCTGAAGTTAACTAAAGTTCTACTTTCTAAGATAAGCAAAAAATAGTAATAATCTTGGCGAAAAAAGAAAATAATCATTTTCACGCAAAAAAGATGGCTGAGTTCATATGAAAGGGTTTAATAATGTCTCGCAACAAATTTCTAATGATTACCGAATTTGATATTTCACATTTTAATGGTATATTAGTAAATGGGAATAAAGCAACAATTGCTTGTTATATTGATGGTTATTCCTATATTGTTCTATCATTATGAATTTCATATTGTTGCACAGCCGCAAGTTGTAAAAAACCATCTACCCTTTCCATGGTATTGAAAATAGCGGTTAATCCAGGTTTTTATGAAGTCAGAAAATTGGAATACCCAAGAAGAAAACAATAACGTATTTTTTGAAAGATCAGAAGTATTGGAAAGATTTAAAAGTCAAATTCGGAAAAAACGATTCGTATCGGTACTCGCCCCACAGCATGTCGGTAAATCGTCATTAATTTATAAAGGATTAATTCCAACGCTCAAAGAGAATGGCTATATGGCCAAAGCTGGCACGAGTTGGAAGATCGCTTCTTTTACTCCAAAAGATGCGCCTCTTATGGAGTTAGCCTTTGCACTGACCCGTCCTGCTATTCTGTATGACCCCACAGCTCGGATCACTCCCAAATTTGAAGAAGACATTCTAAAGTTTTTAGAATCAAATGAGTATGCACTTATTGATACCTATAAAAAGTACGATTACGTACATGGGCACAATTTGCTAATTATTGTGGATCAGTTTGAAGAATTATTCAAAGAAAATATTACACTCGAAGAACGAAACCTGTTCTTGAGATTGCTTATAAATGCGATCAAACAAAATGATTTTGCCATTTATGTAGTACTCGCTATTGATTCTGAAAATATGGATGATGGACTCGCAGAGTGCAGAGCATCCATCAGAGGAATGGCTTCTGATAGCCCTGGATCGCCGGTAGAAAAAATGACGAAAACTATTGATGAATTAGAGGAGTTGATCGCTGGAAGTACTTATCAACTGCATACTATGAATCAACGATTGCTCGAAACAGCAATCAAGGAATATGCACAGAAAATCGGTGGGATTGATATGGATGAAGGCAAATGCTTGAAAATAGTAGAAACCTTATATACGGTGCAGTTCCAATTAGATAAAATTCCTGAATTGTTGTCTGAAAAGCCTTGGATGTACTGGGCTACAGAAGGGATAAAAGTGAAAAAAGCAGGTAAGAAAAATAAAGAAAAAGAGGAACCCATCACCTTAAAAAAAGGTAAAAAAGGTGCCATTATAAAGCCTAAGAAAATCAATTCTCAGGATGTAGACCTGCTAAGTCATGCCAATAGTGTTTATGAATCACTCATTCCAAGACAACGCAAAATTTGCCAGCGGTTATTCAAATTGGTCGTTTACATAAATGAAACAGGTGAAATTACACAACGTGCTTCCGAACTCGAGTTTTTATCTAAAATAATAGAAATTGCTTCCTACGGCGAGATTCGAGAAGTTATTAATATTCTAAGTAATACAAAACCACACTCTTTACTGTCCTCTTCAAGTGAAGCTATGGAACCAGATTCCATAATCAGTATGGATGACGATGAATTGCTGGACTGGGATAGACTCAAAAGTTGGATTGATGAGGAACATAAGCTGGTCAAAAAACTACTTGCTATTTCAGACAATGCCTCAACGTTCTATTTCAACAGAAGTGTCGATCTATGGGATAAAGAGGAAGCTTCTGAAATCCTGACCATCATGGATGAGGAAAAACTAAGCAAAAGCTGGCTTGAACTATATATCTATAATATTGATGAAACCTTAGGATACCTTAATGAAAGCGGCAAAATTTCGTTCTCTGCTCCTGTTAGACCCAAAAAGGCGAAAGTCCAAATTGGGAAATCAGAAACGCCGTCGGAACAAGCTCCACAAACACCCGAACAAACACCTGAACCCATACCAGTTGCCGTGAAACCAACCAAGGTCAAAACAAAAGGCAAGGAAAAGATTAAGGTAGAGGCAGACTCTAAAATCGGAATCAAAATCAAAAAAAGAAATTAATCTACTTCTTTTTCTTGTAAAATAAATCATATTTAATTTATATTGCATTCACTAAAAAATGTAGACTTCTCTTAAAAATTATTATGCAAATAACTTATAATTTAATCGAACCATTAATAATCTATGCCGAAGAAGAAGGCTCTAAAATGGTTTGTGAGTTTGAAATTCCTGGTACTGAGCAGGTTATTGAATCTTCTGCTAATATCAAAAAAGTAAAATCTGTACAGAGCCAAGTAAGCCGAGTCGCCAAAAGAACCGTTACCAATCAGGTACGGCGGGTGGCTTCTAGAACGTTAAGGCAAATACTCGGTAGCGGTATGCTGGGAAGAACAAGTTCTATGGTATTTAATACCGCATCCAGAAGCGCAACCTCTGGAATGGGCCGAAGCTTTTCCAAAGAAGAAAAACAAGAGGCAATTGTCGACGCGTTCAAAAAAGTGTCTACCTACTTCAAATTTGATCAAGCTTCAGGCACTTGGGGCAAACCAACCGCCGGTGGTGGTGGTGGGATATCTATCAAAAAAGCAGGAGGAGGTAACAAAATAAACGTGGCTCCTAGAAATTCAAAGAAAAAAGAAGAAGTTTCCGGGTTTATTGAACAACTCACTAAAAATCCTGTTTCTGCTAAATATGACCTTAAAATTCTTTCTAGAATGCTGGTTCAATTAGCTCAGGCTGATGGATCCATTTCTGATGAAGAAAAGTCCTTTTTGGACTCCTTCATGAATGAAGCACTCGGAACAGTAGATGACGTTTTGGCAATGGGAGAAATTTCTCAGATAGAATGTGAAGAAGTTTCTGACAAAGCAAAACCAACGATCCTGATGCTTGCCTGGACAATCAGTCTAGTAGATTTTGAGCTGGATCCAGAAGAAGAGAAAATGCTTGATTCTTTCGCAGAAATGATGGAAATTTCTTCCAGAGTAAAAGAGGATGTGATTGGTAAAGCAAAATCATATATCCTAGAGCAGGTAATCAACGAAGATACAAGAAGAGGCGATCTCCACAACTATGCCGATCAGTTGGGAATGGATAGGGGAGAAGCAGAACGAACACAAATAAGATTAGAGAAAAGAATAGGATAGACAGAGATTTATAGCCCAAACCTAAAACCATGTCAAAACGGAAAATTGAAATAAAAACAGAGAAAGAATGGGATAAAACATTCCAAATGATTTCTTGGTGGAAGACGGAAGATGTCCGAAATGCCAAAATCATGGTGGTAGGTGCTGGAGCTCTTGGAAATGAAGTGCTTAAAAATCTAGCCCTTCTCAATGTTGGTAATATTCTCATCGTAGATTTTGACATTATTGAATATTCCAACCTTTCAAGATCTGTTCTTTTCAGAGAGTCAGATGTCGAAGACAAACGACTGAAGTCGGATGTTGCTGCGGAACGAATCAAGGAAATCAATCCAAATATTAAAGTGAAAACGATAGAAGGCGATATCATGCTTGATGTCGGTATCGGTGTTTTCAGACGGATGGATGTAGTCATAGGATGCCTTGATAATCGCCTGGCACGGTTGTTTATCAACAGACACAGCTTTAAAGTATACAAAACATGGGTAGACGGTGCGATTGAAAATCTGGCCGGCGAACTGAATGTCTATAAACCAGGCACTTCTTGTTATGAAAGTCAGCTTTCTGAATTGGAGTGGACAAACATTAGGCACAAAATGGGCTGCCCGGACGTAGCAAGAAGAAATTCCTTGCAAGGAAGAATTCCAACTACACCAATAAGTGCTTCAATCATAGCTGCAATGCAAGTACAAGAAGCACTGAAGGTAGTAATGGGAAATGAGAAGTACTCTATGGCAGGCAAAAAATTCCTCTACGAAGGAATGAACAATATTATCATGCAATACGAATCTGCCGCAGTAAATGACGAGATGGAAAGTGCCTTGCGGTATGATGATATCATAGAAGCAAAAGAACTAAGAGCAGACTCTACCATCGAAACAGTATTAAGTTGGCTGTCTGACAAATTGAAAGTAGAAAATCCAATTATTGAATACAACCCTGGAATTATACTGGAAATTACTACTGAAAAAAGTGAGAAGGTAATTCCAATGGTACTAGCAAAACCGCATTTTTCTGACGAACTTGCGGATCAGCACCGAGAGGTGGCCGATGAACCTATTATTTTTTCTAACCTTATCTATGAAATTGGTAACGACTTTCCTGATAAATCACTTACTTTAGAGCAAGTGGGAATACCTCGACTCCAAATATTAAGTGTTCGTACAGACGATGATATCTTTTTTGTCGAACTAACAGGGGATGAAGATTTCCTGTATTTTGAGTAAAAAAAGCAAAATATGCTTGCAAAAAGAAAGAATAGTAGTTTCTAAGCATATATTTTGCAGGGATAGTTGGAATTCTCAAAAAAAATTCCAATATTCCACCAAATTTAAATGAATTGTTAATCCCGAAATAAACTATATCTGTTATGAATCAATCGGACGTAATAAGTGTAATTGTAAGAATTTTGCCCGCAGGTGATGAATTGGATGTAGAATTGCCATTATATTCAACCAGCAAAGAAATCATTGATGAGTTATTGAACGCAGGTCTAGGAATAGAACGAACTGATGCGCAAGGAAACCCGCATATTTTTCAACTGATCTCTAAGGAAAACGGACGTGAGCTAATGTCTGATAAGACACTGTACGACTGTGGAGTAAAGCCAGGACAAACTTTACTGCTGACTCCTAAGTTAGTTGCTGGATTTAATGCTTAATAAGCTTAATCCAAACTTTTATGGTTGATGATGCAACAATTCTGTCAACTTTGAGTATTTACAATTACGTCAAATTTTAAATGTAGAAAGTATGGGTGGTAATGACACTCCAGTTTACGATTTCAAAAAACTAAAAACTCCAACTCTTAAAAGGTTGGCTAAGGAGCATGTTGCTATACACGATCTTTGTAGTAAAAGTGATAAGCTGGAATATGCCGTAGCCAAAAAAAGAAGTGGAGTCCCTGAAGTATATAGAATCACCTTCAATCTGAAAAGTATTGTAGGAATAGATGGTAATAAAAATCCAATCTACGGTAACAAACATGTCGCTGAGCTAGCGCTGCCACCAAATTACCCGGTAGAGCCTGCAAAATGCTATATGGTGACCGATACCTGGCATCCAAATATCAAATCTGAAGGCGTTCATAAAGGTCATATCTGTACGAATTCTAACGAATTGGGTAAATTGATGGACTTGTATCTATTGGTGCACCGAATTGGGCAAATTTTGCAATACCAAAACTATCACGCCGAAAATAATTATCCTTACCCGGATGATGAAAAAGTGGCACGTTGGGTACGTGAATATGCTGAACCAAATGATATCGTCAATAAAAATAAGAACATCTATATCGATGATTCTGATTTACTAAATGACGATAGTCCAAGGCCAGTTCAGCCCCCAAAAGAGGAACCTAAACCTCCTACGATTTCTACTATTTCAACTTCGATTGGAGAAGACAACTCTTCCACAATTTCTGCTCCGAAAGAGGAAGAAGAAGAAAGTAGTGCCATAAAAATTAGTTTGTTGAAAATTAAATCAGTCCGCAATAAACCAGCAAGCGACGGTAAGATTAAGTTTAAACGAAGAAATTAAAAATTACTAAATAACAATAAATTTGCACTGTGTAAAGAGATAATATATTGTCTCTTAGGAAGAAACAGTGCCTATTTATAAATTTTCCCTTCTAAATAATAAGCCAACACGCGCATTTTTTGTATTTTGAATGTTGTTCAACTTTAGGTTGTTCTATGATGCCTGTTAAAACAGCTTATAAGTGCTTTCTTAATGGAATAGGCTTGTAATTTGTTAAAAAGGCAAGCATTATTAACAATTTCAATAACAAAAAATAGTTTATTGCTAGCTCTTGTGTTGTACCTTTGCAAAATTATATCGTAATTGACTATGCAGATCCAACATTTGGCTGCCAAACATTCAAAAATTAGAATGGATATGAAATATTTAGCTATTGTGCTAATACATTTATTGTTTCTCCTTGGAATCAGTACTTCATCCGCACAGGTTATTTCCTTTCCTGAAGGATCTATTGAAGTGACGTTTAGGGCGAATGCTTCTGGAGGGAGTGCTGGATTTGTTGATTTTACCAGTGAAAAAAACGCCAACCTGGATTTTGTCAATGCAGATGAACCGGTCATCTCCGTCATTTTTCAAAAACTAAAATGGAATAAAGGATTTAAGGAATATCAGTTTGTTCTAAAGCAGGCTTGGGTAAATGAGGATGAAGGATTTGCAGCATTGATGCCTAGATTATACAAGTTTAAAAAAGGAAATCGGAGGATTCCATTAGAAATAAAAAAGAACGGTAATCATGATTTGATTATCGAATTTGGAATACTACCACCTGAAGGAGATATTAATACCATACAACCCTTTATCGACAAAAGGGTCTTCAAACGGGTGACGGTGAAGGGAATAAAGGGCGCTGCTCCAGCCGCTAGTACTAAACCAGAAGTCAAAAAGCCTGAACCACCAAAGGTAGACCTGGAAGCAGAAAAAGAGAAAAAACGCCTCGCGGAGATAGAACGGAAACGAAAAGAAGTCGAAGCAGCAAATGCAGCAGCCCGGGCCGCTGAAAGCAAGGCTAACCAAGAAGCACTCCGCCTCCAAGAATTAGAAAGAGCAAGAAAGGCCGAAGAGGCTAAAGTCGCAGCTGCTATGAAATCGGCAAATGTGAATGCTGTTATTGCCGCAGAAGCACTCGCCGCAGAAGCAGCAGAAAAAGCAGAGATTGAAAGGCTGAGGCTAGCAGAAGAAGAGGCAAGAAGAAAAGCGGCAGCCGCCAAGGCATACACTCCTAAAGAAATTGAAAAGAAAAAAGAGGAGTTTAAAGCTGTTAAAACCGAAAATTCATTCGAGAATTATGTAAACTATATAGAACAAAATCCCGATGATCCATTTGTAAAAGAGGCGATTGACTCGATCAAAAAAATACCGATTCACTTCGAAATTACTGAAAAAGTAGAAACCAGTAAAGATGTCTATGTCTTCAAAATTGAGCTAGCTGATGTCAAAAATCCTAGAGTCGACCAAAATAAAACCGATTCCTTGTTACAAACTGAAATAAAGGAGGATAACACATTGACCATAACAACAAAGGAGTCGGAAAATAAAAGTGTATTTGTCAGGGACACGTTTGAACGTAAATTAAGTATCAATATTGACCCTAACTATAAAACATTTACTGTTGACTTTGAAGAAAGCAATGAAAAAGATTCTCTGGGCATTGTGGTAAATGGAGGGATGTCTCCGTTTGTAATTCGGTTTGTACAAAAAGGTACAAAACTGAAAATATGCCCTCAAAAAGTAGGAAGTAAATACATGATTGCAAAGTCAGACCTTGATTGTGATCTTGACGGTTTCTATCGGGTGGAAGTACAAGACTCGAGAAGATTGGAAACAAAAAGATCCAAGACATTTTATGAATTTGTAGACAGCTCGTTTGGCTGGTTAAAATTTTTATGGCTTCCTTTTATTATCATCCTTATCCTTGTTGGTTATGTCATTTGGAAAAATATGTAAATAAAATTTAATATCTTAGCTCCTACAATGATTAATCCCAATAAATATCTCCTAACAGTAACTTGTTTGTTATTGTTTTTCTTTAGTTGTCAGGGGCAGATTAGGTTTGAATCTGAACAAGGCTCCTTTTTAGTGTCTTTCAAGGCCAATACCAAAGGTAGTGCTTCTGTTGCAGGTACTGACTTTACTAAGAAGCAGCTTGCTGTCCTGGAGTTCTTCGATGTGGAAGATCCCCTAATTACTGTTTCTGTTAGCAATTTAAAATGGGCACCAGGTTTTGAAAACTATACCCTGGTAATAAAAAATAATTGGGTGGTTCACTCCAGTGGGATTAATAAACTGGAAGATTATGATCGACAGATTCAAACAGATAAGGAGATGGCGCAGTTTCGTTTCCAACCATTGGGAGATGGAAAGGAAGAAATAACGCTTAAGTTTGGTATCAAATCACCAAAACAAAATCTCAAAAAGGTAAAACCTAAAAATCAGCTGGTATTACAGAAGAAATTTAGCACACTTGGGGTCAATAAATCAAGCAATTCCAATCCTGTTTCTGAAGAGATAAAAGAAACAAAACTCCCGGTAGAGAATACCATAAAAGAAACCAAACTGCCAGAAGAACCAATAGCTAATAACAACTCACAATCAGATGATATCGTTTGGAGATCAGCTCTTGTAAGCAATAGCCGAAGTGCTATGGAAAACTATTTACAACAATTCCCACAAGGCAAACACGCATACAAAGCAAAACGCTATATTGCGGACTATTCGAATCCCGAATCTGCCACAATTAGCCCGATTAGCTTGAACTCTGGGGAGTCGAGTACTAGTACCTCTGAAATGATGCAGGACTCTGTTTTGCTGTTGAGTAATAAAAATTGGGCCCGAATAATATTTGCCAATACGTTCAGTGAATATTACAATTACTTAAAAGCAAATCCTGCTGGCCGGTTTGCACAGGTAGCGAAAGACTCTATATCCAACAAACCAATCCTTTGGGAGAAAATTAGCCAGGAAGAAAAAACAAATGGAAACTACATTTTTAACCTTCAGTTTTCAGAAATGGGAGCAATGGATTTGGCTTCTCTTAAAGAATCTGCTGCTCTGGAAATAAAGTTGTTGGATTCTGCAAGCCACAAAGTCCAGGTGACCATTAAGGATAGTAAATCCCATGAATGTTTATTCAAAGATGAATTTGGTCGATCCGCAATTGTCCAACTCAACCCTCAATACAAAATGCTAAATGCCATCTTGGAGGACAAGGGGGAGATGATTTCTTATAAAATCGTAGGTGGACTTCCTCCCTATTATATAAATTTTATTGCAAAAGGATCCGATTTCAAACAATGCATGCAGCGCCTAAAAAAGAATGGAGAAATACTAAAATCAGAATGGGCAGATAACTGTGATTTGAATGGGATTTACCGAATAGAAATAAGTGACGCCACAAAAAATGAGATCAAGCGATTTCCAGAAATTAAGTTCGTTGATAATTCTTTCAATGTATTAAAATATATGTGGATCGTCTTTTTACCAATTTTATTTGTCCTAATGTGGTTCGTTAAAAAAAGGATTTGATAGCTTGGTAGTACAATCCTGCGATCAATTTGTACTTATTTTATGTATAGGTAAATTCTGGCGACAAGGAAGTGTATGAGGAATAATTTAAATTTATTCGAAGGATTTTATTTTAAATCAGCTAAAACCACTATATTAAAATTCGAATTTTAGAGTAATAGAAATAGTTCTTTCCAGGAAGGACGTATTTGTTACGTAAAATCTTTAAAATCAAACAACTAATTATTCGGATTTATGAGAGGTATGTTGAAGTACTGTTTGTTGGGCTTTTTATTTTGTCTAGGAATTAATTGGATGTCTGCCCAAGAAACTATTTCTTTTGAGGAAGGAACATTTGATATTGTATACAAAGGGACTGTAAGTGGAAGCGATGGCGCAGTGGTGGTTAGTCCAAGTGGAGGTGTTTTAGAATTAGATTATAAAGGAATAGATAAACCCTCCGTTCTTGTCTATTTGCAAAATGTACAATGGAAGGAAGGAATTGAAGATCATTCACTGGTTTTCAAATCAGGTTGGTTAAGTAGCCCATCAGGACTGAAAAAAGTAACCAATCGGAATATTACACTCAAAAGATCCTCTGTTAAGAAAAAATGTATATACGAACCATTAAAGAATGGGGAGTTTACGATTACTATAAAGTATGCTGTACTAAAACCCGGCGAATCCGAAGAGTCGTTGTCTGCTGGTGCGAATGTAGTTTCTCAAACGCTAAAAATTACAGGATTAGAAGAAACGGAAACCACCACCACCACTTCCACAGATCCTACGACAAAACCACCAGTTATAAACGAAACAAAAACACCAGATCCTCCAACAACTAATAATACAAATGGAGAAAGTGGTTGGCCAATCGGTTGGCAAGGTAATACCTTTAGTGTTGGTGCTGGAAGATTAAGTGTGAGCCTGGAAACAAATATCCCTGACTCTGGAGGTGGGATGAGAAGCTTTAGTATGCAGGGAAGTTCTAATTTGGATTTTACAGGAGTCGCCAACCCACAAATTTGGATCGTTTTAAGGAATGCAAGATGGAAAGATCCTTCCAAACAATCAAAAATAGTTGTCAAAAGTGGATGGGTCGAAATATTGACCCCGATGTTGGAGAAAGTAAGTTTTGGAAATATCGAATATACTGGAGGCGCCGCCAAACGAATACCTATTAAGGTAAAAGGAAATGGCCCTTCTTCTATTATTCTTAAATTAGGGCATGGTGATATTAGTAGTAGTATTGGAAGTATTCCTCCGATAGCGGCTGCAATAACAAAATCCCTGTCAATCATTGGAGTCGGTGACAATTCGACTGCTGCGACCAATCCAAATGGGATAACTCCTCCACCTCAAAATTTGAATGCTGAAGCCAACGATACAAAGGATTTGGAGTTTTGGAATACAGTGAAAACGGAGAATACTTTCGAAAGCTATTTGAGATATTGGGAACAAGCAAAAGAAGGGAAGTTCAGAAATGAATGCTATCGGGAAATTGTTAAAACACCTATCCGATGGCAATTTGCAGATGAAGTAGAAATACCCGACGGCGGAAAACTATATACTATAAATATCGCTGGTGTACGGAACATCTACCTAGATAGTCTGGAACAAGGCTTGACTGCTGAAATATTGCCTGGTAAGCAGATTCATGCAACAATTATAGATGGAAAAAGCCATACAATAAAAGTGATCGATGATTTTAAAAGATCGGTTGAAATACAACTGGATCCGGCATCAAAAATACTTAGAGCTGATTTTTCGGAAGAAGAAGGAATTATTAAATTTGATATTAAAGGAGGAAAACCTCCCTATTATTTAAGTGTGATCGATGCAGTATCTGAACGAAGAATCTGTGATCTTGGTAGAGCGAATCTGGAAACAAATTCAATCAGTAGAAAAGAAATTTACGAAAGATGTAATCAACTGGAAGGCAAATATAGAATCAAAGTACAGGATGGCAGAAGGACAGAAAACGTGAGTTCTACTCAGGAATTTAAATTGAAATCAGCAGCAGAAGCAGGTTTTTTGAGCTACTTATGGATAATCTTAATCGTACTTTTAATTCCAATTGGCATTGTGATCAAGAAAAATTTATAGCATTTAAACGGTTTTATATTCTAAAATTTATATTTTAACAGATAGATTTTAGAATCGATATAAAAAATTAATAATCAGACCCATTGAACAATAAATTACATCCTATGAACGTCAGGAGCATCGTAATTTCATTTTTGTTTTTCTTAGGCACTTGGTTTTCCAATGATGCTTGGGCGCAAACGGTGGAATTTGACGAAGGAACAATCAGCGTAGGGTTCGGGACAAACATCTTGAATAAATCAGGTAGCCCTGTTTATTTCACATCAAAGAAGAGTCCTGAGTTAGACTTTACCGGTGTAGAAGATCCTCAAATTTTCGTCGTCTTTCAAAATGTAAAATGGAAAAAAGAATTTGCTGATAAAGGCAATTATTATTTCATTGCTAAAAGCGATTGGGTAAAGGAAAACGGCAACCTTCTTGAAAAATCAGGAAAAAAAACCATCAAAACTAAAAGTAAAGCAAAACGGAAGGTTTACTTCAAAGTCAAAAAAAATGGGAAAACAACCATAACTATCAACTATGGGGTAATGAAGCCCACTGATGAAAATGACCTAGGAAAAGTAAGCAAAATACCAGGAAAAACACTTACAAAAGAATTCTCCATTAAAGGGATAGGTGTAAAAGCTCCAGAAGAAACCGCTTCAAAAGAATCGCCTTCTGGTGATCCTCATTCCTCCTCAACAAAATCTTCAAAAGAACAACCTGAATCTCCTACAAATTCTACCGCTTCTACTACAAATTCTATTACCTCAACTCAAACCACTATTCCGCCGCCAACTCAAAATAATGTGGTAGAAACAAAGGAGCCAGAGAAGAAAGAAACAAAAAAACCGAAAGTCGATAGAAAGGCAAAAGACGAAGAAAAACTCTGGAAAGACGCTCAAGACGCTGGTTCCTACACTATGTACAAAAAGTACATGAGGAAATTCCCAAAAGGAAAATACCTCAGCAAAGCTGAAAACGAGATCACAAAAACGAAAATCAAGTGGGAGTTTAGAGATCAACGAGAAGAAGAGAATGGACAATACTACTACAAAATTAGACTCTCTGATGTAGAAGATGCCGAGCTGGGAGCTTTTAATCCTAACTTGCTCGAAGCTTCACTTTCCAGAAACATTGTTTCCGTTTTCATAAAAAGCCCCGGCAAACAAGAATTGACAGTCAGCGATGCATATGGTAGAGAAACTACCATCGAAATGAATCCGCAGTTTAAAATTCTGCAGGCGATTTTTAGCGATGCTGGCGAAAACATAAATTACGAAATTTGGGGTGGAAAAGCACCTTATTTTCTGCGATTGGTAGACGCAAATACACAGAAATGGGTCTGCGATAATAATAAAATAGATCTCCCAAAAGGAGAAACAAGGGCCACTGGTTCCATCAGTAAAGAACTATGGGCCACTGAAACCTGCCTGCTAAATGGTACCTACAAATTTGAAGTGCAGGATAGAAGAAAAACAGAAGCCATCTACCCTGATGAAGAATTTGTGTTCCAAGGGAAGTCAGACGGTGGGGCCTACCTCTTATTGCTAGCGCTTGTATTGGTTCCTTTGATAGTAATTGGGCTTTTGTTTATGAACAAAAAGAAAAAGGAAAAAGAAAGCGAAGCCTACTTCAAAAAGCATAATCAGAAAAAACAAGATCAAAAACCCAAAACACAATCTACAACCACCTACAAGCCAGAGGAAAAAGTAAAAGAAAAACCACCTGCCAAAGAACCTGAACCTGTAGCGAAAGAAACAAAAGAGCCGGTAGTCGAAGAAAAGCCAGAACCAGCAGAAGAGGCTCCTACAAAAAGTGAGAAAACAGAACATGCAGAAGTACTTCCTGTAGCAAATGGCGATAAAAAACCAAAGATCAACGTTATCCGCAAAAAAGGACAACAGCAGGCCACTTTAGTGCATAATACTGACGACTATCACCGGGTGCTACTTGAACAAATATGGCACGATACCGCGATCTCTGAAATCTGTTTTTCGAAAGAATGTATTTTTGCAATTGATGATTTTATTAGAAAAGAAAACCGCCAGGGTATTGATGAAGATAATAATGCTGTACCAGAAGTCGGTGGGTTCTTACTAGGCAATCATGCATTCGCTGAAGAAGACGGTCAATACAAAATCTTCCTCGAAAAATTTGTCCCGATTACACCAGAAGAAAATGATGTTTACAAGGTGGAATTTGGAGTAGAGGCATGGATGGAATTGGATAATGTGAAAGACCAATATCCTGATTATATGTTGCTGGGATGGTTTCATACGCATCCAGGACATAGTCTTTTCTTATCACAGCCTGACTTGAAAATACACGAAGGTTTCTTTAAGCAGAACTTTCAGGTAGCTATGGAAATTGATACCCTTTCTGAAAACCTCGATACCGGATTTTTTGTTCGAACAAAAGATGGACAAATCAACAATACCAGAGATATGAAAGAAGGGGAAGATTGGTACAGTTGGATGGATATCGAAAAGTTTTTAAGAAAGAAAAGAGTAAGATAATTACTAATATTAAATTGAAAATTGTTCTCAAATAGATGAGAACCTACAGAATAAACCGTAATTTAGTTTGCTAATACTAATGTAAAACAACGAAGGAGGGATTTTAATACTATTTCTTAATCCTCTATCTACCTGAGAAAAATGATACGAATCCGAAAGCTAGAAGATAAAAAAAATACTGGAATAAAAGATAACATTGATGAAGACAAAGAGTACGTTAAGGTCAATCTAAATAACTACCTCGAGGACTCTCAGATTTCAACAGTTTACATTCATAATGAATGTACGTTATCAATTATGGCATGGGTAATGAAAAGTAAACGCTTGTTTCCTGTTCCAGAAGTAGGGGGCTTCCTGCTAGGTAGCTTCTCTGAAAATACTGGAAATGGACACAACATAACACTTGATAAGTTCATTCCTTCCAAAGATGTCGCCTACAATAGCCCAACTTTACTGGAGTTCGGTACCAAGGCATTGATGGAGCTGGATGGAGAAATGGATCGTTATCCTGAAATGTCTCTTATTGGTTGGTTTCATACCCATCCTGGACACACACCATTTTTATCAAGTATCGATATGCAATTGCATGATGGTTTTTTCAAGAAAACGCATCAAATCGCAATTGTTTTAGACTCGTTAACTCCTGATTTTGATACGGGTTTTTTTAGTAGAAGATCAGACGGAATTCCTAACAATAAACCAGAATTTAAAAACTGGGTGAAATGGAACGACCTTCTAGAAGGAAAATAATAACTTAAATGATTGGACGTATTCCAATACAGACTATAACACCAAATTGATATCATTCGAATTGCTAAGCTTTCTATGAAACTTTGTACACACTATACTTTCCTTTTCTTATTCCTCTTATTTTGTGGATTTTCAGGATTCGCACAAGATAGCTTTGAGGTAGATGCCGACGCACAAGTCGACCCTAACTCAAGTACCTCTCCTTATGTAAAAGATGACAAAGGTGGAGAGTTTGAAATAAAAAACATTTTCCTCAATCAGGATACTCGTACGCTTGATATTGAGCTCAATGCTGTTCAAAATAACAGACCCATCTCCCTCGATGCTACAAACATCAGTATCGAAGAAATCAAGGATGGCGTCTACAAAGATTTCACCGACTACATCTCCGACATCAAGCCAATCGACGAAGTACAAACAGAAGTCACCGATCAGGTTTCTATTCTGTTTTTAATAGATCTGAGTGGAAGTATGAGAGGCGAGAAAGTCGAAACAGCGAAAAAGGCAATTCGATCTACTATCAACAACACGAAATTACCAGGAAGAGCAACAGTCTATCTTGCCGGTTTTCATGACGATATTCTTCCTTCTGAGAATAATAGCCTCGAAATTAATACCAGCAACCTCGAATCCAGATTATCTAATTTCGTGAAAATCGATCCATTTCCTTACGGAAAAGAAACTGACCTCTATCGGGCATTGATCGTAAAGCTGGACGAATTCAACAAAAAACCAGGAAAAAAAGCAATCATTTTACTTTCTGATGGCGAAAACTCCATTAGGAATCAAAGCAATGGCCGCTGGAATTTCAATTACGACCCCGCAAATCCTAACAAACTGGAGCCGTTTACTCCAGAAGATGTTTACAACAAAATAGCAACCACCGATAGCTCCACCCTTCTTTTTCCAGTAGGCTTGGGCGATCAGGTAGACGTCAATTTCCTTAAAAAACTACCGGAACTAACTCAGGATACCCTGGATCAAGCTAGTTTCACAAACACCCCAGAAGGATTGGATGCTATATTCTCCTCTGTCGTGTCAGAGTTTGCAGCAAACTATAGAATAAAAGTACAACCTCCTAAGGATCGGGCCATCTTCAACGGTAGTGTTAGAAAACTAAGCGTTATTTGGAGAGACAAAGGATTGGAGGCCTCCAAAAATTACCAGTACGGAACACAAAATAGTCCTGTAGATCTGCGATCGACACCACCAAAACCGTTGATTTTTTGGGTGACTTTGCTGCTTGGAGGACTGATCGGAGTATTTGGTCTGTTGGCAGTTCTTGTATTATTGGTGCCTTGGTATAGAAAGAAAAACTTTAGAGAAAAATACGTCAAGGCCTACAAAAAAGCGGGCAATATTACGAAATCAGACCCGATTACACTTGAGCCATTCGAAGATGGAGATTTGATTGTGGATTGCTGTAAGGTAATGATGGCCATGGATACTTGGGAACACAATGGAAATCAATGTGTCAACTATCCAGGGTGCCTGAATGACCCAACACCCTGCCAGGGAAAGGGAGGAAATACAGGACATGAAAAATTCTTTTCTCAAAAAGGACTCTATAGAAATTTAAACTGGTTTTGGTTTGGAGCACTAGGAGGACTTATCGCCTGGATGTTTTATGCTGTCTTCCAAAATGTAAGCGTAGATTGGTTTACCAGAGGGCTGCAATCATTAATATCTGTTCCTGCAATTGAAGGATACCTGACTTCTCAGAATGTATTCGAAAGCATGAGCAAAAACATGGAAACTCTTGGTCGTCAGGTACTGGATGGTATTGGACTTGGAATGGGATTGTGTTTTAGTCTTGCACTCGTAGAGGAAATGGGCCAAGCCAGAAAAATCTCTGTACTACGAATCTTCTTTAGAACATTACTCGGTGTTATTATGGCACTAGTCGTATTCACCATAGGATTTTTACTTCAGTACACTGTTTTACCAAACGCTTATTTTGCTGGACTGATATCGTGGGTACTTTTTGGATTGTTTATGGGAGTTATTCTGTCTATCCGTTCTACGATCAATCTTGGGAAAGGACTTTTGGGCGGACTTTTTGCTGGACTGGTAGCCTTCCAACTGTATTATTTTGTAACCACCCTTGATCATGACTACTGGCCATTTGCCAAATTAATGAGCTTTATTTTGCTAGGAGGAATTCTTGGTGTAATAATCGTAGCTGTAGTAAGTAGTTATGAAGATTTCGAATTAGAATACGTAGAACCGGCAAAATACCGTAGAGTAAACCCTATCAGCAAATGGCTAAAAGCCGGAATGGATATCTTTATTGGTACCGATCAAAGCTGCTATGTGTATATCAATTGGGAAGACCCCGCTGTACAACCACAACATGCCCTTCTCAGTTACGACAAAAAGAAAAACCTGGTCTATATTGAACCGAAATACGAAACACTAATCAATAATAAGGTCATTCCCGCAGACAAAAAAACAGAATTGCAGGACGGAGACCTCATTCAGCCCGGAAAACTCAGTCTCACACGAATGCGCTTTAAAGTGAAAAAACCTGCAGGAAAACGACCAGCAAGACCCTCCAATGATTCAGGCGCTACAAATTTGTTCAAGAAGAAACCTCAAAAAGGTAAAATCAAAATAAAAAAAAGAGAAGACTAACGCAAATTGTTTAGGTTCAGTCCATTGACTGTATTTGTCAATTTCTAATGACAAGTTAGTGGGAGAAGTGAATACTTTGAATGGTGTTGCCATCGATTATTAAAGCCTATCCTGAATCAACATTGCAAATGTCTAACTTTTTAAAATTCTGGTGTTTACGTGACTAATATCTTACATTCAATGATAAATGAGTTGAATTAATTAAGAATATATCAGTTGATTCTTTTTTCAGAATTCATTAATCCTTATCTTGTTGCACTTTTAATCTCGAAAAGCCAGAATTACCCAAAACAGCAATTCAATGAAGTTTGCCACCTCAATAAAATTATATCTGCTTTCCATTCTTTTTTTTGGGTTTGTAGCTGATGCTAATGCTCAGTGTGCTGCAGTTCCAATCTCAAGTGTAAGTGTTGATTCTATTGGAGATTCCTTTATAAATGTGAGTTGGGGCACGCCAATAGCCGGAGTCACGACTGCATATACCGTTGAACAAACTGAATTTGCAGGATCCTATACTCCAGCCATCACAAACGATCCTTGGATAAATGAGTTCCATTATCTAAACACGGGAGTGGATATCGAAGAAGGTATTGAAGTCGCTGGCATTGCAGGAACAGATTTGTCTTGTTATAAATTATATATTTTTAAAAATTCTAGTATCTGTAACTTAATTGATAGCATACCGCTAACTGGAATTATTGATAATGAATCCAATCTATTCGGAGCTCTTTGGTTTCCTTTTTTAGGAATGCCAGATGTAGATGGAGGAATTGCATTACAGTATAATGGAGGAAGTTGTGATTGCCCCAACGAAAAACGCATTTTACATACAGTCGCCTATAGAACCGATTTTCCAGCCTGTGGAAGTGTTGCCCCATCAACTATTCTCGAAAACATTGTCGTTAGAGAAACAGCTTCTACTCCTGTAGGTCATTCTCTTCAAATGACCGGAACAGGAACTGGGTTTTCAGAGTTCTCATGGTCCCCTCCAGGACTTGCCTCTGCTGGAGATTTAAATGTAGGGCAGGAAGCTTTTCAATTGTTGGAAGATGGAAATCCTCTAAGCGCAGTGGTAAATAATTTAAAACCATGTACGCAATATAGAATCAGGATGAGAGCACTTTGTTCGGCAGGAGGTTCAATCTATAGGTTTACCCCACATTTCTTTACAACCGATGACATTGATGCAGGTGCCGTGACTTACCTTTCAGGTGATTTGACAAGTTGTGTTGGCAGTTCCACCGCGATTGAAGTAGAAACACCGAATTTAGAATTTTCGCAGAATTATTGCGAATTCTATTATGGATATGCCCTTGTCGATAACAATGATAACGTGCTGCAAATCGATGCTGGGTATCCTTTAGATAACAATGTGACTCCTACTACAACTATTTCAATAAGCGGACTTGCTGAGGGAGTATATACCATTCACGGGTTTAGTTATTCAGACTTAATTTCAGTAAATCTAGCGGCTAACACATTCAATGATATTGATGCTGGCTGTTTGTCTTTTAGCGATCAACCCCTTGTACTAACCGTAGGTGTGCCTATCGCAAATGAGACTATAATTGATGTAACATGTAATTCACTTACAGATGGAGAAATTCACATTACTCCTGAAGGAACATTCCCAGTTTCCTACAACTGGAGTCCTTTACTATCCAATTCAGGTACTCAAACTGGTTTAGCTGCAGGTGTTTATAGTGTTACAATTACAAATAGTTCATCCTGTACTCGTGTACTTACCTATAATGTAGGAGAACCTGATGTTTTAAATGTCGCAGGTCAAACTACTCCTGTTAGTTGTCAAGGAGGAAGTGATGGCACAGCTACTGCAGTTACAACAGGAGGAACTGCTCCTTATACCTATGAATGGCAAGATAATCTGGGAAGCCCAATTGGACAAACAAGCGATGTAGCATCTAATCTGAATATGGGAACCTATTTTTGTTCCGTAGTAGATGCAAATAACTGCGATCAATTATTGACCGTAAATATTACCGAGGTTCCTCTATTAGATATCCTAAATGTTACCTCCCAGCAACCAACCTGTTCCGGCGATATGGATGGAATGGCGACAGTTGCTCACAGTGGAGGAACTTCTCCAATAGCTTACCTTTGGAATAATGGAGAAATCACTCAGACAGCATCTATGCTAGGAAGCGGATTCGCCACAATAACCATAACCGATGCAAATGGATGTACAGATACGAGAAGCCAAACAATTCTTGGAATTCCTCCTGTTTCTGTTTCCATCAACTTAGGAAATAATGCCTTATGCAATGGCAGTTTCGATGGTCGGGCAATTGCAAATGCTACTGGTGGGAATTTATCTGGTGGATATACTTATCTATGGGATAATAATGAATCAACCCTTGTCGCTACAGGATTGAATGCTGGAAATCACATCTTAACTGTTAGTGATTCAAAAGGTTGTGCAGCGACTGGATCAATCGTAATAACCGAGCCGGATTTATTAGAAATTAATCTTATCGCTTCCGTTAATATCTCCTGTAGTGGCGGATCAGATGGATCTTTAGATATACAAGCTCTTGGCGGAACACCTCCCTACTCTTATCTTTGGGGTGATGGTCAAGTCGTGTCTAATCCTGGTGGACTTTCAATAGGAGATCATTTTCTGACACTTACAGACGATAATAACTGTGTTACTACCGGGCAATTTTCTCTGACAGAGCCAGATGCACTAGTTGTTTCAGGGCAAGTAGTAGATGTGAATTGCAATGGAGGTGACGATGGGAGTATTGTTATTTCTATTAGTGGGGGATCTCCACCATATGTTAATCTATGGAGCAATGCTGCTACCACCCTAACCAATGATAATTTAGAGAATGGAACCTATTCCGTAACCGTTGTAGACGCAAACTTTTGTCAAACGGTACATACAGAAACAGTAATGGAACCTAGTATCCTGACTGGTACAACAAACGTATTAAGTGATGTCTCCTGTAATGGAAACTCCGACGGGAGTGGAAGTATTTCTGCTGCTGGTGGTATATCTCCTTATTCCTACTTATGGGATAATGGAGAAGTTACTCCAACGGCAACAAACTTGGATGCCGCCAACCACGTGGTGACCGTTACAGATGCGAATGGGTGTATTTTTGCAGCCGCAGTATTAATTGCTGAACCCTCCTTGCTAACTTCAAATATACAATCGACATCAGTAAGCTGTTTCGGTGGCAATAATGGTACCGCAACAATCATCCCTGTGGGAGGAAATGGAGGGTTTACCTACATGTGGAGTGACGGACAAATAACAGACACCGCCTTAAATCTAAGTGCTGGAACTTACTTGGTAACGGTAACAGATTCAAATGGATGCACCACTACAAATGGTACCTCCGTTCTACAAGTAGCTGAAATCGAGCCAGGGATTACATCTACATCAGTAAGTTGCAATGGTGGAAGTGATGGCACCTCCACCGTAGTTGTGTCGGGAGGGACCTCACCCTACGAATTCCAATGGGGGGCAGATGCCCAGAATCAGACTACATCAACAGCTACAGGACTTAGTTTTGGAATTTATTCGATAACAATTACAGACGACCTCGGATGTATTAAACTGACAAGCATCGAAGTAGATGAGCCTGATCAGTTAGGGATTACAGTAAGTGCAATTCCGGCAGAGCTGTGTGAGGGACTTTCGTCAGAACTTTCAGCTATAGTTACTGGAGGAGTAGAACCTTATGTTTATAACTGGGGTTTCAGTCTAAGCCAAACACCTACTGTCGCTCCTATAACAGATACGGACTATGTAATAAATGTAACAGACGCCAACAATTGCTCAGTATCTACCTCTCAATTGGTAGAGGTTTTTGAAATTCCACGGTTAACTAATACTACCGATTCTTTAATTGTAGTGCTAGCTGATCTATTAAATAGTGATTTTGAACTTGCACTAGATGACTATTATGATTTTGATAGCGATTATGACTGGGAGCTCGTTTACCTCGATGATGTGTTTACAAATCAAAGTAACACGTCTGGAAACACCACAAATCTTATTGAAGAAAAATTATACCTTCGATTCCCTAGTTTGGATAGAGTAGGTATTGCTGAATACATTGTACGACCCTATGTGGTAACTCCTAGTGGCAATTCTTGTTATGGAGAAGAATTGAAAATCCGGGTACAGGTAAATCCATTTGTTCCTCCCTACGTAGATGTCGAAATCACTGAAATACTAACTCCAAATGGAGATGACAAAAATGATAATCTGGACGTGTATGTAAATGACGAAAATGTAGGATCCTATATTGTCAATGTCTTTAATAGAAGTGGTGCATTAGTCTTCTCAGGAGAAAAAGGGGAACCAAGTTGGAATGGCACCATTGAAAATGGAGGAGAATTAGTGCCAGATGGCCCCTATTGGATTATTATAGAAAGTGGAAACAAAATCATTTACAGAAGTGCAGTTACAGTAATTAATTCAAATTAGATTTATTCAATCGACCATTTATATTTTTGTGCCTATGAAAGAGGGCATCTATTACTCATATTTTTTAATGTTAATCCCAATTTTATGAAAAATTGTATTAAATATTTTTCAGTTTTTATTTTAGGAATTTTACCATTCCTGGAATTAAAGGCCCAAGATCTTGCGAATATCGAGGTAAGATTAGTCAGTGCAGCAAACCTTGGAAATAACGCCGTTCAATGTAGAGAAGGGGGAGGGAACCCTTTTGAAAGAAGGTGGGACATTGTTGTAGGTTATGATAATTCAAACTTTACCTCCAATTACCATCATCAGTTAAATATACTAGGTTGTGTGCCTGAAATCCCCCCAGGAGGTAGTGTATTAGTAGGAAGTTTTTCAGGAGTTTGTGCTGATGAAGTAAACTTTGATATTGATTTTTGGGAAGAAGATTTATGTGGTAGTGATACAACATATGATACTGGATGTACGAATGATGATGATGACTTTGGTAACGTAACTCCAAGTTTCGATTTTAACGCAATGGCTCCTGGTACCTACCAAGTAACGGTAACTGACCCTTCAGGAGATTGGGAACTAATATTTGAAGTTATGTGGTCTGCTCCTGTTTTTTTTCTTACACCTCCGGGACCAATTTACACTAATGTAACCCATTATGCCCTAACAGCAACCCCTGGCAATGGGACTTGGAGCATCGATAATTTTGCTAATATTGATCCTGTCACAGGTGTTTTCAATCCTTCTATGATGGGAACTGGAGGGACATATACGGTAACATACAGCTTGTGTAACACTTCAATGTCTCGGTCATTTTCTTTGTTGAATCCGCCTAGTTGCACAATTCCATCGGATGTTGTGTGCTCAGGTGCAACAGCAAATACAATAGATGTAAGTTGGGATCCACAAGGTCTTAACCCTTCTTTAGGACACATTGTGGAATACAGAAAATTACCTGCACCTTACCAAACTGCTGTAACAACGGATCCATGGATCAATGAAATAATTACTACCTCTACTACTGGAGATGATGGATTTGAAATCGTAGCGCCAGTTGGAATGGATTTGTCTTGTTATAAAGCACAGGTTTATACGAGTGGAGGTGCTGTTTCTCTCGGTGAGATTGATTTCAATACTGTTGTGCCATCACCTGGCCTAGATGAATTGTTTGGCGCAATATGGACCGATAGAACTCTTTCCGTCAATTCAGCTATCGCATTAGTTTATGATGCATCAGATTGCAATTGCCCTGGTACAACTAGAGTCGCTCATTTTGTGTCTTTTGGTGCAATTACTGGTGGAGCTCCTTTATTTGTTACTCCTACAGTTGGGCTGGCAGCAGGTGCTACCTCCGAACATATTGGTGCTTTTTCAGGTGGTTCGGGTTCAAACTCTTTACAACTAATTGATATAAATGGGGCTAGTGGAGCAGATTATTCTGATTTCCAATGGATAGGACCAACAGCATCCTCAAGTGGTTTAGTAAACGTAGGCCAAAGGATCGTCTCCAAAGTGCTTTCAGGAAACTCTACCGAAACGGTAACGGTTCTTAATCTTGATCCTTGCTCAGAATATTTCTTTCGGATAAGAGCAGTTTGTATAAACGGTTCTCTTTCTCAATTTTTGGGTACTCCAATTATTAAATGTAACAGTATTACAACAGACCCAATAACCGCGGGCAATTTGACATCTATTAGTCCTTCCTATGAAATATGCCAGGGAAGTTCGCCAAATATAAATCTTAACTTTAGTCCAACAGACAGCGGCCTTGGCTGCCTCAATAGCAGCTATTTTATTGCTAATAACGCTGGTACAATCGTCGATGGACCAATTGCAAATACTTCACTCGATTATTCCTCACTTGCAGATGGCTCCTATTCTATATATGGTGTCGCATATTATGGTAACTTGATAAATACCAATGTAAATAGTTTGGAGTCTGACGAAGATTGTCTCTCCCTTGCCGGAAATTCAATTTCAATAGAAGTATATGACGCGCCTACCTTATCTAACCTAACTGGAACTAACCCGACTACTTGCGGAGGAACCGGAAGTGTCCAATTAAATGCAACAGGAAGCGCCAATGCAGGAGGGTTTGAAGCCTTAATCTCGCCAGACCCAAATGGAGAAGGTTGGACAACAACAACTTCTTTTAATAATCTACCAGTCGGGACTTACACCGTTATTGTCAGAAATTTTGGTGATGCAACATTTTTATGTCCTCCTACTGCTGCATTAAACGTTACACTATCAAATCCACCAAATCCTGTCATCAATTCCATCTCAGAAACAGATGCACTTTGTAATGGAGAGGATGGTACGATATCAATTTCCAATTCGGCAGGAAGCTTCACTTATTTATGGACTAATGGAGTCACTAATACAACTACAACTTCTCCAACATTTAACACTGGCGCTGGTACCTATAATGTTACCATCACGAATAATACCACACAATGCAGTACAAACAATGCTTCACCAATAATGATTAGTGAACCTCCTGTGCTTACCGCCTCTATACAAGCAGCAACGCAGGTCTCTTGTCCTAATAGCCTTGATGCATCCGCTACTGTTTTGACAGGTGGAGGTACTCCAGGATACAGTTTCTTATGGGATAATGGCGAACAAGCTGCAACAGCCACTCAACTTGGTTTCGGTCCTCATTCTGTAGTGGTGACTGATAGTCAAGGATGCACCACTACTGCAACGGTTAGTATAACCAGCCCTTCCACGTTAGTCGTTTCTTCCATCACTCCAAATCAACCAGTAAGTTGTAATGGAGGCAATGATGGCTCAGCAACGATTACAGCAGCAGGAGGGTCAGCAGGATATTCCTTCATGTGGGACAATAATGAAGCAACCTCTACTGCAATACAGCTTGATGCTGGAAATCACTTTTTTACAATTACTGATGCAAACGGATGCGGAGTTACTGGATCAGTAATGATTTCAGAGCCAGCCCTGTTAACCGAATCAACAACACAGTCGGAGGTGGTTTGTTTTGGAGAGGCTAATGGATCAGCTACAATTACTGCTGCAGGTGGAAATACAGGATATAGCTATTTATGGGGAGATGGTTCAAGTAATCCCACAAATGCAACGCTCGCTGCTGGAATGCACCCATTCACAGTAACAGATAGCAAAGGTTGCTCCGTAGTAGGAAGTGTTACTATTACACAACCTACAGATTTAACTGCCACAGCAACTATGAATTCTAATGTTTTGTGTAATGGTGAAAATAATGGATCAGCTACCGTCGCAGTTGGCGGAGGTACTGTTGGATATACTTATCTATGGGACAATGGAGAAACTACAGCTCAGGCGGTAGCGTTGGACGCTGATGTACACACCGTTGTTGTGACAGATTCAAATGGCTGTACTGAAATGTCTTCCGTAACCATTACTGAACCTAATGTGCTCACTGCAACATCCAATTCGACGGCAGGTGTAAGCTGTGCTGGACTCAATGATGGAGCTGCAACAATTACTCCTCAAGGAGGAACGACTCCTCATACCGTACTTTGGGATGATAACTCGACTGACTTTGTAAATACTTCATTGACAGGAGGAGTTCATACCGCAACGGTTACTGATGCAAATGGATGTGAATTTTTAGTAGCAGGAATTTTAATCATGAGCCCGCCAGCGATCAATGCTGTTGCTTCGCCAGTTTCCAATGCCACTTGTTTTGGCTTTAATGATGGAGCGGCAATGGTTTCTATTACTGGTGGAAGTGGAGGTAACGCGATTCAATGGGATGCAAATGCTGGTAGTCAGACCAATACAACAGCAACAGATTTGGCTGCTGGAACTTATTCTGTTATAGTTACTGACATTAATAATTGCACGGTGACCGTTTCCACTATGATAACAGAACCTGATGAAGTTGTCCCAGCACTTGACGCTCCACCAACTATAAGTTGTATAAATACAGAGCAAACATTAACTGCCACTGCCACAGGAGGAAGTAATACTGGATTCACTTACACGTGGAATACGAACGAAACTACCTCTACAATTTCTCTTCCAATCACTGGGATAACTAATAACTATACAATCTCAGCAGAGGACTCAAATGGTTGCGAAGGAACTACTAGTGGAATAATTGAAGGAGTTGATGGACCAGATCTCAGCGCAATAGAGTCTGTTACCATTAACGAATCAGATGGGTTAACAATCAATCTGGATCAATTTAGCACAGACCCCGATAATGTTTCTTACAACTGGGATCGAAACTATGTAAGCGGAAATTGCTCTACAGATGATAATTCTTCTGACAATACGGATGATGTACTAACGAATACATTTACGGTATCCAATCCAAACACAACCGGACAGGCAACATACGAAGTAACTCCCTATATTCTCTTAAATGGAGAAGAGTGTGAAGGAACCTCAACAACATTTGAAGTTATCGTTCTTCCTAATGGAGAATCGGCTACCTTCTTTGTTCCTGATGTCTTTATAAAAAGTCTGGACAGCGGACGTTGGGATATCAAAGTAACAGACAGCGATACCTCTGCAGAAGCTTTTACACTTCAAGTATTCAATCGAAGTGGTGCAAAAGTGCATGAAGGCAATTTAGGCACTTCCTGGGATGGAGCGGATGTCCAGGATGGAGTTTATTATTATGTAATTAAAGACGGCAATTCAGAGCTTAAAACTGGTGCCGTATTAGTCCAACAATAAAATGTTAACAGGAACTTTAAATTATCCATTTTCAATTAGAATTATTATGAAAAATTTGAATCTCCATATATTGTTTGTAGCCACTTTGCTTGTTGTTGGATCTACCTTCACAGTAAACGCTCAACAAATTCCAATATTAAATCAATATTTGTATCAGTCAGAAATGTACAACCCCGCAGCTATAGGAGGTGAACAAGGGTGGGAAGCATTTCTCAATTATAGAAAGCAATGGTTTGGTCATTCCGACGCTCCAACCTCACAGATCCTTAGTCTAAGTGGTAACCCCTCTCAGAAAAATGATAAAATGGGAATTGGGCTGTTTTTGGAGAATGATCAGACAGCATCTTTTGTAGGTGGTCTGCGATTGCATTTGCAATATGCCTATCACATTCTTAAAACAGAAGAGCACGATTTCTCCTTAGGTGTTGCCGCAGGGTTGGCAAGCAGAAGAATCAAGTATACGGAAAGTATGATCGCCAATCCAGAGGTTTTATGGAATTTGGAAGACTATAATTCGCTTAAATTTGATGCTGGATTTGGTTTTAACTATGGCTATACTTCAGACAACATCGAATTTAAACTCGGAGTTGCAGCTCAGCAGTTACCCTCCCTTCTTGAGGATTTTAAAGTAAAAGACGCAACTATTTCAACACCACCAACTTATAATTTAAATACGCATTTACTTGCCAATGTAGCGGTTCGCTTTAACGCAGGAAGTATTGGCGTAGAACCATCTGTACTTTATCGCGGTGCACTTGGAGAAGGTACCGGAGGGGGTGATATTGATGTTGGAGCTCGGGTTATCTATAGAGGCTATGATACTAATGATAAACTGTGGTTAGGAGGTGCATTCCGAACAAACGGAGGAGGATTTAATATCTCTCTTGGAATTATTCCACAACGAAATGTTAATATTTTTGGCTCTTTTGAGTTAAATAGTTTACTAGGAAGTTCGGCAGAGATAGGTCTTGGATTTGTATTTGGACGTCCAGTAACTGCAGAAGAATTAGAAGCAAAACAAAAACACGAGGCAGAGAAAGCAAGACTTGCTGAAGAAAAACGAATAGCAGCAGAAGCAGCCGCAAAAGCGAAAGCAGAACAAGAAGCAGCAGAAAGAGCACGCAAAGAAGAAGAAGCAAGACTAAAAGCAGAGAGAGATGCTGCAGCTGCAAAAGCCAAAGCAGAAAAAGAAGCAGAAGAAGCTCGATTGAAAGCAGAACGCGAAGCAGCAGAAGCAATAGCTAGAAAAGAAAGAGAAGCAGCAGAAGCCAAAGCCAGGGCAGAACGCGAAGCTGCAGAAGCGAAAGCTAAAGCAGAAAGAGAAGCAGCAGAAGCCAAAGCCAGAGCAGAACGTGAAGCTGCAGAAGCGAAAGCAAAAGCAGAACGCGATGCCGCAGCAAAAGCAACTGCCGAAGCAAAAGCAAAAGCGAAAGCAGAAAAAGAAGCCGCTGATGCCAAAGCAAGAGCAGAAGCTGCAATAGCAAATGAAGCAGCCGCCAAAGCAAAAGCAGAGAAAGAAGCTGCTGCCGCCAAAGCAAAAGCAGAGAAAGCAGAGGCAGATGCCAAAGCGAAAGCAGAGAAAGCAAAAGCAGATGCAATAGCAAAAGCAAAAGCTGACGCAGAAGCCGCAAAAGCCAATGCAGAAAATGAAGCCGCCGCCGCCGCTGCCAAAGCGAAAGCAGAGAAAGAAGCAGCAGAAGCTAAAGCAGCAGCAGAAGCAGCCAAATCTGACCCTTGTTCCGATGTATCTTCTAATGTTCCAACTTGGATTCGACCAAATGGACTACAAGCAGAACTTGACAAACGGAAAGTTTCAAATGACTTTGCTACAGCGAAATACAAAACGACCACCAATGATGTACTGATCACTTACACTTTCTCTGATGAGGAAGATGCTTATTCATCGAATAACATCAAGAAATTGGTCAATGAAATGACTGACGTGGTTATGGATGCTGTAGATCAGTGCAAGGCTCCAAAACTACAAGAGAATATTGAATCTGTGTTAATCAGCAGTGAATTATTGGAAGGTAGCGAAGATCTTGCCTTTGATGCGGAAATTGGCTACGAAGGAGAATACGGACCAACAGTATCTGTTAGTTATTTGTCTGGAGAAACAGCCGCTACCAAACAAATTAATACTGGATCAATTGACAATGAAAAGTTAGCGCTGTTAAAGCTAGTTAACATTAGAAAAGAACTAATAGAAAGCTTGAAAAAAGAAGGTTATGATCTCCCGGAAAACAAAATAAGTTTCCGATTGATTCCAGGAATGGAGGATAACGATTACCTACGTAAGACTTCCGTGATTATCAATCTTAAAAAATCAAGCAATTAATATTAAATACTCCTGACACAAAAAACAACCTTTGTTTTTTGTGTCAGGCTTTTTGCTTGCAAAAGCAACCTCCTAAATGGCTTTTTGATGAAACGAATTAACCTACTGATACTTGTTTTGATTGGACTATTCTGTAGTAGCACCTTTTTGTCTGCTCAGCAAACGTCCATTTTTAATCAATACATTTATCAACCTTTTTTGTTTAATCCTGCCATGGCAGGAGGGAAAAAGTCCGGAGAAAACAGACTCGCCATGGCCTACCGTGGCCAATGGCTTGGTTTTGATGGAAATGATAGCCCAAAAACAGCCCTGCTTTCCTATGATGGAGCACCTCTAAAAAATCAAAAAAACAGTGCTAGTGTTTTAGGTATTGGCGCGTTTGTACTGCATGATAGAGCTCACACCATTGTTCGGACCAATTTTTCTATCTCCTTGGCAGCACATTTGCCAGTAGGCCAGTATTCTAAGTTTTCTCTTGGACTTAGAGGTGGAGGATTAAGTCATGGATATGATTTTTCTACAATTAAGAGAGCAGACCCTGATGATCCTGTTTTATTGCAAAATGCAACAAGTAGTAGTTTTTTAATGGATTTGGGTGGAGGAATAAATTTCAACTATGATGGGCCTAAGTTTGGAGCCAATATTGGCGCAGCTACCTTCCAGTTCCCAACTGAAATAAATCTAACAGATTCTTTAAGTTTTAATATTAATACGCATTTACTTGGATCATTGAGTCTTCGATTTAATGTTTCTGAAAGTGAACTAAATGGGGCGAAATTCTATAAGCTAGGATTCGAGCCGACCGTTTTATACAGAAGTACACTAGGTCGAAATATCGGTGGTGGAAATTTGGATGTAGGCTTGAAAACCTACCTGATGAACGCAGCTTGGGTAGGAGTGGGGTATAGAACAAACTCATCGGGACTTCATTTTTCATTAGGAATTACACCTTCCCATAATCTGGAAATAATTGGGACTTTTGAAATGCAATCTGATCTTGGAAATTCATTTGAAGCAGGAATTACTTATACCATTGGCAAGAAAAAGCCGCCAATCTTAGAAGCAAGAAAAGAACAAAAGGCAATTGATCAAGCTCGAAAAGACAAAGAACAACAAGAAGCAGAAGAAGCAAGAGAATTAGCAAAAGCAATAGCAGAAAAACAAAAAGCAGAAGCAGCAGAAGCAGAAAGACTTCGAAAAGAAGAAGAAGCTCGTTTAAAAAGAGAACAGGAAGAAGCCGCCGCCAAAGCTAAAGCAGCCAAAGAAGCCGCAGAAGCAAAAGCAAAAGCAGACAAAGAAGCCGCAGAAGCAAAAGCTAAAGCAGCCAAGGAAGCCGCCGAAGCAAAAGCCAAAGCAGATAAAGAAGCCGCTGAAGCCAAAGCAAAAGCAGACAAAGAAGCAGCGGATTTAGCAGCAAAAAATGCAGCCGAAAAAGCAAAAGCAGAAAGAGAAGCTGCAGAAGCTAAAGCGAAAGCAGACAAAGCCACAGCGGATGCTAAAGCAAAAGCAGAAAAAGAGGCCGCTGAAAAAGCCCAAAAAGACGCAATCGCAAAGGCAAAAGCAGATAAAGAAGCGGCGGAAGCCAAAGCAAAAGCAGAAAGAGAAGCAGCAGAAGCCAAAGCAAAAGCTGATAAAGAAGCTGCTGAGTTAGCTTCAAAAGACGCAGCAGCCAAAGCCAAGGCTGAAAAAGAAGCAGCAGAGGCCAAAGCCAAAGCAGAGAAGGAAGCAGCCGATGCGGCCACCAAATCAGCTGAAGCAGAAAAAGCGGCCGCTGCAGCAAAAGCAAAAGCAGAAAAAGAAGCAGCAGAGGCCAAAGCCAAAGCAGATAAAGAAGCTGCCGCTGACGCAAAAGCCAAGACTGACAAAGAAACTGCCGCCGCCAAAGCAAAAGCAGATAAGGAAGCTGCAGAGGCAGCCGCTCAAGCAGAAAAAGACAGAATTGAAGCAGCCAAAAACGACCCATGCCTTACTCTTGATGACAGAAGTGGGGTTTGGTTTAAGCCAGATGCAATGAAAAACAGGTTGTCCACTTTAGATCTTGACCTTGACTTAGCGGAGGCGAGTTATAAAAAAGAGGATGATGGGTATAGCATCGAATACAAATATTCCATCTACCAGGAAAATTATTCCGTAGGAGAGGAGGTCGGTAAACTAATCACTGAAGTAACTGAAGTAGTTATGGATGCTATGGATCCTTGTAAACAACCTAAATTGGAAGAGGATCTACAAGGCATAACCCTTACTAGTCGATTGGTGGAAACTGCAGACGAATTGGTGTATGAGTCAGATGCTACCTATGATGGTGAACTAGGGACAAATGTCATTACTAAATACTCAATGGACGGTAGCTTGGCCAACAATATCATCGCACAAGGTGTAGTCAGTTTCAAACAATTGGCCATTCTAAAACTTATCAGCCTGAGAAATAGCTTGATCGAATCCTTAAAAGCCGAAGGAAAAATTATTCCTAAAGATAGTATTCGTTTAATTCTGGTTACCGAACAAGATATTGACCAGGAAGAAACAATGATCGAAGTTTTCTTAAAGACGGAGGAATAAATTGAAGACAAAAGAATAATAAATGGTCCTGCGAAGCAAATTTGTAGGACCATTTTTTGTAGATTGTCGCTCAAATTGCCAGCCAGTTCTTCAAAATATATTAGATTGCGATATGAAACCAATTTCAGATTTATTAAAAATTCTAGAACTCGATCAACTCACTGAAACCCGGTTTAGAGGAGAAAGTAAGGACATTGGGAGTAAGTACATATTTGGAGGTCAGGTACTCGCTCAAGGACTCAATGCAGCAACAAGAACAGTTCCTGAAGGACGATGCGTACATTCCCTCCATGGGTATTTTATATTGCCAGGGGATCTTAAAACCCCTATCGAATATGAAGTAGATTTGATCCGGGATGGTCGAAGTTTTACAACAAGAAGGGTCGTCGCATTCCAAAAGGAAAAAGCCATTTTTAATATGTCAGCTTCTTTCCAAAAAGAAGAAGAAGGATTAGATCATCAGATCGAAATGCTCAACGTCCCACCACCCGACTCCCTGACGTCCTTTATAGAGTTGGCAAAGAAGTACGCAAAGATGCTCAATATTAAGCCAACAGGTTTGTTTGCAGAGGACAGTCCCATCGACATTCGACCAGTAGAAAATATCAATTTTCTCGCACCAGGTAAGCGACCTCCATTTCGACATCTATGGTTTCGGTCTAATGGGAAAATGGACGACTTGAAGAATATGCATCGATACGTATTAGCCTATGCTTCAGATTTTAATTTATTGATAACTGCTTTGCAGCCCCATGGGGTCTCTTTTTTTAACAAGCACCTTCAAATTGCCAGTCTTGATCATGCAATATGGATCCATCGGGATTTTAGAGCCGACGAGTGGTTGCTTTACGCAATTGATAGCCCTAGTGCTTCAAATGCAAGAGGCTTTTGTAGAGGGAGTATCTTCAATAGGGAAGGCCAATTAGTTGCTTCTGTCGCTCAGGAGGGTCTGATCAGACTGCATCCCGAAAAATAATCGACTATGATAAGTGTACAAGAGGCAGATATTCTCATCAAAAAACAGCAGTTGCACTTGCCACTTGAATCCGTCAGCTTAGCTGATTCGGTAGGTAGAGTATTGCGGGAGCCGTTAGTTGCTGACAGGGATTTTCCTCCTTTTGATCGGGTGACAATGGATGGCGTGGCGATTAGGTATAGTGCTTTCGCGAATGGGACGCGGTCCTTTCCGGTGGATGGTGTTGGGGCAGCTGGAGCACCGCAAATTCAACTAAATAAGGAAGAACATTGTTTGGAAATAATGACGGGGGCGGTGCTTCCAAAAGGGACTGACACAGTGATTCGATATGAAGATGTGGAGATCAATTCTGGTGTTGCTACTTTGCAAGTTGACCAGATTAGGCAAGGGCAAAACATTCACTGCCAAGGAGAAGATCGTCAAAAAAATAGCTTAATCGTGCAGGTCGGCGTGCAGATATCTCCGGCAGAGATTGCTATTGCAGCCACCATTGGCAAAGATCAATTGTTGGTGTCCGCGTTGCCCAAAGTGGCGGTCATTTCTACTGGCGACGAATTGGTGAAGGTATCTGATTTACCAGCTCCCCACCAAATTCGAAGCTCTAATGCCGCGATGATAAAAGCCTCCTTAGAAATCTTAAAAATCAAGGCGCACTTGTTTCATCTACCCGATGAACCAGCATCTATTGAGACGCGTTTGAATCAACTTTTGATTGATTTTGATGTATTGATATTAAGTGGGGGCGTCTCCAAAGGGAAGTTTGATTTTTTGCCTGAAGTGTTGGCTAAGCTTAGTGTGCAGAAACACTTTCATAAAGTAAAACAACGGCCTGGGAAGCCATTTTGGTTTGGCTCTAAGGAGGGAGTAGCGGTGGTTTTTGCGTTGCCGGGTAATCCGGTGTCTTCTTTTTCTTGTTTGCAGCGGTATGTTTGTCCGTGGTTGTCGACGCAGTTAGGAATAACCTCTAGGGGAATGGCGTATGCAAAACTAACAGATGAGGTAAATTTCAAACCTGATTTAACCTATTTTGTCCCTGTAAAATTGTCCTCTGCTACCAACGGAAGCCTACTCGCAAAACCTATAAAAGGAAACGGCTCTGGCGATCTGGCCAATCTGACAAATGCAGATGGGTTTATTGAATTGCCAGCTGGGAAAACTACCTATGATGCAGGGCAAGCTTACTTCTATTATCCCTATCGCTAAAAACAGAAATATAGTTGAATAAAATTTCAAGTAAAAAATATTCTCACATTCACCTATTTTCGCATTAATTAAAATACTATGGCTCATCAAAAACATGCAAAACTAAAACGGCCGGCTTTCGGAAATTTTGGAAGGAATGAATGGGCCATTATTGGAACCCCTTGCGGCAACCTAAAAAGAATCGCCTTTGAAGTAACCAAGGCACTAAGCAAGCACTACAAAGTGGCTTATCTCGATGCAGATCATAAGGAAGCATCGTCAGAAGGATCATTAAAGTTTGGTGCAAACCTAGAGGCTACCGACAAGATCAGCCACCATCGTCTAGACTTTATAGAGCAACCAAACAACTTCCAGTGGAGGCAAACTTTTAATCTGCAGGACCTCGTTTTAGTAAATGGGAATCATTTTAAAGCGAACCAGCAAATCGTCGTTATAGATCCAAGAAAAGAAGATTCCTTAAAAAGGAAGTTAGATCGTTTGACGGATGTGAAAATGTTGCTGCTAGAGGGGGACGCTCCAATACCCGATTTCCTGAAAAACCATATCCCCGACATCGACCAGTTACCAATATTCCAAACAACAGATACCCAGAAAGTAGCCGATTATATCCAAGCAGCAATGATGGGAAAAACGCCTATTGTAAAAGGGGTAGTCCTTGCAGGTGGCAAAAGTCAACGGATGGGAACAGACAAGGGAGCGCTTGACTATCATGGTGTTCCACAGCGGGATTATCTGATGGGATTGATGTCGGAATGTTGTGAGGCGGTTTACCTTTCTTGTAGGGAGGAGCAAGTCGCTGAATTTAGTAGGAGTCATGCTGTATTGTCTGACAAATTTGTAGGCCTTGGTCCTTTTGGTGCTATTCTGACCGCTTTTCAGGAAGATCCAGATGCTGCTTGGTTGGTAGTCGCCTGTGATATGCCCTTTGTGGATGCCAATGTCTTGGAATACCTCCTTCAAAACCGATCCGTTTCAGAGATAGCTACCGCATTTCATAACAAAGAAACAGGGTTTCCTGATCCGCTGATTGCTGTTTGGGAACCCAGAAGCTACCCAATTCTTCTACAGTTTTTGTCAATGGGATACAGCTGTCCAAGGAAAGTACTGATCAATTCCTCAATAAAAGAAGTCCAACCACAACACGAACAAACCCTCAGAAATGCCAACACACCAGAAGACTATAAAGAGATAAAAGATCATTTATTAAAATAATATTTGAAAATAATAATAAATTCACGTTCATTTATAGAAGGTCCTTAAACGGACGCCTCTTTTTTTGTAATAACGCATTCAAACACCCACCATGACAGACATCGAAATCGCCCAGAAAGCAACCATGAAACCGGTTGTAGAAATTGCAAAACAACTACAACTTGAAGATGATGATTTGATACTTTACGGCAAGTACAAGGCAAAATTGAAGTTGTCCTTAATCGAGGAAGAGAAGGTACAGGCGAGCAATCTGATTTTAGTATCTGCTATCTCTCCTACGCCTGCTGGTGAAGGAAAAACGACCACCTCTATCGGATTGTCGCAGGCGATGAATAAAATAGGACTCAACACAACTGTTGTGCTTAGAGAACCTTCTCTTGGGCCAGTGTTTGGGATGAAAGGAGGTGCAGCAGGAGGCGGCTACTCGCAGGTCTTGCCAATGGAAGACATCAATTTGCATTTTACTGGTGATTTTTCTGCGATCGAGAAAGCGCACAATTTGCTTTCTGCTTTGATAGACAATAACATTCAAAGTAAAACAAGATCCATAAACCTCGACCCAAGAACAGTTAGCTGGAAACGAGTGATGGATATGAACGACCGATCCTTGAGAAATGTGGTGGTCGGACTTGGTGGTACTGGGTCAGGAATACCAAGAGAAACAGGGTTTGATATTACTGCGGCTTCAGAGATCATGGCGATCTTATGCCTGACAACTGGATTGGTAGATCTTAAAGAACGATTAGGAAATATTTTTGTTGGGTTCAAATTTGATAAAACACCTGTCTATGCCAGAGATCTGAATGCACAAGGAGCAATGGCGGCCTTATTGAAGGATGCGATCCAACCCAATTTGGTGCAAACGATTGAGGGAACACCTGCCATTATTCACGGAGGGCCGTTTGCAAACATTGCACAGGGAACCAACTCCGTGTTAGCTACTAAAATGGGATTATCTTTGTCTGACTACGTAGTGACGGAAGCAGGATTTGGGTTCGATCTAGGCGCAGAAAAATTTCTGGACATCAAATGCCAATCTGCTAATTTATCGCCAAAAGCAATTGTCCTAGTAGCAACGATCCGCGCACTTAAATACCATGGCGGAGCTGCGCTGGACAGTCTGAAAGAACCAAATCCTGAAGCTGTAAAAAAGGGATTGGTCAACATGGAAAAACACCTTGAAAACATAGGTCAGTTTAATGTAGCTCCTGTTGTCGCAATCAATCGATTTACGACTGATACGGATGAAGAGGTGCAAGCGGTTGTCGATCGATGCAAAGCGCTGGGGATTGATGCTGTGCCTATTGAGGTTTGGGCTAAGGGAGGAGATGGTGCACTTGAGTTGGCAAAGGCGGTAGGCCAAAAGGTAGCGAATTGTACTTCTAAGTTTACGCCCTTGTACGATTGGGCATGGCCAGTTCAAAAGAAAATAGAAACGATTGCCAAAAAGATATATGGTGCTGGAGCGATTGACTATTCGTCACAAGCAAAACGAGATTTAAGGAAAATTGGACGATTGGGATTGGATCATTTGCCGGTTTGTATTGCCAAGACTCAAAAATCGTTGTCCGACAATCCTAAATTGTTAGGTCGCCCCAAGGACTTTGTAGTTACAGTTCGGCAAATTGAAATTGCAGCGGGGGCTGGTTTTTTGATCCCGATAACCGGGGATATTCTTCGGATGCCTGGACTTCCTGCAACTCCAAGTGCGGAACGGATTGATATCGATGAAAATGGGAATATTACTGGCTTGTTTTAGTTGGTGAGGTAGAGATACTTTTTGCTGGTGCAAAACGGAGAGTAGAGGGACGACGGATAATGTAGAGATACGCAAAGATACGGGCTACATCTACTTTAGCCTCTATCTAATCTGTTAGCACAAATCTTTAAAATCAATAAAATGGCACATTTCGGAAGTAATCCAAATGAAATAATAAAGAACCATGTAATTTGGTCGATGGGCTTAGGTCTGATACCAATTCCTGGAGTAGACGTGCTGGGCGTTTCTTTGGTCCAACTGGATATGCTCAAACAATTGGCAAAGGCGTATGCCGTTGACTATGATGAAACTCAAGGGAAAGCACATATTTCAGCTATCGTTGCAACTTCTGTGGCAAGGATTGCTACCAGTGCAGTGAAGGTCATTCCTGTTGTAGGGACAATTTTAGGCGGTGGAGCTTCTGCGGTTTTTTCTGGTGCGTCCACTTACGCTTTGGGAGAGGTATTCAAAGATCATTTTAAAAATGGCGGGACATTCAATAATGTCAATCTCGATTTATTCAAAGAGAAATACAAGGAAACCTTTGAAAAAGGCAAAGAAGTAGCCGAAAGCCTGAGGAAAGAAAAGCAACAACGACAGGCAGACCGGATGTATCAAGAACGGATGCAAAAATCAGCCACCGAACAAGCGGCCGAAACAAAAAAATCCACCGCCATACAATCTATGGATGATAAGATTGACCAACTTTCTAAGTTCGCTGCCATGCGGGATCAAGGTGTCTTGAGCGAACAAGAGTTTGAACGAATGAAGAAAAAACTTTTTTCTTAGTTAATAAGTTACTAAGTATATTGAGTTGCTAAGTGCTGCACAGAAATACATTTCAAAAAATTTACTCAATAACCCAGTAATTCAATAACCTAATAACCAACCAACAATGTCACTAGCTGAACAACTATATGAGGAAGCCTGCGAGTTTCTTACCAAAGCGAATGCGGTCGATACCAATTTGCTCGAATCCAAGGAACTGGAGCTTCATAAGGAATACATTGCCTACTATCAAACGATCAAAAATGAAATTGAGGCGGCTGGTCAATCGAAAAATACGGATACTCCTGAACAGGTAGCAAAACGGTTTATTGCACAGGGGATGTCTACGGAATTGATTATGCGTGCTACTGGTTTAAGTTGGCTGGTGGTGGAAGGGTTGCGGCCTAAGAAGAAGTAGTGCTTTTGTGTTTATCCCTAAATCATTCTGGCAAAACAAATAGTTGTTTTTCAAATTGTAGATGGAAGCCAGATACTTTTTTTGATGTCAAATTGGAATATGATTCTTGCATAGATTCATTAGGGTGGAGGATCGGATAGGTCCCAACTAAGTCATCTGATGCAAACTTATCCTCATCATAAAGTCGAACCTTAATGTGCTCGGAATGTAAGGCAATAATTGTAAACGAAGCGGGAGGAGCCAATAATGAATTTACATTTTTATCCGAGGGAGTTGTACTATAATTGCTCCCAACATAAATCCACCATTGCAAATCTGGAAGGGGATCATCTTTATTAAAAGTGGTTGGGCTGTCCCAGGTATCAATGCGCCTGTTTTCGGGACCAATTGGAGAAACTGTTCCTCCAGATAATTGAACAGTAATCTCGTATCGCTTAGGCTGCTGTAGCACATAATCATGAGAACTTACGATTCGATGATATTCTTTTTCGTTTTTTTCAAATAGATAGACCACCAAATCTACCGTCACTTCATACTGTCCCTGATTTAGATTGATGTTTCTGATTGGAAGGAACAGGATTTTTCTTTTTGACTGACTATTGTAGGTGTAGAAGAGGACATTACGTTTAGTTCCTACTATGTTGTAATCCTTCGTTTTAATCTCTGCAGCAATCTCAGCACTCCAATCCGATTCTGAATTTGGATTAGGAAAACGATAATCAAAGTCGATTTCTAAATGCGATTTAGTAGTAGCGATTTTGACATTATTGATTTCAACTCCTGAAAGGTCTGGGTGCTGAGCAAATAGGAGTGTGCATGAAAACATAAAAACAAAACAAAGGATGTTTTTCATAAACTGACTACGTTAAAATCATTCTATCTCAAAAAAAAAGAGATCATCTATTACAGATAATCTCTCCAAGTAGCGCGAGGCAGGCTTGAACTGCCGACCTCAGCATTATGAATGCTGCGCTCTAACCAGCTGAGCTACCGCGCCATTATTCTTGTCTTCATTGTCGCATACTGGTTTATGCGGCTGCAAATATAATGTATTTTAGTGCATAGGGAAAAAATTTTAGTGAATTTTTATTAATTTTGTTTTATTCTTTCCAACAACCCATTCTGTATCACTGCCTTTACAACATTATTGGCGTGAAAATTGGTTCCAATAAATTATCTTTTTTGCTTGATGTTAATCGATTTTGTTGAATTCTAGGTAGGAATTTGAAAAATCGGACGGTGATGAATATAAATAATGTAATTTGCGAGCAGTTAGAGTAACAATGTCCTGTTTGTGGTCGTTAGATAAAATGGAAAGATGCAATGTTAGTTAGGATTTTGGTAAATACTGATTATACTTTAAATTTGAGGCAGGGTTTAATACCAATTTGATGAAACAGTTTTTGCTTTTATGGATAGTCGTTTGTTGGATATGCCAACTAGCTGTAGGCCAGGTGACTAGTTTGCCTGCCTCCAACGTGTTTTACGACATGAAAGTAGCAGAAGGCAGGCCATTAGCCGTCAAGAAACTAGACGTCTCCAGACAAGGACTCAAAACCATCCCGGCGAGTATCACCAATTTCAGAAATCTGAGCTCTTTAAATCTTTCAGGGAATGACCTCGAAGTTTTGCCCTCTTTTTTTAGTTCACTGGTCAACTTGAAAGAGTTGAATCTCAGTCACATGCCTACTCTAAAAGCGACTCAACTCTTCGATAATATCAAATCCCTCCGCAACTTACGATCCCTCAACCTGGAAAGCGGCACCTTTGTCATTCTTCCCTATGAAGTGACGGAGCTCAAAAATTTGGAATACATCAATTTACACAACAATCTTTTTGATGAACTGCCTACTTTTGTTCTAGAGCTAACAGAGTTGAAATCCCTCAATTTGTCCAATAACAAGCTGGAAAAGTTGGATTATGGGATCTACAAATTGCAAAATCTGAAAGAAATTGATCTCTCCTTCAACGAGAAGTTGGATTACGGAGATGCTATGTTTACTCTTTCCTATATGACCAATCTCGAAAAGGTAAGCATCAGAGGACTGAAAGAGGTTCCCGAAGAACTCAACAAACTACAACAAGTCAAATACCTTGACCTTAGTCGCGGCGAATTCGACAGGATTCCAATAAAAATGAAAGACTTGAATAGTTTAGAACACTTGAATCTGAACTATTGTAATAAATTGAATATGGATGAAGGACTACCAAAACTAGGTAGTCTGACCCAACTCAAAAAACTAGAGATTCTTAGCGATAAAACTTATTTTTTGCCGAAAGGCGTTGGCAAATTTGTCAACCTGGAGGAACTAAGTATTGGGGGTAGAGTCTGGAAGTTATTGTCTCCAGACACCAAAAAATTAGTTCGGCTAAAATCACTTGTCGTCTCTAATTCACCGTTGATGGATATTAGAGATCTTGTTGATAAATTGGTGGATATTAATACCCTCAGTTCTCTTAGCCTGAAGCTCTGCGATCTGAAAGAGTTTCCAATGGAAATATTCAAATTAAAAAAACTGGAGAACGTTGATTTAAGAGGGAATTTCATCACTACACTACCTGATGAGATTGCGAATATGAAGAACCTAAAGAAGCTGGATTTACGAGGCAATCAAATTCATCAAAGTGAGATCCTGCGGTTCGTCAATCAACTACCTAATTGTGAAATATTATACAATAAAACCAGCCCGAAAAAACGATTTGCTGCTATAGAGCCTCCGGTTAAAACGGTAAAGGTAGAACCAACCACCTATAAGATACACAAAAGCGCTACCGGGTTTCAACATCCGTCGGGGACCAAGGTAGTCATCCCCAAAGATGCGTTTCTGCATCTCAATGGACAAAGTGTGGCAGGCAATGTGGAAGTGCACTACAGGGAGTTTTTTAATCCACTGGATATTTGGTCAAGTGGTGTCCCGATGACGGTAGATTCTGTAGGAAATCAGTACGATCTAAAAACAGCAGGAATCATTGAATTTGAAGCCACCAGCCAAGGAAAACAATTGAAGGCAAACCCTGCAGTACCGATTACCATAGAAATGTTATCACCGCTTTCAGATGATGATATTTATGACATTCATTACTACAATCTGGCTACTAGCAAATGGCAATTTGCAGGCCGGGACAAGATCTTAGGAAAAGAGAAAGCTTCCAATACTGGCAACGCCAACGACCCTTTTGCCGGTGGATTTATGAATACAAAGGTTCCTGTCATGCCAACTCGACCTGTACCGCCTGAGGTCGAAGAATTGGACGTATCGTTTCTAGGAAAAAAACGTAAAAAAACGGTTTCTTTTAAAGGACAATATTACGATGATCAGAATACTAGAAAAGTAGGGTGGGGGACTAAGTTTTTTAATGATTTGGACGTGGTAGAAAATGTAGCCTGGCTGTACGATGGCAAATATTGGCGGTCAGACTCTAAAATGCTGGATACCTTAAGCAGGATTAATGCACAGATTAAAGCCGCAGAAGCCGATCGATCAGTGTTGGATGATATGAATATTTCCTTTGCAGAACTAAGTGCCAAAAAAACACTCGACGTTCTGTTGGAGCCGGGGAAAGAAGAAGGGAAGTTTATCCTGAAATTTATCCGCGCCATAGATACGATTATCATTCCAGTAAAATCCAATCAAATACCTTCTGAAAAAACGGAAGCGGAAAAGTTCTTTACCGATTACATTAATCTCCGCGCAGAGCGCTCAGAAAATTGGGATAAAGTAGATAATGACTACAAAGAAAATCTCAAAAAATATGAGCAAGCTGTTGATCAATACCGGGTCGATCTAAGCAATTATTCCAATGATATTGGTCCTTTAGGTGGAATGGTGCAAAATGGAAATGATAAAATAAGGAGGCGAGTCTCCTTGTCGAAATTTGGTATTTTTTCTGTGAATAAAATTCAACTTCGGGACACCGAAAATCTAACCACGCAGTATGTCGACGGAAGCGGAAATGTATATGAAGCACAGCGTGTATACGTACTTGATGAAACAAACAATTCTGTCATCGTTAATGCTGGCAATCAATTGTCCTACGATCCGCATTCAAAAAACACGATCATCGCCGTTCTCGACAATGGTGATCTGGGAGTAATCAACAGCGGCGCATTCAGAAGAATGAAGAAAAAAATCAAGGAAGGCAACACCCTATTAAAACTGGAGGTACTTCCTAAAGAAAGTCTTACGATGCTTCGGCTTAAGCATGTGCTTAGTCTTTATTAGGAGTGGAGGCACTCGTTTTACTTGGGCAAAACTTAGTGTTTTGTTGGTTGTTGAGTATAACCGTTTAATCGTCTCTTTGCCCGCTGCCAATTTTGCGTCAGCAAAAAAAGGCCTCTACTACTTCTTATTCCTAGGATGAAAATTCAATATCGTATCTCGCAAATAATCAATATCCATGTGCATGTAGATTTCCGTAGTTGTAATAGACTCATGGCCCAGCATATCCTGAACCGCCTTTAGATCTGCGCCTCCTTCAATTAGGTGGGTGGCGAAGGAATGTCGGAAGGTGTGGGGGCTCACCGATTTTTCTATTCCAGCCAATCCGGTTAGTTTTTTGATGATGGTGTATATCATGACCCTGGTCAACTGCCGTCCGCGTCTATTTAGGAAAACAATGTCTTCTTGTCCAGGTTTTATTTTTGTAGAATGTCTGCCATGTAGCACATCGTTTAAGTACAGTTTGATCGCAGTAGCTGCGCTATTCCCTATAGGGACCAAACGTTCCTTATTGCCTTTTCCGACCACTTTGACAAAACCGACTTCCAGGAATAAATTAGAGAGTTTTAATTCTGTCAATTCTGTTACTCGAAGGCCACAGGCATAAAGTGTTTCTATGATCGCTTTGTTGCGGAGTACTAGCATTGGGTCTTTCTCAAACTCGAGTGCATTGAGAAGGAGATTGATTTCTTCGTAGGAAAGGACGGTTGGTATTTTTCGGGCTATTCGCGGGCCTTCCAGTAGATCTGTTGGATTAGTGTCCAGTAGGTCCTCCATAAGAAGGTATTTATAAAATGCTTTTAATCCGGAAATTATCCTGGCTTGGGAGGAAGCCATCAATCCAAGATCATTGATCCAATGAATGTATTCCTCCAGATGATGCAATTCAATTTCCTTGTAAGAGAGGTCGTAGTTTTTGATCTCCAAAAAGGTAGTAAATTTGTCCATATCACCCAAGTAGGCCTGTACAGAGTTGCCAGAAAGAGACCGCTCTAACATGAGATAACCTTCAAATCCCTTGATCAGACTTTTCCATTTCATCTACCAAAATTAAGAAGATATTCCTAAGTTTGTGTAATAGTTAATTGTTAATGGTGTAATGGGGAATAGTAGCCCGCAATTTGGAACCATTACCTATTAACCAATCCTCATTAACCAATAACAGTATGAAACTAATCATCATCAACGGTCCTAATCTAAATTTGCTAGGAAAAAGACAACCTGAAGTCTACGGACACCAGTCTTTTGAATCTTACTTTGAAGAATTGGTTGTAGCTAATCCAAGCATCAATTTAGAATATTTTCAGAGTAACTACGAAGGGGCCTTGATTGACAAACTGCATGAGTGTGGGTTTTCTTATGATGGGATTATTATCAATGCAGGCGGCTATACCCATACCTCAGTGGCTTTGGGGGATGCAATAGCAGCGATCGAAACACCAACTATCGAAGTGCATATTTCCAATATCTATGAGCGCGAAAAATTTCGTCATCATTCTTTTCTTCTAGCTAATTGTATTTTTAGTGTGGTAGGGGAGGGATTGTTCGGTTATCAAAAAGCGATCAACTACTTTGTAGAACCAACCTCCTGATCAGCGAATCATTAATCTTTGCATATTGCTTTTATTTTGGGGTGTGAAATTTACTTGTTTGATCGTGAGAATTCATATTTAATAAATTCTAAACCTTAAAATTTGATGATTTTTTTGTCACAAATGATTAGCTTTTTTTAGTTAAAAATTTACTTATTTTTATTTATAGAATTGGTTTGTTGCTAGAAGTCAGTGAAAAGTGGGTATCGTTTTTTTATATCAATAAATAAGCTCAGCATTTTCTTGTTTTTGCCCTGACATGCTTGGTTGTTTTTGTGTTTTAATTAATGCAACGATACCACAGAAAATCACCTCTATGTAAGTGAAACCCATAAGAAGTCTCCTTTTCGGAACTTACTATTCTAGCCATCAAAACATAATGATCTCCTTATAAAGAAATTATAAGTCTGGATATATTTCAGACGAATTTCCTCAGTCCTCCAGTATTATACCTCCTCCATTTCCTCAACAAGCCTCTTCGAATCTCGAAGAGGCTTTTTTTTGGGGAAACGGGTAGAAAGAGATTCGTTTTGCTTCGCAAAACTGTTGGTAGAGAGACCGCTTCGCTAAGGGACATTCTTGTGTGTGGTATTGAAGGATTGTCAGCCTCCAATAAGTTTAACAATACCGCCGTCGAGGTTCCTCCCCTTTTTGAACTGTCGTTCAAAACTCTTCTAGATCCCTGCCAATTCAATCAACTAGTCATGGTATCCGCAATAGTCATGTTCAGTTGATCGATAGGAAGGTTTTTTTCGTTGGATCTAAGAATCGCATGGCCTTTCAAATATCCGGGGATAGTGGTGGTCTCTTCTGCTAGAAGGATGGTTCGCTTAGAGAGCGCACGCAGCATTCCTAAAAGGTAAGATTCGTGATCAGAAAGATGGCTGACATCAAAGAGTACTAAGTCCAAATCAGATAGCCTCGCAACTGAAAAATAAGTTTCCTCTTCAACTTCAAATGGAATAGCGTTTAGCCCTAAAGATTTCAGAGGGGCGGTTAGTTTATCGGTAGAAATTTTACTTGACTTTGAAAGGAATATACCACAATTTTTAAGTACTTCGATTTGCTCTATTCCACCAGCAAGGTGTGGCCCGGTCTCCTGATATTCTTGCAAAATATGGATAATCGATTCTTTGATTTGTTGAAGTTTGTTGAAATCGTTCATGATGACCGAATAAAAACAATTTGGCAAATTTGTATTTCCTTTAAAATGCAGATTGATGGTTATGCTTCTACCATCTGCTGATTTTTTGCTGATATAAATATTGTCGTGGGTGTTTTCTTCGAAAATTTCAATTAGATCAAGGAAATTCTCATCATAAAAATAATGTTTGTTGCCATTCAGCGTAGTCAGTCGTACAGATATGGCTTCTCCTTGCAAATAGTCAGTAGATAGTGTCTTCAAGAACCAAATCAACTGACCAGCGGAGATAGTAGGATCAAAGTAGAACGCATCCTGAAGGTTAGGTTTTTCTATCAGCGCTTGGGCTTCTTTTCTGGTTCTGGGTTGTAGCCCCTCCTTGACAAAATTTAGCGCTTTTTCGTTGTCTACAGAGGTCGGCAAGGCGATATAGTAGTAGCCAATCGCATGAGTGAGGCTCCGAAAACTGATACATATGTTTATGAAATAAAGTTCTTTAACATTTTTTGTTGCGTACAATAAGCCCTCCCGGTTTCGTCGGAATAAATCACGTAACACTTTGCAGTCAGATTCTGAGTAACAATAGCTCTTATGGGCAGTTGAAATAAACCGAAGCTCCAGTTCTTCCTGAGGAATGAAATTCTTAGATAGAAACTCCAGGAAGTCGACAATTTCATCCGTACTCAAACTGCCATCTATCTCAAATTGCCCCTGGAGATAGGGCCTTTTGGATACCGACATTTTATGTGAAGTAAGCTGTCGTTTGTTTAGACGGAGCCCTTCAAGGATTAAATTTCTCGCACTGGCATTTTTGCTTTTGGAGTTTGATTCCATTTCGATGGTACCATATCCGCTGCGGTCGTCTTCAAAGTATAAATTGAGTTCAAAGTTGCTGCCGTTTCTTGATTGTTTGTGGATGGAGACAATTTTTCGCTTAGACTCCCAAAGGTGTTCTTTTAGACTTCCAAGTTGATGCTCACCCAGGAGAATCAGACTGTCATTTTTTGTAAGAATGTCGATCTCCACCTCTAGATTTGGGAGTATACGTTCGTCAATTTTTCGAATGATGTGGGCTAGTTCCCGTCGACTCATGGACGCATTAAAATGGAAGGTGTCGGATAGGCTGATTTCAGTTGCTTTGGTGGTGATTTCCTTTTCCGTTTGAAGTTTTTCAAGGAGAAATTCCTCTATTAGTCTATTTTCTTCATCGGAAGAAGAGGCGATGGCGATACTGATTTTCTGTTTTTCGAAGACCTGTTTTAGGTAGAGCGTCAGTGAAGTTGGGGGGATGTTGGGGTTGGATTGAATTTGAGAAAGGGTCAAGCTATTGATCACCTCTTTGTTCTCCAAAAACAAATTGTACACCTGTTCACTGCTTAAATCGTAATGATATTCTCCATCAGCAGTGGTAATGTCTATACTGAAATTTTCAGAATTTATAAATTGAAGGGCGATTTCATCAAGAACCTTCAGCAAGTTTCTAGTCGTCAAATCCTTGTTTAAATAAAAATCTTCATTGACATGTAATATTTTTCCCGCCATTTTTATGCTGAGTTAATAGAGTTACTGGGTTGTGAGTATCGTCCCGATGCTAAAATAGGTAGTGCTATAAATATTCAGTTACCTACAGCTATTCTTAACAGCCCAATATACTTAATAACTCAATAATTGAATAACCAATAGTTCAATAACCAATTCCCAAATAGAAAAAAATACTTATAAATTCAATTAATCACATTAAATTACGGATATTGGTAGTTTATAGGAGGTTGAATACCAAAAACCATTTGAGAAATAAATACGTCTAAAGATCATCCCCAATGAACCTACGTAGAGCACTTTTTAAGCTAGTTGATGAAGATAATGCTGCCAATCTGAAAGTAAACGCTTTCTTTGGATTCCTGATTATTTTCATTATTATTTTGAACGTTATCAGTATCATTGCAGAGTCCTTTGAAGTGTTTGAAAAAACCTACCGCAATGAGTTGTACTTGCTAGAGCTTTTTTCGGTCATCGTTTTTTCGTTTGAGTACATTGCAAGGTTGGTCACCTCAGATATGCGTCGGCCGGAACTCACGAAACCTAAAGCAGCCAGCAATTTTGTTTTATCGCCGATGGCCATCATCGATTTGCTTGCGATTGCTCCATTCTTTATTGAAATTCTCTTCTCTGCATTGAATATTGACCTTCGTTCTGTTCGGGCCTTGCGTTTATTGCGGTTACTCCGATTGTTCAAACTCGGTCGTTATTCGAAGTCCATACAGATGATGGCAGATGTGACGAAGGAGAAAGCGCCAGAGTTGGGTGTCGCGTTGTTTGTTACCGGAATTCTGCTTACTATCGCTTCGGTTTTAATGTATTATTTGGAGCATGATGTTCAACCAGAGGCCTTTCCAAATATTTTAGCCACCTTTTGGTGGGCTATTTGTACATTGACTACTGTGGGATATGGAGATGTATTTCCAGTGACGGGATGGGGGCAGTTGGTCGGTGGTGTCATTGCCGTTTTGGGTATTGGTATGGTCGCTCTGCCTACGGGGATCATCAGTTCTGCATTTGTGGATAAAATGAATGATGAAAAAGAATCTAAAGCAGAAAAAAATCCACTCAACTATTGTCCTCATTGTGGAGAACGTCTCCCTCATGGACAGGTTTAAATAGTAATGGTGCAATAGTTGTTGGTGTATAATAGTATACTAGCTTTACGAGACGAAAAAAGTCAAATTCTGCAGGAGTATATTGTTTAGTATTAAATCAGAAATTCCAAGTAAAAAATACCTTTCAATGAAAAATTTATTTTTTCTAATCCTACTTTTTAATCTGGCTTGCGGTACCACCAAAACGGATACGACCTTGGAGAAAGAAGAGCCTAAAGAAGAGGTAACTCCTAAGAAAGAAGTTTGTGAATCAATAGAAATGGATACTCGAAACTACGCGTCTGCTCCTGAAGATCTTTTTAATTTATTGGCCGCAAGAGTAGAATACAATTGCCTGGCTATCGATGTTTCTTATAGTGGCGGTTGCGGAGGAGCAACATTCAAAATGTTCGGACAAGCAACCATTGGCAAGATGCCGCCTCCTATCGTTTTGCTAAAACTTTCCCTCGATGATCAAGACAACTGTAGAGGAATGGTCAAAAAGACGCTCTACTTCGACCTGACAGATGCCCAACAACAAAATTACCAGGAAGTTTCTTTACAACTAAAAGGACTTGAACGGCAAATTCCATACAAATATTAATAGGGACTTTGGGTGAAAGTAATTAGTATAAGATATAGACGATTTAACCCAATAACTTAACACATCAATTACCTATTAAGTAAGATACAATTCCCCTTTAAAAATCTAACGACGCACTATCTACCATATCAATGTAGCGCTTCATTTTTTTGAGAATGACTTTGAAGTGAGGGATCTCTTCTTGTGTTACAAAAGAGATGGCTAGCCCTTCAACGTTGGCTCTTCCTGTCCGACCGACTCGGTGCACAAAGTCTTTCGGTGATCTTGGTAATTCATAGTTTATAACATACGGTAGCTCATTGATGTCGATCCCTCTTGATATCAAATCAGTCGCTACTAATACACGTAGTTTGCCAGATTTGAATTTTCTCAATGCTTCGAACCTTGCAGTTTGACTTTTCTTCCCATGGATTGGTAACGCTTGAATTCCATTTTTGATTAGTTTTCTGGAAACTTTATCCGCCTTGAGTCCAGAGGAAGTGAATACCAACACTTGCCTCATATCTTGCTCCTGGATCAGGTGTCTTAACAAAGGGCCTTTACGGTCATCACTGACAAAGTAACCAGATAAATTTATTAATGGCGCTTCTTCTACCTTTTCCTCTATCTCAATAACCACTGGATCTAAAAGTAACATCTTATTTAAACCTGATAATTGCTCGCTTAATGTGGCAGAGAACAACATGTTTTGTCTTTTCTTTGGTAAGAGTCCAAATATCTCCTTCATTTCTTTTTGGAAATCCAGGTTTAACATCTTATCTGCTTCATCCAACACCAAGGTTTCCACCTTTGAGAGATCGACTGCGCGGGATCGATGCAAATCTAATAATCGACCAGGAGTAGCGATTAATGCCTGCACACCAAAAATAGCTTTCATTTGAGGATTGATAGAGACTCCACCATAAACGGCCATGGATTTTACAGGCTGCGGAAGATTAATGGACAATTCCCTAAATACTTCAGCAACTTGAATTGCCAACTCCCTCGTAGGAACTAGCACTAAGACTGGTGGTTGTCTGCTACGTTCTAATCCCTTGTTGTATTGCATTCTATTCAATATGGGCAATACGAAACTAGCTGTCTTACCAGATCCAGTTTTGGCAATTCCTAATAGATCCCGTCCTTCGATTGCAACAGGAATGGCTTTAGCTTGGATAGGTGTAAGCGTCTTGTATCCAAGAGAAGTAACGTTTGCAAGTAGCGAAGGATGGAGATTGAGTTTTGTAAATGGCATACACCGATGGTTTTGAATTTAAATTTTACTAGGTAGAAATCCTACTATGATTAAAATGGTAACCATGTTTTTGAGCAGAGGACAATATTACCAAAATATACTTAAATCACCTAGCAACAATACACATTAGGTAGGGGACGATTTTCTAAATTGACTCTTCGGAGTTTTTTTCTTGTAATGTGCAACAAATGGTGTCCTTCCTATCTTGGGTTAATAGTAAAAAAGTCGTGCCTACATTTGTCCATCTACCCTGCACTATAATTTTTGCGCAGCAAAAAAATCACTATACCTTCTACCAACTACGGCTCTTCCCAAAAAACAAAAAAGCCCCACAATCAAAGATTGTGAGGCAAGGAACTGGAATACCAACTCCCTTGTCGAAATAATAATATCTTAGAAAGAAACTTTGAACGCAACTCTGCGATTCAAGGCTCTGCCTTCTGGCGTACTATTGTCTGCAATTGGCTGTGTTTCTCCATAGCCATTTGTACTCATTCTGTTGGTGGTAACCCCTTTGTTTACAAGATAACTCTTCACAGAAGCGGCTCTGCGTTGAGAAAGGTCCAGGTTAGAAGCATCATCTCCTTGAGAATCTGTGTGCCCTTCAATACTTAGTAAGTAGGAAGGATTTTCTTGCATAATAGAGACCACTTGGTCAAGAATGCTATAAGACGATCCCTTAATCACATCGGAAGCAGTTTCGAACTGAATACCGGTCAGTGCACGCTCAAATACCGCCAAAGTGGTAGAAGAAACTTGTGGGCATCCACCATTTGCTGAAACTCCTTTTACGGATGGGCATTTGTCTGCATTGTCAGCAATACCGTCACCATCTGTATCAGGACATCCGCTAGAAGCTTTTGCGCCTGGTACGGTAGGGCATTTGTCTACATTGTCAGCCATGCCATCGCCATCTGAATCAGGGCATCCTCCCATTTCAGCAGGGCCAGCAACATCAGGACATCTGTCTATTTTGTCTTGGATACCGTCACCGTCTGTGTCCGGGCAACCTTTGTATTCTGCTAGTCCTGCTTGATTTGGACAGCTATCAGACCGGTCAGCAATACCGTCACCATCTGAATCAGGGCAACCTGCTAGTTCTGCAAGACCTGGTACATCAGGGCAGCCATCTTTTTTGTCAGAAATGCCATCACCATCTGCATCCGGAGCTTTAGCGCCCAGATTGTATTTGATTCCTATTTGATTGAGCAAGAAATTGTCGTTGCCACTGGTTGTTGTAAATCCATCTTTGTCGTCTCCAAAGTTCAACCCATATGTCGCTTGATAGAAAAGACCTAGAGCCTCTGTCAGACGGACATTAGCGCCAAGGCCTAATGGGATGGTGAAGTCAACACCATCGACTCCTCTGTTGTCTACAGCGCTAAGACTTGTCAAGCCGAGGCCTGCAAAAATCCAAGGTTGAATAACCGCATCTTCCTGTAAAATGTACCCATTGTTTAGTTTGTAGTCGGCCGTCACATTTGCATGTAACATATCTGCTAGGAAATTCTGTCCATTGTCTAAGTCTACACAGTGTCCGAATCGTCCATAACTACCGTCTAATGACACATTGAAGGAAGGGTTTAGGTAACGTGCAAACTTAAGGCCCATTTGCCCGTGGAAAGGTTGGTCGAAGTTGAAAAAACCATTGCCCAAGTCGCCATTATAGGCTGTTTTGCCGCCTGTGAGGCCAATTGACCAAGGTTTGTCTGCTGTCTGAGCATGCAATTGTGATATCCCAAACAAGAAACATAAGGATAAAACAAGAATTGTAAAGTTAATTTTTTTCATAATGGTTAGGTTGATTGAATTAATAACTTAATTTTCGATTGGGCAAATGCGAATAGCATGCCAATTTGAATTATTGAATGTCACATTATTGAAAAATATGCCAACTTATTTGCTGCGGATATAGGTCAAAAAGTAGAAAATTGTCAAGTGAAGAATAGGTGGGAAATGCAGGTAGCACAGATGAATTTCTAATTTCTGGTAAATTTAATTTGGAGCATTTTTAGAAAAAGAAAAATTAAAATTAAATGAATAAAAAAAAGTTGAAAGAGCAATAAATTTAAGATTGGAAAATTTGTAAAAAAGCGCGTTAATTGCTCGTTTTGCGTGATTTACGCAAAGCGTTGATTGGCTTTATTACCAATATTGAGTCTTTCTTTTCGGAATGTTGTTTGGGTAACTTATGGGGTGAGTTGTTTAAGATTTTCATAATCTTGTCTCAAAAGTTTAAGTGCTTTTTGAGAAGAATTGGCGCATCGAACCAAAGAAATGCCAAATAACAAGATCAGGATTCGTTTTAAGAGTTCCAACCATGTGAATTCACCAAGTAGCAAATAGCTGCCATAAACCCCCTTTGCCAAAACAAAATAGACACCAAGCAGGGCTACTCCAATGATTAGCACCCAGCCCATAAGACTGCGAGTACCAATTCCTCTGGATATTTGAGTTTCTGTTGATTTGCGTTCAAGTACCCATCGGGTCAAGGTATTCAGTAACAACAAAGACAAAAAGGAAAAGCTGCCGATTAGAAATTGCTTTTTGTTATAACCAAAGTGATAAAACAAATAACCCAAATAACAAATGGTTAAAAACAAAACAGACTTTCCCCGATCAGTTCGAATTTTAAATTCCTCATAATCAAATGTATCTTCCATTTTATTTAATTATTCCAAGTTGAAAATACAAGGTATAGGCGTCAACCAACGCAGAATGGCCAACAAGTTTACCGTCTTTTACTTCAAAAATACCAATTGTCGAAAATTTTACTAGTTTTTTAGTAGGCTGGATTCCTTCAAAAGTTTGCATGTGTGTACCTTCTGAAATCCAGCGCACCATTACTCGATTGTCTTGACTAAGTATATCTTTTACATTTAGATAGAAATCAGGAAAACCGTGTAACCATTTCTGGATGTGGCCTTCTACTCCTTTGTGGTCGTAGATCTTTGGTGGTTTGGTGGGCGTAAGAAGGTTGGTGATCGAATATGGTGTGGCAAACACCTCCTGGATCATGTCCAATCGACGACCATTCCAGATCTCATCAAAAAATCGTAGGACTGCCGTTTTATCTTGTTCTGTATTTTGCAAATTGTTATTGTTGTTTTGATTTGTACTTTCTACTTGCTACCTTTTACTACTATATACCTATTAAAATAATAAAAATAGAATGAAAAGTAAAATTCGATGTGGCTGGTGTTTAAAAGATACTATATATATGGACTACCATGATCAGGTTTGGGGTGTCCCTGTGCACGACGATACTAGGTTGTTTGAATTTTTAACGCTAGAAGGAGCGCAAGCAGGATTGAGTTGGTACACCGTTTTAATAAAAGCAGAAAACTATAAAAAGGCGTTTGCAGAATGGGAGGTCTCTAAAATAGCCAAATTTACTGAGAAGGATATTGAACGACTCTTGCTGGATAACGGGATCATAAGAAATAAATTAAAAGTCAGGTCCACCATTACAAATGCTCAGTTGTTCTTAGAGGTACAAAAAGAATTTGGTTCCTTCGACAAATATATCTGGCAGTTTGTCAATCATCAACCTATTATCAATAATTGGGAGTCGCTAGATCAAGTGCCTGCCAAAACAAAAGCGTCCGACGCCATGAGCAAGGACTTAAAAAAAAGAGGGTTCAAATTTATTGGCTCCACAATTTGTTATGCGTTTATGCAAGCTGTCGGCATGGTAGACGACCACATTGTCTCCTGTTGGAAACGTAATCAATGAATTAGATAGATACAGAATTTTATGTTAAATCTAATCGCCAAACAAGGTAGGTGAAAAGCTTTTGTTTGGTTTATTCCGGTGTCGTGAATTTTTATTTTGTGAAAATCGAAAAACGATCAATTTTGATCAAGAAACCACGCCTTTGAAGAATATTGTTTCGAATTAATGGTATTTATTATTTAATTGCAAACTATTATTTTAACAAGTGTTAAATATTGTGTTAAATGTTTCGCGGTGTTGTTTTATTGTTTACATTTGCAATGCACTTGAAAACGATTAAAAAATTACTTAAAAATAAAACAATGTTTAAAAGAAAATTCAGAAGGTTACACCTTGTGGCTGCTCCAGTAGCACCGGTGACTAAAAACCGTTAAGAGAAAAGATGAACGAGGTTCGCACCTCCACAAAATTGGTTAAAAAGAGAAAAAGCTGTCAGCAATGACGGCTTTTTTTATTGGTAGAGGGTAGATCGCAGAAAGTATAAGACATACTCAAGGAAGTTACTTTAAGGAATAGTAAAATGCATTTAAATATGGAAAAATTTATGTACTAGATTAGCCTGCTCCTAAAAAGTATTTTTAAAGTAGACAATCCCCTAAGGTACATTCATATACTTATGCACCTGTAGTGAAATCTCCCATTTCGGAAACGCCTTCACATAATCAATAATCAAAGGCAAGACTTCTGGCTCCCGGCCCCATTCAGGTTGCAAAAATAACCGACATCCAGGATGTATCTCGCTAGCAAACTGCTCCGCCCACTTAAAATCATGTCTATTATAAACGATGACCTTCAGTTCATGGGAGTGTTCCATAAATTCTGGTAAGGGCGCTTTAAATTTCTTTGGAGAAAAACAGATCCAATCCCATTTTCCAGTAATAGGATAAGCCCCGGAAGTTTCTAAATGAATGCGAAAACCAGCTTCGTGTAGTGCTTCGCATAGGTAAGTAAGATCGTACATCAATGGTTCGCCCCCAGTGATAACCACCAGTCTGCCAGGGTATTCCTTCGCAGATTCAACCATATCTTCTACAGAAGTGAGTGGATGTTTGCTTGCATCCCACGACTCCTTTACGTCGCACCATGCACAACCAACATCACATCCGCCGAGCCGAATAAAGTAGGCCGCCTTCCCTTGATGCATTCCTTCTCCTTGTATGGTATAAAACTGCTCCATCAAGGGCAGATTCTTCTTGTCTATTTTCACTGGTTGATTTTCCACCCTGTAAAGTTATAAGAACGAGTCATGAAAACCTATTCTTCGATCATAGAATTATTCATAACGTCTGTTTGTTTTTTGATTGACTCCTGATGGATTGCTTGCAACAGCCCATCAGCAAACAGTTCACTTAGGTTGTTAGCTCCGGCCATTTTCATTCTGGTATCAAAAATAGTTTTCCATCTTTCAAGATCAAGCACCGCAATATTGTTTTCCTTTTTGTATTTGCCAATTTCAGTGGCAATCTCCATGCGTTGCCCAAGCAGTTTTAATATATTCTGATCTAGATGATCAATGGTGCCTCTTAAAGAATCCAGTTTGTCGATAAACAGTGGATCACTAGAGGCAGGTTTTCTGATTAGCAAAGCATCGATCAACTTTTTTAGATCATCCGGGGTCACTTGTTGAGCAGCATCACTCCATGCCTGATCAGGATTAATATGCGATTCGAGCATCAGACCATCAAAATCGAGGTCCATTGCTTTTTGTGCAACTCCTTGTAAAAGTGCGCGTTTGCCACAAATATGACTCGGATCACAAATTACTTGCAAGCCAGGTATTCGTCTTCTTAGTTCGATAGGATAATCCCATTTTGGCAAATTGCGATACGGACCCGACAGCACCACCGAAAATCCACGATGAATAGCAGCTAGTTTGTTAATACCCGCAAGATGGAGTCGTTCCATTGCTCCAATCCATAATTCTAAATCTGGATTAATCGGATTTTTTACCATTACTGGGATATCGATGCCTTTCAAAGAGTCTGCAATCTCCTGGACGGCAAAAGGGTTGACGGTGGTTCTTGCTCCAATCCACAAAACATCGATACCTGCTTTAAGGGCTAATTCAACATGTGCAGTATTCGCCACTTCAATGGTGACAGGCAACTGCGTTTGTTGTTTTACGGTATTCAGCCAGGGTAAACCAATTTTGCCTACTCCTTCAAATGAGTTGGGGCGTGTTCTTGGTTTCCAGATTCCAGCTCTCAAAATACTGGTATTGGTTTTTGAAGCGATTTGCTTGCAGGTTTCTATTAGCTGTTCTTCTGTTTCTGCACTGCACGGTCCTGCAATGAGGATAGGTTTTTTAGTGTCAACTCCGAGCCCCCAGTCCTTGATCGATTTTGTCAGCATTACATTGATTTAATATATTATCCGCATTCACGAAATAAACAAAATATACTCCAATATAACTTTAACAATATAAAAGGTAACCAGTTCAATTGAAATTATAGAAAATTGAAAGACTTAGAGCGTCGCTGGAAAGTGGCCTTCTTTAAAAACTGGATGGCGCAATCCCCTTACAATTTAGGTTAGTGGCACACTTGAAAACAAGTATGACCTATGCAGGTGCAAGGTAGAGATAAAAATAAAAAATGGATTTTGGGATTACTCCTTATCCTTATTCACTTTTTTAATTTTATTGATTTTACCTGCATCTCCAAAAAGTTCTTTAGATTTTTTGTTGTAAGCTTTTGCAGCTTCCTCTGCGGTATCAAATGTCCCAATGTGAATGGATTTTCGATTGACGGCAATCATAGCTCTAAAGCGTTTACCTTGTTGGACAACTCCTCTGTATCCTGTTTTTGTAACCGTGTTTTTCTTTCTGGCGGCTTGGGCTTTAGTCCGCCATTCAAGGTTTTTGGTTCTACAGTCAAGTTTGTTTCCATTTGTGGCACCAACGTATTTAACGTTTTCGTCCTCAGGGCGTTCCACGTATTTTTCTGCAATGATTTTATGCAGATAGATAGTTTCTACTTTATACTTCCCGTTTGCTTGTTTCCATGACTTCTGGAATACAGCACAACCTGAAGAATGTTCCCTTAAATTTTCTAGAAGCTTGATTTTTTTGTAATAAGTATTATTGAATAGGTATTCGTATACCATGTGATCCAGTAATACATTTTTCTTACTGTTCTTAAGTTTTACTCTAAATAGCATTTATTTGGCCTTTACACAACCATGGCAAAAACGAAGTTCCTCAAATCCGCTATTGCATTTTATAGGTTGAATATTTACAATTTGTTCTGTGTTTTTATTGGTATTTAATTTAAATTTGTTATAAATATCATTAATTGATAAATGATGCGTTAAACGGCATGTGGGTATGAATTGTAAGAACTTGAGTCGTATAACTTCATGAGGGCACAGTCAGTTAACTCAATGTTAGAAAATTATACAATGTCACTTTTGCATCAATAGGAGTTTACCTATCGGTAACAAGAAACGAATTATTCTTGTAATTAGAAGTCTTTTTCTTCTTTTTTTGAAATATTTGCTGCTAATTTTCAATTGAAATCGCAGAAATTACACTCTTGGAATGCTGAGAAATAAATTGATCCGAAATATTCCTACTTGAAAATATAAGTATTGATATTCAGTAGATTAGTCGTTTTAAAGATATCGAAATTGACCTAAAGGTGCAAATTCTACAATAGAAAAAATCTATCTGTGAATAGATTTTGGAATTGCTAAGATTGTTTTAGCCTTTTGATTCCACGTGATGCCTTGCCATCCAGTTGTTTATGTCTTCTTGTTTTATAACAGATGACATTAAATCGGGAAATAAGTTTGGGGTACAGGAGAAACAAGGAATCCCCATAGCCGTTAACTTGCGCGCGTTCTGTCGATCAAAAGAAGGTGCTCCCTGGTCATTCAGCGATAGCAAGGTCACCATTTGTACACCCGAAGCTTTAATAGAAGCAGCACGCTTTAACATTTCTTCTTCCCGACCACCTTCAAACAGATCTGAAAGCAACACAAAAATAGTTTCCCCCGGCGATTTGATCAATTGTTGACTATAAGTCAATGCCTTATTGATATCAGTACCGCCTCCTAACTGCGTAGCAAACAGCAAATCAACAGGATCATGCAATTCATTAGTCAGGTCGACCACCGAAGTATCAAAAACCACCAGGTGCGTTTTTACCGACTTCAACGAAGCAAGCACGGCTCCGTACACGCCCGCATAAACGACAGAAGTCGCCATCGAGCCACTTTGGTCCACCAGCAAAATTATCGTTCGGAGCGCTTTCCCTTTTTTACCATATCCAATCAACTGCTCTGGCACTACAGTTTTGTATTTTGGCTGGTAATGCTTCAGATTTTTCATGATCGTTTTTCCCCAATCGATTTCATTTGATTTGGGGCGGGTGTTTCTGACTGCACGACTAAGGCTCCCTGCAATGGCTTGTCGCATAGGATTGCTTAGTTTTTTCTCCAATTCCCTGACGACAGCTTCCACCACTTTTCGTGCGGTTTCTCTGGTTTTTGAAGGCATCACTTTGTTTAAGGATAGCAAGGTGCCCACCAAATGGACATCTGGCTCGATGGCCTCTAGCAGCTCGGGTTCAAGTAGCATTTTTTCAATGCCAAGTCGTTCCATAGCATCTTGTTGCATGACTTGTACCATTGACGTCTTGAAGTATTTTCGGATATCTCCCAGCCATCGGTTTACTTTGGGCATAGTACTACCCAGATTTCCCTTTCGGTCAGAATCATACAAGGCTTCGAGTACCTGATCCTTACCCAATTCGTCGCCAGACAGGGGCACAGATTGCTCGGGGTCTGTATGTTTGCCAAGTATCAACCGCCATTTTTTTAATCTGTCTTCCATTTACGTTGTTAATTTTCTCCCATTCCAAGCAACAATTTTAAATTAGGCATCACCAAATTTGCACGCTCTTCGTCATATAGATTTTCCTTTTTTGAAAGAATAGAGGGGGTATCGCTTTTAGCCAACTGCATCATTTTTTCTCTCTCCACCCGCCCAAAATTAGAAAAGGTTCTTCGAAGCAATGGAAGCAAATCGTCGAAATCAGCCATTGGCAAATGCCCAACCCAATTATCCAAAATAGACCACAATTGCGGATTGTAAATAAGCAATAATCCACTGCCGTGTAAAAAACCTTCCAACCAGTTTGCTGTTTCTTTAGTATCCTGACTGCCTGAAAGTTCAAAACCCATAATCTTCTCCGTTTCCGAAGTACCAAGCACCGATTTGTCAAACAATATTCGGATAGCCGCTCCCCGCAAAATAGACTGGATGTTTTCTGTCAAGGAAATTTTTCTAAGCGAATCATTCCACATCATTGAATATTCCTGTTTGTCAAGTAGGTCAATCGCATTGTTTACCTGAATTATTTTTTCAAAAATTTGTTGTGTGGCCTCCTCGTCCATGGCAATACAAGTAGCTGGCAAACCAATACAAATACGGGGAATAATATGGTCAATGAGTGCCTCAACAGAGGAGGTATTCACATTTCTAGTACTTCCATACCTAGCAATATTGACAAGTGGAGTTAAGGCTGCCATTAAGCGTTCAACGTCCTTGGTGATGGCCACCAAATTTTTAAGTTGATGAATGATTTCTGGTACCGTTTCCTGCAGATCAGCATTCAATACTTCTTCCATTAGCAAGGTTAGTTCAGGAAGCGTTTTCGTTTCGGAAGCTTTTTTTCGGATAAAATTGGTAGCGGCACTATACAGTGTTCCGCCCCACATTCCTGCTTCGATAATCGCCAGCGTAAAACCAACCTTCCATTTGAGTTTCCATATCTCGTGGAAAGCCCCTTTTTTATTGCCTTTTACCTCCCTTTTCTGACCAAAGTCAATTCCAATAAGTTGAAGCCGGTGAAGGAGATGACTTGTACGCAATTGGTTTGGTTTTCTCATGTCAAACTCCTTGGTCGCTGATTCTGAAGCATGCCAGAATTTAGAAAGTCTGGCAGATTTTATTTGACGTTCGATATCTTGCTGAAGTGGAATGACACTGATCGTACCAGGTACTTTACCAATCTTGTTTCCAATGATCAATTGTTGTCGGATGATTTCAATTAATGTGGAATAACCTTGTGCAAATATAGAGGTGGCCGCCTCTTCCAATTCCTCAATACCAGGGACGGATAAATTTCGCAAAGCTGCCAGTGCTTCTGCCAGTCGGACCCCCTCAATAACATGAGCGCTGGAAGCATCCAAATCTTCAGCTCTAAGTAGCCGAGCAGCTTTAGTCATCCAACGTATAGTTGCGTGCTTTTTTGATTGGAATAATATTTCATACCAGGCCGGCGAGACAATACCCGCACCATACCCACTTTGTATAGATATCCGGTCATAATTCCAAGGGACCCAGGTTGCCTTCACAGCAACCTTCTTCATCCCTCTCAATATTTTATTATCGTGCGCGGCTTTTGTTGTTTCAATATCTAGTGCCGGACTGTGCCAGGCACCACAAACCACAGCGATTCGTTCAAATCCTTCCTTAGCTGCTTGTCGGATGGTTTTTCTCATATAAGCTTCCCGCAGCAGGGTCATCCGTGATTCTGTCAAGTCTAAATTTGACCTCAATTCTGTCATCAATTCCTGGATAACAGGGAAGATTTCTGCTTGGGTTTCTCGTTGTTCAAAGGTGACATTCCACCAGCGTTCACTATCAGAATACCCAGCAATTTTAGCAATGTAAGCGATCGGATCTCCTCGGAATTTGAGTTTAGGTTCCTCCTTTTTTAATCGATTCAGTTCTTCTGGATCATCTGGAAATAAAAATTGAGCGGGCTGCTCCTTTACGGAGAATTGTAGTTGCTGCGGTAAATCCATAAACCGAACCTCAATTCCTTGTTTTGCAGCATATTTCATCGCCTGCCATTCAGGAGAAAACTCAGCAAACGGATAATAAGCCACTTGAGTAAGGTCCTTTGGATTATAGATCATGATGGAAACAGGCGGCTTAAGTTTTGGGTCTGCGGCATACTCTATCAACTTGTCCGCATCCGGCGGCCCTTCTATTAGGATACAAGTAGGCTGATAATCCTGAAAAGCCTTTACCAGGCTTTTTGCAGAACCTGGTCCATGATGCCGTATTCCAAATATTTTTATCAATGTTGATCGGTTATTAAGTTATTAAGTGTTCTGAGTTATTATGTTCCCCCAGAGTTTCCTAAGCCTGAAAGGATTGAAAAGCTCACTGGTCATTTAATTAGTAGTTGTTGTGCATTCGTTAATGGTTTTAAAGTTACAATTGTCAAACCCTTCTACTTTCTACCAATTACTAAAGCAATTCGCGACAAGCACGATACAAATCCTTCCAGTCATCCCTTTCTTTTACAATAGTTTCGAGGTATTCTTTCCAGGCGATGGTGTCTTGAGTGGGGTCTTTTACGATTGCGCCGGTTATTCCAGCAGCGAGGTCGTTTGCTTGCAACATGCCATCTCCAAAGTGAGTAGCCAGTGCTTGTCCGCTATTGATCACGGAGATGGCTTCTGCTGTACTCAATGTACTGGAGGGGGATTTGATTTTAGTTTTACCGTCTATGGTTTTCCCTTCTCTCAGTTCTCTGAAAATAGTTACCAATCGCTGTATTTCCGGGATTGGGACTGTCTCGGAGGGCATCTCCAGGGATTGGCCAATTTGTCGGACTCTGGTTTCTACAATCTTTACCTCTTCCTCCAACGTGGCAGGTAGCGGCAAAACAACAGTATTAAAACGACGCTTCAGGGCACTGGAAAATTCATTGACTCCTTTGTCCCGGTCATTTGCTGTGGCAATTACGTTAAATCCTTTTTGCGCCTGTACCTCCATTCCTAGTTCCGGGATAGGTAGCGTTTTTTCTGAAAGTAAAGTGATCAAAGTATCTTGGACATCGGATGGAATACGGGTAAGTTCCTCTATTCTGGCCATCTTACCTTCCTGCATGGCGGTCATGATTGGACTAGGGACTAAGGCGTCTTTTGTAGGACCTTCTGCTAGGAGTTTTGCGTAGTTCCAACCATAACGAAGCGTATCTTCATTCATGCCCGCCGTACCCTGGATCAGTAGGGTAGACACCCCTGAAATTGCTGCGGCAAGGTGCTCCGCTACCCATGTTTTAGCCGTTCCTGGAATACCTAACAACAGCAATGCTCGATCGGTAGCTAGGGTGGCAACAGCGATTTCCATCAGCCGGCGACTACCATAATATTTGGGCGTGATTTCGTAGCCGTTATCAAGTGTTGTTCCTAGTAAATAATTGACGACTGCCCAAGGCGACATCTCCCAATTGTTGGGACGCTGACGATCGTCTTGTTTTTTTAGTTCCGCCAATTCTTCTGCGTATTTATCTTCTGCATGTGGTCTAAGTAGGAGTTCTTTCATGGTTGATAGATTTCTTTTATCATCGTTTTTCTAAAAGCTAAAACACTTTGAAATTTGTCAATATCTCGTTCCCATCGTTTCCAAAGGGAAGAGCCTTCCGGCCAGTTTTTATTTATTTGTTCACTGCACGAAGTTGGGATGCGATAGGCAGCATTGTCCAGAATATGCCGGAAATGATATCCCGCACTATAAATAGCATCCGTTTTCAGCCAGTCTTGAAATTGTCGAATGATCGCTAGAGAAAGTTTAGATTCCCATTCAAAGCGATGGTCCAGCAACAAGGTACTGATTTGCGGGTCTTCCTTCATTATGTTTTTATGGCGAGCGATCAGACTACTCAACAATCGATTGAATTCTTCCCGATCAAGTAAAGAGGTTATTCGATGAAAATCGATACCTTTCCAAAGGTCGAGGTGTCTGTTGTCCACCCAAAAATTCAGAAGGGCATATATCCAATCTTTATCCTTGTGAAGGATAGTCGCTTTAAAAATACCCGCTGTTAGAGTCTCTGCCCATTCGCTATTGGCGACAAGTTGAAGGATTTTTATCGGATCTTTGTCTAGTAGTTCCCTCCAGAATTTTGGGGGAGTTTTTGAGATAATTTGCCCTAGCCAACCTGATTTTGTTCCTCCAACATTCTCTTTTAAATTAAGCACAATACCATCCCGCTGCAAACCTTCCGACAGTTGATCCGGCAGTGTGATTTCAAAGTTAACTCCACCTAACAATCCTTTTTTTATGGTAATAAATTGCTTCAATTGCTCTTGGAGACGTTGGTTTAGCTCGGAGTCTGCAATTTGGTTGAGAAGGGCAGCTGATTTTGTTCGAATTTCCTTTCTTTTGTCATCCAGGCATTTTTCTAAGAACGGCTCGTCTTCCTTGGATAATCCATGTTGTAAGCTGGACAAAAAAGTGATTTTTGCCTGTGCAGATTCTTTGGACCAAACAGCAGTTAGCTCTTCCAAAGCTTCGAGGGGAGTTTCTTGTCTTTTGACATCTAAATAACTAGTGCGTTCTTTCAAATTGCCATAGTCCCAAGAGTCCTGATTTGCAGTGACTTCAAAATAATTCCAATCTTCATTTTGTTGGAGGAGCCATTTGCCTTTTTCTCCTAGGATGGGGGAGAGGATAGCGCGTAGTTTTTTGTCTCCTACTCCAATGTTAAGCAGGATTGGTAAACTTTCATCGGGCAGTCTCTTGGCTGATTTTTGGATATGATACAGGTATTCGTTTAGTGCTTTTCTAAAACGCCCGGCCAGGATAAATCGCAAATGGCCAATTGATTTTTCGTTTGGGGGACTCAATAGATCTGTTGGGCAAACAGCCGGAAGTTGTTTGTCAAAAGTTGAAAGGAGCATTCCTGCTTGTTTCCGTTTGTTATAAATAGCGGCCAATTCCAATAAATTGGTAAAATTCATTTGTTCAGGATTAAATCCTAATAACTCCAGTTCTTCTTTGTCGCTAGGTTGAAAGCTGGTTTTTGAGGTGCCCACCAACACTGTTTTTATTAAGGATTCGAGATTGTTCATGAAAGTGCGATTATTCGGTTATCAATAACAACACTCAAGGGTAAAAGTTGGTGATTGGTCCATTCTCCAAAAATAGAAATGGGCCGTCCACCACTTATCGATAACAAACTCCACGTAAGCTGTTCTCTTTGGTGTATTGGAATGATCTGTTTGTTTGCATCGACGAGGATTAACTCCTGATTGTCCCTTACGGGAATGACTCCTTCTACAAAGCAAGGGAAGTCGCTTACCCAGGGATTTGCTCCTAGCGCGGCTGCATAAGTTTGCAGAAAGGCGGCGATGTTCTGGTGCGCTTCCAATCGCTGTCCTCCTATATCTTCCAGTTTTTGAGTTTTGACAATGGCTCTCAACGGATAACTGCCAGGATAGAAAACGAGTTCGGCCTCCAATGATTTTCCTGTGATATACTGTTGCTGGAAACCGCCATGTCCAAATACAAAATCCAACAAAAGTGCATATTTATGTGTTCGAATTCCCTGCAACCAAACTCTTCTAAATTGAAGATTGTCTTCTTCCCCGGAAATCTGTCCTAGAATAATCCAGTCATCTTTAACGCCTTCATTTTTGAGAATTTCCTCTTTCTTAACTTTGAAACCAGATTGTTGAAATATTTCGTCTTGCAGTGCTTCGGGCAAGTTTTCTATTTGTCTGAAGGCGTTGGCTAAAAGATGGATGTCTCCTAGTTCAAACAACATGGCTTCCGGCCAATCTGTAGTTGTATCAGGTAGGTATCTCAAATTTTTAATTCTGGTAGCGATGCCTTTATTTTTGGCATCTTCCATTCTAGAGGCCATATCCTGCCAGTAGTTGGCGGGTTGATTTTCTACGCTTGCCAATCCCTGTCTCAAAAGATCGCCTAGCCAGATATCAAGATCATCTAAGCCGGAGCGCATCTCCTGCAGGCGGAGCAATCGGTTTTTTTTGCTATTGTCTGCTGATTTTTGTACTTGTTCTGGTGTTCGTTCTTTTGTTTGTTTTTTGGAGGCACTATCGTCCCTAGTCTGTATCCAGGAAGTGACCCATTCGGGGATTTCAGAAGCGGTGGTGGTTTCTTTTTTTGCAAACAAAAGGAATAAACCAATGGCATGTTTGCAGGGGAATTGTCTGCTAGGGCAGCTGCATTTGTAGGCTGGTCCCTGGAGGTCAATTATTGTTTTGTAGGGTGTTTTACCGCTACCTTGGCAAGTCCCCCAAACCATCCGTTCTGTAGCATGTAAGGTTGGCCACTTTGCTGCATTGGTCAATCGTTTTCCCTTGTCTGCTGCAGCAGGGTTGGGGGCTAACTTCATGACTTCTTCCGTGGTCCAATTCATTTTCGAAATATAGGGTAAAAAAGTAGAAAGTAGAAGAAAGTAGGGGGTAGAAGGTAGAAAGTTTTCTTGCCCTGAATAGTAGGAAATATTTGTATAAACCCAATCTTGTTCCTGATTTTGCCAAATACCTTCTACTTTTTACCAAATACCTACTACTATTTTCATAAATTCGCACCAATCAAAAAACGAAAAATATGTTTATCTGCACGAATAAAAATAAAGTGGTCACGGTAGAGATGGACAGAGGTCGGTCTAATCCTATTAATATGGAGTTTGTCCAACAAATGACCGCTCTTTTTGAAGATATGGCAACGGATGATGCAATTGACGGGGTCATTCTAACAGGAAAAGAACATTTTTTTAGTGTAGGACTGGACTTAATCGAATTGTATGACTACGACAAGGCGACAATCAATAAGTTTTGGATAGCTTTTACAAATTTGAACAAAACCCTTGCAGGCTTTCCTAAGCCAATGGTTGCTGCAATCACAGGACACAGCCCTGCTGGTGGGTGTATCTTTGCTATTTGTGCAGACTACCGAATCATGGCCGAGGGCAAATACAAAATTGGATTGAATGAAGTGCCTGTCGGCATTGTTTTACCGTATTATGTTTTTGCATTATATAGCTATTGGTTAGGTAAACGTACCGCGTATAATCTTTTGTTAGAAGGAAAATTGTTGCTAGCTGAAGAAGCGTTTGATGTTGGACTTGTAGACGAACTCGTGCCTTATAATGAAGTATTAGCGAAAGCAAATGAAAAGATAAATTCCTTTTTAAAATACAGCAAAACGGCGTGGAGACAGTCTAAACTAAATCTACGAAAAGATATACTTGAAGCCTTCGAGTTTGATATAGAAGGTGACATAGACAAGCGGATGGAACAATGGTGGGCACCAGAAACTAGAGCCATTATGAACGAGATTGTCCAAAAATTAACTGCAAAATAGTTCGATTCCTGAATGGTTTTCCCAGGGTGTTGAACGCCAATTCAAACGTTCTCCATTGGGCATAGGTAAAGATGTTAGGTGTAAAATAGCTTAGATAAAAGTCAAATAATAACTCCAATATAGGTGGTTTTTTACCCTTTTCAGGCTTGTCTTATTGTTTGGTATTGACTACCTTATGCTGATGAAGTACTACCTTGGATTTCTACTCCTTCTTATTGTAAAATTTAATAGTGCACAGACGGGGATTTATGTGCCTGGTATGGCGACTTGCGATGGGCAGGTCAATACCTTTATGACTGCTCACAACATTCCAGGACTCAGTTTCGCCTTGGCAAAAGACGGAAAATTAGTCTACCACCGCGCCTTTGGAAATGTCAATCAAACAGGGACAGAAACGGCCTATCCACACAACATTTACCGAATTGCAAGTCTGTCCAAACCAATGACAGGAGTCGGCATTATGAAATTGATAGAACAAGGGCAGTTGAGTTTGTTTTCCAGACCTTTTGGTCCTGGTGGTATCTTGCAGTCGCACCCCTATCTATCCACCGCAAATATTACAGACAGTCGAATATTCAATATCACCGTTCAACAATTGCTGGAACACACTGCTGGCTGGAATAGAAATACGAATTGTTTTCCCAGCCCTACTTCTCCTTATTTCAATACATTTAGTGGTTGTGATCCAATTGTTGTGCCGCTGCATGTTACTCAACAAACCGGTGGCACAAATCCGGTAAATGAGGAAAACATGATTTATTTTCTTTTGGAAAAAGGATTAGATTTTACACCAGGAACTCAATATCAATATTCGAATATTGGATATTTGGTACTAGGAGAAATAATTGAGACCATTACAGGTATGAGGTATGAAACCTATATGAAAACTCAAATCCTGGATCCACTAGGTGCTTGCGATTTCTATATAGCAAAAAACCTGCAATCAGATAAACGAGAACGGGAAGTGGACTATATCGGTCCTGGAGCAACACTTAGTTGTTATGGTACCGGAGCAAATGTTCCTTGGCAATATGGTGGATTGAGTATAGAAGCGATGACCGCTCATGGAGGTTGGGTGGGCACGACCAGAGATCTTTTAAGGTTGGTGGTCGCCGTAGATAATTTTCCTACAAAACCCGACATTCTTAATGGCGGAACCATCAATACTATGGTTACTCCGTCTTCCGTCAATCCAAACTATGCAAAAGGGTGGTCCGTAAATGGGAACAACTGGTTTCATAATGGTGCGCTGGATGGCACAGCAACCTTTATGATGCGAACGGGTACAGGTTATACCGTGGCAATTTTTATGAATAGCAGATCCAATAATAGCAATGCCTTTTGGTCAGCATTAGATCAATTGCCCTGGAGTTGCATTGCAGGTGTTGGTGCATTGCCGAGTCATGATTTGTTTGCTACACCAACGGTAAATTCCTCTGGCCTTGTCGTCAATCAAGCCAGCTTAAGTACAGCAGCTCTTATCTGGAATCCTGGAAATGGAGCTGGCAGAATTGTTGTAGCTAGGCAAGGAGCTCCTGTAGACCGATTTCCGGTAGAAGGGACAAACTATATGGCGAATGCGAGTTTTGGCGCAGGCAGTGATTTGGGAAATGGAAGCTTTGTTGTGTTTGATGCTGGTAGCTCCTTTACCACGATTTCCAACCTGACAGCTGGAACGACGTATTACTTTAGAATATTCGAATATCAGCAAAACTCGGTAACTGGAAACAATAAATTGTACCTGCATTCCAAAAGTGATAATTATACTTACGTGAATGGTTGCCCTAACGTTATTACCTTACCAACAGTGACAGAACCTGAGTATAAAGCAAGCAGTGAAATTCAAACCACAGCAACTGTAAATCACCCCAATGTCAAGTTTACTGCAGGACAAAAAATTAGACTATTGCCTGGATTTAATTCTAATCTGAAACGAATAGAAGGCAAGATCGGTCCTTGTCAGTAGCCAATAACAATTCAAATTTTTTAGATTTCATAGTATGATTTTGTGTAGAATAGAGACAAATTTTCTTGTCCTACATTATTATGCCTACTTTTGTTCTGTTGAAGAGGTTAATAATAATTTTTAATTTATAGTCCCATAATATAGTGTGGTCTCTAATCATCATACCGATCGTAGCAGCCTTTGTGGGCTGGGTAACTAACGTCATCGCCATAAAGATGACCTTCTATCCTATTGAATTTTTGGGCTGGGAACTCATCTCCTTTTTTCGTCCGGTAGGCCATGATAAACGTGGATTGCAGCGCATTGGCTGGCAGGGAATCATCCCTTCCAAAGCAGCAAAGATTGCTGGAAAATCGGTTGATCTGCTTACTTCTAAATTGATGAGTGTGGAACAACAGTTTAGTCGTATCGACCCTTCGATCATTGCAAAGGAAATGGAACCGACGCTCAATCGACTGTCCAAACAAATTATCAACGAAACGATGGAAGATCAGGTGCCGCTGATTTGGAAAATTCTGCCTGAGAGTAGGAAACAAGCGATTTACCTGTCTGCTTCCAAAGAGTTTCCAATGGCGATTGAGGCAATAATGATAGAAGTCAAAGACAATATTGAGGAATTGTTTGACGTCAAGACGATGGCCGTCGAAGCGCTTACAAAAAACAAAGAACTCCTCAACGAATTGTTCTTGAAGTGCGGAAAGGACGAGTTTAAATTCATAGAACGGTCAGGTATCTATTTTGGATTTTTGTTTGGACTTATTCAAATGGGAATATGGATGGTTTATCCAGCTTGGTGGATTCTGCCAGTTGGTGGTCTGTTCGTTGGATTTGCTACGAACTGGTTGGCGTTGAGAATGATATTCTCCCCAGTCGATCCGGTGAAAGTTGGTCCGTTTACTATTCAAGGGTTATTCATAAAAAGACAAGCTGAAGTGGCTATTGAGTACGCCAATATTGTAGCGGGAAATATCCTTACTGTTCCCAAAATTTTTGAGAAACTACTACAAAGTACCAATTCTGATAGAATGGTGGAAATTGTGAAAACGCATGTTGCGGAAGGGGTTGACAAAACAGCCGGCTTCAATCGCTCCCTGATACAAATCAGTTCTGGGACGAAACGCTGGGAGGCAATAAAGGAAGTCGCCTTCCAACGTTTTATGGAGGAACTGCCTGGTTCAATAAAAGAGATCTTTGACTACGCCGATGAAGCACTAGACATTGAAAATACGCTTCGAGAAAAGATGACAGAATTGCCGCCTAGGGATTTTGTCGGTGTGCTGCGCCCTGCCTTTCAGGAGGATGAGTGGATTTTGATATTGGTTGGTACGGCGTTGGGGTGTTTTGCAGGGGTGCTTCAAATGTTATTCTTGGTGTAATGGAACGAATGGGGAAATTCATAGCTTTTTTGAGTGTGGTATATGCAATAGGTAGTGCATATAGCATGTACAATTATCTATTTGTTACCATAAAAAATCATCCCTATTCAGGCCAAATTCCTTGGAACCAATGGTTGATAATTGAGCTGTTTAGTATTGTTCCCTTTGCTGCGATTTATGTATATCTTGTATTTAATCCTGCATCTTCAAATTCCTTCAGAAAATTAAAAGAAAACGACGCCGCTTCTGTACTTGATACCAATGAAAATTACGAAGTGGAATTGTTCTCAAAAAGGCAATTTTTAAAATTGATCACTGGGGCTTTTACTTTTATGGTTGGCGTCAAAATACTGTTGGAATTGTTTGATGAATTTGCTTACCTCCGTGATTACGAATCAATTGATCAGCTTTTCTCTAGTCTCTATTTTCTTTTTGGTATTGGATCTATTCTGTTTGTTTATAAAACGTTCAATAAACGTCCCTTTAACATAAGTATTGTTGGATAAGAATACCCAGTAAATAGCCTTTTGATTTTAGCTACTAAAAAACGCTCGAACAATACTCAAAAACTGATCAGGCGCTTCTGCATGTACCCAGTGCCCCGCTCCTTCAATTGTCTTTTGCTCAAAATTAGGAAAGCGTTTTTTGATTCCATCTAAATGGTGGTCGGTTACATAGCCAGACGATCCGCCGTTGAGGAAAAGGGTAGGGGCGTCAAGTGTTTCTTCACTGTCGATGGCGACTAGGATTTCTTCATATTTTTCATGGAGGACGGATAAATTCATTTTCCAGCGGAAACCGCCTTCTGGATTTCTTGCGAGGTTTTTTAGTAGAAATTGGCGGACTCCAAAATCTGGGATGTTTTTTAGCAGGGCAGCATCTGCTTGCTTTCTGTTTTCCAAATTGGCAATATCCAAGGACAGCATCGCATTAAAAATTTGATCGTGGCCACGCTCGTTTTTTTGTGGTGCGATATCAACCACTACAAGCTGTTCGACCATGTCAGGGTTGTCCAGGGCAAATCGCATGGCTGTTTTTCCTCCCATCGAATGACCAATAATCCGGGCTTTGTACATCCAGTTGGCTTCCATAAATTCCCGAAGGTCTTCCGCTAAAAGTTGGTAACTAAACTCATCGGTATGTGGTGATTTTCCATGATTGCGTTGGTCAATTATGAATACCATATAGTCTTCTGCCAGCCTTGTGGCCATCGTTTTCCAATTGTCCAGTGTGCCAAACAGGCCGTGTAGGATAATGACTGGATCTCCCTGGCCAAACTCCTTGTAGTTAAGTTCGATCATCCTATTCTACAGATACGTGAAAGGTAAGGTCTAGTCGGTTGGAGGTCGTATATGGTGGGGGAGCAATAGGATCTATTTTTAAAGTAAGATCGACGTCTTCTTCTTTAAGATAATCAATAATATCCGTTTGAGACGGTACAAAACTAAGGCTGCCACCCTGATTGTTTGGGATAAACTCCAGATAACCAACTTCTGCTGCGCCTTTGGTTGCGGTACTGATTTCCAGATATATTCGTTCTAAAAACTGATAATTTCCCCCAGCTGGTGTAATCATATCCATCCTCAAAGCTTTTGCGTTTATTTTGGTAATGTCTGCCAAAGTAAAACCTTCATTCTCCGTTTTGGTTTGAAGATTGACAGGGTAGTTTTGAAGCGTATAGCTATGCGACAACAACGGTGAAAGTCCCGCATCTACTTCAATGTCAACTATGTAGTTGATCTCAAAACCAGTGCCGAATCCTTCCTTTTTGCAACCAGTAAAAAGTAGTAGCAGGGATAAACACAATAAGATATTTTTCATGATGAATTGGCTTCAATTTTTTGAATTTGCAAGTTAGTAAATTTATGGCTAATTGAGATTGGTTAATAGTTAATAGGAATTGGAAACCATTCACAATTACACCTGTAACTGCTACTAAAAAACTTAAAAAAGTTAGTTTTATTATAAAAAATTACGCTTCTTTATAATTCATATTTAAATTGCGCTTGTATAATACTATGTTTTGTGGGGTAATTTCCACTAAAACAGAGGGTTGTCAAGGAGGAGAATTACCAACTGAAAAAAAGAAATTATGGGCGAGCAAAAAGTTTCCCAACTAAACGATACCGGTCAGATGCAGGAGTTTATGAAGCACCTGCTGCATGATGTCCAAGCATTAGAACATATGCTTGAGAATGATATGTTCGAATCGGGAATAAAACGGATTGGCGCAGAGCAGGAAATGTGCCTGGTAGACAAATACTGGAAACCAGCCAATAATGCTATGGACTTGCTAAAAGATATGAAACAGCATGATTGGGTGGAAACTGAATTGGCTCGTTTTAATCTAGAAACCAATCTAAAGCCTAGGACATTTACGGGCAATTGCCTTAGTAAAATGGAAAATGAACTGAATACCAATCTCGGAATTATCCGCGAAGTTTCAGCCCGCCACGATACCGAGATTCTCTTGACAGGCATCATGCCGACACTTAGGAAATCCGATCTTGGGATGCACAACTTAACCCCCAAAAAGAGATATGCCGCCTTGATGAATGCCATCAATAGTCAACTAAATGGCCGTTCCTATGAATTGCGTCTCCGTGGGATTGATGAGCTGCTCGTGAAACACGATTCTCCTTTATTAGAGGCGTGCAATACCAGCTTTCAGGTGCACCTACAAATAGAACCGCGCGATTTTGTGAAAATGTATAACATCGCCCAACTTATTTCGGCCCCTGTCATGGCTATAGCTGCCAATTCTCCGATTTTATTCGGAAAAAGATTGTGGCATGAAACCAGAATTGCTTTATTCCAACAGGCATTGGATACTCGATCTACGCATGAACACCTTAGAGAACGAAGCCCTAGAGTAACCTTTGGTACGGAATGGCTGCAAGACTCAATATTAGAAATTTATAAGGAAGATATTGCACGGTTTAGGGTGCTACTTAGTTCGGATGTGCAGGAAGATGCGTTCCAACAAATAGCAGACGGCAAAGTGCCAAACTTAAAAGCTTTGCAGGTGCACAATGGGACTGTTTATCGTTGGAATCGGCCTTGTTATGGCATAGGAGGCGGTGTTCCGCATTTGCGGATTGAGTGTCGGGTTTTGCCGGCTGGTCCGTCAGTGATTGATGAAATGGCAAATGCTGCACTTTGGCTTGGAGCAATGGAAGGTCTGGCCCTTCGATATGAAGATGTGAGTAAAGAGATTGGTTTTGCGGACGTTCGGGATAATTTTGTGAAGGCGGCTCGTACTGGAATTGACTCCAAATTTACTTGGTTTGGAGACAAGAAAATAGGGGCTTGTGATTTGATTTTGGAAGAACTCATCCCGATTGCGAGAGAAGGATTGGAGGCGCAAAATGTAGATAAGGCGGATATCGATCGCTATATGGGCGTTATTGAAGGACGGGCAAAAAAGCATATGAATGGTGCGAGATGGGCGCTGCGCGGCTTTACCAGTCTGGCAGAAAAAACAAATAAGGATGAAGCGGTTACGATTTTAACAGCGATGATGATTCAAAACCAAAAAAATGGACTGCCTGTGCATGAATGGAAAGAACCTGATCTTGAAGATCTTGAAAAATACGAACCCTACAATTTATTAGTTGAAGAATTTATGGGTACTGATCTTTTTACCGTACAAAAAGATGATATTATTGAACTGGTCACGGATATGATGGACTGGCGCAAGATTCGATATATGCCTGTGGAAGACGGTAAAGGTCACCTGGAAGGGTTGATCACCTCCCAACTATTGCTTAAGCACTTCAGTAACCGGAAACACGATTATCTGGATGGCGAAGCGCCTACTATGGTCAAAGAAATCATGATCAAAAACCCAGTAACCGTTTCTCCTGGAACAACTATTGGAGAGGCACTGATCTTGATGGAAAAACACAAAACTGGCTGCCTGTTGGTCGTTAATAATGATGAACTGGCAGGGATTATTACAGAAATGAATTTTCTTCAAATCACAAGCAGACTAATAAAACGCTTTAATACGGAAGTGCCTCATGGGAAAACGGCTACCAAACTAAAAAGAAAAGGGGCTGCCAAAGCAGTAAAAAAGACAACTAAAAATCCCGCGGTTGCTAAGAAAAAAACGACTCGGGCTACGAAGACTAAAACGGCTAAGTCTGTTAAGAAAAAGTGAATGGTAGAGGGACTCGTTTTGCTAACACAAAACTTTTAGTAGAAGATATAGGGACATTCGCTCCTTTGATTATTATCCATTTTCAATACCCAAAAAATAGGCAAGGGATATTGACTCAATTTGCAATGCATATTTTGATGCGACAATGGGTTTCGCCTAGGGAAAACAGCAATTAAGAACCAGTCGCGCTCTATCCACTACAAAAAAGTCTATCTACCAGCTACATTTGTCTCCCATTTGTCATTCTACCAATAACCGATCAAACCATTATCCATTAAGCATAAAAGGGTTAGGAAAAATGACCAATTTATACTAAATTCACATCATAAAATGGAGTAAAAAATCAAGCGCACAAACTTGTAATTTTGCCATATAAAAAATCATAAAGGCTTAACAGGCTGCTTGTAAACTCATTAAATGTCAAGCTGCTAAAACTACCTGTATTTGAAAATGGATCTGGAACGTGTAATAGGAGAATATACTGGAACGAAGGAGGGCCCTTTGCTCATTTGCTTGGGCGGGATACACGGTAACGAACATGCTGGGATAGAAGCACTGGAAGAAGTTTTTAAGTTATTAGACAAGGAGCCAGAAAGAAATTCGGGATTTGTTTTTAATGGAAAAATGGTCGGACTTCGTGGCAATCTGACCGCGCTCAAGAAGGGAGTACGATTCATTCACCATGATATGAATCGGCTATGGACCAAACCAAATGTCACCCGACTTCAAAACTCCAACAACGATCAACTTACCAATGAAGAACAGGAGCTCAAGGCACTTCATGCAGAGATTCTGAGTCAAATAGAACGATATCCTACACATCAGGTAGTTTTGATGGATTTACATACGACAACCGCCTTTGGTGGTATTTTTACCATCTCAACAGACGATCCTGAGAGCTTTAGGATTGCCACCGAGTTGCATGCACCTGTTATCCAAGGGATGCTTAAAAATATTAGCGGTACTACGATGCATTACTTTTCGAAAGAAAACTTCGACCTGAATCTTGTCGCCGTGTGTTTTGAGTCTGGCCAACACGACGATCCAGAGTCTAAGTTGAATGCGGTCTCTGCCATCATCAATTGTTTGCGGACGATTGGCTGTGTGGATGGGGACGATGTTGAAAATAAACACGATGATCTCCTCCAGCAGAAAGCAGGCGATTTACCGACAGTCACGGAATTGATTTACTGCCACAGTGTAAAGGATAGTGATGAATTTAAAATGCGTCCCGGATATCAGAATTTCCAACCCGTTAAAAAAGGTGAACTGCTAGCTACTGACCGAAAAGGAGAAATCTATTCTCACGAAGACGGTTTAATATTGATGCCACTTTACCAGTCGAAAGGGGAAGATGGATTCTTTCTCATTAAAGTATCTGAGGGGTATTAAGCACCTATTCTTCCCATCAAACATACTCCTACTAACCTTCTTGCTACTATTTTTTCAAAACAAATTGTCCTTTTCCAGGAATACTGCGTTTAATTTAAAAAAATGGAACGTCTTTTGGATTAGAGTAGACGGAATGGATATAAATTACGTTTGCTCTGAAGAGCAATATAGATAGTATATACTAAATATTGCTTTGTGAATAGGGTAAGCACTTTGCATACTTAATTAATAATATGAGAATTTTACTAACTTTTTTTGTTGCATTATCAATACTCAGTTCTGGGTTTGGACAAGGCTATGTTACCAAAAAAACGGCATCTTCCAAGCTACTGAAGATCGTCGATAAAGGGACGTCCTATTCAGTATCAAACCAGCCAGCGAAAGCAATAAAAGAGTTTGAAAAAGCCCTAGGGATGGAGCCTAAATTTATTGATGTCTATTTGTATGTGGCAGATGAATACCGCGCTACAAATCAACATGAAAAGGCAGAGGCCTCCTTGTACAAAGCGGTTGAAATTGATCCAGACTATCAGCCCAAAGTGTTTTATGTCCTTGGAATGATGCAATTTGACAAGGATAAATTTGAAGAAGCACAGCAAAGCTTCGAACGCTACCTGACCTATCCGATTCGCTCGCCAGAGTTTAAAGTTAAAGTAGAACGCCATGCCGCAAATGCTAAGTTTGCTGCTACGGCCATAAAAAATCCTGTGCCCTTCGATCCCAAAAACATGGGTGCGGCAGTGAATACTGGAAATATGGAATATTGGCCTTCTATTTCTGTAGACGGAGAGACTTTTACGTTTACCAGAGAGATCGGAGGGAATGAAGATTTTTACGTAAGTACTAAAAAAGAAGGAGTTTGGCAGACCGCTGTAAATATGGGGCCTCCAGTAAATACGCCTAGAAATGAAGGCGCGCAGTCCATTTCCGCAGACGGCAGAACAATGGTATTCACCGTTTGCAACCGAGAAGGGGATTATGGGAAGTGTGATATTTATATCTCCAGGAAAAAAGATAAACTTTGGACATCTCCTGAAAACATCGGCGCACCAATCAGCTCGCCAGCATGGGAATCGCAACCCACCTTGTCTGCTGATGGGAAAACGATATTGTTTTGCAGAGGAAAGGACAATCGGGATAAGGACAAAAATATATATGGCAGCTATCTAAAAGACGATGGTACCTGGATCAAACCCATAAAAATGGGACCTTCAATAAATACTAAATTCTCTGAAGAAGCGCCTTTCCTACATCCTGATGGACAGACGTTGTATTTTGTCTCGGACGGACATCCTGGGATGGGGAAATCGGATATCTTTTTGTCAAGAAAACAATCGGATGGCTCCTGGGGCCAAGCAGAAAATCTGGGCTATCCAATCAATACAAAAGAATCAGAGTTTAGCATGATTGTCAATTTTGATGGGTCGACTGGTTATTTTTCTTCTGGAATAGCTGGTGGCAATGGGAAACTGGATATCTATGAATTTGAATTGCCTGCGACGGCCCGCCCTTCCTTGGTGACGTACGTGAAAGCAACCGTCTTTGATGGAGTGACCAAGGAACGTTTGGTGGCAGATATTGAGCTTGTGAATCTGTCTACGGGCAAAGTGCACACTAAGTCCTTGACCAATGAAAATGGCGAGTTTTTAGTTTGTTTGCCAATGGGAAATGACTACTCTTTGAATGTAGCGAAGACAGAATATCTGTTTCATTCGGAGAACTTTGGGTTGAAAGGGGTGAATTCATTTGAAGAACCTTTTTTACTAGAAATTGGATTGCAAAAAATACCGCCAAAGATCATTGCCTCCACTCAGCCAGGAAAGCCTATACCTGCTACAGTTACAGTAGAAAAGGCAAAGCCGATCATTCTAAAGAATGTGTTTTTTGAAACCGCATCCGCAGAATTGCTCGATGTTTCAATTGCAGAGTTAAACAAATTGAGGGATTTGCTAAACGAGCACCCTTCGATGCGAATTCAGTTGAACGGACATACTGACAACGTGGGGTCGGACAGTGATAACATGACCTTGTCTGTAAACAGAGCGAAGGCAGTACAAGATTATTTAAAGAAAGAAGGCATTATGGCAAATCGGTTAACTTATAAAGGGTTTGGAGAGAATCTACCAATAGCAACTAACGAGACATTAGAGGGGAGAGCAAGTAATAGAAGAACAGAATTTGTTATTATTAACTAAAGGAAGTTATAGTTAGAGGAAAGGGGATTGTGTAAGTTTGACCATAAGGTGCTGGTATACAGTATTTTGTTGTTTTTGAGTTGAATTGAAATATTTAATCAGGATAGATAATCAGCGCTAATGTTATGTCACAAAGAATAGTTACTAATGTTGATCTTTAATATTTAGGTTTCTATCTTACCTGATAATCAGAATTGTACTTTTAAAATTGCCCATTAATCGTATAAAAAATAAAGTTATAAAATAAAATTTTACTAAACCACGCTTATGAACTGCTCTATATGTGAAATGAAGGGGATTCCTCATGGTGAGCTATTGTGCCCTCGTTGTGGTTCTTTAGTTGACAGAGATGAGATCATCTATCAGGAGAATGATAAGCTAATTTCTTTGAAAGAACAAAGTGTGCTCAAGGGCAAGCTTGTCGAGTTGGCTAACAAAAAAGGACGATACGAAGCGCAAATTAGCAATCAAAAAATAATGATTGGGTTGCTTTCTATGGCATTTTTGTGGTTAATGTGGTCTTGGTGGCCTCAAAAAACACAGATTGAAACAGTAGAAGTCGAAGCCCCTATCAATATCGAACTGCGGAATGAATTATCCTCCTCCAATAAAAGAATAAAGGAGTTGGAGAAAAAACTAGAGGGTTTGATGATGAATAAGATGGAGTACGATATTTACGTGGTAAAACCAGGCGATACCCTTTCTAAAATTGTTGGTAGAGTATACAATGATCTTACTGTAAAGGATGAGATTCTTAGAATAAACAATATCCCCAATGAAAATTACCTGGTCCCAGGTGATTCGATCAAACTTTTCAAACCAGAGCAGCTTCAAAATATTCTGATTAAGAATCAAACCTTAAGCATGAGCGAGTAGTCTTTCAACTCCAATTAAAACAATTAGCTTTCTAGTTTTTTTCGCAGCAACTCATTGGCCAATTTAGGGTTGACCTTGCCTTTTGATAGTTTCATCACTTCTCCCATAAACAGACCGATCACTCCTTTCCGACCTTTTTTGTATTCTTGTACCTTGTCAGGAAATTTTTCCAGTGCAGCCACAATAAACTCATCAATGGAGTCTTCGCTCGAATCTTGTAATAAGTTTAGCGCTTTCGCAATTTGGAGTGGATTATTGGTAGGGTTGGCTAAATACTCCGGGAATATTTTTTGACTCGCAGCGGCATAGCTCACTTTGTTGGCCGCTACCAAATCAATCAGCCCTGCCAGTTGACTAGCCGACAAAGGGAAGTCTTTAATTTCTAGACTTTGATCATTCAACCACGACTTTACAATATTGATTATCCAATTGGCAGCAGACTTATACTGCTTTGTGTGCTTGGTCATTTCCTGAAAATAGTCAACCGTCTCTCGATCCTCTGTCAAAACAAGCGCGTCGTATTCAGAAATATTAAAATCGGCTACAAATCTAGGGATTAGTGCCCTCGGAAGTTCAGGCATTTCTCCTTTTATTTTGTCAATATCTTCGTCTGTCAGTACAATCGGAGGAATATCCGGGTCAGCGAAATACCGATAATCATGCGCATTTTCTTTTTCTCTTAAAGGAGTTGTCGTGCCACTTACCGGATCAAAATCAAGCGTGCATTGAATAATCTCGCCTCCTGCTTCCAGTACATCAACTTGCCGTTTTGCCTCGTATTCTACCGCTTTTTTTGCAAACCTTAAGGAGTTGACATTTTTTATCTCACAACGCGTACCTAGTTTTGTAGTTCCTTTTTTTCGAACAGAGACATTACAATCTGCACGGATCGATCCTTCCTCCATGTTGCCATCACAAATACCCAGATAGCGGACAAGCTTCCGAATAGCGGAAATGTAAGCATGCACCTCCTCAGATGATCGAAGATCTGGTTCTGATACAATTTCAAGGAGTGGTACTCCTGCGCGATTAAGGTCGATTAATGTGTTGTTAGGGTCTTGATCGTGTATTGATTTCCCGGCATCCTCCTCCATATGAATGTGGTGAAGACGGATCGTTTTTTTAGTGCCATTTACTTCAATCTCCACCTTACCTCCGAGACAAATGGGTTGATCATCCTGAGTTATTTGATACCCTTTTGGGAGATCAGCATAAAAATAATTTTTCCTTGAAAAGTGGTTGTTTTTATTAATGCGACAATCAAGTGCAAGCCCTAGTTTTATTGCTGCATTGATATGTTGTTTGTTTGATCGAGGCAAGGTCCCCGGATGACCGAGTGATACTACACTGATGTGGGTGTTAGGAGCACCGCCAAAAGAAGCATTGTCTGTGCAAAATGCCTTACTGTTCGTATTTAGTTGAGTATGCACCTCCAAACCAATGACGGTTTCATATTGATCGTAGATTGACATGAATTTTGTTTTTGAAAAATCAATCTCAAAGATAGGAAAATCGTCATCAAGGTAAAGGATCGTACTGTTTTTAATACGAGAATACCTGAATGCAAGCATGCGTGAATATAAAAATCGAAGATAATTTTTGGACGCCAGTACTTTCTACCAACTTTTATCCTAAACTGCAACCATATTCTCTGGAATAGTAAAAAAGAACTTTGATCCATCTCCTTCTTTGGAATCTACCCAGATTCGACCTCCCCAGTCTTCTACCATTTTTTTGCAAACGGACAATCCGATGCCTCCTCCTTTATATTTGCTATTTGCGCTTAGTTGAGTGAAGAGTTTGAAGATAGATTGGTGGTACTTGGGGGCTATTCCAATTCCATTGTCGCCAATAGAAAATGTATGGAAGTCCTCTTCCTTTTTGATATCAATATCAATGTTGACAATATTGTTTTCGTTGAACTGAACAGCATTTTTAAGTAGATGTGTTATTAATACTTTTGCTTTTTGACCTGGAACTTTTATTTTCGGCAAGTCGCTAATTCGAATGTTTACTTTCTTGGCAGGGAATTTTTTAGCTAAATTATCTTTAAAATCATTTATGATAGAATTCGGATCAATTATACACTCCTTTTTATGATTTTCTTCACGGTCTACATAGGCAAGCAAGCCAGTTACAAGTTGATGCATCCGCTTGGCATTAGAGACGATATGGTGCAAAAACTCTTTGCCTTCTTCGTCAAAAATATTTTTGTATTTTCTCTCTAACAACTGGACAAAACTAATTATTGGACGCAACGGTTCTCTGAGATCGTGATAAGTAGCACAGGCGAAAAGCTCCAGATCGGCGAGTTTTTTCTCCAGAAGTTCTTTATGTTTTCTGAGGTCTTCGTTAGTATTGACTTTTTCGGTGGTTTCTTGGGTAAACACAACGATGCCTCCTATTTGTTGATTGTAATCGTACCAAGGCTTTGCCAGCCAGTCAAAGTAAATTGTGTCTCCATCTCTAACAACAATTTCACACTCTTTCTTAAGGCTTTCCCCTTGAAGGCAAGTAGCTTGTATTTTTTCCCAAAATCGACTTTCTTTTGGGAAAATATCAAATTGAGATTTGCCATAAATAGTATTGGGGTTGAGATCATTATCAACGCACCATTGTTTGCTAGCTCTTATGATGCGCATTTCCTGATCAAACATGACTACTGAAGCAGGAAGGTGTTCAAAGAAATAAGCAAATTGTTGCTCTTTGCCAATATTTATTTTCTCCAGTTTTCCACTTTCAGTAAGATCAACTACCACATTGGTGACGCCTTCCACTTCGCCAGATTCTGAAAAGTCTGGAGCTAAAAAGTTGTGAAAATGAAGATTGTCTTTTGCTACAATCCTTTTAGTCACTTCCTTACCACTAATTGCTTCTTGAAAAAGGCCATGGAATGCTTCTCCTGAAGGAAAGGCTTCATAAATGGAAGAACCTACTAATTCTCCTGTTTTTAAGTGCATTCTTTCTAATGCTTTGCCTTCAGAAAGCTCAATTATCCCTTCCTTATTTATATAGGATAGAATTATTGGAGCGTTATCAAGGATAAGCTTCAGATGTGCGTTTTTTCTACTGGCGTAGTTTTCCAGCGCTTCCTTTTCCGCCTCTAACTCCTTGATTTTGCGATTGGCATCGTCAAGCTGTTCTATGATGTTTTTTTTAGACTTGGTCATGTTGTAATTTTTAAGAAAATTGACAAACCTCTCCCTGCTCCAAACAAATATTAGTTGTAGCCGAAAAAAAATGACTAGGTAGACTGGGGTGGGGGATTACAACAAAGATTGATTTCTTACTTATTGGGAATATCAGCAATTATCGATTATAAATAAAGTCCAAATATCATTTTTAGTGACAAGGAATAATGGTGTGGTGCACGCAAATGTAAATCATTGAAAACAAGTATTTAATGATTTAGTGATTATCAGCATTAATTGCATTTGATTAAAGTAATATATGTTAAGACTTTTTGTTACAAAAATTAGCCTAAAATTTCCTTGGCTTTTGCTATTGCATTTTCGATTCCACTGATGTTTTTTCCACCAGCTGTAGCGAAGAAAGCCTGGCCACCACCGCCTCCTTGAATTTCTTTTGCAATTTCTCTTACAAGATTTCCAGCATGCAATTTTTTGCTTTCTATCAATTCTTCACTTATCGTCACTGATATTTGAGGGTTGCCGTTGACCACTGCCCCGAAAACAATAACCACATTCCCTAGCTCCTCTTTTATTTGATAGGCAAGAGATTTGATCGTTTTCGGATCATTCAAAGGCAATTTTTTACCAATAAAATTATAGCCATTTAGTTGTACAGCGGAACGCATCAGGTCTGTTTTTAAGGCACCTGCCTGCGCATTCTGCAAACGCTCGATTTCTTTTTTCAGTTCTTTGTTTTCCTCTTGCAATCCTTGGACAGATTGTGCAATGTTTTTTGGGTTTTTGAATAGATCTCTGATTTGATCAAGTTTCCCCAATTCTCCATTCAAAAATTCTTCAGCAGCCTTCGCAGAAATTGCCTCAATCCTCCTCACACCAGCAGCAACAGAAGATTCTGAAGTGATTTTGAAGTAACCAATCTCCCCAGTAGCAGAAACATGACACCCACCACAAAGCTCTCTTGAATATTCAGGATCGAACGTAATCATCCGAACAGTGTCCCCATACTTTTCACCAAACAACATCATCGCTCCACTTGCCTGCGCTTCTGCAATCGGAATCGAACGTGCCTCTCCAAGGAGAATGTTCTCTCTGATCTTTTGATTAACAATTTGCTCAATCTTTTCCAGGTCTTCGGTAGAAATTTTCTCAAAATGAGAGAAATCAAAACGTAGATGCGAATTCGCAACCAGCGACCCTTTTTGCTGGACATGCGTACCCAGTACCTCCCTAAGAGCTGCATGCAATAAATGGGTAGCAGTATGATTGCTCTCTGTCGCCTGACGTTTAGTCGCATTGACTTTTCCGATTGCAGGAGCGGTCATGTTTTGCGGCAATTTATTCACAAAATGAATAATCAGGTCATTTTCTCGTTTGGTATCAATCACATAAATATCTTCATCGCCAAAGGTCAATGTTCCGGTATCACCAATCTGTCCTCCTCCTTCTGCATAAAAAGCAGTTTTATCAAGGACAACCTGGTATTGATCTTTGTTTTTTATTTTAACGGTTCTATATTTCATTAGGTTGCCAGTGGCTGTCAACTCGTCGTAACCGACAAACTCTACACCGGTTCCTTCATTTATCGTGATCCAGTCGCCAAATTCTTTTGCGGCATCCTGTTGACTTCCTCTTTTTTGCTTGGCCATTGCTTTTTCGAAACCAGCGTTGTCTACCTTATAGCCTTTTTCTTGGGCAATTAACTCAGTTAAGTCTTTTGGGAAGCCAAAGGTATCATACAACTCAAACATATCCTGGCCATCGAGCACATTGTCCTTGATCGTCAATTGTTCGAAGCGTTTGAGTCCTTGAGATAGCGTCCTTAAGAAGGATTCTTCTTCTTTTAATACGTTGTTTTTGATAAAATCCTGCTGAGCTTTCAGTTCTGGAAACGTTTCTGCAAACTGCTCGCTTAGTAGTGGTATTAGTGTATGCAGCAGCGGTTCTTTCACATCAAGAAAAGAATAATAATACCGAACTGCCCGTCTCAATATCCTGCGGATGACGTACCCTGCACCAGTATTACTCGGCTGCTGGCCATCAGCAATAGCGAAGCTCACTGCGCGAATATGATCTACAATAACGCGAAAAGCGATGTCTTTTTTAGCCGATTTATCGTAGGAGAATTCGTATTTCTTACCAGATATTTTTTCTACATGTTGGATAAGCGGAGAAAAGACATCGGTGTCATAATTGGACGTTTTGCCTTGCATCGCCATGCATAATCGCTCAAATCCCATTCCTGTATCCACATGTTTGGCAGGCAATGGTTCTAGGGAGCCATCTGCTTTTCTGTTGAACTGAATGAATACAAGATTCCAGATTTCGATGACTTGGGGATGGTCTTTATTTACGAGTTCTTTGCCGTCTAGTTTTTTGCGGTCTTCCTCACTTCTGATGTCTATATGGATTTCTGAGCACGGACCGCAGGGGCCAGACGCACCCATTTCCCAAAAATTGTCTTTTCGGTCGCAGTACAAAATGCGCTCTTTTGGTATTAAGGTCTCCCAATAGCTAACTGCTTCTTCATCGGCGTCGAGCTCCATTTCTTTGTCTCCTTCAAAAACAGTAGCATACAGTCGGTCTTTCGGTAGTTTATAAACGTCGGTGAGCAATTCCCAGGCCCATTCGATTGCTTCTTTTTTGAAGTAATCACCAAAAGACCAATTGCCAAGCATCTCAAACATTGTTTGGTGGTAGCTATCCAATCCAACATCTTCCAGGTCATTGTGTTTTCCCGATGCGCGTAGGCATTTTTGAGTGTCGGCGACCCGTACATTCTCCGCGATCTTATCTCCTAGGAAATAATCTTTAAATTGATTCATGCCCGCGTTAGTAAACATAAGGGTTGGGTCATTTTTTACTACAATTGGCGAGGAGGAGACGATTTTGTGATTTTTACTTTCAAAAAAGTCAAGAAACTGTTTGCGGATTTGTTTAGAATTCATTGCTACACTTCGTTATTAAATAAATTTAATATTATGGTTAATTAGAGTCAGTTTTGGATGTTAATAACTGAATATTCATGATATAACGTTTTGTTAAAACAGAAAGGTTCCGAACACAAACTTAATTTCGTCGTACAAGAAGATATACCTTGGCAAACAATTGTCCGAATCCTTCTTTTTGTTGGTAACTTGGTGGTCATATTTTTGAATAATTGAATACGGATAACTAACTTTGGCTCGGTTCAGTTAGCTGTATTGGTAATTCATACTGCTAATTTCGTGAACAAAAGTAGCTATTTCAAACAATATTTGACTGAAAATAATGAGAAAAGAAAAATTCATCTATAACGTCAATACACTGAGCTACGAAAAGGTAGAGCATACTATAAAATCTAGATTGCTGAGTGCTTCTGTTTTTATGACCGCCGTGTTGGCTTGTTCTGTACTTCTCGTAATGGTGTGGTTTCAGGTAACAGAGTCTCCAGAGGAGAAAAGATTAAACAGAGAGATAGAAGCACTTACGCTTCAATATGAGTCCTTAAGTAAGGACATCGAATCTTATTCTGGACTTCTTGCGGAAGTCAAAAATAAAGACAACGAAATTTATCGAATGACCCTTGGCGTAGATCAAGTGGATGATTATACCTGGGAAACAGGCGTTGGTGGAAGTGATAAATATGAACGATTGAAAAACCTGTCTAACAGTGATCTCGTTATCGCAACTACCAAGAAAATGGATAAATTGGGGCGTCAGTTAAGTTTGCAAACAAAGTCCTTGGACACGTTAGCTTATATTGCGCAGGAAAAGGAAGAAATGTTGAAAGCAATTCCTTCTATCCGTCCGGTAAAAGATGCTAATAATATTAAGATGTATTCTGGTTTTGGAATGAGAAAACACCCTATTCACAAAATTAGAAAAATGCATTTTGGAATTGATTTCACGGCTAAAAAAGGAACACCAATTTATTCCACAGGAGATGGAAAAATCCTTTCTGTCAAATCCAGAAAGTCGGGGTATGGCAAACATGTCATCATTGATCACGGATTTGGATATAAATCATTATACGCTCACATGCAAGATATCACCGTGAAAAGTGGACAAGTCATCAAGAAAGGGGAAATAATCGGAACAGTTGGAAACACTGGAACGTCAACAGCTCCGCACCTTCATTATGAAGTAATTCAAAAAGGGAAAAAAGTAAATCCAATTCACTTCTGTATTGACGGACTTACACCTGCTGAATATAAAGAAATGGCAGAGTTGGCTTCTGATGAAAATCAGTCTTTCGACTTCGGTGGAGAAGAATTTGAATAATAGCTGCCTGGCAGTTCAAAATTATAAATCGCTTGCATTCAAAAAATTGGATGCAAGTTTTTTTTTATTTTTAACTATCTTGTTTCTTATAAATAAACATATCTAGTCACCAATGCCGAAATACGACGATAAAGAAATTACCAAATTGTACTATTCCATTAGCGAAGTGGCTGAATTGTTTGAAGTCTCCAATTCACTGATTCGATTTTGGGAATCCGAATTTGATATTCTAAAACCAAAGAAAAACAAAAAGGGAGATCGCCGATTTACTAAAAAAGACATTGATAATTTTAAACTGATCTATCACCTGGTCAAAGAGCGGGGATTTACCCTAGACGGCGCCAAGAAAGAAATCAAACTAAACAAGGACCGACTCCAACAAAAATTCCAGTCTATTGAAAGTCTGAAGGGATTGAAAGAATTATTGTTGAACATTAAGAAAGAACTGTAGATTAAATCACTAGAGTTTGTAATGATTGAGATTAATTCTTACTAGCACCTTTACTAGTAGTCCAGTACCCGAGCGGCTCTATTCAGTCGCAAGCCCACTCCGAAGTAATTTCTGGTATACGTTCGCGTACCCAAATCACTGCTTTGTTTACGGAGCCAATATTCCACATCGATGTACAGATTATGCCGAATTTGGTAACTAGCTTTTAGTGTGCCAATCAACAGCACATTATTAACGCCTTGGCCGATACTGTTATTAAAGTCCTGCGCACGCGTATCGGTGCTTAGGAAGATATTTCCACCCCAGTTCATTCCATTATTCAGACTATCTGTTCCGTAGTTAGCAAATACAACGCGGGCCTCCAATTTTAGTGGATGGATGGGTTGATATCGGATGATTCCGATTGCTTCTCTGAAGTTGGCTCCTAGCGGATGGGCAAGTGACTGATTGAAGTGGGTGTAATTTCCATCAAAGGTACGGTGAGAATAAGTATACGGCCGGGCCATATTGTATTCTAGCTGCAGATCTAAGTGATCAATTTTGAAGGCATCAATGTATTTAAGTCCCAACTGAAGACCAAATTTATTAGCCCACCACCCATTACCAGAAAACAATTCGCTAAACTTAAATTCATCGAGAACAAACTGCCCATACAATGAGAAACTTCGCAGAAAATTATACTTCGCATTGAATCCAAAGAGTGCATTGTCGGGGCTGCCGACTGACTGTTCGATGGTTCTATATAGAATGATTGGGTTTAAGTATTGCAATTCAAAGGTACTGCCCCTGTCAAAAACAATAGCCTCAAAAATTCCAATATTGAAATTTTTAAACATATTGTAATTTAGATGGTGAATGGCCGCGTATTTTTTAGGAAATGGCATACTTTGAGTAAACGGATTGGAGTATTGACGGGTCATTTCTGCAAAAATATTCTGGTAGTTTAGTTTCCAGACCCGCGTATTAAACTGTAAGAAAAAGTAATTGGCAGAATTGTCAGACAACATCATCGACCGATGCCCATCTCCAATAAAATGCCTGCCGTGCCCTAGTTTTACTTGTATATGTTTACTGATCCTTGCTGCGAAATACCCAGTCGCATTCAAATAATCATAGTCATCCGTATAATCTAAAAAAGTACTTTTATAAAGCTTGTAAAATCCTGCTCCGGGAATTGCATCATTCGCTTTGATCGAAGCAGTGATGTGTTGAGCAAATCTTGCTTGATTTTCAACAATATTAGTATAAAACCATACCCGATCATCAATATTACCTCTTATTTCAACTCCACGGGTATTCTGAAACATAATCCCATCCATCCCCTGTTGTTGCCCAACTTGGAGATGCAAAAGTGGATTTACTTTAAACTTTAGAAAAGGAGAATTGAGCTCTAGAAAATTGGCGGGTGTTTTATAAAAATGTTTTAGAAAAGGCTTTTTACTGAGTATTAAGCGGTTTTTGCTTGTTTCTTTATTCGTGTCTTCTACTAGTTTATTCTTGTAAAAAGTTCGGGTACTATCTATGTATTCTTTCTTATAATACCTTTTGATATTCTTATCAGATTGGTCTTTCATAGGATCGAGCCAATCATTGTTGTCTTTGAATATATAGTAGATATCTGCACTATCAAGGGTTGAAAGATTTCCTTGTTCTTCCTGGTATTGAATAGCAAAATTGGTGACATCTCGTCTATCGTATGGTTTGTTCACTGAAAAAAACGGGGCGAGATTGCCTGACTTTATTTCCAGTCTATCCATAATATGGTCTGCATCTCCACCTTTTGGAGAATAAGTACTTTGGCCATTTACCATCAGCATTCCCAGGAAAAAAATCAGTGCTAAAAAAAATCGATTCATCATGAAAGTTTAATATTAAGGAGTATCCAGAACTTCCTCTTGTTCAGAATAATCGCTAAAAATACGAGTTTTGCCAACAAAAGTTTTTAAAACAATAAAACTTACCAAAACAATAGCCGCCAGAATACCAACAGCAGACCATTCTTTGAAAATTATTTTTCCGATAAGGAATAAAATACCATAGGTTAAAAAGATGGCGCTGATCCAACAGACAAACAGGTTGAAGAGCCGACTGCTACTTGATGACTGTTCGTCTTTCGGACGGAAGTCTGCCCAGGCACCATCGGGCTCTACTTTGTCATAAAATTTTTGCAAGGTTTCCTTGGCAGTCGGTGATGTAAGGAAAGTAACTGCAATCCAAACAACTGTTGTAAACAAGACCGTATACAAGAAACTTTCAGGGAATTCAATTCCCATAAAGTGAAGGGCAATCATTGCAATAAAGGGAGCTACCGTCGCCGAAATTTCACTCCATGCATTGATCCGCCACCAGTACCAACGAAGAATAAGCACCAACCCAAGCCCAGCACCACAAGACATCAAAAATCCCCACGCCGCCGAAATGGACGTGACTTGAGTCGTTACGCCCAATCCAATCACCATAAGGATCACCGTACAAATTCTTGAAGCGCTAACCAACTGCTTGTCAGAAGCATCAGGAGCCATAAATCGTTTATAAAAATCATTGATGACATAACTCGCGCCCCAGTTCAATTGGGTGGAGATCGTACTCATATAAGCCGCAAAAAAGGCAACAAGCAACAAGCCTCTTAGACCAGTAGGCAGAAAATCGCTCATCGCATGTACAAACCCTAATTTTACATCTGCTTCTGGTAAGTCGGGGTATAAAATGATGGCGCAAAGTCCAACAAGAATCCATGGCCAGGGCCGTATACAATAATGCGCAATCTGAAAAAATAAGGTCGCATATACTGCATCCTTTTCACTTTTGGCACTCATCATGCGTTGGGCAACATAGCCTCCTCCTCCAGGTTCCGCGCCGGGATACCAACTCGCCCACCACTGTACACCGATATAGGCGAAGAATGCACCAATGCTCAATCCTAGTGTTTTTCCAGCAGAACCTGCATCACTAGTTATATCCGGAAAGAAGTTTAAACTGCCAGCGGGCAATTGAGCTTTCAGGCCATCAATACCTCCAATTTTATCAGATTGGACCACAAGCACCGCAAGGATAATACAACCCGTCATAGCCAGAAAAAACTGAATCACATCCGTCATCGCAACGCCTAGTAATCCGGAAAAAGAAGCGTAAACAGCTACAAGCGCCATCGCTGCTGCGGTATACATTAAAGCCGTGTCTTTATCCAAATCGAAAAATACTTCCAACAAGGACATCAAGGCGACATTCACCCAAGCAATTATAATAACATTAATAAACACACCAAGATACAAGGACTTAAATCCGCGAAGGAGGGTTGCTGGGGTACCGCTATATCTCATTTCGATAAGCTCTACTTCTGTAAGGACACCGGACTTTCTCCACAATTTTGCAAAGAAAAAAGTCGTTAGCATTCCGCCTGCCAGAAAACTCCACCACAGCCAGTTGCCAGCGATTCCGCTTTGTCCAACCAACTCGGTTACTGCTAGGGGAGTGTCCGCGGCAAAGGTGGTGGCCACCATAGAGATACCCGCGATATACCAGGGCAAATTTCGACCTCCAAGGAAAAAACTTTCCAGATCCTTCCCTGCTTTCCTGGAGTAAGAAAGGCCAACGCCAAGGATCAATGCGAAAAATCCTCCAATAATTAGCCAGTCCAGTAATTCGAGTTTCATATAATTGATTTTTATCTGAATCAAATTTAGAATAATATTTCTAACTACTCATCAGGATTAAGAATAAATATGTTGGTAGGACTTAATTCTTGATTTTTGATCAATCATTTGTAGGGCAATGAATTAGAAATTTTGTATTTTCATTGACATGAAACAATGCCTTTCATATGTTCTATTTTTGTGCTTTTTGAAGCAGATTTTGGAGCACATTTTACCACCGAATTAGAAATTTGCCCATAAAATAGCTAGTTAAAAACCAAAAATAACGAATGAAATACCTCTATCTTTTACTTTGTCTACTATTTGCCATCGCTGCCGAATGTCAGGATGTCAAAGACTTTAAAGGAATTACGGCTGATCCTAGTTCTTACGAAAATATAAAAGTGATTCCGCTAAACTCGGATGAACACGCCAGTTCGTTCATCATTTTTGTGAAGGAATCCGTTCGGCTCCACAGGCATGACGAGCATACGGAGTATGTAATAATCCTGGAAGGAAAAGGAACTATGCTGCTAGGAGAAAAAACTGTCCCGCTAAAAAAAGGCCAGGTCATAAATATACCTAAAGGTACGCCGCATGCAGTTACCGTCACCAGCAAAAAACCGATGAAAGTACTGTCTGTTCAATGTCCCAAATTTATAGGAAAGGATCGTATTTTCATTGACTAATATCCTGCAGAAATTGCAATGTTCTTCTCTTTACCATTGCTACAGGTATTTTTGGATAACCTGTATAACGCGATCTGTAGCTCCTAGATGCTGTTGGATGAATTCTTGGGAGCCATTCGCCGCAGCATCATAATTGTCCTGATTGTGAAGGTCCGTTAACGCAGCCTCAAAGTCTTTAAGGTGTTGGATGGGGAAAGCAGACTTCGTCTTAACCAGTTCGACCGCTTCAACAAATTTGTCGTAGTTGGGGCCAAAAACTAGTGGGCAGCCAAAGGCTGCCGGTTCCAGTGTATTGTGTAGTCCCTTATCAAATCCGCCACCGATATACACCACCCACGCATACCGATACAAGAATGCCAACATCCCAATGTTATCAATAAGTAAGACTTGGTCAGTCGTCAATTCGCTGTTCTTTGCTTGCGAATACCGTACGAAGGGAACCGTTAAACCTGCTTCGATCCGCTGTAAGTTGGCAGGCTGAATATCATGAGGGGCGATGACGAATTTTAGGTCCTTATTTTCTTGTTTGTTGATGAATGGGATTAGGATTTGCTCGTCAGGAGACCAAGTGCTTCCTGCGATCAGCAGTTTTTTATTTCCTTTGAATGTCTCTAGAATGGGGTATTGGTCTGCTTGTTGGCTAATGGCATATACTCTGTCAATTCTTGTATCACCAGCTACTGAACAATTGTCAATTTGGAATTCGTTGAGTAATTGAAGGCTGCTGGTTTCCTGCGCAAAAATGTGATCGAATCCTGTAATTTTTTTCCTTAAAAAGGCGCCATACCATTGGAAGTAAAACTGCGACCTCCGAAACAAAGCAGCAATCAGAAAACAAGGAATCCGTTTTTGCTGTAGTTGGTTCAGATAATGATACCATAAGTCATACTTGACAAAAATGGAGGCTTGGATGTCCAGGTTGTCGACCAACCATTGCGCATTTTTTTTTGTGTCTTTAGGGAGGTAGGCTACACAATCTGCTAAGGGATACTCTTTTCGGATTTCATAACCGGAAGGAGAATAAAAGGTGAGCAAAATCTTGTATTTCGGCCATTGTTTAGAAATGGCTTCTAAAACAGGCCTTCCTTGTTCAAACTCTCCTAAAGATGCGCAGTGCATCCACACTACTTTTTCATTTTTTAGGTGTTTGAGGATGGTCGATTTAGCTGTTTTGCGACCGGTTATCCAGAGATTTGCTTTTTTATGGAAGGGGGATGCTAACCAAATACACCAATGGTATATTCCTAAAACAAGATCGTATAGCATCACCATACTGCTCAATTTAGTAATAGTATTTTTCTTCACCGCTATCGAAGAAGATGGGGAGTGTCCACCCGAGTCGCAAGCCGAAAAGAAGGTCTACTCGTTTTGTTTCATCCTTCATCATCGTATCAAAGTTGTACGACCTTCTGTTTTGGGTGAAGGCTTGAATACCCTCCACTCCAAAATAAAAGTTGAGTAATCTGTTATTGCTGAAATATTGGTATCCGACAAATTCTTTGATGGCTAATCCATTGGTCAACCGATCATATCCTTTGAGGTATGGGCCTTGCAATTGCCTTATAGATTCTGTAATATCTACGATTCTGATTTTATGTTGCATGAAACCTCCGGTACCAGAAATTCTTATTCCTGATCGAGTATTTTTTTGCGATAATGGAATAATTGTACCGACGGTCAATCCAGAAAAAAATCCGCGTTCACTAAGATCAACTTCTCCTAGCTCTTTGCCTTGAGAGACGATACCACCAGAGGGTGTTCTAAGATTGGAAATGACGTCTTCCTTTACATTGCCTCCGAAGATGAAATCACTTTCTATTCCCAATATCAACCGTTTTGTAATAAACTCGATCGCAAAACCGATGTCAGAATTCACTCCAAATCGATCAGCCAAATCGCCACCAGGAACTTGAAATCCGTAGTTGGCATTGATAGTTAGAATATTAGGGGGTTTCTTTTCGGAATTGTCCTGAGCAAAAATAAAGATTGGTAAGCAGGTTGAAAAAAGTAAAATTAAAAGATTTCTTATCATTTTTAAGTTTTTGTAAAAGTAGACTTTTTTTAAGTTTTTAGTCAATATTGATGTATATTTGCACCGCAAAAATAAAGGGTAAGCACTTGAGATCAATATGTTCTAGGTAAAAAAGTTATTCTAATATGTGTCTTAATACTTAGGAGAAAGCAGGTTTTGATTTTTGACAAGTTACCAAAAAAATATTTCTTTTAGAAAGATTGTTAAACTATGAAGAAGAGAGTACTTATTACTGGAGCAGCGGGTTTTTTAGGATCTCATCTTTGCGATCGGTTTGTAAAGGAAGATTTTGAGGTGATTGGAATGGATAATTTGTTGACGGGAAGTTTGAAAAATATCGAGCACCTTTTTCCATTGGAAAGTTTCAAGTTTTACCATCATGATGTAAGCAATTTTGTCCATGTACCGGGCAATTTGGATTATATTTTGCACTTTGCTTCTCCGGCTAGTCCCATTGACTACTTACAAATGCCAATTCAAACACTGAAAGTAGGCTCGTTGGGGACGCATAATTTGCTAGGACTCGCAAAGGCTAAAGAAGCCCGAATTTTAGTAGCCTCCACCTCTGAAGTATACGGAGACCCACAAGTCCACCCACAATCTGAAGAATATTGGGGACATGTAAACCCAATCGGGCCAAGAGGCGTCTACGATGAAGCTAAGCGTTTTCAGGAAGCAATTACCATGGCCTACCATACCTATCACGGATTAGAAACCAGAATAGTCAGAATCTTCAATACCTACGGTCCAAGAATGAGAATTGATGATGGACGTGCATTGCCTGCTTTTATTTCTCAAGCAATGAGAGGAGAATCGATTACTATATTTGGAGATGGATCGCAGACCCGTTCCTTCTGTTATGTAGAGGATCAGGTGGAAGGAATTTATAGATTATTGATGAGCGATTGTTCATCGCCGATAAATATTGGCAACGATGAGGAAATTTCTATTAAAGACTTTGCCAAAGAAATTTTAGAAATGGTAGATACTTCCTCGACGCTTATTTTTAAAGATTTGCCAATTGATGATCCTAAAAAAAGACGGCCAGATATTCGGAAGGCTAAGAAGATACTTGGTTGGGAACCAAAAGTAAGTCGAAAAGAAGGGCTTGCTCGTACCTTCGAATATTTCAAATCAGTATTACCCACAACGGAAACAACGTAAAAATTCCCTAAAAGAATAATGATGGATCATAAACAACGAAAAATATTAGTGACAGGAGGCGCAGGATTTATTGGGTCGCATTTGATAAGACTTCTCATCAATAAATATCCGAATTATCATATTTATAACCTGGACAAATTGACTTATGCAGGCAATTTGGAAAACCTGACTGACGTCGAAAAAGCACCAAACTATACCTTTGTCAAGGGGGATATAACTGATGGTCCGTTCATCCAGGAATTGTTTGGCAAAATTGATTTTGATGGGGTCATCCATTTGGCCGCGGAATCACATGTTGACCGATCTATAGAAAACCCTACTGCCTTTGTAGAAACTAATGTTTTGGGAACGGTTATTCTTTTGAATGCTGCAAAAACAGCCTGGGAGGGAAAAGAAGATAAATTGTTTTACCATGTTTCTACAGATGAAGTCTATGGTTCTTTAGGAGAAGAAGGCTTTTTTACTGAAGAGACGCCGTATGATCCCAGATCGCCGTACTCCTCAGCAAAAGCAAGTTCCGATCATTTTGTCAGAGCGTATTACCATACATATGGTTTGCCAGTAATTATCTCCAATTGTTCTAATAATTACGGATCACATCAATTTCCGGAAAAACTGATCCCTCTTTTTATCAATAATATTAAACATAATAAAGCCTTGCCCGTCTATGGCGATGGCAAATACACAAGAGATTGGCTTTGGGTAGTAGACCATGCAAAAGCGATTGACTTGATCTACCACAGCGGATTGAAAGGCGAAACCTACAATATTGGTGGAAAGAATGAATGGAAAAATATCGAACTCATCCATTTGCTTTGTGATATCATGGATGAAGAACTAGGGAAGCCCTCTGGTACTTCCAGAGAACTAATCACCTATGTAAAAGACAGACCAGGTCATGATCGCCGATATGCTATAGATGCGGAAAAATTAGAATCTAAACTAGGTTGGAAAGCAACAATAACCTTCAAAGAAGGCCTAAGAGAAACCATAAAATGGTATCTCTCCAATGAAAGTTGGCTGAACAATGTTACCTCTGGTGCATATAAAGACTATTATAATAAACAATATCACACGGCATAATCATTGTTGTATCAACGAGATGGTTGACTAAAAACGAACAAAATGAAAAATCTCCTAATCATTATTATCCTGACTTTTGGATACATCGGTCTTTTTGCTCAGGTGGAGGATGAAAATATTAAGGATGTTCTTCAAGAGAAAGGAATCACGGAGGAGCAGTTTCAGGAAGAACTGAAAAAACGTGGGATGACCGAAGAGCAAGCTATACAAGAAGCAAAAAACCAGGGAATTGATAAGAATACTTTTCAGAATGAAGAAAAAAATCCGCTGGAACCACTTAAAAAACTGGAGGAAGAAAAGGTAGAAGCAGAGTCAGAAAAGGCAAAGGCGGAGGCAGAAAAAATAAAAGCAGAAGCAGAAGTAATTAAAGCAGAAGCAAACGAAGGGGAAGAGGACGAATTGCCCATTAGGAAGTTGCCAAAAGAAGAAATATATGGGCAAGATATTTTTAGGAATAAAACCCTTAAACTCTTCGAGCCAATAGGCGATTTTAGGGCACCAGATGACTACATCATCGGAGAGGGAGATGAATTTTCTATTACCATTTGGGGAAGAGCGGAATATTCTAACATTTTAGCAGTAAACAAGGAAGGATACATCAAGGATCAGTATCTTCCTAGAGTCTATGTAAAAGGGATGACCTATCGATCTGCAGTTGATGCCGTAAAAAGCAATATCTCAAAGGTCTACAACATGAAAGACTCGTATCTCGAAATTGTATTGTCCTATTCTCGACAGATAACCGTCGGAATCTATGGAAACATTTTTGACCCAGGTAGTTATTCCGTCTCTGCATTAAATACCGCCATGAATGCACTAGTAGCAGCAGGTGGCCCCAATCAAACCGGTAGTGTACGTAGTATTAAAATAATGAGATCGGGTGGTACCGATAAAATACTGGACGTCTATAAATACATGGAAAATCCCGGTATTGCTGATAATCTTTATCTGCAGGACAATGATGTTATCTATGTTCCGGCAGCAGGAAAAGTCGTGCGTATTCAAGGCGCAATAAAAAGACCCATGAACTATGAACTGATTGGGTCAGAAGGAGTGCTAGAGTTGGTCAAGCATGCCGGAGGATTGCGTCCCAATGCCTACAAAAATAATATTCAGATTGAGCGATATACCAATGACAGACAAGTTCTGGTTGATATCGATTTGAATGATTTGTTGTCAAAAAATAAAAAATTCCAGTTACTAGATGGAGATGTTGTAAACATTCCCATGGTGAAGGAAGCCTACGAAAACTACGTGGTAGCAGACGGTGCAGTAGAACAAGCTGGTAAATTTGAATTGGTAGATGGAATGAGGTTGAAGGACCTTATCGTGAAATCTGGGCTATCTGAAGATGCAAGAGTAGACAAAGTTTATGTGCTGAGAAAACAAGAAGACCTTACAAATCGATACATTAGATTAAACTTGAAGGATGTCTTGGAAAACAGAAATTCTTCCGACAATATTTTGCTAAGACCCAGAGATAAAATTCAAATTTTCTCTAAGTCGCAATTTGTTGATGAATTTACGGTTTCCATTTCAGGAGAAGTTCGGAAACCAGGAGGACTCGATTATGATAACAATGTCAGAATAAGTGATTTA
>CALLWB010000031.1 GCA_938016265.1 uncultured Saprospiraceae bacterium
TGGTAAAAAACGACCGGAAGCCGGCCCAACGGAAGCAGGCCCAGCGGAAGCCGCCCAGCGGAAGCCGCCCAGCGGAAGCCGCCCAGCGGAAGCCGCCCAGCGGAAGCCGCCCAGCGGAAGCCGGGCCCAGCGGAAGCCGCCCAGCGGAAGCCGCCCAGTCTTCCGTCAAACAAATGATAACGGCCTCCCGCTCGGATGCTTCAAACTAATCTGCAAATCATAAATTTCTTGGAAATGCGGAGAACACTCCTTACACTTGATAACTCAATAATAAAGTCGACAAAAATCCGTTTAGATAGATGGCTGTTTAATTTGATGATTAGAATAAAACTTAGCTTATATTCCAATCATCAAGAAAAAGTAGGTCCTGTAAATGGCAATTCCAGTCAATTTTATTTAAATTGTACTTCAATATAAAAATCAACTCGATGCTAACAATTGAACAAAAAAGAAGAGAACGCCAAAATAAAACCAAAGCCCGTGTGGGTTCCAGCCTATTAATGCTGCTCCTCTTGTTGTTCATAGTCATGCCTTTTATGTCCTTAAGTGTGTTGGATAGTGAATTGGCAAGAAAAAAACAACGTAAACAAATAGTCGTCAATTTCTCCAAGGAGAAAGTCAAAAAATTTGAAGAAGCGAGGTCTCAGTTGTCTCAGGCGCCCCCATTGTCGTCGAATCCATTGACCGCTGCTGCCGCTGCATCGCCTCCCCCGGCTGCGCCAGTACCAGTGCCAGTGCCCGAACCACAGCCTGCAGCAAAAAAAGCAGTTGCTGCTCCTAGCAAACTGCCATCTGCCGCTACCAAACCACTGCTGACCTCCCCAATTTCTAAAATGCCTTCTCTACCTTCCTTACCCAAACTGTTTGGCAAGAAAAAATCGAAAAAACCTGTAGAAGAAGCCCTTCCTGAAGAAGAAACCGGAGAAGGAGAAATTGAAATAACCGAAGCAGCTAGTGGCAAAGGAGAACCAGCAGAAAAATCAGGCACTGGGACGGATGCCAATGCAAAAGCAGATAAAGGCCGTGGCACATCAGAAGATGGCGGAAGCTCTTCCAACCCATCTGACGGTATTGCAGGCACGGGTGATAAGCCTAGCGACGGGACTTCTGGAGTTGGGGAATCGGACGGTCCGGGTGAAGGAGAAGGAAATGGGGAATTCGGTGCCTTTGGCAGAAAACGGATTCACGCTCCATCATCGGCTGGTCTTGCAACTAAAGACGGAAAGGTAACCCTCAAAATATGTGTCAATCAAGATGGCAAAGTGACTTACGCGAAAGCAATGGAAGAGGGAACCACCTTTTATGATAGTGATATTCTAATAAATGCTGCTGAGCTTATGAAGAAATATCGATTTGAAAAGGACTATTCTGCTCCTGTCAAACAATGCGGAAAATATACCTTTATTGTTTATCCTGAGTAAGGAATAAGCACCCATTTTTTCAATCACTAATCGACTGTTTTCTACTTGTCCAAGTAAGATTATTAAAAACATTTTATGTCCATAAGTCAATTTTTAAATAGCAGAAAAACTGCTGCCTTAAAACAACACCCGACCCTTTCCTACTGACAATCAACAACAAGTACTTGCTTCCTTATTTCAAACCCTTCAATTACGTCAATTTTTAAGTAAAATTTGGTTTGTTTGGTTATGCTAACTTTGTATAGTTATGCAATCTTAAGCGCAAGAATCTAATTATTCTACTATTATGAAAAGTTCTAGTCATCTTTTTGAACTGATTAAGTCAATGACGAAGGGAGAAAAGCGCCATTTCAGATTAGAAAATTCCAAATACAAACAAAAGGAAAAAACGAATTTCCTAAAGCTGTTTAATGCCATCGAGGAGCAGGATGTATATCAGGAGGAAGCAATTAAGAAAAAATTCGGAGCTGAAAATAAGATCAACAACTATCGTTCGGTCAAGCACCGACTGTACTACTTAGTACTAGAGTCCCTGACTATTTACAAGGACAGGAATAAGGCAGGGTACGACTTTAGCCTTATGATAATTGGCCAAATCCAGGTGCTCTTCAACAAAAAACTGTATGAACAATGCGCTAAACTTATCGTAAAAGCCAAAACAGAATTTAATAAAAAAGAGAATTTTATTTCTTTGTTGAAAGTGATCGACCTGGAAATAAAAATTATCGCTTATTACAATACGTATGAGGATATATTGTCCAAAAGGACGAACCTTTTGGAGGAAAGTCAGGCAATTTTAGAGAAACAAAGCGTTCTTATTGAGACAAAACTTTTTGATCAGGAAAACCGACTTTTATACGCACACAAATCCTCCGAATACAATGAGTCAGACAAGAATCAACTACTAGTAAAACTGGCAACAAAAAAAGAAGAACTGGAGGCCAGAATCAATTCCGTCTCTGCTGCTCAGATTTATTACCAGGCGTCCAATCTATTCTACATTGTAAAGGGTGATTGGGAAAATAGCTACAAGGCACAACAAAAACAGCTAGCAGCAACCGAGCAACTGATGGAACTAAATTTGTTTAGCTGGGATCAGTATTTTTTCTCCTTGTTCAATTTGATGGCAATTCAAAGTAATCTGCGCAAATTTGATGAGCAAAAAATAGCGTTAAAGAAGTTCACTGCGTTGGAGAAAAACCTAAAAACAGAACGAGATTTTCACCTTTATTACTTGTATTACCACACCATCAAAATTCAACAATACTTACTGACCAGGCACTTTGACAAGGCAGCATTGCTCTATGAAAGTTACGCCAACAAGATGACCTACCCTATTGGTTCTATAGACCCGCTTATCGAACTAAATTTCCACTATATCGCTTCCTACAACTATTTCATAACTGGGGATTATGAAACCGCACTGTCTACCTCCAAATTGATCCAGGATAAGTTTACCGATTCTTTGTTTCCTGGCTTTCACGGGGCACACAAAGTGCTCAATATGTTGACCCACATCGAATTGGGCAATTTGTACATTATTGAGTCCCTAGCAAAATCTACCTATCGGTATTTCAAAAAGAACAATTTGGTAACTGAATACGAGAAAAAGATATTCAACTTCATGCAAACGCAAATTCAGAAAGAAGCCTCCACGCCCATCCCTCTGACCAACCTCCAACAGCAACTAAAAGACATCAAGCCCCCCACCACTAACGACAAACCACTGAAACTAATAGATTTTCAAGGATGGATGAACAGTAAAATAAAGGGCATCTCTTTTCAGGAAGCGATCAATTTTTGAGTTCTGACTTTGGGAAGGGGCTTCTAGCAGATAGATAATCCTTTGGATTACTTACAATTAACCCACAAATTCATTCTAAAGAGGACGAATGACGATTCGCCCTAACGCTACTTGTATAAATCCAACACCAATTAACTACTTAATGGTAAATACAGGAAAGGAAGCGCTTGTATAATGCGAATATTCAAAATCTGTAGCAACTGGAAATTTGTAAAAACTAGCAAAGTCCTTAAAAAACTTACTTAATGCTGTAGTGGAAACATTTCTGGAGTAAGGCTTCAAAAAATAAGCAATGTGATCAATAGATCCATCAGTAGCCCAAAATATTTTGATCCACAATTTAACCCCCTTGATATCGAAATTTTTAGCTTCGGCAAAGGTCTCGACCTCGCGCATCATTGTTATCCAGTTGGAATATGCGTCGTCCATGTTGTTTTCACAAGCACTAATAAGACTGGACTCATAACGCATAGACAATTGCTCAAATGCGTCAGAGTTATCCTCAATCAAAAAGACCGAAGGATGTTTACTTTTTTGCCAGTTATCTATTATTACGGAGTCTTGATCGAAAGAGTAAGCGTCAAATGCGAACAACCCGGAAATTGTAAAAAAGAATACTGCCATTAGGGATATAACCGATTTCATAACATAGTTTTGATTACTTAAAACAAAATGCGTGCCTTAAGTGTGTTAAATACTGTTAATATAAAGGCTTTTGGATTTGCAATAACTCGGTTAAAAGGGATTTTCGCGGTTCAATTCGAAATAGTTAGGAACTCAAGTTACGAAATAAAATCAAAAGAAAGTAGAAAATATTAAGCAAAGGATTAGTTTTGCGCAATGTTTTTCCTCAACCACAACAAACTAACCATCCTAGTTTTTTTAGGCATTTCCATTTTAGCTGGTTTTGCTGCTTCAAAAAACTATTTCTTTCATGACCTTGGAAGATATCTACCGCAAGAGCGGAATGATATGGAATTCCTACGTCAATTTGAAGAAAAGCTGGAACCTGATGACAATTTCCTCCTGATTGGTATCAAAAGCAAATCTGGGTTATTCAACTCCCAATTTCTCAACAAATTTGGCAATTTCACAAATTCCTGTGATACCATCTCCTATGTCAGAAGGGCGCTTTCTATTACCAACATGACTCGTCCGCTCAAACTGCCTTTTGGCAATTCGATGACCTCCCTCGATATTATTCAGCTAGACAAACCTGAACGATTTAAGAAAGACAGCCTGCGAATTATGCAGGACGACCGAATGCCAGGGCGATTCATCAGCTACGACGGTGACGTGCTAGCAGTTGCCTTGAAGCTCGAACGAAAACTCAAACAACCAGAAGCCGCCTACCTCATACATACCGTTGAGGACCTGCTACAACAGCATAAATTTGATGAATTCTACGTTGCGGGGAAAGCTGCCGTTCAAACGGAATTTTCCGCATTGATAAAAAACGAAATGGTATTTTATATCCTGCTTTGTTTGCTGTTTCTGCTGGTAGCGCTGATCATTTTATTTAGAAAATGGCGAACGGTGGTGGTCGCTTACATTTCGGTAATACTTGGCTCCGTCGTATTTGCGGGGATACTTGGACTGATTGGGAATCCGTTGGATCTTATGGCCATGTTATTCCCGGTCTTGATGTTGATTGTCGGAATGAGTGATGTGGTGCATTTTCTGACTAAATACTCTGACGAAATCAAGGCAGGCAGTCCCAAAATGGATGCCATGGTGGCAACGATCAAGGAAATTGGATATGCAACTTTACTAACCTCTGCGACAACAGCAGCAGGTTTTGCCTCCTTGTATTTTTCCAAAATCGAACCGATACGAGAGTTCGGAATCACTGCTGCAATAGGCGTTTTTGTTGCTTATCTGACGGTGCTGTTCTTTACTACTTCCGTTTTGATTTTATTCCGACCAGACCAGATTATTAGCGAAACCAAACTGGATAAATTCTGGGACAGTTGGACAAGATATAACTTCTGGTTTGTCCAGCACCACCGCAAAAAGATTGTTATTGGCAGTGTAGTTATGCTCGCGCTTTGTGCGGTCGGTATTTACAACATTTCCACCAATGCTTACATCCTAAGTGATGTCCCCAACGGCTCAAAGTTGAAAGACAATTTCTTGTTTTTTGAAGATAAAATGGCAGGGATCAAGGTATATGAAATGGGTATTTTACCTCAAGGGGAATATAAAATAACCAGCCCCGAAGTACTGAAAGAAATCGACAAACTAGAAACCTATGTCAGCAAAAACACCGTAGTAAAAGGGTTGAATTCACCAGTAACAGCTTATAAAATGATGCATCGCGCCTCCAATGGCGACAAATCTAAGTTTTACAAATTGCCGGGCAACCCTGAAAGGATCAAAAAATACTCCAGGCAATTGAAGCGATTCAAGAACAAACAAATGAACATCCTGATCAGCAAAGACGAAAAACTAGGTCGTCTGTCAGGACTGATGCCCGATACGGGCTCCGATCGCACAAAAGAAATGAATGCTGGTGTCGATACCTGGATTGCCAAAACGCTGGACCCAACCATTGTCAAATTTCAAAAAACAGGCAGTCACTTCATCCTCGACAAAAACAACGAATACCTGCGAGACAGTTTGCTAAAAAGCCTCGGTCTTGCCATTTTGGTAGTTTGCCTGCTTATGGCACTGTTGTTTAAGGATATTAAAATGGTATTCATCGCCTTGGTGCCTAATCTTATTCCATTGTTGATTGCTGCTGCGATAGTCGGCCTGATTGGTATGGAATTGAAGGCTTCTACTTCAATAATTTTCACCATTGCTTTTGGTATTGCTGTCGATCACAGCATCCATTTTCTAAGCAAATATCAATTCGAACGCAAAAAAGGATATTCAGTAAACGGCAGCATCTACCATACTTTTGTGGAGACAGGAAAAGCCTTGTACATCACTACCCTCATCCTGTTTTTTGGATTCAGCCTGCTGATATTCTCTTCCTTCAATGCGATCTTTTATGTTGGGCTGTTGGTTAGTCTGACGTTGGTTTCGGCGCTTGGTGCTTGCTTGTTGTTGACTCCGATTGTAATTGAGTGGTTGATGAAAGACAGTTAATGGGAATTCTACTCCGAAAATTAGATTTTTTGTTTGTCAAATAGAACTTAACAAACGTTTTAATGAACCCGACTTTCGGTGTGCGTTCAATGGCAAACTGTCTGTAATAGGCAAATAGTCCAAGGTTGTATTTCGTCTCTCTACCTTCTACAAAAATGTCCTTCTACTTTCTTCCAACTACCCACAACCAACAAATCATTCCGCAGCAGACTTGACTGATTTCACCTCAAAATAAAGATCCAAACCGCCAAGTTGTTTAGGAATCGATGGTTTATCCATGCCAGATGTCGGTGATTTTTTAGCGCTTGCGCCCAAAAAGTTGATTACTTTTCCATCAAAAGCAGCCGTGTTGGTGCTGCCCCTTTTCTCTGCCGTTGGGAAGGTAAGGGTTTTTGTTTCTTCCTTGGTTCCACTTTTCAGAATCACGTCAACATCTACCTCACCCGCGCGAATGCAATTGACACCTGGTGGACAACGGCTGTCTCGGATGCTTACGACTTCTATTGTGAAATCATCTTGCTTCAAGGTGCCAGTTTGAGATTGGCGGAGGCTGAATTGTTTGTTTATAATAAAAGGAATTCCTGCTGGAGTGGTCTCTTCTTTCACTGGTGGACGGTCTGCGGAGGAGATCTTGAAGTAAAACTCTCGTGGGATGTCTATCTTTTCGTCAGAATCTGGGGAAGCGTATTTGTACTTTGGCGTACCGCCTACAAATTCAATAGTTTTGCCATTAAAGGTGGTGGTGTTCGTACTTCCTTGTTTTTCTTCTGTTGGGTGCGTCAGTGTGACTTCCTCTTTTGTAGTTCCGTTTTCCAACAAAACCTTGACGACCAATTCACCTGCACGGATGCAATTTACTCTTGGGGGACATCGATTGTCCTCCACCAATTCTGCCTTCATGGTAAAGTCATTGCCTTCTGGTATACTGACAACGGACTCTTTCAAACTATAACCCCCATTATTATTTTTGGTAATGGTCATTGGATCGAGATTATTTGTAGGTAGCTTGTCTGGATCGTTTTTGTGTTTATTTCTCACACAACTCGAAACAACGACTAACAGTAACACCGTCAACAAACTAAGGATAAGTATACTTCTCATGGTAATTATTTTTATTGCTGTAGTAAAGACAAATCTTATGCCTAATCTCTTCTAGAGTTCCTCGAAGAGGGCTATTCGTAGATATAAGTTAAATTTAGTTTATTTTATTTAAAATCTGAATTACTCGTGCAATGATTCAAGACAGAAGTAGCGGTTTAGATAAGCCTAAATTGGAAGGAGACTAGCTTTCTGTCTCGCAGCAGGCAGGCCCTGTCTTTCGGACTACAGCAAACCTTTCTCTTTCAATATACCAAGTTCTTCTTTGTTGAGGTTACGCCATTTACCGACTTCGAGATGGCCAAGAGGGATGTGCATGATTCGTACACGTTTTAGCGTTTTGACTCGGTAGTTTAGGTACTCGCACATTCTTCTTATTTGGCGATTCAGTCCTTGAGTTAGGATGATTCGAAAGGTGGTTCTGCTTATTTTTTCTACGACACAGGGATCGGTTTTGGTACCTAGGATGGGAATGCCTTTTGCCATTTGATGGACGAACGATTTGGTGATTGGTCGATCTACAGTTACGATATATTCCTTATCATGATTGTTTTCCTTACGGAGAATTTTATTCACAATATCACCGTCATTCGTTAGCAAAATCAAGCCGGAAGACGCCTTATCCAACCTTCCAATCGGAAAAATCCGCTGCGAATGATTCACAAAATCAATAATATTATCCCGATCCGACAAGTCGGTGGTACAGGTGATTCCCGGTGGTTTGTTTAGGGCGATGTAGATCTGCCGGGGCTTGTTCATCAATGCCTTCCCATCAATAGTGACCGTATCATTTTCTTCAACCCGATTCCCCTTTTTGGCCGTCGTACCGTTTATCTTAACCCGCCCCGCATCAATCCATTTATCCGCTTCCCGCCTGGAACAAATGCCAGTGCTGCTAATGAATTTATTGAGACTTATTGAGTTGTCGGTCATTGTAGGTTATTCGGTTACGAGGCTATTGAGTGTATTAAGTATACTGCGATGACTATATAGTGAATGCTCCAACCGCTTTTTCACAACCTTCCCAATTGATTCGAATGTTTGAATCATCGTATAACAGCTCTTCTGGAGTGAGTAAATCCGGGAATCCTGTCCAACCTGCTGTAGGCCCATAAAAATTGCCTGATTCTGCTTGTGGGTCCATCGCTGCACGAATGATACCTGTTGCTCCATCCTCTGCAGTTTGTGCCCGACTCATAAAATCACTGTTTTGTGGCATCCCCCCATTAGAAGCGGTAGTAATCTGAAGATTTGTAGCTGCCAATCCCGGATGTGCCAGCAGAGAAAGAACGTGCTTGATGTTCGCGGCGTCAAGTTTTCTTTTTAGTCCATAAGTGAAGGCCGCATTTGCCAATTTGGTCTGGTGATATCGCGCCCATCTTGGACCTTTAAAACTCCAACTTTCTTCTTCTGTACCATCTCCCCCCAAGTCGCCACCTTTTGCCTCAAAATAGGGCGCCTCAAGCGGTCCCCCTAAGCGAGCCATGGACGAGTGATTTACAATTCTTGCCTGACTACTTTTTATCATTAATGGGAATAACTCCTTGGTTAAGAGGAAGTGGGAAATGACATTGGTCTGCATTTGCACGTCATAGCCATCACCCGTGGCAGTATCTTTCATTGCCATTACCCCTGCGTTATTGACAAGCACATCAATGACGGGATACTTGGAATAGATCGTTTTCACTGCGTTCCGCACATTTTCAAAATTTTGCAGATCACAATTCACCCAATCGAAGGTTCCACCCGGCACTTCCTGCTGCAATTGTTTCAAGGAACTTTCTGCTCGTTCGCTTTTGCGATTGAGGAGAAGGACGGTTGCTCCTTTTTTTGCCACTTCTCTTGCACAGAAATATCCTGTACCTGTTGTGGTTCCAGTAATAGCAACTACTTTGCCCGTCATGTCTTGGGTATGGTTTTCTATTACTTTATTGAGGTGTAGTGTTTCTATTGTATTGGACATACTTATATATTTTGTGTCGAAGTTAAGTTTTTTCTTTTACTTCTTTGGAATGTGCAAATTCAAGAATGTTTTTTACAAAAAGAATCCTATCTAATCCTGATTTCCGAGTTACCTTTTAGTAAAATTAGGTATTTACATCATAAACCAATCTTATGCATGGAAATTGGTCAGTGCTAAAAAAAATGCTGTTCATAATTTTGTTCAGCTATATTTTATTTTATTGTTTTTCTATTCAATTTTTTACCGACGTTTTATTGGAGCCGGTCTGGAATTTTCTAGTTCCCGAATTTGCTAGTTTAGTAGGGGAGCAGAACGTGGTTTATGATGCTAAAACTGGAAGTGGAGATACTAGATTTAGTTGGTATTCCTCCTTGTTGTTTTTAGTACTTGCTTTGCTAATTAGTTTGGTGGCATTAGTAGATCACAAACGCGCAAACTATGCTACATTTTTTCTTATGGGAATGATCGTTATTCGTTACTATTTGGCTTATCAAATGCTAGTATATGGATTGGCGAAGTTCTATTTTGTGCAGTTTCCGACGCTTACTGAAATTCGACTTGAGAAAACGTTCGGGGAAGTCACTCCAATGGGACTGTTGTGGACATTTATGGGATATTCTCCAAGCTATTCAATGTTTACAGGGTTGCTTGAGATACTAGGTGGGGTATTTCTCCTTAGTCGACGGACACTGACTTTGGGTGGACTAATTGTTTTTGGAGTGATGTTGAATGTGATGATGCTCAATTTCTGCTACGACGTGCCTGTCAAATTGTTTTCTACTCACCTGGTATTCTTTGCATTGATCATTTTATTATTAGATGGGCGACGACTGTTCCATTTTTTTACGAACACACAGCCTACCGATCCATTTGTTCTACCTGAAATTGTATCGCAAGATTGGGTAAAACTCAAAAACTCCATCAAATGGTTGATACTCATTGGTTATTTCACATATTCCTTATCCGAGCATTCTAAGTACTATGAAAGAGGGAAACTGGATGAAGCTTCTATAGAATACCTACAAAAATACCCTTTGATGTATTCTAAGTTTAAGTGGATACAAGAAACGCCTAAATAGTCGATAAAAAATTGGATAACAGTGGTTTATTAGAATTAATCATTGCCTATTTCTGAAAATTAGTTGCCCCCTATTCTTGCATTCAAAATACTCAACAAAAAAGTAGCGACACCTTTTGAGTGCCGCTACTTGTCATGAGTACTTATTTATCTGCTAAAACGGCTGCTGCCAACTGTTCTGGCAACAAGGCGTATTGCTTGAAAACCATCGAATAATTGGCACGACCGGAGCTGACAGATCGCAAATGATTGATGTATCCAAACATCTCTCCCAGAGGAACTTCCGCCTCCAGCCGTACTAGTTGACTCGTCAATTCCTGGGCGATGATCAGCCCTCTTCTTCGACTCAATCCTGCTAGCACATTGCCGAGATATTCGTCAGGAGTAGTCACTTCTACCTTCACGATCGGCTCCAGCAATTTCGGCGCTAATGGGGCAGTAATCTGCCGGAATAACTCCATCGCACAAGCCTCAAAAGCCTTAGGATTCGAATCTTTGGAGTGGGTCGCCCCGTCCAGCAATTCTACTTTCAGACTTTGTATGGGATAGCCTGCCAGCGCTCCTTCTTCCAGCATTTTAGTAAATCCAGTCGCAATCGACGGAATGAATTCCTTAGGAATTGCCCCACCAACGACTTTATTAATAAATTGCAATCGATTGCCGTCCTTTGTATAGGCATCGCTCGCCAAAAACTCGGGATCTGCGGGTCCGATAATCACCTGCATCTCCGCAAATAAACCAGAACCACCCGATTGTCTTTTTAAGCGATGTCTCTTCTCAATCGTACGTGTAAATACTTCCATATAGGAAATGCCCGGTGATCCGACATTGACTTCAAGGTCAAAGTCATGCTTGAGTTTTTCCAGAATAATCTCCAGATGCAACTCTCCCATGCCCAACATCAACGTCTGTCCGGTTTCCTGGTTCGTCTGTACCTTAAAACTAGGATCTTCCAATTGTAATTTGGACAATGCCAGTCCTAATTTGTCCAGCTGATCACTATGCTTTGCTTCAACCGCCATGCTGATGACCGGAGGAGGCACAAACAAACTTTCCAAAAGTATTGGTGCTTCGTTAGTGCAAATCGTATCGCCCGTTCTGGCTGCTTTCAGCCCAACTGTTGCAGCAATATCCCCAGCAGCAACGTTATTGATCTCCTTACGTTTGTTGGCGTGCAGTTGATACAGACGTCCGATCCGTACTTTTTTGCCTGTCCGCGGATTGAGCACGGTATCTCCAATTTTAAGCTGCCCGGAATATACCCGAAAGAAACTAAGTTCTCTGTTTTGTTCATCCAGTGCAATCTTAAATAACAAGGCAGAAAATGGCGCATTGACCTCAGGATTTCGTAGGACAGGAGCTTGTGTCTCCAGGTCTGTACCTTCTACAACACCTCTGTCTGGAGGAGCTGGTAAATACTGGCAAACAGCATCCAAAAGAGTATGAATCCCTTTGTTCTTGTAGGCCGATCCAACTGCAACAGGCACAATCTGCCTGTTCAAAACCGCTTGACGTAGGGCCATTTGCCACTGGTCGCTACTGATTTTGCTCGCATCACTCAGGTATTGATCCATCAACATTTCATCCTGAAACGCGATGGCTTCGAACAATAACTCCCTGTGTTTCTGCACTTCTGGCAATAGATATTCAGGTACAATATGGTTCTTTAACTCCTTCCCGTCCTTATCCCAAAGATGTGCATTGCCGGTGATTAAATCGACGACACCTTCAAAGGAATCTTCTTCGCCTATGGGCAATTGGATGGGAAGCGCATTTGCTCCAAGTTGTGTTCTCATTTGTCGGACGACTTCGAGGTAGTCGGCTCCGATTCTATCCATTTTATTGACCATTGCAATGACAGGGACCTTGTATCTGGCTGCTTGTTGCCAAACGGTTTCGGTCTGCGACTCCACTCCTGCGACCGCATCGAACAAAGCGACCATCCCATCAAGCACCCGAAGGGAACGTTCGACTTCTATCATAAAGTCGACGTGCCCGGGTGTGTCGATGATGTTTAGATGGTACTCCTCGTCTCCTAGCTGCCAAGTGGTATGCGTGGCAGCGGAACTAATTGTAATCCCTTTTTCGATCTCTTGTTTGGACGTATCCATTTGGCTATTGCCCGTATGTGTTTCTCCCATTCGGTGCGATCTACCAGTGAAGTAAAGAATACGTTCGGTAAGGGTTGTTTTTCCTGCATCAATATGTGCTGCAATTCCGATATTTCGTAGTAAGCGCAATTTATCGCGTCTCATGATTTTTTTTATTTACCTATAATAACGAATGGCTCTCTAGCCTGCTGGGCTAAACCAGAAAGTAAAATCTTCAAAACGGCAGTCTAGCTAGAATGATAGCCAATGACTAAAATCGTTTTGTCAATTATTTTTTTTCTAAACTTGAGGGATATGTGCAGAAGCAATGGAAATTTGACGAGACAAACGGCCTACACAGCGCGTGCTTCTGCGCTTAAGCTATGAATAGCAATGGTTGAAAAACCAATTGATAAGAGTTGTAAGTAATAATAAGTCTCATGACATAAATTTTATTTCCACTACCTTAACTGTAGGAAGGGGAAAGAAGTTCCCGAAAGGTTATTTATTTAGGAAAAATATTCTTCTATTCACCAATCCCACCATTAACTATTAACCAATCCACATAAACCAATAATAATTCATAAATTAGCAAGATGACAGGACTTGAAAATTTATATCAACAAACCGTCAAACTGCTTTTAGCCAGAAAATTACCTAAAACTGAAAAGTTTGCGAAGCTATTGCTCGAAGATGCTCGCGCTGCCAATGATCCAGAACATGAGTGCAAAGCCAACGATTTACTTGGAGAAGTTTGTCGGGTGACGGGCAATTATAAATCGGATATTGATCTTTCTGAACAGGCTATTGATTATTTTAAAAAAGCAGCAGCATTAGCCGAAAGGCATAAACTAACACTCCTTAAACCTCAGGTACTTATCCATCTGGGGACGGCTTATCTTGATCTAAAGCGATTTGACAATGCAAGGGAACAGTTCGTAGAAGCCCTGCAAATAAGTCAACAACATACCGATATTCGAGGCCAAAACTACGCTTATACTGCGTTAAGTCAGTTCTACGTAATCAAGAATGACTTTGAAAAAGCGATGGAGTACACCACCAAATGCTACGAAGTTACCAAGGAGACGAAGGAAGATGATCTTTGGCTAAACTATTATATCCGACTTGGATTTATCTACGTCCGACGGCATCAGTATTCTGAAATTCTTGAGTATTTTGAAAAGGCACTTACGCTCAGTAAAAAAATTGGGGATGTGGAAGCGGAATGCCTTGCCATGGCCAACATTGCCGTCGCCTATGCAAGTAAATCAGAGTTCAAACTTGCCCTTCAACATTTTTTGAGTTCGCTTGAAAAAAGTGAACAAATCCAATTCAATTTAAACAATATAAAATGCCTTGTTAACATCGGGACCATTTTCTCTATCCTTCATAATCATGAAGAGGCACAAAAAAGATACAATGACGTGCTCACCAGCTACGGAGACACCTTGGACGCAAATACCTCAACAGTAATGCATTACAATATTGGTGATGGTTATTTTAGTATGAAAAAATGGGAGGAGGCAGAGGTCAGTTTTTCCACCTGTCTAGAAATTGCAGAACAGGTAGAATACAAGGAGGTGATTGCGCTGGCACTTGCTCAAAAAGGACGAACGTCCAGTGCGCAAAAAAAATATGACGAAGCCCTGGAATTTGGTTTTCGAGCCGAGAAATTGTTTGATGAATTGGGAGACATCCATGGAAGACAGATCAATTTGGTCAGTTTGGGACGGATCTATTTCGAGACGGACCAGTTGGAAACCGCCCTTGACTACGCGAATCGAGGATTTGAAACGGCAAATACGATGAATAGTCAGGAGGTGATTGCAGATGCATTGGTCTTGTTGTCCAGTATTTTCAAAAAGAAAGAAGATTATAAACGGGCCTATGAATACCACGTTCGATATGCAGAGTTTATGCAAAAACTGGATGCCGATCGGTTGGACAGACACCTGGTAGACATGGAAATCATGCATGAAATTCGCGATAAGCAGAAAAAAATCGAGCTCCTGGAAAAGACGCGCGCCCAGCAGGAAAGTGAGTTTCAGGAAAAGATCACTCAGCTTAAAATGCAAGCCCTCCAGGCACAGATGAATCCGCATTTTATTTTTAATTCGATGAATGCTATTCAGCAATTTTTGACGACCAACGATTCGGAGTCGGCCATGATTTATCTCTCCAGGTTTGCCCGTTTGATTCGTTTGATCTTTGAGTATTCGAGAAAATCCTCTGTAACTCTGGAAGAAGAAATTGATTTTCTTAAATTGTATCTTGATCTAGAGAACCTGCGTTTTAAAAACAAGGTCACTGTCAATCTGGAAATTGAAGATGGGATAGACAAAGAGTCAATTAGCATCCCTCCCCTATTGGTACAACCGCTAATAGAAAATGCATTTAAACACGGGCTGATGCATAAGGAATCTGACGGTAAATTGCTGATTTTCTTCTCTCAAAATAATGGCTGGCTGAAATGTACGGTGCAGGATAACGGAGTAGGAAGAAAAAAAGCGAAAGAACTTGGGCAATGGAAGCCAGAAAACTACCGGTCTTCAGGACTAAAAATAACCAAAGAACGCCTGAAGCTAATGAAAGATTCGCAGAATGAAAATGACGAAAATATCAGACTGAGTATAGAAGATTTACATGACGGGAATGGCCAACCTGCCGGAACTAAAGTAGAACTTTTGATTGATCTTTGATTTTGGTTACTAAGTTATTAAGTAACGCCAAACACCTCAATAACTTAGTAACTCAATAACCTAATAACTTACAAATATGTTACAAGCAATCATCATCGACGATGAAGAAAACAGCCGGCTAACTTTAAAAAACATGCTTCATAATTTCTGCAAAGATGTAGAAGTTTTAGCAATGGCGCATTCGGTGCCTGCGGGAGTAAAAGCGATACAAAGTCACAAACCAGACGTCGTATTTTTGGATATTGAAATGCCCGTGCACAATGGGTTTGAGTTGTTTGAGTTTTTGCCGGAGATGGAGTCGGAAGTGATTTTCACCACGGCCTACGACCAATATGCCATCCGCGCATTTAAGTTTTCGGCGGTAGACTATTTGCTGAAACCCATCGATTTGGAGGAACTCCGTGCAGCAATTGCCCGATTGAAAGAAAAGAAAAAGCCTAGCAAGGAGAATGAAAAATTTAAGGTCTTGTCCTACAACATCCGAAACCCGTTTAGGAAACTTGGCTTACCCACATTGGAAGGCTATACCTTCATCCAGCTAAATGATATTGTGCGCTGTGAGGCGGACAGTAATTATACGTGCTTCCATTCCATCAATGGCAAAAAAATATTGGTCCCCAAAACGTTGAAAGAATATGAGTTGTTATTGTCTGATTTCAACTTCATCCGGGTGCATCGATCGCACATTGTCAATCTGGATCATGTGCAGAAATATACTAAAACCAGGACGCCGACGATCACTATGGCGGATGGGGCGAGCATCGCTGTTTCTGCTAGGAGAAAGGAGGAATTGCTGGAGCGATTGGGGAAGGTTTGAGTGGCAATGATTTTTTAAACCCAAAGGAGCTAAGACGCAAAGATTTTATCGGAAGGAATGAATCGTTAGGGCGACTTTTTTAAACGCGGAGTCGCGAAGAAATTTGTTTTGCAGAGCAAAATAGATATCCTCAATACCTTTTGCTAACTACTTTATACCAAAAAATGAAAAAACAAACAAAATTAGCGCTAAACAATGGCCAACAGATGCCCGCTTTAGGACTAGGAGTTTATCTGGCAGAGGAAGGAAACGAGTGCCTTCAAGCGATCAATTGGGCGTTGAAGGATGGGTATCGGTTGATTGATACTGCAGCTTTTTATGAAAACGAACAAAGTGTTGGGCAAGCGGTCAAGGAGTCCTCTATTCCCAGAGAGGAGTTATTTGTTACTACAAAACTGTGGAACAGTGATCATGGGTATGACAAAACACTGCGCGCTTTTGATAAAAGTATGGCGGAGGCCGGGCTGGACTATATAGATTTGTATCTCGTGCATTATCCAGTAGAAAACTTAAGGTTGGACACCTGGCGGGCGATGGAACAGATTTCCAAGGAGGAACGCTGTCGGTCTATTGGTGTCAGCAATTATTTGTCTTGGCATTTGCAGGAGTTGCTCGACAATTGTACCGTCCCTCCAGCCGTCAATCAAATTGAGTTGCACCCTTATTGCTTCGGCGACGAGCGCCAAAAAACAGTAGAACTTTGCCAGGAAAAAGAGATCATCGTGCAGTGCTATTCGCCACTGGTGCGCGCTAGAAAATTTGACCATCCTGAGTTGATGGCGCTTGCTAAGAAATACGAGAAGACTGGTGCACAAATACTAGTCCGGTGGGCACTGCAAATGGGATTTTCTGTTATCCCAAAATCGGTGAAGCAGCATCGGATTCAGGAGAATGGGGATGTGTTTGATTTTGAGATCAGTGGATTGGATATGGAGCAGCTGAATGGTTTTAATGTGGACGAATTGGTATGTTGGGATCCTTCGAAGACGCCCTGATCTGAGGTGGGTAGTGTTTTTTATTAAAAAAAAGATGCAAAGGATCGTGAAGCCGTATTTTTTTCAACGCAGAGGTGCTGCGATCTAAGGTTCAGGATGGATTGCACTGGATAGCCGCCGTCGCGGTTCCTTCACTTTTTAAAACTATCGTTTAAAACTCTAGAAGATCGTGATGGAATCTTCTACTATTTCTTATCAAACAACAATTTTCAAAAACCCAATAACACCGATCAGTCCTAGTACAAACAAGGACCAAACACCTGTAGATTTTGCTGGCCGAGGATCGCCAATATGGATAAAGGCGGCCCAGCGCCAAGGATTGGTGGAGTTATTCTTAATGAAGTCTAGCTGTGCATTTCGAAGGGCTTCATTTTTTGGGAATCCTTGCTTTAGATAATCCATCATGGAAGTGATAATCGTAGAGGAAGATTGCTCCGAAACAGCCCACAGGCTTGAAGTAGAGCTAGGTACGCCGGCATAAGTAAGTGCTCTGGTCAAACTCATGACTCCTTCTCCTCCTTCCAACACGCCATCGGCAGTACCACAGGCCATGAGTATCGCAGTGGATGCTTTTAGGCGAAGTCCATAAATCTCATTCAATCGAAGTGGTTCGTCTGCAAAATGGATTTTTGGGGACGCTCCTGCTTCTGCATGTGTGGCCAGAAGCAATTGACTATGGTTGGCCGCTTCTTCGAGAAATCGTTGTTTGCTGGCTTCTTTTTTGGAAAGAAAAACGCCGGTATGTTTGCTGGCAATATCATTGATAAAATTAGCCGTTTCATTCAAATTGGCCAGGGAAGAACTGGCAAAATTGACTGGAGCTACGGCGAGTACAGAATTGTCTGTTGGTTTTATTTCTGCTTGTAATTGTTGATAAAAAATATCTCCAGAATAATTGTAGTTGATCAGATAATGGTTGATCAGATAGTCTGGCTGCTCATCGAAATTTGGGATCTCGAAGGCCTGAAAAGGAATGTAGTTTAAATAACCATCAGGGATAATTGTGAGTTGATTGACGGAAGGCGACAAGGCTAAAGACTGCACCAGTTTCAGGTATAGCTGACTCCCCAAATCACGTAAAACCAAACCGTCCTCCTGGTTGTTTTTTTGAGAAATTCTATTTTTGAATTGAAGCATCAACTCATTTAACACCTTCGCTTCTCCAAGATCCAAAAAGTTGATCTGCTGATGGTCGACTACGAAGGCGAAACTTTGTTGTTCTCCAATAAAGTATTCAACAAAAGCTTCCTTTTTTCCCAGCACTTTAGTTTGAATTTCTTTTAAAGAAACCATGGGCCGATGATATAATGTCTGATTGATGTCCCGAAACTCCTTTGTTATTTTTTTGTTTAACTCATTTTTTTGGAGGTCGATGTCCAATTGACGATTGACGAGCCTTGAGAGGTGAATGGAATCTTCTACGCTTTGATTTGCACTTGCTTTGAGGGCTTTGATTTGCTGTAAATACTCCAAAGAGATCCGATGGAGCGTTCGTTCTTTTGACAACAGCTGATCAGGCACACCTGCTTGAAGTGCTGATTTATGTCGGTGCAATTCATCCGCAAGAATAGCGGACTTGCTATGTTCTGCAAACTGAAAAGCTTCTTCAACATACTTATTGTTGTTGGTTTGCTGAAGCAACTCAAAAGCGATACCCAGTGCCTTTTCATTCCGTCTTCTGCTTTCCTTCAAGAGGAATAACTTCGAATTTTCGTAGTAATAATTTTCTTTTAACAAGCTTTCTACCTCTAGGATCAGCTTGTGCGTTTCCAAGGAGGCCATCAGATACTCTGTACCTCCTATGGAAGCAAGCGCACTGGCTTTTCCTTCTAAAGCTAGAAAAATACTATTTTCTGCAAAAAGATGATTCTGATCAGGATTTTCTAGTAGACTAGTTGGTTTGAATTGAGGAATTAAACATTGCAAGGCATTCTGATAATAATCAATTGCTTGTTCATGTTTTTTTTCTCTTAGATAATATTTCCCAATAGAAATATAAGTCCTAGCAATCTGCCTGTGGTGCGGCGTTTCAAATGTTTTTAAGTCGTTACTTAGCGCTTCCAGGAAATAGTCTAAAGCTTCTGGTTTATTTTGTAACATGCACGCATTTCCAAGAATTTCATTTGCCGAACCATTGTAAAGTGCTTGTTGGCTTTCAGGTAGCACTTTAGTCTGTTGGAGACAGGCCTTTGCAAAATGGGTTGCTTGATCCAACGCTCCTTTTCTCAACAAGCTTTCTGACAAATTTACAAGAAACAATGCCCGATGATGATCAGAGAGATTGGGCTGCTCCAATCCTTCTTCAAAAATCGAATGCGCTTTATCAAACTGTTGGCCAGACATATAAGCCAAGCCTAGATCATTGACAATACTTGACCGTTTTTTATAGTCTGGCGTACACATATTTTTGCCAATGGTTAGTAAGTAAATCGCTCGTTCGCGATCATCCAATCGATTATGGATATTGCCGAGTAGTTTGTATAGATAGGAAGCGATCCAATTGGATTGAAAATTATTTTTTTTACTGATAATTAAGGCACTTTCAAAACTTTGCTTGGCTTCCAGTATTTTGCTAAACCGATTTTCGTAGTATCCTTTTTTCACATAAAGGGTCATTAGCAAGGAGTCTTCTTGTCGATTTTGAGTAGCTCTCCATTGGTTGTTGACGCTATTTTCCAACCAGACCAGTGCGGTCTGTGCATCTATTTTTCTTTCTGCTTGAAATCTTTTTTCGTGGAGTGCCATCCAGTTGTAGAGGCAATCTGTTTGTTGATAAGTGTCTGCCAATTTTTTGACGAGTTGATCCGCTGTGGGATCGAACAACTTCTTGATTAGGTTGGAATCGACTGATTGTTGAAGGACTTCTAGAGAGTTGTCTGTATCAGCAGTTGGGCAAGATTCGGCGAAAGCCAAACCTGACAGAAACAGAAAGAATAACAGGGGGAGTTGCTTTGGAGTCATGTTGAGAAATTCTATTGATAAGATCAAAATAGACAAGAACTTTCATATATGTAAAGCACATTTTTTGACCAATATCCAATTTCTAAGACAGATTTTCACCCCAATTCTCCAACAATCACCCTCGGTTTAAGCTTCTTTTTTCACTTTAATACAATAAGTACCAGCATATTGATCATGCAGTCCTTGTTTCTTCTTATCAAAGATTAAAACACCAACTATTAAGATAAAAACAAAACTGTACCCAGAGTTGATATTAGTCATTGGTAAGGTCTGACTAAAATATCCTAGCTCTAGGAATTCAGTGACGTCTTCGAAACCAGGTTTTAGAAAAAGTGTAATGTTGTAGATTAACCCAATTACAATACTAATCGCCCATGGGAGATAACGTTTGAATGCTTGTTCCTGGCTTATATTATTCATTGATTCATCTACTAATTTGATTCCTACAGCCATTTTGCCCAACGTGGCGCTTTTTTTCCATTCTAGAAAGGGTTTATAGATCGCAGGAAGAATAGAAACTCCAATCATCAAAGGAAGGGATTTCAAATACATAAGGTTGTAAAAACCAAGTCCAGTAAAAGGAGCCAGTACTAATCCATCCACCATTGACGCCCAAAATCTTGGCCAAAATCCAACAAATTCGACATCCATATCATTTAGCCCTCCTCCGACCAAACCTTCATCCAACAAATCTTCCATAATTATTATTTTCTTTCCAAAATAGGTATTCTAATCAATTACAACAAGTAAAAATAATCCACAGCAACAAAAGGACACCAAGAATTCCGAAAATCAAAATCGCCCAAAGCAAGGGCTTGTAATTTGGATAAGGAACGGGCACAGGAGGTACTGCGACAACTGGTGGTTCCTTGATATGTGTAGTTGCCACATTTGGTGTAGGGGTCGTTTCTCTTAGATCTCCAGCTCCCATGATGATATCTGCAAAGGCAACAATTTTGTCTCTTGCTGGTGGGTTGTTTTTTGGAGAAATCTGAAAGGTAACTTCTCCTTCGTGCTCATCCGTTATCAAGCGGCCAGCAGCACTGTTTGCCCCTGCCAGACTGACGTCTGTCCACTCAAAAGATACTCGATCTGCCCGTTTTATAGTGGTCAACTTACTCGAAAACACAGCATCCAATACATGAATCGAATCAACATCAAAAAATGCCATATCTAAATAACAATCTACTCGAAGGTAGTCCGCAATATCTTCCCCATCATTTGTAAATTTTACATTATACTCCCAGGTATGCAGTGCTTCATCTCCACGATCGATAAGAGTAGGTGTTACTTTAATAAAATTGGGGTCATGAAATGTACCAAGGGTTTCTTTGCTCAAACTAAAACTATCTACCAGATTGAGTCCTGCATCTTTCAGGATACTGATACCTATCTGATTAGGGTTATTTGCTGCTGAAGTTTCCACCAGATGTGCCACAGAAAGCGAAATGGTTTGTTCCTCCTCGCCAGCCACAGCATCTTGCAACCCCGGATGTCCTTCTAGGGAAACAAAGATATTTTTTTGCCCTGGATGCATGATATCTGTTATTTCGAAAATGGCCATATCTGTGAAACCATCCAACAATTCATCTGTATTGAGTACTTCGATGTTATTTCGCAATAGCTCCGTGGTGATTACTTCTACTGGAGCTGCACTTGATCGAACCCGGCTAACTTCTGGCGTCTGCAACTCTGTAATATTGCTTATTGTTTTCCATTGTGTGTAGGGCGTGCCTTCCACCTCTTTGCCTGTTTGATTATAGAATAATGCGACAAAATTTCGGTAGTCAGGATCAAGATTTAAGTTATTGTAATTAAGCACGTACACATTTTGCTCGGCAAATTTAGGCATGTGGCTTCTTGTTAGCCAAATACCGGTAGCTGGTGGTGACGGCAATTTATTGGGAACTGCTCCTCCGCAGATAGGATTGACGGCATGACCAACATCAACAGTGGTGGTTGGATATAACGGATCTCCGTCTTCAGAATAAACGGCCTTCATATTTGCAGTGACGGAATAGATGCCTGGCTGCTCGTATTTGTGCGAAAATGAATAGTTGTAAGTGGCGACTCCCCGATCTACATTTTTTGTATAAAAGGAAACATATTCTCCATCACCGAACTCTACAAACACATCGTAAATCCTTGGTTTCTGGTTGCCTTCAGTGGCTTCGAGGCCTTCCAGTGTAAAAAGAACACAGGCCCCATCAATTTGTTTACTTATAGTAACTAATGGCATAATAATTTGTTTTTTAGGACAAGCAAATATAATAAAAATATCAAATATAAAACGAAGGCCAATTGAAAGCATTCATTAAAGAAATCATATTCTTAATTTCCAGATTTTTGTCCTTGTTACAAATTAGTAGTTATTCGTCGAATGGATTCCTTCACGATTCTGAAGGGTTTTGAATGTGGTCCGACTTTCGACAGTTGAAAAAAAGATGGAACTGCAACGGCGGTATTTTCTAAAGATAAGTAAACCCGCTAAACTGCCGTCTGGTTTTTAGTCAAAAAAACGAATCCTTTTAGCGCCTAAAAACCTCTAAAGTTTTCCACGAGCTCAACAAAAAAAATCGTGTTCAAGAATATATCTCAAACACGATCATTGGTTGGAATAATAAATCAAAAGTTTGTCGGATAAACTGCCCTTTGACTTAAAAAAATGTAAATTTTTATTCTATAAAGTATTTTTTTTGACTAAATGCGACCAGCTCTTACTGCAGGTTCTAGCATATTTGATAACAATTCTTTTGCTCTAAACAATTGAGCCTTTACAGTTCCCAAAGGAATTTCCAATTCTCTTGAAATTTCTTCGTAGGAAAGGTCTTCGAAAAAACGGAGTTCTATCATCAATCGATATTTGTGATTTAGTCGACGTAGCACTTTTCGCATTTGTTTTACCTTCTGTGTTCTGATGAATGTTTGCTCAGGATCGAGTGAGTTAGATTTCAAGCTAAATGAATAATCCTGGCTTCCTTCTCCTTCCACTTTATCGTCAATAGAAAGCAAGTGAAGGCGTTTTTTGCGAATGTGGTCAATGCAATTATTAATGGCTATTTTAAATAACCAGGTACTAAACGCGAATCGAGGAGTGTAAGACGTAAGCTTATCAAAAGCTTTAGCAAATGCTTCTTGCGTCAAATCATTGGCATCCTCCCGGTTGTGTACCATGTTTAGCATCTTATGAAAAATAGAATCCCAGTACCGTTTAGTTAGTTGAGAATAGGCTTTCTCTTCTCCTAGTACTGCTCGCTTTACAATTTCATAATCTTGTAACGCTTTTTCAGACAAGTTTTTGTTGATCTTTACTTCTTCCATTGTTTAGTTTTGTTTAGCATAACTGCCGGAGTGAACAAAACGTAGTAAACTACGTATAGTATGTCAAACAACGGAATGAACTTAATTAGGTCTGGCTCTCCCAACTTTCTAAGGATAATGCTAAATGTCATAACTTGAATCATCATCCGTATAAGTAATAGTATCATTGCCGTTGTGAGATCAATATCAAATAATATAAATGTCACGAACGACAGAATAAACACAAAATGTGACATTGAATACGCCGACAAAACCGCTATAACCTTTTTACTATAGTACTTTCCTGTAGAAAAATGTCTCGTTTTTTGAACATATAAATTTTTGTAATTTGTTTCAGGTTTTGAGTACATAAACGTCCTATTATCCATGCAAATATCCGTATTATGCTTATTTGCCACTTCCTTAATAAATAAATCATCATCTCCTGAAGAAATATGCTGATGACTTACAAACCCTTGGTTATTAAGATACAATTCCTTCTTATATGCTAAATTCCTACCAACTCCCATGTACGGGAGGCCCCAAAGTGCCAGCGAAAAATATTGCAAGGCAGTATGAGCCGTCTCATAGCGAATAAATTTATTCAAAAAACCACTTCTTTTCTCGTATGGACCATATCCAAAAACAATTTTTTGCTTGTCACTAAACCTTTTTACCATTTCCCGAATCCAATAAGCGGAAGAAGGCGTGCAATCCGCATCAGTTAACAAAAGATTAACGTAAGTTGATTGCTCAATCCCTTTTGAAAGCGCAAATTTCTTTCCCTTTACCGATTCATCCCCCTCTTCAATTGTAAGAATTTTTAATTTTTCGTACTTGTGACTGAATTCCTTTAAGATCTTTCGGGAGTCATCCGTAGATCGATCATTGACAACAAGCACTTCAAAATGGGGATAATCCTGCTCCAAAATCGCTGGTAGCCGTTCCTTTAGATTTTCAGCTTCATTCCTAGCACAAATGATTACAGAGATGGGAGGTAAGTCAGAATTAGTGACTACTTTTTGCTCCGGTTCCTTGTAAATAGCCAGTCTCATAAAAATCATTCCCCAATAAATCAGTTGGACCCCGGCTGCAAGGATAAATATGTAATACAGTATCTGAATAATAATTTCTTTTACACAAACATAAATAATAATTGGTTAATGACTGGTTAATAGTTAATGGTAGATTGACTAATGGTTGGATTGGTTAATTGTAAATAGTATTTTCGCCACTAGAACTGTAGTAACTCGTGGATTGGTTGGTCGCAAATAGCACTAGACCTACCCATTACACCATTACCTATTACACCATTAACCACGCAATATGAAATTTACCATTCAAGGAAAAGACAATAACTCAAAAGCACGTGCAGGCACACTAACTACCGCCCATGGCGATATACAAACCCCGATCTTCATGCCCGTCGGTACGCTAGGTACCGTAAAAGGCGTGCACCTCAAAGAATTGGAAGAGGACATCAAGGCGCAAATAATACTTGGCAATACCTACCACCTTTATCTTCGGCCAGGATTAGACATCATCCAAGGAGCAGGTGGCCTTCATAAATTCAATGGTTGGGACAAACCGCTGCTTACCGACTCTGGCGGTTATCAAGTATATTCCTTGAGCAGTCGTCGGAAAATCAAAGAAGAAGGGGTCGTCTTTCGATCGCATGTGGATGGTTCGAAGCATACCTTTACACCAGAGTCGGTCATGGATATTCAGCGGCAAATTGGAGCAGATATTATTATGGCTTTTGATGAATGTACCCCATACCCGTGTGAGTATTCTTACGCCAAAAAGTCCTTGGCAATGACGCATCGTTGGCTAAAGCGATGTGTAGATCGATTCGACTCCACGGAAGGTCATTATGGATTCGAGCAAACGCTGTTTCCCATTGTACAAGGGAGTACCTACAAAGACCTTCGCCGCGAGTCGGCAGAAACCATTGCTGGTTTTGACCTGCCGGGCAACGCGATTGGTGGGCTATCTGTTGGCGAACCCCATGATGAACTGTACGCCATGACAGAAATCGTTTGTGATATTCTTCCTGAGGAAAAACCTCGCTATCTAATGGGTGTTGGCACGCCTGTCAATCTGTTGGAGTGTATTGCTCTTGGTATCGACATGTTCGATTGTGTGTTGCCGACGCGTAATGCAAGGCATGGTTTGCTCTACACGGCAAATGGGGTCATCAATATCAAAAACAGCAAATGGAAAGCTGATTTTAGTCCAATTGATGCCGATGGACCTTGTTCATTGACGCGTTTTTATAGCAAATCATTTTTGCGCCACCTCGTTCATGTTGGCGAATTGCTTGGCGGCCAGATTGCAAGCATTCACAATCTAACTTTCTTTTTGTGGCTGGTTGGAGAAGCAAGAAAGCACATCATTGCCGGCGATTTCAGAGAATGGAAAGACAAAATGGCTGTTGAATTGACTAGAAGACTTTAGGTTCGTTATTAACTTAACTTTAAAGAAACTTTAAAGAAAAAGGTAGGAGTATTCTTGGAATATGCTGTAATTTGCGGGTAGAACAAAAACGAATTGTGCATGCTAAAAACATTGGATCGATATATTATTAGGAAGTACCTGACGACTTTCTTTTTCCTTGCGATGATCTTTACTTTGATCGCAATGGTTATCGATTTTAGTGAAAAAATCGACGATTATCTGGAAGACGATATTCCGATGCATTCGATGTTGTTTGATTATTATTTGAATTACATTCCCTATATCAACGGATTGCTATGGCCACTTTTTTCGTTGATCGCAGTTATTTTTTTTACTTCGAGAATGGCTTACAACTCAGAGATCATTTCCATTTTTAATGCGGGGGCCAGTTTTTACAGAACCATGGTGCCCTATCTTGTCGGCGCCTCCATCATTGCCGGGCTACACTTTGTGGGAAATCACTTCATCATTCCCGAAGGAAACAAAGACCGGATTCACTTTGAAAACACCTATATCTGGAAGCATAATTTCGAAAACAGAACCAAGGATATTCACATGTTTCTCGACGACAGTACCAAGATATATATTCGTCGATATAGCCCTGCAGATACTACCTGCTACGATTTCTCTATCGAACGAATAATAAAAGACGAACTCGTTTCCAAACTTACCGCCGCCCGCGCCAAATGGAATGGAAAGAAGAAAAAGTGGACCATCTCCAACTATCGAATCCGAAATATCAACGGCAGAAAAGAATCCTTAATCAAGGGAGAAAAAATCGACTCTACCCTAAAAGTTACGCCTGGCGATCTAGCACGGAGAGACAACTTAAAAGAAGCAATGACCACTCCCGAACTCCTTCAATTTATAGAAAATGAACAAAAAAGAGGCGTCGGCAATTTTCAAAAATTTGAAGTAGAACGACATCGTCGTAGCGCAGACCCATTTTCAATTTTCATATTGACAATGATCGGTATGGCCGTGGCTTCCAGAAAAGTACGGGGTGGCATGGGCTTTCATTTATTGCTGGGTGCCGTGCTTGGTGGGGCATTTATCTTCTTGTCTAAATTCTCGACTACATTTAGCGTGAATGCTGGTCTGCCTCCTCATATTGGGGTTTGGGTACCTAATATTATTTTCCTGTTTATAACGGTGATTCTGCTTTTTAGAGCACAGAAATAGAGCCTCCCCAAAATGAAAAATGACGTAGGGAGGATGTTTTATCCGCTCTACGTCATTTTTTATTCTCCCTTTATTATTGGGTGAATGATCAATTGTCCTTTGTCGTTTGGGGATAGTGGTTTTCCTAGACGGTTGGACAATTCGTGAATTGTCTCTACTTGGGGATGCTGGAAAAAATCCCGTTGTTGTAAGACCACATTACTTTGTCTGCTCCGGTTACATCGCCATCCATATTAAAATCTTCCGAGGCATAGACTCCGGGCAATCCATTACCTGCTAACCACAGAATATTATCTGCACCAGTGATTTCGTAGCCAGTTGCCAGGCTTTGATCAGCATTTGCTGCAAACAACACCCAATTGCTACCCATTGATTTTTGGCCTTGACCTACTCCACTGGAATAACTATCGGCTTGTGTGAAATCATAGGAGACCATTCCATTGACAATCGATATAGGCATCGGAGTCATAACCGGAAGGTGATTTCGATGCTCTACCATAATATATAACTCATCAATAGAAGCCTCTAGGTCTAAAGAAAGATTCTCATAAGTAGTACCATCATCCAACAAAAGGACTGCTCCCTTGCCCACTTCATCAGAAGCTAATGGAGAAGTTCGCAAGCTGACAAGTGCCCAATCTACCGTTCCTACTGGGTAGTCTGCAGGCATCCAACCGGCTCCTTCTGTCCCATTGTAACTCCAGGGAGCGACATTGTAAGGTTGTCCCATTGGTAATAGATTTAGACTTTGTAAAGTGGTCCTCATTCCATCTTGTCCATCAAACGCCCCTTCCAATAAAAATTGGACATCACATTCTACCGTTTGATCTACGGGTTGAGGTGGCTGAAAAGTCAAGCAGAGCGTCGGTCGGGTGGTCACGATTCCATGTTCTTGAGATCTGAAAGAAATATCATTACCCGTTGTTTGTGTCAAAATAATAGAAAAATTGTCTCCGAGTGTAACTCCATTTAATGGCCAGGTATACGTGGTATTGACTTGAAAATTAGCTTGTGTAAGTTCTCCTAATGCTCCAGCAGGTGCGGGGCTATTGGCAGTACTTAGATTGGTTTCTGTCCAGTTGTTAGTGGCCCCTTTTTGAATAGTAACACGTCCAGTACCAGCGTCCGTTCCAACTGTCATTTCAAATTCAGCACTCACTACCGTGCCAGTGATGTTGCTTAAATCATACATAAGGTAAGCAACTCTGTTACCTGCCTCTACTCTCAATTCTGTGGTGTTAAATCTGGTTGCTCCTTGTAAGTAGGCATCATGTATAGGTTCCAGACAAATTGTTGTTGGCCCTACTGTTCCTTCACAAGTGCAATTTGAGGTATACACATCAACCGTGGTTGCAGGATTATTATCATCACAAGGTGTTCCAATCAAGCGATCATCAAAATTTGGACAAACATCTTCCTCATCACAAACGGTATCGTTATCAACATCTTCGAAAGTACCACTGCAATTACAATTGGCATCAAACACGTCATTTATTGTACAAGCATCTGCATCATCGCAAGCAGTACCCGCTTGTAAACAAATGCGCTCAAACTCTATCCAGTTGACATCCATGATAGCACCAGCGGTAGCTGAATTAAATCGAAGAGACATGACTTGCACGCCTGGAGTTACTAAGGTAGTGTCCAACACAAACGTTTGAAAAACATCCCATCCTCCTGTAATTGGAACCTGAAAATTTGCAATTGGAAATCCATTCAAAAGAACATCGACATCACCGATTCCTGTATTCGACGCCCCTCTTAATCTTATCGTATAGTCACCTGGTTGTAAAACATCAACGAGATATCTGGTAGAATCGCCATTATCAATAAGTCCGATTTTTGATCCTGAACCATCCGTGGTTGGATAATCTTGTATGCCTCCACCTGCCTCAAAATAACTTTCTGCTTCTATACGGCCTGGAATTGGTTGAGCAGGCATTCCCGCACAAGTACAGTTTCCATCAAATTTATCAAAATACGTATCGGGATCATTATCATCACAAACAGCACCTACCGTACAACCGCCTCCTCCACCAGGTGTACAATCTGTTTGCGCGTTACTTAGATTTGTAGGGTTGGCAACACCTGGCAAATACATCACAAGTCTATCAATCTGGTGATATTGGGAGCGTCCAGAGATTTGCATGGTATAAACGCCTGGGCTATTGAAGGTAACGAATATATTGTGTCCGTCACCATCGCTAGTAATAGTGCTCCATGACCAGTTTAGTGCTCCAGCAGCCCATGTCTTGAACCAACCAAGAGCTCCGGCTCCTAGTGGCACAGGAAATTTACCTGATCCCTTAGGATAAACGATACTTCCTGGTTTCTCACCGAAAAAGTCATCTGCATCAGGAAACTTAAGCCAAGAGTCATTGTGTTCTGAACTCACTGTACCAAAACCAACCCGGTTACGCCATTGAAATCTATAAGTACCGGGGGTGTTAATAGTAAGTGGAACTTCAATTAAACCATTACCTGGTGTGCCGAAGTAGTTTGTTCCTTTCCATTCTAAATATCCAGTTCCCGTATATCCAGGAGTAGCTGTTTCAACTGACCAGTCTGTCCCGCTAATATCAAGGTTTTCCATTTCTATGACAATCAATCCATTGGTTTCTTCAAACCCAGTACAATTGGTGATCAATGCTACCCAGTCATTATTATCTGGGGCAGTAAGCGTATTTGTAATTGTAGTGGTTGTGGTTTGCATCACACCATTTCTAGGGTTGTACCATTGGACGGCCCAATCCCCGGCTGGTAAGTTGATACCTGTTGATCCACCATTAGGTCTGTAAACAGCGTAGATTTCGTTATTTTTTTCAAATACATAATCTGCTCCATCACTGGTTCTTCCGTCATTCTCCAACATTTGATGGAAGGGAAGATAGTCTTGGAAAAACTTCAAGGCAAAATTTGCGTCAGAATATTTTTGATCTCTTGTCCGGTGGTTCTGACAGTTCATATCGGTACAACCCGTTTGAGATCCATAATAAAATTCCGCCCCAGCGGCACCAGCCATTAAGCTATTCCAAATCACTTTTTGTCGTACTTTGAATCGATCTGTAGGGTCTGTTTTTATCCCGACCTGTCCAGTTCCCTGTTCATCAATAGCTACGACCCATTTTTTGTTGGCGTTCCTTGATTTATCTATCCACTCGGTCAATGCGGGTCTGATGTCATTAAAACTATCATCTCCCCCTTGAATAGACGCCCCATCGACACCACTGGAAGGGCCTAGATGAGCGTTATATTTTGGCCAGCCAAGCGCTGTGTTTCCAGGGAAGGTATGAAATACAATGATATGATCATAAGGATCCACCGCTTTGATATAACTAGCAGTAGCCTCAATCACTCCCGTTGTCAAGGAACATTCTTCACTAAGGTTCCAGTTTAAGGCAAGGTGATGACCAAATCGGGCAATTAATTCTCGGTAATAGATTCTTCGTTCTCTACCGAAGCCATTGCCATCCATAATATTATCGTTTTCTTGTTCTAAGGTTTTGAAGTGCATGTACATGCCTTTTTTATCCCCATATTCCATTATTTTTTCCCATTGGGCGAGTCTGGAAACATCGAATCGATCATGGTGTACCCCATTGTTCCATTGTTGGGCATCATTGTAAGTGTTATAAGTTCCTTCACCTACTTTGAGCAAGTGAGGAAAAACGTTTTCGTCATCTCCATGCAGACTAAACGTTAAAAAGGAGAAAACATTCATTCCTTTGTCTGAAAGGTATTTGATGACTCCAAGGAGTTCTGTTCCTTTTCCATTTTGCCAAGTATAGGCTGCTGCATCTCCTGCGTTATAATCACCTGCATGAGGAGACCATGTTTTTCTTCTGTTGCCTCTATTAGGCACCGCGTCAAAATCATTGTAGGCGAAGGTGTTTTCAGGAGCATCGGCGCCCATTTTGACAAAATAATCTCCAGTTTCTTGATGTTGCAGGTAGTGTTGTCCTACGTATTTTAGCCTTCCTTTGCCTCGGTGATCTCTGCCTGTTTTGTTTGTCGCAGCGATATTGAATGTCCCCGTCTCGCCATCCATAAAACCAGCAGAGGATCCCGCTGTTGGGCTTGTATTTAGTGCGACATCTGTCCCTTGTCGGAAGGAGGCGGTGTACGTCCAGGTTCCTGTTTGGTCAGGTGCAAAATGGACGAGCCATTTATTGCCGCTTGTTGCGCTGGAGTTTGCAGTATTGCCATCGGCGGCGTAGTATCCAGGCACATTGTAGGTGGTATTGCCGTTGGTAAAGGTCACCTGAAGTTTGTAGTTGGTAAATGGGTTGGGGGTTGCCGTTTCGGAGGTGTTTGGCCCATCAAAAGAGATGGTTACTTTATGCCACTTTCTTAGTTCTCCGCTTACCGTTCCAGCATAGCTAATTTGAGAAGAAAAAAAGAAAAGGAGGAGGAGAGACCATGAGAGGCCTCTGGAGATACAGTTAATCATTGTGTTTAATTAATAGGAGGTTAAACATTTGCTAGGGTTTCATTCTAGCAGCTTTGCAAAATAGACAATAAGAAACATTACCTATTGATTTACAGTAAGCTAAGTTACCAAAAAAAAGCTTTACGTTTAATTTTTGTTTTAATAATATTTGGAATTGGTTGTAGGTTATTGAGTGTATTAAGTTATCAATTACCTACGACCCACGAGGGACGTTTTCCTGATAATTTGATACACTCAATAACTTATAATTACTTAGGGATGCTGGAAAAAACGCCATTGTTATAAGACCACATGACTTTGTCCGCTCCGGTAACATCTCCATCCAGATTAAAGTCTGCCCCTTGGTAAACGCCTGGAAGTCCGTTCGAAGCTTGCCAAAGAATGTTGTCTGCCCCTGTAATTTCGTAGCCTGTGTCCAGAGATTGATCTGCATTTGCAGCGTACATTACCCAATTAGTGCCTATGAATTTCTGCCCCAATCCCGGACCACTAGAATAACTGTCAGCAGATTTAAAATTATAGGTCACCATCCCATTGACGATCGGAATTGGATTTGGGGTCATTACTGGAAGGTGATTTCGATGTTCTACAACAAGGTAAAGCTCCGTAATAGCAAAATCTATATCTGCAGTAACATTTTCATAAGTTGTACCATCATTCAGTAAAACAACAGCTCCTTGTCCCACTTCATCAGCCGCCAATGGAGATGTTCGCATACTAATAAGCACCCAATCTACAGAACCCGTCGGATAGTCTGCAGGTGTCCATCCAGCACCTTCCGTTCCATTATAGTTCCAAGGCGCAGTAGTGTAAGGTTGACCTGAAGGAAGCAAGTTTAAACTTTGCAAATTGGTGGTCATTCCGCTTTGTCCATCGTAGGTTCCTTCCAACAAAAATTGGACATCACATTCTACCGTTTGATTGACTGGTTGAGGTGCCTGAACGGTAAGGCAAAGCATTGGTCGTCCCGGCACATCTGGATTTTCCTTAGACTTGAAGGAGACATCATTCCCCGAAGTATGCGTAGCGATAATAGAGAATTCTCCGCCAAGTGTTACGCCATTTAATGGCCAGGTATAGCTGCCGTTTACGGCATAAGATTGAGTCAACTCTCCTAGAAGTCCAGCAGGTGCGGGCTTATTGGTATTACTAAGATTCGTTTCTGTCCAATTGTTAGTGCTTCCTTTTTCTATCATTATTCTTCCAGATCCTGCGTCTGTGCCTACGGTCATATTCAATTCTGCACTTATTATAGTGCCTGCAATATTACTTAAATCATATTTCAGGTAAGAAAACCTATTGGCTAGTTCTACCCTTAACTCCTCGTTATTAATTCGGGTACCACCAGCTCCTTGCAAGTAGGCATCTTGTATAGGTTCTAGGCAAATAGTTGTGGTTCCGACGGATCCTTCACATATACAATTGGCGGTGTAGACATCTATATTGGTAGCTGGATTGTTGTCGTCGCAAGGAGTTCCAATTAAAGTATCGTCAAAATTTGGACAAACATCATCGTTATCACAAACGGTATCGTTGTCTGCATCCTGGAAAGTACCATTACAATTGCAATTAGTATCAAAGACGTCATTCGCTGTACAAGCATCATTATCATCACAAGATGCTCCTACGACACAGCTTCCATTACAAGCAGTTTGTGCATTGGTAAGTGCTGTCGGATTGGGGGCACTTGGCAAAGACATTACAATACGGTCTATCTGATGAAATTGGGATCGGCCAGAAATCTGGAGTGTATAGACCCCAGGAGAATCAAACCTAGCAAATATGATATGCCCATCATTGTCGCTGGTAAATGTGCTCCAAGTCCAATTGAGGGCTCCAGAGGAATAAACCTTAAACCATCCTGCAGCGCCTGCTCCATTAGGGTTTGGTGTTTGTCCAGAACCTATAGGGTAAACAATACTTCCAGTTTTTTCTGCGAAATACTCGTCTGCATCTGGAAATTTCAACCAGGTATCATTGTGTTCCGTCGGATCGGTACCAAAGCCTACTCGACTTCTCCATTGTACTTTGTAGGTTCCTGGTGTATTAATAGTAATAGAAGTCTCTACCAATCCATTCCCAGGTGTGCCGAAGGAGTTGGCCCCTTTCCATTCGATATAACCGCCACCGGTATATCCTGTAGCTGCAGTTTCTACCTGCCAATCTGTCCCACTGATATCGAGCGATTCCGTTTCGATGACCACCATTCCGTTTACTTCTTCAAAGCCATTGCAGTTGGTAATTAATGCTGCCCAATCATTCCCATCAGGAGCAGAAATAGATCCATTAACCTCCGTTGTGTTTGTCTGCATTACTCCGTCTCTTGGATTATACCATTGTACGACCCAATTTCCAGCAGGTAAGTTGATGTTTGTAGATCCTCCATCTGGTAGATAAACAGCATACACTTCCCCATCTTTTTCAAAAACATAGTCTGTCCCAACAGTTGTTCGTGCATCATTCTCAATCATCTCATGGAAGGGAATGTAGGTATCAAAAAAGTGGAGTGCGAAAGCAGCGTCTGTGTATTTTTGATCTCTGGTTCTATGGTCTTGGCACGTCAAATCGGTGCAACTACCTGATTGGTATCCATAATAAAACTCTGCACCAGCACCACCAGCCATCAAGGTATTCCAAACTACTTTACTTCTTACTTTTTTACGATCACTTGGGTCAGAATTCACTCCAATCCCAGCGGTACCAGGTTCATCCAGGGCAACTACCCATTTTTTACCTGCATTTCTTGACTTATCTACCCATTCTGTCACGTTCGCTCTTACTTCGTTGTAGTCTCCATTGGAGGTTTGGAGGGAGGCTCCATCTACATTAAAGTTTGGTCCAAGATGGTCATTGTATTTGTTTTTTTGTCCTGGGTAAGTGTGATAGACGACAATATGGTCATATGGATCTACTGCTTTAATATAATTCGAAGTACTTGTAATGACCCCGGCAGAAAGCGTGATTTCTTCACTAAGATTCCAGTTTAGCGCAAGGTGGTGGCCGAATCTGGCGATCAATTCGCGGTAGTATACCCTACGTTCTCTTCCAAAAGTATTGGCGTCCATGATATTGTCATTTTCCGTCTCCAATGTTTTGTAGTGCATGTACATTCCTTTCTTGTCGGCATACTCCATCACTTTTTCCCATTGCGCAAGTCGGGAGATATCGAATCTATCGTGGTGTACTCCATTGGCCCATTGTTGAGCGTCATTGTATCCATTGTAGGTCCCTTCATTTACTTTGAGCAAGTGAGGGAATACATTTTCATCATCTCCATGTAAGCTAAGTGTGAGAAAAGAGAATACATTCATTCCTTTGTCAGAAAGATATTTGATAGCTCCGAGGATTTCAGTTCCCTGCCCACTTTTCCAGGTATAGGCAGCAGCGTCTGCTGCGTTATAATCTCCAGCGTGTGGTGACCAAGTTTTTCTTCGGTTACCTCTGTTTGGGACGTCGTCAAAATCATTGTAGGCAAACATATTTTCTGGGGCATCTGCCCCCATCTTCACAAAGTAGTCTCCTGTTTCTTGATATTGTAGGTAATGCTCTCCAACGTATTTCAGTCGTCCTTTTCCCCGATGGTCCCTGCCCGTTTTGTCTGTAGCTGCGATGTTGAAAGTCCCCGTTTCTCCATCCATAAAACCAGCGGGTGTCCCTGCCGTAGCGCTAGTGTTTAATGCGACGTCTGTTCCTTGTCTGAAAGAAGCGGTATAGGACCAGACACCTGTTTTATCTGGTGCGAAATGGACCAGCCATTTATTGCCTGCTGTAGAACTGGAATTGGCGGCATTCCCATCAGCAGCATAATATCCAGGAACATTGTAGGTGGTGGTCCCGTTTGTGAACGTCACTTGAAGTTTGAAGTCTGTAAATGGATTGGGGTTGGCAGTTTCAGAGGTATTGGGTCCATCAAAAGAGACGGTGACCTTGTGCCACTTTTTTAGTTCTCCACTTACTGTCCCTGCAAAACTATTTTGGCAAGAAAAAAGGAATAAGAAGACGATGGACCACGAGCAGATCCGGGAGATGTAGTTAATCATTGCTTATTTTTTGAGAATAACGTTAACAATTGCAAGGGTTCCAAACTTGACAACCTTTGTAAAAACAGACAGAACGGAAACACTACCTGTTGATTTACAGCAAGCTAAGTTACCAAAAAAAAGCTTTATGATGAATACTTTTCTAATTATATTTTGACGTAATCCTCTGCAATTATAGTCCCTTTGGAAGGAGTTACTTTCTGGTAATTAATCTTGTCTTTGATAGAATGGCAAGTGTTTTACAGAAGTTAATAAACACCTCTATTGTAGCGTACTATCCTATTAAAAGTAAAACTTACAAATTTTAAAAAAATAAAGATGGATACGACTATTATGTAGATGTGCGCCCAGTGGCTGGCACCTAGGGATCTGGTGCTCTTAAAATTCAATGCATTCGTTTGATTTATGAGACACCTTATGACTAGGATTTAGAGCTCCCCCTATTAATTTTAATTAAAATAACGTTCTAATCCTTCTTGAACGTTGAGGTTTGATATTTCTACCTCCGTACTACCCTTCAAAAAATCTAGAATCTCCTTGGGTTCGTCGATAAATATTGACCGATCAAAAAAGATTGTCCAATTTGGAGCATACATTTTATACAATTATAAAACTCCACCACCATGAGCATTGAAGAGATTATCGACGGTACAGCAACCAACTATACAGTAGCAGACAAATTTACAAGACTAGCCAATTATACTATTGATGGTATTGCATTTATGGGGATCATCTTTTTGTATGGAATGATATTTCCCAATCCTTCGACACTTGAAGGAACGCCCTTCTTTGGGTTCTTTTTATTAGGGTTTTATGTTTTGTTCCATACTATTTTTGAAGTGTTGTTTCAGAAGACGCCCGGCAAATTTGTCACCCGAACTCATGTAGTTAATAAAAATGGTGACCGTCCTTCCTTTATAAAAATAGTAGGTAGAAACCTGGCCCGACTTATTCCTTTTAACAATGTGTCGTTTCTGTTTTTAACCTCAGGATGGCATGACTTAGCATCTGCTACCCGAGTGGTTCACGACAAGTGATAAACCAGCAGTTTTCAATCCGCTCCTTTAGGTTTCCAGGCTTTTAGACTGGCAATTTTAGGTATTCCATATAAAACATTTTTTTCTAGTTTTAAAGCAATTCAGGAGCAACAAAAGGACATTCACCAATTACGAAAAGCGAATTTCCCACTCGAAAAACAGCTTATGGAATTGAGTAAATTGATTAAAAACGAACACCTTACCATGACAGCATAAATTGTCAACTTTCTGTTTTGCAATAGACGAACTATCTTTTGGGAAACGCGATTATTTTGTTAACATTACCCGCGTAATATCATTGCCACTTAAACAGAGATCAATGAATCAGCTTCTTAAAGAAATCCGTGCGTGTCAATTGTGTGCAGAGCACCTGCCTCTTGGTCCACGTCCAGTATGTACGGCACACCCTAACAGTAAGATTGTTATCATTGGACAAGCACCAGGGACGGTCGTCCACAAAACCGGAATACCGTGGGACGACAAGAGTGGGGAGAACCTGAGAAGTTGGATGGACATTGACAAAAGAACCTTTTATGACACGGAGCAGATTGCCATTATCCCGATGGGATTTTGTTATCCGGGAAAAGGAAAATCTGGTGATCTGCCACCAAGGAAGGAATGTGCTCCTCACTGGCATCCCTCCTTATTGGATCGGATGTCTGACGTCAAGCTCACGCTGCTTATTGGTAGTTATGCACAAAACTACTACTTGACCAATCGCAAGAGAACGCTAACCGAAACTGTAAAAAATTACACCGAATATCTACCAACGTACTTTGTATTGCCACATCCTTCACCAAGGAATAATATCTGGCAAGCAAAAAACGAATGGTTTAAGGAAGAGGTGGTCCCATCATTGCAAAGTCAGGTCTTGTCTATTTTGAATGGATGATTTCTCCTACAAGGAAAAACATTCAATCCTTAACTTTGCCTTTTAGAAGTCTACCTGGCCATGGCTTTTCTATAAAAGAATATATTTTTTATCTTGCGGGTAGTAACTAGATAAGCGGCCTGTATGATTGCCTATCAATCAGCAATAGAAGAGAAAATTCAACCTTATGGATAATGCTCCATTTTTAAAAGAAATCTTTAAACCTGAAAACTTTACCAAAGAAGAATTGGACCTAATTTTAGCCCAATTTAAAAAGGTGGAATTTAGTAAGAATGAATATTTGATTAGAGAAGACAAAATTGCTAATTACTATTTCTTTTTAGAATCTGGTTTTGCCCGATCGTATGCTATTGATGTGGAGGGCAATGATATTACAACAAAGTTTTTCACAAAACAGGATATCATAATTGACTGGCATTCTTATTTCTTAAAAACGCCATGCAAAGAAAGTATTCAGGCGACTACGGCATGTGTTGCCTGGAAAATTTATTTCGACAATTTTATGAACTTGTTTAATATTGAAGCTTTTAGGGAGGTAGGAAGAACACGTTTGGTGAACAATTATTTTGAATTGAAAAACCATACTGTTTCTATGATTACAGATCAGGCTAAAGAACGGTATCTAAATTTACTGGAGCACCAATCTGAAGTCATACACAATGTCCCACTAAAGCACATAGCCACTTATCTTGGAGTTACGGATACTTCATTGAGTAGGATTAGAAAAGATATTTTAAAAAATTCCAAATAATTAACCATGTCTTACTTCACGGACTTAGTGCCATATTGGGTTTCCATTTTATTTCTAATTGTTATTCCGATTCCGATTTTTTTGATTGCCAATTTAGCAAGGAAAGGTAGTGAGCATGGTGAAAACGCCAAAAAAAACTACCTGGCCGTCCTACTATTTTATGGCCTCTACCTAACATATGTAAGTGTGGCTTGCTTCAAAGGGTTGTTTGCAGAAGTAACCTTGCCCCCAAAAATTTTGCGGTTTACGATGGTGCCATTATTGGTGTTTTTATTAGTGATCGTTTTTAACTTGAAGGCCTTCAAAGCGATATTAAACAATTTAAGCCTGTCAGATTTAGTACGGATTCATCTATTCAGATTAATTGGTTCGTTTTTTTTGATTTTAGGTTTTTATCAAGTCCTTCCTTCCTCAATTGCACTGATAGCCGGAATTGGAGATATTACTACTGCGTTGACCAGTATTTTTGTTGCCAAAAGCCTACAAGAAGGTAAACCCTATGCAAAAAAACTAACCTTTGCATGGAATACGTTTGGGTTTCTCGACATTATTGCCACTTCTGTTACTGCTTTTATTCTAACCAAAATTTCTATCGAAACAGGTGCGCTCGGTGTTGACGCGCTCGGTGTTTTTCCATTTTGTTTCATCCCCGCTTTTGCGCCGGCGACCATTCTGTTTTTGCATATTTCTATTTATCGAAAGCTGATGAGTAAAGCTTAATTCGCACTATTCAGCAAAAAAAATACGCTTTTCTTCTTTTCTTGTCATATGACAAGACATCTCATTTCGTCTTGTCCTAGCTTTGTGTTGTATTAATTAATCAATTAAAATTTCACAAAATGAAGGATCTAAAAAATTACATGATGATATTCAGATTTGAACCATCTAATGAATATCAACCAACCAAGGAGGAGCAAGAAAAACAACACCAACAATGGGGAAAATTTATTGGCAACCTTGCCATTAAAGAAAAATTGGTAAGCACCAATCAATTAGGCTTTTCCGGTAAACTGATTAGTGCAGATTTGTCTGTTGCCGAGGGGGTTTATATTGCTGACGGGAAAACGGTAGGAGGGAATATGATTGTTCGCGCAAAAACGGCTGATGAGGCGGTAGAAATGGCGAAAGAGTGTCCTATTCTTTCCATGGGTGGATCTGTTGAAATCAGAGACATTATTCCTATGTAATTGCACCAAATTTATAACCTTATTATCAATTCTTAAAAAATGAACAAAAAAATGATTTTACCAATAATAGTGATTGCTTTAGTAGCATTTTTCGGGTTTGCCTTTTACAAAGCTAACCAACTAACCACCATCCATATTCAAAAAAGTGTAACGATAAACAGCAGTCAAGAAGAAGTCTTTGACATGGTTCGATACTTAGACAATTTCCCAAAATGGTCGCCCTTCTTAGCTGCTGACCCTAATCAAAAATATGAAGTAAAAGGGACAGACGGACAACCAGGAGCTCAATATCACTGGGAAGGGAATGGAGGTAAAGACCTTGGTTATCAAGAAATAGTTAAAGTCAATGCCCCTCATGTCATTAACATGAAATGCAATATTCAAAAACCTTTTAAAGCACATCCAACGTTCGATTACTCGTTCTCAACGTCAGCCAATAAAACAACCGTAACTCAAGATTTTAAGTTAGAGTCCGGTTTGGTGGATGCGTTTTTCATGTGGGTATTTGGTGCAAAAAAGGAAATGGGGGCAATGAATAAAAAAGGGTTGAATTTGCTAAAAGCAGCCATTGAAAAATAACAAATTCAAGACGAAGGACTTAACATTCCAAATGTCCTATTAGACAATCCAAAAAGCTAAAATGCTTCCTAACTCTTCAAGTTGGGAAGCATTTTGTGTTTACAAAACAACTACCCAATCTATAGATAAAAAGTATTTTTGAAATCTATGATAACCAAACCCGATTTCTACCGACTCTAGTGTAAAGAGCAGTTACTTAAATGAACCCTCAAAATTAGAGTTATGAAAAATTTCGACTTGAATTTTGTTATCTACGACATCGCTTAAAATTCCTTGCGCATTTCTTATTTAGGTATTGAGACCAACTGAATTCAATTATTACTTTTCCTGGTACTCTCTGAGAGCTATCAGTAGCAAATCAAAAAAAACATATTAATAATCAACAGTTTTCTGCTAAGCAGAATTCTGAATACACTGCTATGCATTCACCTGAAATGCCTGGCGGTAAACTCCTAATTGCAAAATCAACAAATTTATTAAGAACAAAAAACTAAACATTATGAAAACGAACTACTTACGAATTACCCTTCTATCGATTTTATCATTTTTATTTATTGGAACTGCCTATTCCCAAACACCATTTTATAGTGTTACTCCAGGCACCGGAAATGGACTAAAGTTCTGGAATAGTAACAACTATAAAATCCATATGGGGAATGGGGCAAATTATCATTATGGACCAGTCACCGGATACAGTATCAAATCCAACATGTCAAATACTGCAGGTAGAGGATGGACCTGGGGTGTATACAATAAAGTCCCAATTGCAGGACTTGACACCTATGGCAATTTTCAAACAAAAGCGGCTATTAAAAGCATGACCAGAACCTATCATTTGGGTGACAATCAGTACTTATATGGCAACGGTGCTTCTGCGTTTTACTTACGAGGAGGAAGTAGCACCGCTACACAACTAATCATGCAAGATAAGGAAGGAGCAATCTATGGAAGGCTATATGGTTCTGGCAACGGTCAATACTTCGGATTGTTAGATGGAGATGGAAATTGGTCCTACATGGCAAGAAAAGATGTTTATACTGGTTTTTACATCAACAATTCTATGAAAATGATCATTAGAGTAGATGGAAATGTAGGTATCGGGACTACCAACACGGCTGGTCACAAACTTTCTGTAAACGGGATCATCCGAGCAAAAGAAATCAAAGTAGAAACAGGTTGGGCAGATTATGTTTTTAAGGAAGATTATGTATTGCCGACTCTAGAAGAAGAAAAAGATCACATCGCTGAAAACGGGCATCTACTAGGTTTTGAGTCAGAAGAAACTATGAATGGTGAAGTGAAGTTGGGAGAAATCGCCAAACGACAACAAGAAAAAATTGAACAGTTGATGTTGCATATTATTGC